>NZ_JANNOD010000070.1:0-59831 GCF_031398885.1 Hymenobacter sp.
ACGTCCTGGGATTGCTGCCGTCATCGATAAAGACCTCGCGCTGATGAATATGGGCGCTGCGCTTATTGAAACCCTGTGGGCGCAAGGCCGCCACTTAAAACTGCGTCAACTCATCGGCGAGTTTGCGAAACATTTAAAATACGAACAGGACTTATTGCGCGAGGCGGCAAACGCCAGCCAATTGCGACGCAATTTCGAACATTCTCCCTTGCTTATCGTCCCCGAGGTGTACTGGGATTATTGTCAGGAGTTGGCCAGCACCATTCTGCGCCCCAACCCGGTGCGCGTGGCCGTGACGCCCGTGAGCAGCACCGCCGAAACGGTGACGCAGTCGGTGTACTTGGTAGAGAATAACGACAAGCCCGCCCTGCTCCGCCACATCCTGCAGGACAAGGCCATTAAGCGCGTGCTGGTGTTCACCCGCACGAAGCACGGGGCCGACAAAGTGGTGAAAGCCCTGGCCACCCACCAGATTCCGGCCGAAGCCATCCACGGCAACAAGAGCCAGAACCACCGCCAGCGCGCCCTGTCCAACTTTAAAGCCGGCAGCACCCGCGTGCTGGTGGCCACCGACATCGCCGCCCGCGGCATCGACGTGGACGAGCTGACCCACGTCATCAACTACGAGATTCCCAACGAGCCCGAAACCTACGTGCACCGCATCGGCCGCACCGGTCGGGCCGGGGCCTTCGGCACCGCGTATTCCTTCGTGGAAGACGAGGAGCGCGCCTACCTGCAGGACATTCAGAAGCTCATCAGCCGCCAGATTGACATCGAAGGCGACCATCCTTTCACCACCTCGCACGTGAAGCCGGTGCTGCTGCACGGCAACGAGCGCATCATCCGCCCCAAAGGCCCGGCGGGTCGCCCGGCCCGCTCCGGCCCCCGCGAAGGCGGCAACGGTGGCGGCGGTCGTGCGGGTGGCAGCCCCAGCAGCGGCCGCTCCGGCGGCCAAAGCGGTGGGCGCCCCAGCGGTGACCGCGGCCGGCCGGCGGCTCCGACCAGTAACGGCCAGTCGGATACCGCTCGTCGCTTTGGCAGCGGCGGGGCCCGCGTGAACGTGGGCGGCAACCGCGAAGGTGGCGACCAAGGCGGCCGTCGTCGCGGCGATGCGGGCGGCTCGCGCCGCGGCTCGTTTTAGAGCGTTTGGCGCTGACTAACAGAACGTCGTGCTGAGCCCAGTCGAAGCATCTTTACAGCACAACTACCTCAATTGATTGAATCGGTATTGAGGTAGAGAGGTTTCGACCGCGCTCGGCACGACGCTTGATTTGACGCGTTAAAGTCTGATCCAAAAAGCAGCAGGACCCGGAAAACTTTTTTCGGGTCCTGCTGCTTTTTAGGGCTGATTACTTGCCTTATCCGCGAATAATTCCCTTCTCCTTTATGGCTCAGCCCACGCTTCCCGTTATCCAGGCCCTGCGCGCCACGGCCCAGCGCCTCGCCACCCAAGCGCCCTACCAGTGGGGCCACATGGGCAGCTGCAACTGCGGCCACTTGGCCCAAACCGTCACGCGCCTCACCAAAGCCGAAATCCACGCCCGCGCCATGCAGCGCTACGGCGACTGGGAGCGGCAGATTGTGGACTACTGCCCCACCAGCGGCCTGCCCATCGACCAGACCATCGACGAGATGCTGGCCCTGGGCTTCACCCGCGCCGACCTCACCCACCTCGAACGCCTTGCCGACCCCGGCATCCGGGCCGCCATTCCCTTCGAGCGACGGGATGCGTTGCGCCACAATCAGCGCGACGACGTGGTGCTCTACCTCCGCACCTGGGCCGACTTGCTGGAACACGAACTGCTGGCCGGTATCACCCTGCCCAGCTTTAACACGCCCCCAATGCCAACCCTGGTCCTGGCCGAGGCCGCCCCTGCCGCCTAGCACGGTTTGGGATTCTGGAGGCCGAATTATTTTTTCAACGTATGACACGCCCCAATGCAGAAGGCCCCCGCCCCAATTTGGGCGGGGGCCTTCTGCGTTGAGACTTTATAAATACCGCCCGCGTTCAAGGAATAGCAGCGGGTGGCGGGGCCGCTCTTAGTTGCGGGTAACGTTGGAACGCTGGGCGTCGCGGTAGCCCTCGGCGCGGTGCTGACGCTTGTAAGCGGCATCAGCGGCGGGGTCTTTTTCGGCGTCGGGAGCCTGGGCGCAAGAGGCCGTCAGGAGTACAGCCGCTACAGCAGCCAACCAAAGATTCGTGCGGGTCAGTTTCATGCCGCAAAGTTAGCCCCTGAGCTCCAAACGCGCAACCGTTGAGGTTGCTACTCCCCGTGCGCGGGCACCATTCTCCCGTCAGGAGTTTCGAGCCACAACTGATTCTGGGCCCGGGCCGCCCCGCTTCTAATCCGACTCCTGTACGATTTACAAATGATAACTAAGCTCTGCTAACTGCGCAAGAAAGGCTTTCTCCTCTTCGTGGCTACGCTATCCCACATGATTCGGCTAAATCATCTAATCCGGCTGAAGATTAAGAAACGCAGGTCAAATAACCGCCTCAGTTCACCGCTCATAGTGTTAGTACCGGCAGAAAAATTATGCTTGCCAACTTAAGATTATTATGAGGTTTCTGAATGTTAACTTAGTTAGCACTATGACAAAAGTTAAATCCCCTAAACTATGTCTGGTATAGGCTTTTTTTAGCTAAAGCCACGAACTAAACCATAGCAGAATCCCTGTTATCTTAAGCAGTAATTTAATAATTCATTACTTTCATTAGTAGCATTCATTTAATTGAAATACTGATGTTTATAAGAAAAATAGAATTGAATACAATATTCCGTATTGGCTCTACGCATATTAGTATCCGATGGAAACAGGTATGGCATTTGAAAGTAAGAGCTGATAGTGTGGTTAGCTATAGGTGGGGGCAGAAAGCAAGCCGACACAGCAGTCTGCCAAATTGTGCTTTGGTCAGAGACTGACAGGCATTTAATGCTTGAGCTTATCGCCAATGGGCGCCGGAACATCGTCGCCTGGAGAAGCTGATGACCGGGTGCAAAGCGGGCCCGCACATACTTGAACCATTGCCAGAAAGAGGCGACTCGACGACAAGAAAAGAGTCGCGTGCTCGTTACTTGCCTGATGCTTGCAGGCCGCAATGAATCCAAGCACACGGGGTTTAGAGGAGTTCTCAGGTTCACCGCACAGAGGGTATGGGGCTTGCCTCCGTTCGTCGCTGAGCAAGTGGTGCCGATACCGCGCCGACGGGCGGCAGCAAGCCCCGCACCCCACAAGCGACCCATACACTGACCCCAGAACCGCTATGAAACAAACTATTCGGGCTGGTAATCAGCAAAAGAGCCATCCCGATAGAATATGACAATCCGCCGGATTGGCTTTTCGCCCCCGGAAAAGAGGGCGGTAGCGGTGGGGCTCGTGAGGCGGGAATCAAGCGCCGCGGGGCTGCCGGCCGGGGCTGCCGTTTCGAATGCCTGCCCGGAGATTGGCGCGGCGGCTGGCGCGGCGAGCGGCAGGGAGGACGGCTCGGAAGGCCCGGGACTTGGAACTGCAACGGAGGCTGATTCCAGCTTTTGGGTCTTGAAACGCCCGGGCGATGGCGGAGATGACCGAACAGATAAGGCGGGACCGGCTCCCGCGCCCGGGGTCGCCGTAATCTTTTGGCCTTTGGAGGTGGAGGCGCTTGCCGGGATGGACGCCCGGTCAGCCTGTTCTGGCACGGAGGCGGAAATCAACTCGTTATGAATGAGTTGAGCTGCCTTGGGGGGCTGCAGAGTCGGTGGCAGCGGGGCGGCAGGGGCAGCATGCATGGGACCAGTTCCGTTGAGCAGCCAAGACATCGACAAATCAGGCATAGCCGCCAGAATGCGCTGCACCACTTCCAGGCTGGGCTTGTTGCGCCCCGAAAGGATGTGGCTCACAATGGGCCGGGCTACGCCGATAGCGTCAGCAAATTGGGTGGGTGTGAACTGCCGGGCTTCCAGCAGTAACCGAATGCGCTCAACCATTGTAATTTATTTAATTACAAATGTAGCACTCAGTTAGTAGATGCTTGAGCTGTTAAAGCTTACTGCTTCTATTTACAAATGAAACTTCGAGTTCTCATTATGTGAATACAAATGTATTTTTAGGTACGTAGACTATCCACCATTACTTAATTTATACAATTGTAATCTTAAGCCTGTGCCTCATTACGCGCTGCCCGCAGAAAAGCCCCGGCAACCTGTGAGTCGCGGGGCCTGGGTAGAAACACGCAGGACAACTGAGGGGGAGCCGCTTTTGTCACTGCGGTGGCAGGGGTTACTGCGCCAAAGCGGGGTCAGTCGAAGTACTCGCGTGCCAACGTTTTGTCGAGGCCATAAATGTCGTCCCGGAAGTGGGGGTGACCAGTTGCGTCGGCCCAGGCGGTGAAATAGACCAGGTACACCGGGAGCTTTTCTTTCAGCGTGACGTACTTTTCGCGGCGCGTGGCGATGCTGTCGAGGATGGTTTGCTGGTCCCAGCCAGCCTTGTTGCGGAGCAGGTAAGTAGCTAGTTTGATGGGCTCCGCGACCCGCACGCAGCCGTGGCTGAAGCTGCGGGTGCTCTGCGAGAACAGCTCGTCGTTGGGCGTGTCGTGGAGGTAGATGTCGTTGGAATTGGGGAAAATAAACTTCACGTCGCCCAGGTCATTCTTCGGCCCCGGCCGGCGGCGCAGGGTGTACTTGAAGGTTTCAGGGGTCACGGTGGCCCAGTCGACGGAGGCCGGGTCAATTACTTCGGCCTTGCGGCCGACGCCCTCGACCACCTCCATATCGAGGCGGTCGAGGTAGCCCGGGTCGGCCACGAGCTTGGCGCGCAGCTCGTTTTCAATAATGCTGAAAGGCACGTTCCAGTAAGGGGAGAGCACGACGTACTCGACTTTATCGCTGAATACCGGCGTTTCGTGCAGCGCCTTGCCCACAATGACGGGCATGGCGAAGGCTTCCTGGTTGTTCTCGATGACGTGCAAGGTGTACTCGGGAATGTTGACGAGCAGGTAGTTGGGTTCGAACCGCTTGGGCAGCCAACGCCAGCGCTCCATGTTCAAAATGAGCTGGTCGATGCGGGCACCGATGGGCACGTTGAGCTGGCGCAAGGTGGTACCGCGCACGATGCCGTCGGGCTTGAGGCCGGCGTCGCGCTGAAATAGTTTCACGGCATTCACCAATTCGGGGTCGTAAACTAGTGCGGCAGGTGGCGCGGGAGCGGTGCCGGACTGACCGCCGAGCGACGCCGTCACAACCGGCGGGGCGCCGGGGGCGTTGCCACCGGCGCTGCCCAACAGGCGCTGGCGAAGGATGGCCACGGCCGGCGACGACCGGCCGGGCCGGAGGTTGAGGGTGGCCGGCAAAGGGAGCCACCCGCCCGCCCGTTCCTGAGCCCGGTAGGCCGCCAATGCTTTCTTGAGCTGGTCGTACTCGGGGTGCAGGGGCGCAAACTCGTAGTAGTTGTACCGGCTTTTGCGCTCCCCCAGGAAAGTAAGCAGGGCCTTGTGGAGCTTGATTTTGTTCGGCTTGACCTGCCAGGCGGTGCTTTTAGAATCGCGCGGGTTGGCTACTCCGCGGTAGTAGTCGGAAGCCCAGTTGAGGTACGTACCGGTGAGGGCCACGTCAATCTTCCGCTCCAGGGCGTTGCGGCGCGCGGAGTCGGGCCGGGCCTGTTCGAGGTCGGCGAATAATTGTTTAAAGTTCTTAACCTGGTAATCTTTAGGGTTGAGTCCTTCATCCTGGGCTTTAGCAATAACCGCTTGCAGGGCCCGGGCTTGCGCCACGGGTTGGTGGTTCTTGAACCAGCCCAGCTGGAACTTGCGCTCGCGGTAGAAGCGACGGGCGGCCAGCAGCTGTGGCTTGAAGCGGGGCTCGGCGCGCAGGGTGTTAACGAGGTAGGTACTGTCGAGCCGCGGCTGGGGCCCGGCCGTTACGGCCGCGGCCAGGCGCTCCCCGGCGCTAGAGCCGCCATCGGAGCCGCAGGACGGCAGCGTGGCGCAGCCCAGGGCCGCCAACAGCACCCACAGCAGGGAGGTGTAACGAAACAGAAAAGGCATTGAGCGAAGTAAGGCAAACGAAATAAAAGCCTTGGGCAATCTTGGGCAGTTGCCGGAAGGCGGGCGTTGTACTGCCAAGCGGCAGGCGAGGTTGCGGCGGACGGTCTGCGGGCCACCCGGTGGCAAAGTACGCCATTCGAGAACGGAGCCAAGCCGCACGCCGGCCGCAATCGTGCCAACTTCGTATTCCCACTGGCGGCGCGGGCCGGCGCGACGGCCCAGTAAATGGCTTGAATCCGGGTTCCCACCAGGTCCGCCCGGCCAGTCGTCGCGGACCGAAGCAGAAAGCCCAGAAGAACTTGCCCCAGGTTCTGCGGCTTCGGCCCGCATCGGCTTTGGGGCTTACGCCCGACGGGTTTCATCCGCGCGGCGATTTTTTTATTCTTTGTAGTCCGTGTACTTCTCTTGCTCGCTTGGCTATGGCTCCTTCCGTTGCTGTCCCGTCCCCCTTGTCCCCCGACCCGCACAGCCACGCCGGCACCAGCCCGGTGCGGGTTGGCCACTTAGCCCTCGACTTGGCGGTTGATTTTGAGAGCCGTACGCTAGCCGGGACCGCCACCTGGCAACTGGCCAACCCCGAGGCCGGCCGCGAGGTAGTGCTTGACGTCCGGGACCTTACTCTTGACTCCGTGGAACGGCTCGACGCGGCCGGCAATGCCGCGCCGGCGGACCATGCCACGGGCCCGCCGGACGCCGTGCTTGGTCAGGCGCTGCGCGTAGCTCTGGCCGCTGATACCACGGCCCTGCGCCTGCGCTACCGCACCGCGCCCACGGCGGCGGCGTTGCAGTGGCTGGCGCCGGCCCAAACGGCGGGCACGCAGCCGTTCCTGTTCACGCAGTCGCAGGCCATTTTGGCGCGCACCTGGCTGCCCTGCCAGGACTCGCCCGGCATCCGCTTCACCTACGAAGCCACCGTGCGCGTGCCGGCCCATCTGCTGGCGTTGATGAGCGCCGAGAACCCGCAACAGCGCAACGGCAGCGGCACCTACCATTTTCGCATGACCCGGCCCATTCCGGCCTACCTCATGGCCCTGGCGGTGGGCGACCTGGCCTTTGCCCCGCTCAGCGGACGCACGGGCGTTTACGCCGAGCTGCCCACACTGCCCGGGGCCACGCACGAGTTTGCCGACTTGGAAAACATGGTGGCCGCCGCCGAGCAACTTTATGGTTCCTACCGCTGGGAGCGGTACGATTTGTTGGTGTTGCCGCCCAGCTTTCCTTTCGGCGGAATGGAAAACCCCATGTTAACATTTGTTACACCAACTATCCTGGCCGGGGACCGCAGCCTGACCAGTTTGGTGGCGCACGAGCTGGCGCACTCCTGGTCCGGCAACCTAGTTACAAATGGAACGTGGAATGATTTCTGGCTGAACGAGGGCTTTACGGTGTATTTCGAACGGCGCATCATGGAACATTTGTATGGCCAGGACTACGCCGACATGCTCCAGGTCCTGGGCCGCGAAGCGCTGTGTCACACCATTGAGGAAATCGGGGCGACCAGTTCCGATACCCACCTGCGCCTGCATTTGGCCGGACGCGACCCCGACGAGGGCCTTACCGAAATAGCCTACGAAAAAGGCTGCGCGCTCCTGCTCACGCTGGAAGGCCTCATCGGCCGGCCCCGGCTGGACGCCTTCATCAAAGCGTACTTCGCCCGGTTCAGCTTTGAGGCCATGGACACGGCCACTTTCCTTGCCTATCTCCGCGCAACCCTGCTGGACCGGGAGCCCGGCTTGGAGAGTCAGTTGCGCCTGGCCGACTGGGTAGACGGCCCCGGCCTGCCGACCAACGCGCCAGTCGTGAGTTCGCGCCGGTTCGCGGCCGTAGACCATGCGCTGGCCGGGCTGGAAAGCGGGACGGCCGCGGACGTGCTCGTACCGGGGGCCACCGACTGGAGCAGCCACGAATGGGTGCATTTCCTGCACGGCCTCCCGCCCACCCTGACGGCCGGGCAGCTGGCGGACCTCGACGCCGCGTTTGGGTTCACGGCTTCGGGCAACGCTGAAATCCTCACGGCCTGGTTTTCGCACACCGTGCGGGCCGGCTACGCGGCAGCCACGCCGGCCCTGGAAAATTTTCTGCGGCATGTGGGCCGCCGCAAGTTTTTGGTGCCGCTGTACCGGGCACTGCTGGCCACGCCCGGGGGCACAAGTCGCGCCCGCCGCATTTACGCCGGGGCGCGGGCCAACTACCACTCCGTGGCCACCGGCACGCTCGATGCGTTGCTGGGCACGCGGACATGAGCCCGTCCGGCCCGAACTTTGCCGGGGGCTCCGCTCCCGCCTGGCGGCCACGCCCACTGGCGCGGGCCGTTTTGCTTGCCTTCTTTATGACCACCATCACCGCTATCCGTTGAAAAATATTATTCCGCTCGGCAAGCTCATTGCCGTGGGCGGCAACGAGGACAAGGGCACTTACCCCAACCCCCGGACCCGCCGCAAGTACTACCTCAACTTTTTTGAGCTAGGCATCCTCAAGCGCATCGTGCTGGAAACGGGCAAGCCCGACCCGCGCATCGAAGTCATCACCACGGCGTCGATGATTCCAGAGGAGGTTGGCCCGATTTACACTTCTTCCTATGCCATGCTCAACTGCCTGAACGTGGGCATCATGGACATTCGCACGCCCGAAGACGCCCGCCAGCCGGCGTATCTGGAACGCCTGCTGGCCGCCGACGTCGTCATGTTCTCGGGCGGCAACCAGTCGCGGCTGCGCGAGATGTTCGGCGAAACCGAGTTTCTGGACCGCCTGCTGCAGCGGTACCACGCCGAACCCGGCTTTGTGGTTGCCGGCACCAGCGCCGGGGCCATGGCCATGTCGCAGTACATGATTCGGGGCGGCTCGGTGCCCGACGCCTTGCTGAAAGGCGCCGTGAAGATGGGCACCGGCCTGGGCCTGCTGCCGGCCGCCGTCGTCGACTCGCACTTCGTGAAGCGCGGCCGGTTCGGAAGGCTGATTGAGGCGGTGGCGCTGCACCCCAAGCTCATCGGCATCGGGCTGGGCGAGGACACGGGCGTGCTCATCACCGAGGGCAATTTGGTGGAAACCGTGGGCTCCAACCTGGTCATCATTCTCGACGGGCACAACATCCAGCACAACAACGCCGCCGCCGCCAAGAAAGGCACGGTGCTATCGGTCGAGAACGTGACCATGCACGTGCTGGCCAAGGGCAACGTGTACGACATGCGCGAGCGGAAATTCTACGCCAGCAAGGAGATTCTGGACGCCCAACTGGCCGCGCCCATCGACGCGGCGGCTACTTCGGCGACAGTGCAGCGGTAGGCCGCCCTGGTTTTTGCAAAAAGCAAGCTCGCTCATCGCATCGATGGGCGGGCTTTTTTCGGCGTGGCCCCAGGGCCGTCCAAAAAAGCTGTTGCTTACAGCCTGTAAAACAAAGAGCCGCTTTTTTCCTGCGCGTTGCTACTCCTTATAGATGGCCACCATCGCCTCGCCCCCCGCAATTTGGCTGGCGCGGTACATGCCCTCCGAGTTGAAGGGCAGCGTGACGTGGCCGGCCGCGTCCACGGCAATCAGGCCGCCTTCGCCCCCGACGGGCGCCAGCTTGTCGTGCACCACCACCCGGCAGGCTTCTTCCAGGGTCAGGTTCTTGTACTCCAGCAGGCAGGCCACGTCGTAGGCCGCCACCGCCCGGATGAAATACTCGCCGTTGCCCGTGCAGCTGATGGCGCAGCGCGTGTCGGCCCAGGTGCCGGCCCCAATGAGGGGCGTGTCGCCGATGCGGGAGTAGCGCTTGTTGGTCATGCCGCCGGTGCTGGTGGCGGCGGCCAGGTGGCCGTGCACGTCGCGGGCCACGGCGCCTACGGTGCCTTTTTTCCAGTTGGGGTCGGCAGCGTGGTCGAGCTGCATCCGGCCCGAGGCCCGGGCGTCCTGCAACTGGTCGTAGCGTTTTTGGGTAAAAAAGTACTCGGCCGGTTGCAGGGGCAGGCCGTGCTCACGGGCCAGGTCGTCGGCGCCGGGGTAGCCCAGTAGCACGTGGTCGGTCCGCTCCATCACCAGGCGGGCGGCCCGGATGGGGTTTTGCATCTGCCGCGCCCCGGCCACGGCCCCGGCCAAGCGGTTGTGCCCGGTCATTACCGCCGCGTCCAGCTCGTGGTGGCCGTCGTGGGTGAACACGGCCCCGCGGCCGGCGTTGAACAGGGGGCAGTCTTCGAGGCTGCGCACGGCGGCTTCCACGGCGTCGAGGGCCGCGCCGCCGTCGCGCAGTAAGTCGTGGCCCAGGGCGAGGGCGGCGGTCAGGGCCGCGCGGTACTGCCGTTCGTCGTCGGGCGTGAGCGAGGCGCGGGCAATGGTGCCGGCCCCACCGTGAATGGCAAGCGCAAACATATTATAAGGTATGAACCGCGGAAAAAAGCGTCCCCAAAGGTAGGCGGAGGGAACGGGTGGGCGGTGGCTCGCGTTTTTTTTCGTAGGTTTGATGTTCAAGATTTTTACTACCCAAACACCTACTTTTATGGCATACGACGTAACCGGCCGGCTGCACGAAATATTTGACGAACAGCAGGTAAGCGAGAAATTCCGCAAGCGCGAGTTCGTGCTCGAGGTCCAGGACGGCCAGTATCCCGAGCACATCAAGTTCCAAATGGTGCAGGACAAAACCAGCCTCATCGACCCCTACAAAATGGGTGACGAGGTGAAGGTAACTTTCAACCTGCGCGGCCGCGGCTTTAACAAGAACGGCCAGATGCTCTACTTCACCAACCTCGAAGCCTGGAAGATAGAGGCGGCGGCCGGGGGCACCGGCAGCTACGGCGGGGGCAGCGGCCAGCAGCAGGCGGCCCCGCGCCCGGCGGCCCAAAACCAGAACCCCACGCTGCGCGCCCAGCCGTCGGCGGCGCCCATCGCGGGCGACGACGACAACGACCTGCCCTTCTAGGGCAACACGCCGGGTTTAGCCGCCTGATTGCAAAACAACTTGCTTAAAATGCCGCTTCTGTCCTTCGGAAGCGGCATTTTTGCGCGCGGGCCTTTGTACCAATAGCCATGGACATACACGAGCTGATAGCGCGGGGCGAGGGCGAGGAGCTGGAATTCAAGCAGAAGACCACCCACCCGCACCGGATTTCGCGCACGCTGGTGTCGCTGGCCAATACCCGGGGCGGACAGGTGCTGGTGGGCGTGGACGACGCCGGCCGCGTGGTGGGCGTGCGCGACGCCGAGGAAGAGCTGTTCGTGCTCCGCGAAGCCGCCGAGCACTACATCGCGCCGCCGCTCACGGCCCTGGGTTTCCGCGAAGTGGAGACCGACGGCCGCACCGTGCTGGTGGTGACCGTGCCCGAAAGCCGAACCAAGCCCCACCGCGCCCAGGTGGCGCCCGGCGACTGGCGCGGCTACGTGCGCGTGCGCGATGCCAGCGTGCAAACCAGCGGCCTCACCGAGAAAGTGCTGGCCCGCCAGCCGCCCGAGGCCCGCTTCGAAAAAATTCCGCTCAGCCAGCCGGAGCTGGCCGTGCTGGACTACCTCAAAACCCGCCCCCGCATCACGCTGGCGCAGTTCATGCAGCTGGTGAACTTCGGCAAGCGCCGCGCTTTTCAGACGCTGATAAAGCTGGTGCTGCACGGCTACCTGCGCCACCACGACAAGGAGAAGGAGCCGTATTACACGCTGTAGCGCTCTATTGGCCAGTCGGTTCCGCAGCTTTTCTTTTGTTCGGCGCCTGGATTAAAAAACAAATGCCTCCACGGCCAGCGGCCGGGAAGCATTTAGGTGGTCGGTGCGGGCCGGGCGCTACTCCTGCTTGCGGGCGCGGGCCACTTTTTTCTCGTCTTTCTCCGCCTTTTTCTCCTTCAGGGATTTGACGGGTTCTTTCTTTTTCTCTTTGCGGGCATCCTGGGCTTTGGCCATGATTGACAAGAAGGTTAAGTGAGTTGAGAAGAGGATTGCGCGGTTGTCAACGCCCGGCTGGGCCGGCATGTTGTGCCGGGCGAAGGTAGAAATTTTCCCTCACCCCCGCAGCACGGGCTGGTACCGCTCGCGGACGATGTTGAGGTGGTGCCGCTCGTGGCCGGGGATGATGAACAGCAGCGCCCGCACCGTGGCAGGCCCGCCGTTGGCGGAGCCCCGCCGGGCCAGCTGCTCTTCGGTGAAGCTTTCGAACAACGCCACCGTGGCGGCGCGGGTGGCGTCGTACTCGGCCAGCAGGCTGGCCACGCTGCGGGCGTTGGCGCCGCTGTGGGCCACGTAGTCGTCCTGCTCGAAGCCGCGCAAATCCTGGTTGTCGCCGCGGGCAAAGCGCAGGGCGCGGTAGGCAAACACCCGCTCGGAGTCGATTTGGTGCAGCAGCATTTCCTTGAGCGTCCACTTGCCGGGCGCGTACGCTTGCTCGGCCTGGGCTTCGCTCAGGTGGGCGAAGGCGGCGTGGATTTCCCGGGGCTGGGCGCGCAGGGCTTCGCGCGGGTCGGTGCCGGCGGGCATGAGGTCAATGTAACTGCCGGCGTAGGGCAGAAAGTCGCCATCGGCGGGGCGGGTGGTGGACATAAGCATCAATGAAGGTTGAAGGGCTGTAAGGTCGGGAGCGGCGGGCCGGGGTTGCGTTTCTGAAATGGCAGTGGTGGTTGGCAGCACCAGCGGCGGCGCGGGCCCCGCCGGCGCGGGCGCCACGGGCAGGATGGCGGGGCCCAAAGCGGGGTCGAATTGCAGGCGCACCACCGGCAGCGGCGCGGGCAACTCAGCGGCCGCTGTTTCCCGCCCAAAGGCCCACACCAGAAAGTCGGGCATCACCCGCCCCCAGGTATCGGGGTGGTGGTGGCCGCCTTCCACTTGCACGTAGCGAATGGCGCGGTGCGCATCGAGCCCACGGCCGATGAGCTCTTCGATTAAATCCAGGCAGTCTTCCAGGGAGTCGATAACGCCGGTTCCGGTGCGGTCGTGGCGCTCGTCGAGGGTGCCGGTTTGCAGCCAGAACCGGTGGCTGGGGTGCGGCCGGCCGGCCCGCACCAGCCCGTGCATGATGCGGTCGGCGGGCGTGTAGCCGGCCCCCACCGCCCGCCGCCGCCACCAAAACGAGCCCGAAAACACGCCGGCCCGCGCAAACGCTTCGGGATGGTGCCACACCAAGTCAAAAGCCGACAGCCCCCCGAGCGAGAAGCCCGCCACCACGGCGTCGGCCGGGTCGGCTGATGCCTGGTAGTTGGCCTGCGCGAAGGGCAGCAGTTCTTGCCGCACAAAGTCGCCATAGGCGCCGGCGCGGCTGCCGCGGCCGTTGAAGTCGGCGTGGGCGGCCGTGCCGTACTCCTGCACGCGCTGCTCGTTGGCGTGGATGGCCACCAGCAAGAAAGGCCGAACGGCCCGGCTGGCGTAGAGGCCATTGAGCGTGGCTGCCAAACTGAGTCGCGCCAGGTCCTGGCCGTCGTTCAGGTACAGAACCGGGTACGGGCCCGGGGCAGCCGTGTCCGTTGGTGGCAAGAGGATGCTCAGCTCCACGTCGCGCGCCAAAAACCTGGACGCCAGCACTTCGCGGCGGAGCAGGGTGCCGGTGGAAGCAATAGGTGGCGGGGCAATTTCCAAAAGCATCGGACAAAGTTAAACGGAGCGCAGCGGCATGATGCGCCATGGTGCGGCGCTGGCCGGAGCAAGCCCGCCAGCCGGGAGTCCGGGCCACGTGCAAAATGGCTATGCTTCAGCACGTGACTGAAGAAGTAAACCGGCGCAGAACTATGCTGGACGGTACCTAATAACTATTTGGCCGCCCGCTCCCCGCATCCCCAAATGGACGAGTCCGTTATTTTTCGCTAGTTTGCCGTACTGCTTTCCATTCAACGCATCGCCTCATCCCTATTGCCGTGCAGGAACAACACCGCCGCTTTTACTCGCACCACCTTGGGCAGGACATCGACATGCTGGTGTTCGGCACCTGGGGCTACCCGGTCGTGATTTTTCCAACGTCCGGCGGGCACGACAACGAGGCGCGCGACTTCAAGCTCATCGAGGCGGCCCGGCCCCTGGTGGAGGCCGGCCGGATGAAGCTCTTCTGCATCGATAGCATCGACCGCCACTCGTGGTACGCCAAGCACCTGGAGCCCCGGATTCGGGTGCAAAACCACGTGTTCTACGACCAGTTCCTGAGCGACGAGCTGGTGCCGATGCTCCAGCGCGAGTGCCACGTGGACAAAATTGGCGTGGCCGGGTGCAGCTTCGGCGGCTATCAGGCCTTGAATTTTGCTTTTCGCCATCCTCACCAGGTGGCCCACCTTTTCACGATGGGCGCGGCCTTCGACATCCGCCGATTTGTGGACGGCTACCACGACGACAACGTGTACTTCAACAACCCGCCCGAGTACCTGCCGGGCGCGCAGAACGAGCATTTCCAGTGGATGAACATCATCCTCGGCACCGCGGAGCACGATTTCTGCAAGCCGTCCACCTTCGACATGGCGCGGATTCTCAGCGAAAAAGGGATTCCTTACACTTTGGATGTGAAGCCCAACGGCGACCACGACTGGCCCGTGTGGCGCGAAATGTTCCCGCAGTACCTGAGCACGATTTAGTAGCGGATGCCAGATAAGCACGGCTTCTTGCTGAATATCTCCTCCTCACCACCTTCCAACACACCCCTCGCCATGAAAAAAATCGGCATCCTGTTCGGACAAGAAAACACCTTCCCCCAAGCCTTCGTCGACCGCGTGAACGAAAAAGCTCCGGCCGACATCCGGGCCGAGTTCGTCCGCATCGACCAGGTGGAGCAACACGTCGATTCCGACTACGCCGTCATCATCGACCGGATTTCGCAGGACGTTCCTTTTTATCGGGCCTACCTCAAAAACGCGGCCCTGATGGGCACGGCCGTGATTAACAACCCGTTCTGGTGGTCGGCCGACGAGAAGTTCTTTAACAATGGCCTGGCCGTGCGCCTCGGCGTGCCCGTGCCCAAAACCCTGCTCCTGCCCAGCAAGGAGCGCCCAACGGACACCAGCGAGGGCAGCTTCCGCAACCTGGCCATGATGGACTGGGACGCGGCTTTCCGGCACATCGGCTTTCCGGCCTACATGAAGCCGCACTCCGGCGGGGGCTGGAAAAGCGTGTACAAGCTCGATTCGCCCGACGATTTTTTCCGGGCCTACGCCGAAACTGGTCAGTTGGTCATGCTTTTTCAGGAAGCGGTGGACTTCACCGACTACTTCCGCTGCTACTGCATCGGCGGCAAGGAGGTGCTCATCATGCCCTACGAGCCCCGCCACGAGCCCCACCTGCGCTACGCCACCGAGATGAAAACGACCGGCGCCGCCGGCCGCCAGCTGCTGGCCACCATGAAAGACTACGTGCTCAGGCTCAACAAAGGTCTCGGCTACGATTTTAACACCGTGGAGTTTGCCGTGCGCGACGGCGTGCCGCTGGCCATTGACTTCGGCAACCCCGCCCCTGACGCCGATGTGCACTCCGTGGGCCAGCAAAACTTTGAGTGGGTAGTGGAAGCCGCCGCCACCATGGCCATCGCCCGCGCCAAGGCCCAGAAGCCCGGCCGGGACAACCTGACCTGGGGCACCTTCGTGCATCCCAGCACCGCTGCGGCCAAGGCCAAGGCGGCCCCTGCTAAAACGGCCGCCGCCAAATCTTCCGCGGCTAAAAAGCCTGCTGCCACCAAAGCAGCGGCCAAACCCAATGCGTCAAGCGCCGCAAAAAACGACTAGCTGGCGCTCCGGTTCGCCACGGGCCACCCGTGGTTGCCGGCACGACTTACTTTTTTCTGACTGAATTGGACCCGGCTGCCTCCACTGGCCAGGCTCCCTAGCCCCGCTGCTTATGTCTACGCCCAAGTTCACGCTCGGAATCGAGGAGGAATTTCAAACCATCGACCCGCAGACCCGGGAGCTGCGCTCGCACCTCTCGCAGATTGTGGAGGGCGGCAAGGTGACGCTGCGCGAGCAGGTGAAGGCCGAAATGCACCAGGCCGTGGTGGAGGTGGGCACCAACATCTGCCAGAACATCGGCGAGGCCCGCACCGAGGTGCTGCACCTGCGCCGCCAGGTAATCGAGTTGGCCGACCGGCAGGGGCTGAAAATCGGGGCCGCGGGCACGCACCCGTTTTCGCGCTGGCAAGACCAGCCCATCACGCCCGACGTGCGCTACGACAAAATTGTGGAGGAGCTGCAAGAGGCCGCCCGCTCCAACCTCGTGTTTGGCATGCACGTGCACGTCGGCATCGAGAACCGCGACATTGGCGTGTACATGATGAACGCGCTGCGGTATTTCCTGCCGCATTTATTCGCGCTCAGCACCAACTCACCGTTCTGGGAAGGCCGCGAGACGGGTTACAAGTCGTTTCGCACCAAGGTGTTCGAGCGGTTTCCGCGCACCGGCATTCCGGGCTTCTTCCACAGCGCCAGCGACTACGACGAGTTCATCGCCCTGCTCATCCAAACCGGCTGCATCGACAACGGCAAGAAAATCTGGTGGGACCTGCGCCTGCACCCCTTTTTCGACACCATCGAATACCGCATCTGCGACATGATGATGCGCGCCGACGAGACCATTGCCGTGGCGGCCGTGATGCAGGCCCTGGTGGCCAAAATCTACAAGCTCAAGGTGCAGAACCTTAACTTCCGCATCTACCGCAGCGCCCTGATTAAGGAAAACAAGTGGCGCGCCGCCCGCTACGGCCTCGATGGCCAGATGATTGACTTCGGCAAGCAGGAGGAAGTGCCCACCCGCAGCCTGATTCTGGAGCTGCTCGACTTCGTCGACGACGTGGTGGACGACCTCGGCAGCCGCCACGAGGTGGAGTACGTGCTGCAAATGCTGGAAATGGGCACCGGCGCCGACCGGCAGCTCCGGGTATTCCGCGAAACCAATGACCTGAGCAAGGTGGTGGACCACATTCTGGCCGAAACGGCTCACGGACTGTAAGCGAATTACCTTTGTGTCAGCAACGCCCGCCGCCCGGCGGGCGTTGCTTCTTTTTAGGCCTCGGCCACGGCGTAATTTTTTTATTGATTGGCCCCCGGCCTGCTTCATTCATGGATTCTGTTCGCATTGCCATTCTGGATATGTACAACAACGCGCCGAACGAAGGCCTGCGCTGCATCCGGCAGCTGCTCGGCCGCGGCGCCGCCGAAAACGACGTGTCCTTCCACGTCGACACGTTTAACGTGCGAGCCGAAAACGCGCTGCCCGACCTGGACTACGACATTTACATTTCGACGGGCGGCCCCGGCAGCCCGCTGGCTTCGGGCGAAGCCTGGGAGCCGCGTTATTTTGCATTCATCGATTCGCTGCTGGCGCACAACCGGGGCCACGAGCACAAGAAGCACCTGCTGCTCATCTGCCACTCGTTTCAGCTGGTGAGCCGGCACCTGGGCATCGGCGAAGTGAGCCGCCGCAAGTCCACGTCGTTCGGCGTGCTGCCGGTCCACCTCACCCCCGCCGGGCAGGCCGACCCGCTGCTGCACGCCCTGCCCGACCCCTTCTACATCGTGGACTCGCGCGACTACCAGCTCACCCTGCTCGACCCGGCCCGGCTCGCCGCCCTCGGCGCCGAAGTGCTGTGCCTGGAAAAAGAGCGGCCGCACGTGCTGCTGGAGCGGGCCGTGATGGCCATCCGCTTCACGCCGGAGGTCTTCGGCACCCAGTTTCACCCCGAAGCCGACGGCGACGGCATGCTCCGCTACATGCGCACCGATGAGCGTAAGCAGCAAGTAGTCACCACTTACGGCGAGGCCAAATACGACGAAATGGTGGAGCTGCTGGCCGACCCCAGCACCATCGAGCGCACCGAGTCCGTCATCGTGCCCACCTTTTTGCGGCGTGCCGTGGCCCGGTTGGGCCAGCTCGCGGCCGCTTAACCAGTCGGCCTTCGCCGCCGCGCCCCGCCCATGATTACCGAACACCGCCAGACGTTCAACGCCGCGTTCAGCCCGGCCCGCTACCTCGACATGCTGGCCGACATCGACCGCCAGTTGCCCGGCCAGCTGGACTTTCGGGTGGCCGAGACGCCGGTGTTCGTGCCCGCGGGACTGCGCGACAAATTGGTTGCGGCCGGCGAAAGCATCATTCGCGTTGTCGAGCAACCCAATTTTAAGGACCTAACCGCCGCCGCCATTCCGGCGCACCAGCGCGTGCCCGGCAACGAGGGCCGGCCGGAGTTCCTGACTTTTGATTTCGCCGTGTGCCGCGATGCCGCCGGTGAGCTGGAGCCCCAGTTGATTGAGATGCAAGGCTTTCCGTCCCTGTACGCCTTTCAGTCCTGGCTGCCCGCCGTGTTCCGGCAGCATTTTCCCATTGCTGATTCGGTCACTCCTTTTCTGGCCGGTGGCGACTTTGAGGATTACCAACAGCGAATGCGGGCGTTTATCCTCGCCGACCAGCCCATTGAAAACGTGGTGTTGTTGGAGCTATTTCCCGAGCGGCAAAAAACCCGAATCGACTTTGCGTTATCCCACCAATTGTGGGGAATCGAAGCCGTCTGCCTGACTAAAATTAAGAAGTTGGGGCGGCAGTTATTTTATGAGAAAGCCGGGCGACTAATTCGAGTTACCCGAATTTATAACCGCGTTATTTTCGACGAATTAGCGCGCTATCCCGAGTTAAACCCCGAATTTAATTTAGTGGACGACGTGGACGTGACGTGGGTGGGGCATCCGAATTGGTTTTTCCGCATCAGCAAATACACCCTGCCGTTATTACAGGGGCCTTTTGTGCCGCCCAGCTACTACTTACCAGAATTGACCACGTACCCGACCGACTTATCGCAGTACGTGCTCAAGCCCTTGTTCTCCTTTGCCGGGGCCGGCGTGCGCCTGCACGTGACGGCCGCGGAACTAGACGCCTTGCCCGACAAACACAACTACTTGCTCCAGCGCAAAGTCACGTACGCGCCCGTGGTGCAGGCCCCCGACGGGTTGGTGAAATGCGAAATTCGCCTGCTCTACATCTGGCCCCCCGGCGAGGCCCGGCCGGAACTGCTCACGGGCCTGGCCCGGCTGAGCCGCGGCGAAATGATTGGCGTGGATTTCAACAAGGACAAAGACTGGGTGGGCGGCACCACGCCCCTGTTCGAGCGCTAGCGGTGGCGCGGCCTTCCGCCCGGCGGAACAACGCGGGGTCAGGCTTAGCCGTAAGCCTGGCCCACACCATTTTCCCGTCCTGCGCATGTCCTCACTCTCCGACAAAGGCCTCCAGCTTTCCAAAAACGCCCTCTTCAACGTCTTCATCGGCCGGGCCACGCGCTTGCTGGGCCGCCCGTTCAAAGTCGTGTCCGTGCTCAACGAGGTGGCCACCAAGCTGGCTTCCAAAGAGAGCAAAACCAACAAATTCCGCCAGCTCTTTGAAGTCGCGCTCACGCTCGTCCGGCTGGTGCGCAGCTACGTGGGCGGCGAGTACCGCGAAATCTCCACGGGCACCATCATCTCCGGGCTGGCGGTGCTGCTTTACGTGCTCTCCCCCATTGATTTGGTCCCCGATTTCATCCCCGTGCTTGGTTTTCTGGACGATTTGAGCCTCGTTAGCTGGTTCGTGGGCAAGTTTCAAGGCGAAATCACCCGGTTTCGGGAATGGGAAGACACCGGGCGCGGCCGGGCAATTGCAGTTGCTGGTCGCGGCGCCAACGCCAGCCCCGATGCGGCCGCCCAGCCCGCCCGCGGCGACCGGGCCCAACCCAGCGTGGCCGAGCTCGGCCATTCCTAAACCGGTCACGCCCTCGCCGAAACAATCGTTTCCGCGCCGCAGCCCTGGCCCTGGTCAGGGCTTTTTTCGTCGCCGGGTGGGTGCTGCTTCACACCAGCAGCAAGCGTGGTACCAGCGCGTACGGGCCGGAGGAATGCGTAAATTGCGAGCCGCTTCCCAGAATCACTTTTGCTCGTTTCCTCGTTTTGCAGCGCCTTTTAGGCCCTGGTTTGGGCGGGGACTTATGCGGGGCGGCTGACTGGGAGCCACGCGTAATTCCCCCAACTTTCCGGCGGCAGCGGGCGTTAAATCACCCGGCCCTGCTACCCTGATTTTATGCCAACGTTCGTTGTTACCCTGCGCCTGCCCGACGCCTACGATGAGGATTTCATCGCCCTCATTCCCTCGCACCGGGCTTTTATCAACCACTTGCTCGCCGAGAAAGTGGTGGAAGTTTACGCCATCAGCAGCGACCGCAGCCGGGGGTGGGTCACCATGAACGGCGACGACGCCGCGGCCGTGCAAGCCGTGGTCGAACAATTTCCCCTCTTCCGCTACCTGCGTGGCGTGGAAATTGATGAGCTGTTTATTTTTGATAGCGCGGCTTCGCGCTTTCCCCGCATTAGTTTGAATTAACTGTTTTTAATCCGATTTGATTGGTTGTTAGTCGCTTGGCCACTTTATTTTATGGCATCGTTGCATAAGTTTTATCTTTCGCCCCTTCGTTCGGTGTGGCCCTTGGGGGCGGCCGCTTTGTTAACCAGCGCCAGCTCCGCGGCCCCGCCCGGCACCATTACCACCGAGCAGCTCACCACCCGGCTCAGCGTCGCCATCGAAAGCCTGAGAACCCTGCGTTGCACCGTCGAGGCGCAGGAGCGCATTGGCAACCACATCAACCGGGCCCACAGCCTGATGAAGCTCACCTACCGGCCGTTGCGCATCTACATCAAGAACCAAAAAGGCATTGAGGTGCTCTGGGTGGCGGGCCAGAACGATGGCGACGCCTGGGTGTACCCGGCCAGCTTTCCCTACGTCACCCTGAGCCTCGACCCCAACGGCAGGCTCATGCGCGGCAACCAGCACCACACCGCGCTGCAAGCCGGTTTCGGCACCATTGCCGACCTGCTGCGCACCACCGGCCTGCGCCACGACAACGCCTACAGCCGCTCCTTCCGCTACGTGGGCGACACCACCCTGCAAGGCCGCCCCAGCCACGTGCTGCGCTCCGACTTTCCCCAGTTTCGGTACGTCAACTACAAAGCCGGGAAGAACGAAACCGTGGCCACGGTGGCCGAGCGGTTTGGCTGCGGCGAATTCCGAATCATTGAGCGCAACGCCCTCAGCATCGGCGAGCAAATTCCCGAAGGCAAGCTGTTGCAAGTGCCCAACGCCTACGGCCGCCGCACCATCGTCTGCGTCGACCCCAAGACCTTCCTGCCCACCATGGTGCAGGTGAACGACGATAGAGGCCTGTTCGAAAAATTCGAATTCTCCGAGGTAGTCCCCAACCTATCCATTCCCCCGGAGGAATTTACCAGGGACTACAACGGCTACAAACTGTAGCCGCAGGTTCAGCGGCGCATCGTTTTTTCGATTTGGTCCCACATCCCGGGAGTCAGCATTTCCAGTTTATTGAATTCGCCGGCGCCGTTCAGCCACTCGCCGCCGTCAATGGTCACGACTTCGCCGTTGACGTAGGCCGAGAAGTCGGACACGAGGTACGCGGCCAGGTTGGCCAGCTCCTGGTACTGGCCCACGCGCTTGAGGGGCACGCTGGCCGCCGGGTCGAGCTGGCTGGCCAGGGGTTCGGGAAAGAGGCGGCTCCACGCGCCCTCTGTCGGGAACGGGCCGGGGGCAATGGCGTTGGAACGGATGCCGTATTTGGCCCACTCCACCGCCAACGAGCGGGTGATGGCCAGCACGCCGGCCTTGGCGGCCGCCGAGGGCACCACGTAGGCCGAGCCCACCGAGGCGTAGGTGGTGACAATGTTGAGGATGGTGCCGGGCTTTTTATCGGCAATCCAGCGCTTGCCCACGGCCAGCGTGCAGTTGTAGGAGCCGCGCAGCACGATGTCCACAATCACGTCGAACGCCTTGTGCGAGAGCCGCTCGGTGGGGCTGATGAAGTTGCCGGCCGCGTTGTTGAGCAGCACGTCCACGCCGCCAAACTCCTGCACGGTGCGTTCGAGCATGGCCTCCACTTCGTCGTACTTGCGCACGTCGCAGGCAATGGCCAGCACCTTGCCGCCGGTTTGCTGGCGCAGCTCGTCGGCGGTTTTTTCCAGCACCGCCAGCTTGCGGCTGGTGATGGTGACGCTGGCGCCCAACTGCAGGAAATAGGTGGTCATGGCCCGGCCCAGGCCCGTGCCGCCGCCGGTGACAATGATGGTTTTGCCCGCCAGCGCGTTATCGCGCAGCATGGGCTGGGTGTAGGGAGTGTTCATGCGAGGGCAAGGAAGTGGAAATGGTGAGCGCGGCCCGAACCGCGGGCCGAAGGTACTAGGGCACCGGGCCGAATGGCGGGCCAGGCCCGCTTACGCTCCAGCTTGGTTATTTTGGGTGTCGAATATAGGGTTAGGCATTTTATTCGCACCTTCGTGGTGCTAAGCAGATAATTGCGTTGATTTTACATGACTAGTTCCATTTCCGGGGGCTCCACGAGCACAGCTCCGGGGGCGGAATCCCCAACTGTGTTGGTGCTCGGCTGCGGGTGGCTGGGTTTGGCTTTGGCCCGGGCGCTGGCTGCCACCGGCCACACGGTGCTGGGCACCACCACCTCGCCCGAGCACATGGCGGCCATGGAAAGCGCCGGCATCCAACCAAATCTGCTGCGCCTGGGGTCCGATTTTGGCGCCCCGGCCGAGGAGCTACTCCAGCGCCTGCTGCGCGCCGCCGACGTGCTGGTACTGAACGTGCCGCCCCGGGCCGCCGCGGCCGGGGCCTACCCCACCCTGCTGCGCCCCGTGCACCGGGCGGTGGCCACGGCCGGCACCAAGCACGTCCTGTTCGTGAGTTCGACCAGCGTGTACCCCGACGAGCCCCGGCTCATGCGCGAAACCGACGCCGTGAGCACCCGCGACGCCGCCTCGGATGTGTTGCGCGCGGAGGGCCACTTTGTGCCCCGCTACGGCCAGTGGAAAAGCACCGTGGTGCGCCTGGGCGGCCTCATCGGTCCCGACCGCGCCCCCGGCCGTTTCCTGGCCGGCCGCCGCGACCTGGCCCAGGGCAACGCCCCCGTCAACCTGGTCCATCTCACCGATGCGGTGGGCGTGCTGTCGGCCATCATTCAGCACGAAGCCTGGGGCCACACGTTCAACGTGTGTGCCGCCGAGCACCCCGCCCGGCGCGACTTCTACCCCGCCGCGGCCCAATACCTGAAGCTGGAATCACCGACGTTCAAGGACGAGCACGGCGTGAGCGGCAAAACCATCGATAGCAGCTTGGTGCGCAACCTTCTGCCCTATCAGTTTCAGCACGACGACGTATTTGCGGCCTTGGCGCACTGCTAATCCAGCCGCGGCCCGGGGCCGCGGCCGTACCTTTGCCGGGTGAATACTGATGCAGCTCAACCCCTGGTGGCCGTGCTCGGCGGCGGCGCGGCCGGCTTTTTCGGCGCCATTGCCTGCGCCGAGGCCGACCCAACCGTCCAGGTCGTCTTGTTGGAAAAGACGGGCAAGCTGCTGAGCAAAGTTCGCGTGTCGGGCGGCGGGCGCTGCAACGTGACCCACGCCTGCGGCACCGCCGCGCAACTCGTGGCCCACTACCCGCGCGGCAGCAAGCAGCTCAAAGCCGCGTTCCAGCAGTTCGGGGTGGCCGACACCATTGCCTGGTTTGCCCGGCGCGGCGTGGCGCTCAAGACCGAGGCCGACGGCCGCATGTTTCCCACCACCGATTCGAGCGAGACCATTGCCCACGCCCTGGAAGAAGCCGCCCGCCGGGCCGGGGTCCGCATCTTCACCAACACAAGCGTCGACGAAATCCAGCCCCGGCCCGCCGGCGGGTTTCACCTGCAGCTGAGCGGCAGCGGCACCGCCCGCTCCGGCCCCACCCTGCGCGCCACGCGCCTGCTCATTGCCACCGGCGGCAACCCCAAAAGCGCCAATTACGACTGGCTGCGCGCCCTGGGCCACCGCATCACCGAGCCGGTGCCTTCCCTCTTTACCTTCAACGTGCCCCAGTCGCCGCTGAGCGAGCTGATGGGCGTGAGCGTGCCCCTGGCCCGCGTGGTGCTGGCCGGCGAAAAGCTCCAGTACGAAGGCCCACTGCTGGTGACGCACTGGGGCGTGAGCGGCCCGGCGGTGCTCAAGCTCTCGGCCTGGGGCGCCCGGCGCCTCAGCGAGCTGGGCTACGTGGGCACGGCGCTCATCAACTGGATTCCGGCCTTTACGGAGGAAACCTTGCGGCCCTGGCTGCAGCAGTTCCGGCAGGAAAACGGCAAGAAAACCGTGGCGGCCAATGCGCAGTTCGGCCTGCCCCAGCGCTTGTGGCGCAACCTGACCGAGCAGGCCGGCATCGGCGCCGAAACCCGGTGGAGCGACTTGCCGGCCAAGGCCCAGAACCGCCTGCTGGAGCTGCTGCTCCGCACCCCGCTGGCCGTGCGCGGCAAGACCACCTACAAGGAGGAGTTCGTGACCTGCGGCGGCATTGCCCTGGATGAAGTCGACCTCAAAACCATGCAGAGCCGCCGCGTGCCGGGCCTTTATTTTGCGGGCGAAGTGCTGGACATCGACGGCATCACGGGCGGCTTCAACTTCCAGGCGGCGTGGACCACCGGCTTCCTGGCCGGCCGGGCGCTGGCGGCCCCGGCCACGGTCGAGGTGTAACCTTCGCCGCCGTCAGCCAGTAAAGGAGGAAGTCATTTTTCACCGTAAACTACTCCCTTTCCCATGGAAGCCAAAGCCACCCAAGCCCTGCTCAACGAATTGGTTGTCACCCTCAAAGACGGCCAGGAAGGCTACGCCGACGCCATGACCGATGTCGAGGACGCCAGCCTGAAGGAAACCTTCAAGAAATACGCCGCCCAGCGCGCCGGCTACGTCACCGAAATCGAGGACCAGATGTTCCAGTTGAACCTGCATCCCGACCCCAACGAAGGCACCTCGGCCACCAGCAAAGTGCACCGCGCCTGGATTGACCTCAAAGCAGCCCTGACCAGCAAAGACAATAAGGCAGTGCTTAACGAGTGCGAGCGCGGCGAAGACTACGCCATCAAAGCCTACCAAACCGCCCTCAAGGCCCAGGATCTGCCCAGCAACCTGAAATCGGTCATCGAGAAGCAGTACCAGGGCGTGCAGGAAGCGCACAACACCATTAAGGCCCTGCGCGATTCCTCGAAATAAATAAGACTGCAACCGGTTATTAACACCCTACCCGAAAAGCACTTCCGCTGCTAAATGCCAGACAAAGCAGGACGTTTAATTTATTTTTCGAATGGGTT
The DNA here is from genome assembly GCF_031398885.1 of Hymenobacter sp. GTDB lineage: Bacteria > Bacteroidota > Bacteroidia > Cytophagales > Hymenobacteraceae > Hymenobacter. Next base: position 25,077 of record NZ_JANNOD010000070.1, read on the forward strand.
AAGAAGCAAAAAAGCCGCTCTAATTGAGCGGCTTTTTTGCTTCTTAACTAATCTAAACTCGCCTAGATATTCCCCTCAAAACTGAATAATCCAGCTGAAGGCAGCAACTGGCTATTCGTCGAAGCTCTCGTTGCGCGGGGCGCGGGGCGGGCGCGGGGTTTCGTATTCCTTCGGTGCGCCGTAGCTGGGCTTGTTGCCGTAGCTGGGTTTATCGCCGTAGCTGGGTTTGTTGGCGCCGTAGCTCGGCTTGCTGCCGTAGCCGCTGCCGCCTTCGCGGTTGCCGTAGGCGGGTTTGCTGCCGTAGCCGCTGCCCCCGTCGCGGTTGCCTTTGTAGCCCCCGCCGCTGTTGCCGTAGCTGGGGCGGTTGCCGTAGCCGCTGCCGCCTTCGCGGTTGCCGCCCTTGTAGCCGCCGCCGTAGCCACCCTCGCGCCGCTCGCCGCCGCTGAAGGGGCGACGCTCCCGGTCGCCGCCGAAGCCGCCGGGACCACCGCCCGTGCCACCCGTGCGGCTGAAGCCTTCCTCCTTCGCGGCGCCCTCTTGCACGGGCGTGGCGATGCTGAAGCTAACCGGCGTGCCCTGAATGCTGGTGCGGCCGAGTTTGCCCACAATCTCATCGGCAAATTCTGAGGGCACTTCCACGAAGCTGAACTTGTCGTAGAGGGCGATGTCGCCCACTTTGGCGCCGGTCAGGTTGCTCGATTCCGAAATCAAGTCCACGATGTCGCGGGGGTGAATCCGGTCCTTCTTGCCCATGGTCACGAACAAGCGGGTGTAGCCAGGGCGCGCCGTGCCGGCCGCCTTGCTGGCGTCGAGGCTCTGCTGGGCACTCTTGTCCTCCTTCATCGTCATCTTCAGCAGGGCGGCGGCGATGTCGAGCGAAGTAATTTCTTCGCTCTGGTCGAGCAGGCGCTGCACGCGGCCCACGTATTTGTCGAGGTTGCCCTTCTCCACGATTTCCTTGATTTGATTCAGGAACAGCGTGGTTTTCACTTCCGAAACGTCGGCGAACGAGGGCACCTGCTCCAGCTTAATCTGGGCCTTGGTGAAGCGCATGATGTCGCGCAGCTTGTAGATGTCGCGGCCGCTCACAAACGTGAAGGCTTTGCCCGACTTGCCCGCGCGGCCCGTGCGGCCGATGCGGTGCACGTAGTATTCTTCGTCGGCGGGCAGGTCGTAGTTCACCACGGCCTCCACGTTGTCCACGTCGATGCCGCGGGCAGCGACGTCGGTAGCCACCAGCACTTCGATGGTGGACTTGCGGAACTTGTCCAGCGTGTTCTGGCGCTGCTGCTGGCCCATATCGCCGTGCAGGCCTTCGGCAAAATAGCCCTTGGCTTGCAGGTCGGCCACAATTTCATCCACCATGCGCTTGGTGTTGGCAAACACGATGGTCGACTTCAGGTTGAACATGTCGAGCAAGCGGGTCAGCACGTCCTTTTTCTGGGGGCCGCGCACCTCGTAGTAGCTCTGCTCCACGTTGCTCACCGTCATGGTCTGGTGGTTCACCTTCACCACCTGCGGGTCGCGCTGGTACTTCTTGGTGAGCTCCATGATGGGCTTGCTCATCGTGGCCGAGAAGAACACCGTCTGGCGCTCCCTGGGCATTTTGCTCAGAATGAACTCGATGTCGTCGCGAAAGCCCATGTCGAGCATTTCGTCGGCTTCGTCCAGAATGATTCTGGTGGTGTTCTCCAGCTTCAGGGTGCCCCGCTCGATGTGGTCCATGATGCGGCCGGGGGTGCCGACCACAATCTGCACGCCGCGCTCCAGGGCGCGCAGTTGCCGGTCGTAAGGGCTGCCGCCGTAGATGGGCACCACCATCAGACCGCGCTTGTATTTGCCCAGCTTTTGGATTTCGCCCGACACCTGCACCGCGAGCTCGCGGGTGGGGCAGAGCACGAGCACCTGCACGTCGCGGCTCTCGGCGTCCACGCCGTCGATGGCGGGGATGGAGAAGGCGGCGGTTTTGCCGGTGCCCGTCTGGGCCTGGCCAATAACGTCCTTGCCGGCGAGCAGCACGGGAATAGCGGCGGCCTGAATGGCCGAGGCTTCCTCGTAGCCCATCTCGGTGATGGCGCGTTGTACTTCCTCGGAGAGGTTCAGTTCGTCGAAACGAACCACAATTTTTTCAGCTTCCATGAATGTGGAAAAAGGTATGGGGGTAAGAGACTCGCTCCGAAAACAGCCGTACTCAGCGACGTTTCCCCTCCTTCTACCTTGTCACAATCAGGCGGGAAAAACAACCAAAAAACTATGCGGCCAATGCGTTATGCCTCTCTCAGGCTTGCGCGAACTTAGGGCCGTCCTCAAATGCGGGTGCAAAGATAGAATTTTTATTTTGTAAAAGCTAGAGAATGTTCCAGGCCGTGCCAAAAGCAACGTCCTGCTGAGCGTAGCCGAAGCATAACGCGTGCGGTAGTAATCAATACGACTGCAACGAAGCGAGCGAGATGCTTCGGCCACGCTCAGTAGGACGTTGCTTTTACATTTTTCCGGAAACTGGCAAGCACAAAAAAAAGCCCACCAAAGGCGGGCTTTCTTAACACAAAGCTAAAGCAGGACTAAACCAGCGATACTTTTACAGCGTTCGGGCCTTTTTTGCCCTGGGCTACTTCGAATTGCACTTTGTCGTTTTCGCGAATCGAGCTTACTTGCAGGTCGCTGATGTGAACGAAAATGTCTTCGCCAGTTTCGTCGTTTTTGATGAAACCAAAGCCTTTGGTCTCATTAAAGAATTTTACCGTTCCGGTGGGCATGGTGGTTGTGTTGTGGGTTTCCCTAAGCTTTTGGGCCACCGTGGCTTGGTTTCTTAGGTTGCGTCAAAGATAGGCAGAATTTCCAAATGACCAAGTCCATAGATAATTTTTTCGATGGCTGGCGACCTTTGCCCATTCTTCGCCTTCTAATGCTAGCATGACCGACGCTCCCGCCCATTCTTTCGCTCACGAATTTCGGGTTCCCGAAAGCGCCATCGACGCCCTGGGCCACGCCAATAATGTGGAATACGTGCGCTGGGTACAGGACGTGGCCGGGGCCCACTGGCTGGCCATCTGCCCGTCCGCGGCGCGCGACCGGTACATTTGGGTGGTGCGCGAGCACCGTATCCGCTACCAGCAGCCGGCCTTCGCGGGCGAGCTGCTGCGGGCCACCACCTGGGTGGGCGAAACCAGCGGGGCCACGTCGCGGCGCTTCACCCGCCTCACCCGCGCCGCCGATGGCGTGCTGCTGTGCGAAGCGGAGACGACCTGGGTGCTGCTCGACCCTGGGAGCGGCCGGCCCGTGCGCGTGACGGCGGAGATGGTGAGCTGGCTAACGGAAAAGAAATAAAGTCGAGTCAAACTATCCTCCTCTGTTAATGGGCTAGTTTATCAAAAGGTTTTGTGAAGCAAGCCACTCATAACGAATAATAAAACCTATCATAAACAGGATTGCAAAGACAGCTGAAATTTGAGAAAAAAGTGTGAATAGGTTTGGTCTATTTCCATTTATAAATCCGAGAATTCTTGCTACCCAGCTACCAACAATGAGAATAACCATCGAGAACGCAAATGCGGCAGCAAATAAAATCGGTAAGATGAATAGGGCCATAAGCGTTTATCCTGATAGCATTGGTTGCGTAACCTCGAAAGTAATTTAAAACGATTAATCATGCCGCCCTTCTTCCGCATCTACTCCTCTTCGGCTGGCTCGGGCAAGACCTACCAATTAACCAAGGAATACTTGCTGCTGGCGCTGGGGGCGGAGGACCCGGCGTATTTCAAGCGGGTGCTGGCCATCACGTTTACCAACGACGCGGCGGGGGAAATGAAGGAGCGGATTGTGGGGGCGCTGCGGCGGTTTGCGTACCCGGAAAGCGGCCGGCCGGATGCGCTGCTAGCGGAAGTGGCCGAGGAGTTGAAGCTGCCAGCGGCGGAGGTGCGGCGGCGGGCGGCGGCCACGTTTCGGCTGGTGCTGTACCATTACGCCGACTTTGCGGTGAGCACGATTGACTCGTTCGTGCAGCGGATTGTGACGGCGTTTACCCGGGAATTGGGCTTGCCGGCCACGTTTGAGGTGGAGCTGGACACGGACGCGGTGCTGCAAAGCGCCGTGGCCGCGCTGCTGGACAAGGTGAACCGCGACCCCAATAGCCAATTGCTCTCGCAGACGCTGGCGGAGTACGCGCTGGGACAGGCCGAGGAAGGCAAAAGCTGGAGCCGGCTGCCCGAAGAGCTGGCCGGGTTTGGCCGGGTGCTGTTTAATGAAACGGTGCAGGAGGCGGTGGCCCAGCTGGATAAGCTGAGCCTGGCCGATTTCCGGCGGCTGGACCGAAAAATCCGAGCGCGGCGGGCGGAGATTGAGGCGGCGTTTGCGCAGACCCAGGAAGTGGGCGCGGCCATTCTGGAGCAGGCCGACGTGCGCGTGGACGACTTGTACTACGGCAAAAGCGGCATCGGCCAGTACGTGCAGAAGGGCGTGACGCTGCTGCAAGCCGACGCCGGGCCCAATAGCTACGTGCGCAGAACCCTGGCCGAGGATAAATGGTACGGCGGAAAAATTAAAACGCCCGCCGACAAAGCCCGCGTGGATGCAGTGCGCCAGCCGCTAACGGATTTGGTGGCGACGCTGGATAAATTACGCGCTGATTATTTGCCGAATTATTTACTACTGGCGGCGATGCAGCCGTACCTATTTCACGCGTCGCTGCTGAGTGAATTAAATAAAATAGTCGAGCAAATTAGCCGCGAGCGAAACGTGGTGCTGATTTCGGAATTTAATCGGCGCATTGCCAGCATTGTGCTCACGGAGCCGGTGCCGTTTTTGTACGAGCGGCTGGGCGAGAAATACGAGCACATCCTAATTGATGAATTTCAGGACACTTCCGTATTGCAGTGGAACAACCTGCTGCCGCTGGTGGAAAACACGCTGGCCAACGGGCACTCCAGCCTGGCGGTGGGCGATGCCAAGCAGGCCATTTACCGCTGGCGCGGGGGCGAGATGGAGCAGCTTATGCGCCTGCACCAGGGCAACACGGCGGCGCTGGTGGCGCGGGCCCGCGAACCCGAGCTGCGCGAGCTGCTGCGGCTGCGGTACGAGACGCTGAACGGGGCGCTGGAGGCCAAGACCCTGCAAGTGAATTACCGGTCGGCGCGGGAAATTGTGGATTTCAATAATTCGTTTTTTGAAGCGGTGAGTGCGCGGCACGCGGCGCTGGGGCTGGTGGGGGGGATTTATGACGCGCATTTTGGGCAGCAGGTGCCGGGGGAGAGAATTAAAAATGAAGAATTAAAAATTAAGAATGAAGCGGAGGAACAAGGCGCGTATGCCCAATTTTTAACTTTTAATTCTTCATTTTTAATTCAACCCGTCGGCCACGTCGAACTCCTTTTCACCCAAAAAGACGCCCCCCCCCTGCTCTACGACCCGGGCGTGGGCGGTTACACGGCTGAGCCCCTGCCCGGCCACGCGCCCGGGGCGCTGCTGGGCTACGACGAAAGCACCTGCCACCTCACGCTGCAACTGGTGGAGCAGGCCCTGCGCGACGGCTACGAGCTGGCCGATATTGCGGTGCTGTGCCGCACGCGCGGAGCCAGTAAAATCGTAGCCAAATTCCTGAAAGAACGGGGCTACGCCATTATTTCGGCCGACTCGCTGGCACTGGAATTCGCCGAGGTGGTGAACCTGCTGGTGAGCATTCTGCGGGTGCTGCACCAGCCGGCCGACACGCTGGCCCGGGCCGAGGCCCTGCTGCTCGTGGACAAAGTGGTGCGCGGGCTGGCCCCCACCCCGGCCCGCGCCCGGCACATTGCCGACGTGGCCAACGCGGCGGGCGGCACAGTGTTTTTTGATGAGCTGCGGGCGCTGGGCTACGATGTGCGGGAGGCCGAAACCGGCAACCTGGGCCTCTACGAGTTGGCCGAGCGGCTGCTGAGCCTGTTTGGCCTGCTGGGGCGCAACGGGGAGAGCGATTACCTGTTCCGTTTCCTCGATTTGACGCTGGAATACAGCCTGAAATACGGCAATAACCTGGGCAATTTTCTCACCCACTGGGAAGAGCGCAAGGGGCGCATCAGCATCAACGCGCCGGGCGGGCGGGCGGCCATCACCATCACCACGGTGCACAAGGCCAAGGGCTTGGCTTACGGGGTGGTCATCGTGCCCTTCGCCGACTGGAGCCTGGAGCCGCACCGCGGCACGCTGCTGTGGGGGCATCTGGCAGCGGGCGAAAAACCGATTGCGCAGATGCCGGACGTGGCCGTGGTTAGCCTGCAAAAAGGCATTCAGCAGACGGTGCTAGGGCCGCAGTACGACGAGGAGCGTGAGAAAACCTTCCTCGAAGGGCTGAACACGCTCTACGTGGCCTTCACCCGGCCGCGCCACCGGCTGTACGTCATCAGCAAGAAACCTTCGGCAGTTGTTAGTTCTTCGTTGTCAGCTGTTGGTTCGGGCGCAGAAGGACTGACAACTGACAACCAACAACTACCTACTACCGCCGCCCGCACCGTGACCGACCTGCTCCACGGCTACCTGCTGGGGCGCGGCGAGTGGCAGGATGAGCAAGTTTCCTTCGTCCTCTCCCAAGGCACCCCCGCCGCTAAAAAAGCTATTAGCTATCAGCCATTAGCTAATAGCTATGAGTTAACGAATCTCGCCGCCGCCCCCTGGGAGGACCGCCTGAAGCTGCGCCGCCACGCCACCACCCTCTTCGACTTTGAGGAGCAAAAGGCGCAGGGCGAATGGGACCGGAAGCTGCACTACGGCCTGCGCCGCCTGCTGACGGCCGCCGACGTGGGCCGCGTGGCCAGCCAGCTCGTGGCCGAGGGCATCCTGGGCGCCCGCGAGCGCCCGGCCCTAGTCGCGAGCCTGGAGCGGCTGGTGAGCGACCCGCGCCTGGCTCCCTATTTCGCCCCGCACCTGAGCGTGGAAACGGAGCGCGAAATCCTGGTGGGCGGCGTGAAGCTGCGCGACTACAAGCCCGACCGCATCGTGCTCGAACCCTCGCTCGAAGAACATCACCGCCTGGGCGGCCGAGTCACGCTGCTCGATTTCCGCCTGCCCCCGCCGCAGGAGAAGCACCAGCGCCTGCTGCGGAACTACGCCACGTTGTTCGAAGAGCTAGGGTACGCGGAGGTGCGCGGGCTCATTTATTACTTTGGGACGGGGGACGTGGTGGGGGTGTGAAGCACGGTTTTGCCCGCTTTACCCAGGGCTTTCGAGCTGGGCCGGCCGACCTTTGCCCCCATGCACACCCTCGACCAACTGCGGGCCGGACTGCTCCACGGCAGCCAACGCCTCGACCTTTCCGCCGAACTGACTGAATTTCCGCCCGAAGTATTTACCCTGGCCGACACGCTGGAAGTGCTCAATCTCTCCGGCAACGGCCTTGCCTCTTTGCCCGATGACCTGCCCCGGCTGCACAAGCTGCGCGTGCTGTTTTGCTCCGACAACCAGTTTACGGAAGTGCCCGCCGTGCTGGGGCAATGCCCGCGGCTGAGCATGGTGGGCTTCAAGGCCAACCGGATTCACACGCTACCGGCCGCGGCGCTCCCGCCCGCACTGCGCTGGCTCATCCTCACCGATAACCAGCTGGAAGCGCTGCCGGACGAAATCGGGAACTGTGCGCAGCTGCAGAAGCTGATGCTGGCCGGCAACCGGCTCACGGCCCTGCCTAAAACGCTGGCCGCCTGCACCCGGCTGGAGCTGCTGCGCATCGCCGCCAACCAGTTGACCGAGCTGCCGGCGTGGCTGCTCGCCCTGCCGCGGCTGGCGTGGCTGGCATTTGCGGGCAACCCGTTCTGCGCGCGGGCGGAAGCGCAGGCCCTGGCCCACCGCCCCATCAGGACGATTGATTGGCGGGAGCTGGCCGTGGAGCAGCCGCTGGGTGAAGGGGCCTCGGGGGTGATTTACCGGGCGCGGTGGCAAGCCCCCGGCGCCGCTCCGGCCGACGTGGCCGTGAAGCTGTTCAAAGGGGCGCTGACCAGCGACGGGCTGCCGCACAGCGAAATGGCGGCTTGCATCGGCGCCGGGGCCCACCCCCACCTCATTGCCGTGCTGGGCCGGGTGGCCCACCACCCCGCCGGCGCCGAAGGTCTGGTGCTGGAGCTCATCGACCCGCGTTTTCAGAACCTAGCCGGCCCGCCCAGCCTGGCCACCTGCACGCGCGACGTGTACGCGCCCGGCACCACCTTCGGCCCGGCAACCGCCTTGCGCATCGCGCGGGGAATCGCCGCCGCCACCGAACACCTGCACGCCCAAGGCGTTTTGCACGGCGACCTGTACGCCCACAACATCCTCACCACTGCGGCGGGCGACGCGCTGCTGGGGGACTTCGGGGCCGCCTGCTTTTTTGCGCCCGACGAGGCCGGCACGGCCGCCGCCCTGCAGCAGCTCGAAGCCCGAGCGTTTGCCTGCTTGCTGGCAGAATTGCTGAAGCATTGCGCAGCCCGGCCGGGCGCATCCGAGGCCTTGGCGGCGCTCCGGGAGCTGCAGCGCCGCTGCGCGCAGCCGGCAGTGGCGGCCCGGCCGTTGTTTGGAGAGATTCACCAGGCGCTGGCGCAACTGCAGGCCGGCCCGGTGCTGGCTTAGCGCCGGGCGGGAACGCCAAGCGAAGCGGTAAAGCACCCGGCTACCACTCGGGGCTATTTCGTTAGCCAGCCGTTGGCGTCGAACCAGTTGCGCAGGCGGTCGGTCCAGGCGTCTTTGGTGGTCGCGTTGTTGAGGCCGAAGCCGTGGCCGCCCTGCGGGTAGAGGTGCAGCTCGGCGGGCACGCCGTGGCGCAGGCAGGCCTGGTAAAACACGATGCTGTTGTTGACGGGCACAGTTTTATCGTCCTGGGCGTGCACGAGGAAAGTAGGCGGCGTGCGGGTGCTCACCTGCAGCTCGGCGGAGTACTGCCGCACCAGGTCCGGGGTCGGATTGGCGCCCAGCAGGCTGGTGCGCGAATCGGCGTACTGGAGGCTGTCGCGGAAGCTGATGACGGGGTAGAGCAGCACCAGAAACGCGGGCCGCACCGGCTCGGGGCCGGGGCGAATGCCCACGGGGCGGGCAAACTGCGTGCCCGCGGTGGCCGCCAGGTGCCCGCCGGCCGAGAAGCCCATGATGCCAATCCGCTCGGGGTTCAGCTTGTACTTGGCGGCCTGCTGGCGCACGAGGCGCAGGGCCTGCTGGGCGTCGAGCAACGGGGCAATGGCTTTGTCGGGCTGGGTTTGGTCGTTGGGCAGGCGGTACTTGAGCACGAAGGCCGTGACGCCCATCTCGTTCAGGCGCTTGGCTACGTCGTTGCCCTCGCTGTCGATGGACAAGCTGGTGTAGCCCCCCCCGGGGCAAATGATGACGGCCGTGCCGTTGGCCGTGCCCGCCGTGGGCAGGAAGGCCGTCAGGTTGGGCTGCACCACGTTGGCAATGCGCACCCCACCGCCGGGCAGCGGGACGCTGGTTTCCTGCACCGCGCTGGGGGTGGCGTTGGGCACGACGCCGGTGTAGAGCGGAAAAGTTTGCCGCTGGGCCAGCAGGCGGCCCGCCGCTAGCAGCACGAGGCCAAGTATTCGAAGAATGACAAGAGTTCTCATAAGTTGGGCAATTGTACGCAAAAGGTTTAACAACCGCCGAGCCGTGGCATTGTCCCAGAACACGGGGTTACGATTAGGTAAATTTCGCCCGCGGGGCAGCCGGTAATGAACGATGCCGGGGCCCGGGCAGTCTAAATTGCATGTCCACACCCACTTTGCTGGCCGCCGCCCTGCTGGGTAGCCCCGGCCTCGCCCTGGCCCAGAACACGCCGGAAGAAAACAACCCCAACATCGACGCCCCGTTCGTGCGCAACATCCGCGCCGACCGCCCCGGGCAGACCGTCACGGCCCAGGTGCTGCGCCCCGGCCGCTTCCAGCTCGAAACGGGGTTTCAGCGCCAGGTTGGCGGCGCGGGGGCGGCCCGCAGCACCAGCGCGGGCACTTTGCGCATCGGCTTTTTCAACAGCATGGAGCTGCGCGTGAGCCAGCCGTACTTTCACCACGGGCCGGCGGTGCTCACCGAGACCGGCCGCGTGGCAGCCCGCGGCTGGGCACCGGTGGTGATAGGCGCCAAATTCATGGTGTCGCCCCACTACGACACCCGCACCCAAGTCGCCGTCCTGGTCGAATCGGCAATTCCGAACACGGGCAGCCAGGGCTTGCGCCGCCGCACCTGGGGCCCCGGCGGCCGCCTGCTGGTGAGCGAGCAGCTGGGCCCGCGGTTCGGGCTGGAGGCCAACTTCGGCTTCAGCCAGCCGGGCATGGCCGTGGCAGACCTGCGGAAGGGCCAGTTCCTGGGCACCCTCGCCCTCCATGGCCCACTCAGCGACAAGGCCGGCTTTTTCGTGGAAGCCTACGGCACCGGGCGCGCCGCCCTCCACACCGGCACCACGGCCGGCCTGTACCTGCGGCCCGTGCCCGCGCTGCGCGTGGACCTGACTGCCGGATGGGCCCTGGGCGGGCCGGCGGCCGGCACGTCACTAGTGGGTGCCGGCCTGACGTTTAAGGCGGGCAAATAGCCCACGGCCCGGGAAGTCACGCCTGCGGGTTGTCGGGGTGAGGCAGCTTTCGGGCTTCCGGCTCCCCGCTTTGTCCGCCAACCCTCTGACCCCGGCACTACTCAGTGCAGCGAGTGGAGGCCCCCGCCCCTAACCCGACTTGTTACGTAAACAGGTCGGGTTTTCATTTTTTCGCCGCTGCCATGTCATTACCCGCCTGCCTTCGCCTTGCCTCCGCCGCGCTAGCAACGGCCATCGCCGGGTGCAGCTTCAACCCCGCCGAACGCCCCAATGCCGGCCCCGGCGCCAATGCCGTGGAAAGAACCGCGCCGGGGCCCTCCCCCTTGCGCAACGTGCGCTGGGAGCTGCGCGAGCTGGCCGGCCGACCCGCGCCTACGCTGGAGCAAACGCCGTACTTGGTGCTGCGCGAAGGCCGGACGCGCGTTGAAGGCCGGGCGGGCTGCAACAAATTTTCGGGGCCTTACATCGCCCCCGCCGGGGGTGCGCTGCGCCTGGGCCCGTTGGCCACCACCCGCAGCGCCTGCCCCGACCTGGCCGCCGAAGGGGCCTTCCTACGGGCGCTCAACCAGGCCCAGCACTACCGCATCAGCGGCACCACGCTCAGCCTGTACGCCGCCGACACCTTGGGCACCCCCCTGGCCCGGCTCGCAGCCACGCCGGAAGAATAAAACGGCCGGCTGCTTCTTTTTCCAATCATCTACGTTCCCATTATTTCCCGCCGGCCGGCTCGGGGGCCACGCGGGTGGGCGTCTGGCGCCCGGCGGCAATGCCGGTGGCGCTTTGCGCAATGGCCTGGATGACGGCCGTCATGTTGGCCAGGTCCAAGCTCTCCACTTCGTCGTCCACGGAATGGTAAAGCTTGTCGGTCGGAATCTGGTCGGTGCTGATGGTGTGGGCCGGCACGCCGAGCCGGGCCAGAGTGGCGTTGTCGGAGCGGTAGAACAGGTTTTGCTCGGGATACGGGTCGGGCTCGAAGCGAAACTTGCTGCCGGCCAGGCTGGCTTGCAGGAGCTGGCCAAAATCGGTTTTTTCGTAGCCCGTGATGAAAGCGGTGTTCGGCCCAAACTTGGCGACTTTGCCAATCATCTCGATGTTGAACATGGCCACCACCTGCTGCGGGTCGAGCTGCTTGGAGAAATGCGTGGCGCCGAAACCGCCCACCTCCTCGGCCGCGAATGCCACGAAAAGCAAGGGCCGGGCGTTGTCGTTTTTCTTCTTGAAATACTCGGCCAGGGCCACCACGGCGGTGGTCCCGCTGGCATCGTCGTCGGCCCCGTTGGCGATGGAGTCGCCTTCTACCGGCTTGATGGTGCCCAGGTGGTCGTAGTGGCCCGAAAAAACAACAAACTCCTTGGCCCGCTGCGGCTGGCGGCCGGGCAGCAGGCCCACCACGTTGCGCAGCTCCACCAGCCGCAAGGTCGTCGAGCTGCTGATGCGGTACTTGGCGGTAGGCAGCACGGCGCCCAGCACAAACACCGCGGAGTAGGGCCCCGGCTGCTCGGCGCTCAGGGTACCGGCGGCCACGTAAGCAGCCAGCTGCCGAAACGCTTTGGTGTGCGCGGTGTCCACAAACACCAGCGTGTTGGCCGTGGGCCGCAGCAGTCCGAACAGCTTGCGCCGCTCGGCCGGGTCGGGCCCGAGCACGAGCACGGCGGCCGGCTGGGCATCTTCGCTGGTCCAGGTGAGGAAGGGCTGGCCCGAGGCCACGACGACCTGCCCCGGCGCCGCGGGCTTGCCGTTGACCGCCGCAACCACGGGGCCCGGCTGGGACCGGTAAACCGAAAAGGTTTGCTCGAAGCCCGCGGCGCCCGGCAACGGCTCCAGGCCGATGCGCTTGAACTCGCTGGCCAGGAACTGCGCGGCTTTCAATCCGCCGGGCTGGCCGGTGCCGCGGCCCTGCATGTCGTCGGCGGCCAGGGCGCGCACCACGCGGGCCACGGTGGCCGCCGACACGACGGGGGCCTTGGCGGCGGCCGAGGCGGCGGTTTTGGATTTGGTCGTTCCGGCGCTGGTCTTGGTTTTGGTTTTGACCTTGGTTTGGGCTTGCACCGCAACCGGCGCGGCCATCAGCAGGGCCAGCGCGACAGCGAAGCGGAAGGATAGGGTGACTCGCATGCAGTTCAAAATAAAGCTGTTTTATGCATACCAAATAAGCTCCCGGCTCGATTCTTCCCGGGCTTTGCGCAAGAAGTGAACGGGAGACGGGAGTGCGTGTTCGGGTGGCGGAGCAGGAACCGGGGACGGTGAAACCGTCATAGCGTCAGCGTAGGGAATGTCCTTTTACGCTGAACAGCTTCGGGGGAAATGGGCTGGTTCCTGGTTCCCGCTAAGGCCGCGGCCCGACCCGGCTACTTGCCGCCCGCTGCTTCGGCAAAATCCTTGAGGTTGCCCTTGCCGATGGCGGTGCCCCCGCCGATGCCCATCAAGCGCACCGTGTTCGGCTTCGAGATGCCCAATAGGGCGCCATCGGCGGTGTCGAACACGGCTTGCACCATGATGCTTTCCGTGGCGGGCAGCAGCCGCACGCAGGCGTAGCGGGCGTCGGCACTGGCGGCGGCGGCTTCGATGGTGGCGCGGGGCACAATCTGGGAGGGGAACGGGTACGCCTGCTTGATGTCGGCAGCCGTGAGCTTGCCTTTAATGTCCGCTTCGTCGAATAGCAGCGTTTTGGTGCGCAGCTTTTTGCCGTTTTTGGCTAGTTCCTCGCGCATGTCGTCGCCCTTGCGGCCGTCGGCCCGCGCTTGCAGGTAGGTCTGCATACCCTTGAGGCTGAAAATAATGTCGCTCGTGTACACGGGCCCGGGAGCGAGTTGCACCCGCCACACCTGGTGCTGGTCGCCGTTGCCCATCACCTCCACCACCAGGGCCGACACCTGCTCTGATTGGTATGAAAATCCACCTAACCTGTTACCAACACCGCCTGTGTGTGCCGATAGAACGAAATTAAGATGCCGCAGCACGCCCCGCTGGGGGCCCTTGGCTTTGCGCAGCGCGGGCAGCTCCGATTCCTGCTTGAACTCCACCGAGGGCGAAAACTGCCACAGCTTGGGGGCCAACTCCTGCATCCGCGCGTTGTAATCGGCGATGTAGGCCTTGTATTCGGCCAGCTCGTCGGGCTTTTTGGCCAGCTTTTTCAATTGGCTGGGGTCTTCGTCTTTGAGCGCCACCACCAGCGGCTGGCTTTTCACGGCCGCCACGTCTTTGGGTTTGCCAAACCCCATTTGGGCCCACGTCGCCGGGGCATTGAGCACGAGCGCCGCGAACAAGAGTAAAGATTTCGTCATGAATGAAAATAAAACGAGGACAACGTGAGCCGGCAAGCTCGGCATTTTATTCCGCATATTCTCCACTCATTTCTATATACCAGCGAATTCATTGGCGCTGACTCCGCAAAGCGGGTTTGTTTCACCGCTTGCGCCCCGGGCCGGGGTGCGGGCCCGGAAAGGACCCGCCCGCTACCCCAAGGTCAAAACCAGGTCGTCGCCCTGCACGCGGCTGCCTTCGGGCAGGATGATTTCGGCCACCGTCAGGTCCTGCGGGGCGGTGATGGTGGTTTCCATCTTCATGGCCTCGATGACGAAGAGCGGGGTGTTTTTGGGCGCGGCCTGGCCGGGCTTCACCAGCACCTTGCTCAGCAGGCCCTGGAGCGGGGCGCCCAGTTGCTGGGGGTTGGCGCGGTCGGCCTTGGCGTGGCTGAGCTTGGTGACGGCCACCGCCTGGTCGCGAACCTGCAGGTTGCGGGTCTGGCCGTTGAGGGTGAAGAAAATGGTGCGCATGCCCTCCTCGTTGAGCGTGCCCACCGACTCCAGGCGCACGATGACCGACTTGCCCCGGGCAATTTCGATGATGGTTTCCTCGCCCGGCTGCAGGCCGTAGAAAAACACCGCCGTGGGCACCTTGCTCACGTCGCCAAATTTCAGCCGGTGCGCCCAGTACTCCTCGAACACCTTGGGGTAGAGCAGCGACGAGAGCAGGTCGGTGAACTTGGCCCCCGGAAACCGCTCCTGAAACGCCGTCCACTCCTGCTCGAAGTCAATCGGGGCCAGGTGCTCGTTGGGCCGGTCGGTGAAGGGCGCCTCGTTCTTCAGAATCAGCTTTTGCAGCTCCGCGGGCCAGCCGCCCTCGGGCTGGCCGATGTCGCCGCGGAACAGCTCGCGCACCGACTCGGGGAAGTTCAGGCCCTCCCCGCGTTCGAGCAGGTCGGCCGGCGTGAGGCCGTTGCTGACCATGAATAGGGCCATGTCGCCCACCACCTTGCTGCTGGGCGTCACCTTCACGATGTCGCCGAAGAGCTGGTTCACGTCGGCGAAGCGCTGCTTCACTTCCTCGAACTGGTCGAGCAGGCCCAGCGAGGCGGCCTGCGGGCGCAGGTTGGAGTACTGCCCGCCCGGAATCTCGTGCTGGAACACCTCCGAGGTACCCGCCTTCAGGCCCGACTCGAAGGGGTAGTACAGCTCGCGCACGGCCTCCCAGTAGTTGCTGAACTCATTGAGCGAGGCCTGGTCGAACTCGCGGTGGCGCGGCGTGCGGCGCAGCATCTCCACCACCGCGTTGAAGTTGGGCTGCGAAGTGAGGCCCGACAAAGCGCCCAGCGCCACGTCGATGACGTTGACGCCGGCCTCGACGGCCTTGAGGTAGGTGGCGGCCTGCAGCGAGGACGTGTCGTGGGTGTGCAGGTGGATGGGCAGCTGCACGGTGTCGCGCAGGCCGGCAATGAGCTCGGTGGCGGCGTAGGGCTTGAGCAGCCCGGCCATGTCCTTGATGCAGAGGATGTGCGCGCCGGCTTCCTCCAGCTGCTTGGCCAGCTTGAGGTAGTAGTTGAGGCTGTACTTGGTGCGGCTGGGGTCCAGGATGTCGCCGGTGTAGCAGATGCAGGCTTCGGCCAGCCGGTCGGTTTTATTGCGCACGAAGGCTATGCAGGCCTCCATGCCCTTGAGCCAGTTCAGCGAGTCGAAGATGCGGAACACGTCGACGCCGGTTTCGGCGGCCTGCACCACGAACCGCTCGGTGAGGTTGTCGGGGTAGGCCTTGTAGCCCACGCCATTGGCCCCGCGGATGAGCATTTGCAGCAGGATGTTGGGCACGGCTTCGCGCAGCTTGGCCAGGCGCTCCCAGGGGTCTTCGTGCAGGAAACGCAGGGCCACGTCGAAGGTGGCGCCGCCCCACACTTCGAGCGAGAAGGTCTGGGGGTGCTGACGGGCGTAGGCGCCGGCCACCTTCAGCATGTCCCAGGTGCGCATGCGGGTGGCCAGCAGGCTCTGGTGGGCGTCGCGCAGCGTGGTGTCGGTGTAGTGCACCAGGGGCTCGGCGCGCAGCCACTGGGCAAAGCCCGCGGGGCCCAGCTCGTGCAGCTTCTGCTTGGTGCCGGGCGCGGGGGCGGCGTGGCCGGCGTGCGGCAGCACGGGCCGGCGCGGGCGGTGGCGGGCGTCGAGCAGGTCGCGCACGTCGGGGTTGCCGTTCACCACCACCTCGCCCACGAAGCCGAGCAGGCGGGTGGCCCGGTCCTGGCGGGCGTCGAAGCGGAACAGCTCGGCGTGGTCCTTGATGAAGTCGACGGTGGCCTGCCCGGCCTGAAATTCGGGGTGGCCGACGATGTTCTTCAGGAACTGGATGTTGGTTTGCACGCCCCGCACCCGAAACTCGTCGAGCGCCCGCAGCATCTTCTGGGCCGCGTCGTGCAGGGTGGGCGCGTGGGCCGAAATCTTGACCAGCATCGAGTCGAAAAACGGCGACACCACCACGCCCTGGTACACCGAGCCCTCGTCGAGCCGGATGCCGAAGCCGCCGGCGGCGCGGTAGGCCACGATGGTGCCGTAGTCGGGCTTGAAGTCCTTCTCGGGGTTTTCCGTGGTCACCCGGCACTGCACTGCGAAGCCCGTACGCAGCGGCACCACGTCGGGCCCCAGGCCAATTTCAGGGTCGCTGAGCTGGTGGCCGGCGGCGATGTAAATCTGGGTTTTAATCAGGTCCACGCCCGTAATCATCTCCGTCACCGTGTGCTCGACCTGGATGCGGGGGTTCACTTCGATGAAGTAAATCCGGTCGTGCTCCGGGTTCACCAGGAACTCCACGGTGCCCACGTTGTCGTAGCCCACGGCCCGGCCAATGCGCAGGGCGTACTCGTAGAGCAGGTGGCGCTGGTGGTCGGGCAGGTTCAGGGCGGGCGCCACTTCCACCACTTTCTGGAAGCGGCGCTGCACCGAGCAGTCGCGCTCGTAGAGGTGCACGAGGTTGCCGTGCTGGTCGCCCACGAGCTGCACCTCGATGTGCTTGGGCCGCTCCACGAACTTCTCCAGGAACACGGTGTCGTCGCCGAAGGCGTTCAGGGCCTCGTTGCGGGCCTCGAAGAAGCCTTTTTCCAGCTGCTCGTCGTCGCGGATGATGCGCATGCCCCGGCCGCCGCCGCCGCTGGCCGCCTTCAGCATCACCGGGTAGCCGATGCGCTGGGCTTCGGCGCGGGCGGTGTCGAAATCAACCAGGTCGGCCTCGCTGCTCTCAATCTGGGGCACCTGGCACTGCTGGGCCACCTGCTTGGCGCGCACCTTGTCGCCGAGGGCTTCCATCACCTCGGGCCGGGGGCCGATGAACACGATGCCCTCCTCGGCGCAGCGGCGCGAGAGGGTGGCGTTTTCACTCAAGAAGCCGTAGCCGGGGTGGATGGCGTTGGCGCCGTTGTCCCGGGCCACGCGCAGGATGCCTTCGATGTCGAGGTAGGGCTTCAGCGGCTCGTCGTCGCGGCCAATCTGGTAGGCTTCGTCGGCCTTGTAGCGGTGCAGCGAGTAGCGGTCCTCGTAGGTGTACACGGCCACCGTGGGGATGTTGAGCTCGGTGGCGGCGCGCATCACGCGGATGGCGATTTCGCCGCGGTTGGCGACCAGGAGTTTGGTGATGTTCATGGAGGGGTAAGGGGTGGGCGGGATGCAGCGAAAGTACGCACAAGGGCCGGCGACGGGCAACCCGACGGGCCCCACACGAAAAAAGGCGGGCCACCGGCCCGCCTTTTTCACTGCTATCACGCACCTGGCCGGTGCTGGTACGCGTCTCCGCTTTCAGGTGCCCCTTGGCCTAGGCCGGCAGGCCGTCGTGGTGGGTTTGCACGGCGGCGATGGTGGCGGTCAGGAACGGGGTGAGCAGGTCGATTTCCTCGGCGCCCACGTTTTCGAAGAAGTCTTCTACACCGCCCGCGCCGGCGCCGTCGGCGGCGGCCTCTACGATGTGGCGAGCCTTAATCTCTATGGCTTCCTGGCGGCGCTCGGCGCCGGTCAGGTCGGTGCGGGCGAACTGGGCTTGGGCGACGGCCCGGTCACCGGGACCCAGCGGCCGGCGGCGCAGGCCACGGGCGCTTGGGCCGGTAGCGGGGCCGGGAGGCCCACCCGCAGGCCGGCCGCCCGGCTCAGGGCACGTAGATGACGAAGGAGAAGGCGGTGGGGACGAGTCCGCCAAAGATGCCTCCCTCGTAGAACACGACCCGTACCTGCCCCGCCAAGTCGGTATAGGTGAGGGGGGAGGAAACATAATCGATGGGGGTGACCACTACGACGGCATTGGTGAAGTCGAAGGAGCTGAGCTGGGAGGCGGTCGTAAACTCAATCGTGTACAAGTCGTTGTCGGTCCGTCGGCTGATGAAGTTGCCCGAGCCGGTGACGGTCGCGCCGTTCCGGTCGAGGCGTCCGTAGGCCACGGGCAGCATGTTGGCGGCGCCGGTGCGGGGCGTATTCACTTCCTCGACGCGGGCGGTGCCGGCCACGTCGAGTTCGTTCTGGGGGCTGCTCGTGCCGATGCCTACCCGACCATTTCCCCGGCCGTTTCCTTGGATGCGCAGTATCTCGGCACCGTCGCCGTTCTTGCCCCCTATATAGAATACGTGGCTGTCGCCGAGGTTCAAGACGTGGTAGTTGAGCTGCCCGTTGCTCACGCCGAAGCCGTGGTGGCTGAGGGCTCTACCGTTGTCGAAGAGGGTGATTTTGGGTTCCAGGGCGGTGGGCGTGAGGCTGAGCTTGGTCAGCGGGGCGCTCGTGCCGATGCCCACGTTGGCGTTGTTGCCCAGCACGAGGGTGTTGCTGGTGGTCAGGCTCACGTTGGCCCCCAGGGCGGTAGCGTTGCTGATTGCCCCGCTGCCGTTGGCCGGCCCGCTGTTGCTGCCCAGGGCCGTGTTGTCGCTGCCCGTCGTGTTGTAGCGGCCGCTCAGGTAGCCGCTGAACGTGTTCTCGTTGCCGGTGGTGTTGGCCAGGCCGCTGTTTTGGCCGCTGAATGTGTTGCCGCGGCCCATGGTGTTGTTGGTGCCGCTTTGGTAGCCGCTGAAGTGGTTTTGGCTGCCGGTCGTGTTGTCGTAGCCACTGCGGTAGCCGTCGAACTGATTGAAGTTGCCCGTCCTGTTCGAGTAGCCGCTCCGGTTGCCCGTGAACTGGTTGAACGCGCCCTCCGTGTTGCTCAGGCCGCTCTCGTGGCCGCTGAAGTAGTTGTTGCTGCCCTCCGTGTTGAAGTAGCCGCTGGTGAAGCCACTGAAGTAGTTGCCACTGCTGGTCGTGTTGGAGTAGCCGCTGCGAAAACCACTGAACTGGTTGCGGTTACCCGTCGTGTTGCTGCGGCCGCTCTCAAAACCGCTGAACTGATTCTGGTCGCCCGTCGTGTTGGTGAAGCCGCTGAAAAAACCGCTGAACTGATTCTGTTCGCCCGTCGTGTTGCGCAGCCCGCTCTGGTAGCCCACGAACTGGTTGCGGATACCCGTCGTGTTGGCCGCCCCGGCCTGGTAGCCCACAAACTGATTGTTCCCGCCTGTCGTTACGGCCCCGGCCTGGTAGCCCACAAAGACGTTGTTGCCCACTCCGTTCTGCCCGATGTTCAGCCCGCCGTCGGCCCGCACGCCCACCCCCACGGCCGCCCCGATGCTGGCCCCGGTGCCGGTCAGCGCGTTGGCGCCCAGGCTCAGGTTGGTCGTGGCCGTGTGGTTGCCCAGGTTGTCGGCCCCGCCCCCGGCCGGGTTGATGAACACCCAAGCGGCTGGGTTGCCGCCGAAGTACCAGAAGCCCGTGCCGGGGCCGCCCCCGGCCGTGCCGTCGGTCTGGTACACCATCAGGCCCTGGGGCGGGGCCGCGATGCCCGTGCGCTGGGCGGCCGTGAGGCGCGGGATGAGCAGGCCCTTGTCCGAGGCCCGGATGTCGAGGGCGGCGGCGGCGGCGGGCGTGGTCGTGCCAATGCCCACCCCCTGGGCATACAGCGGCCGGCGGTCCGCCAGCTGCAAGAGGAAGCCGAGCGCCAGGAACAGATAGCGGTAGGGCATAGCCGACGGAAAACGGACGGGAAAAGCGACCGACGGGCTAAGCGGGCATTACTTTCGACTGCACCACGGCCATCTGCCAGGTCCCATCGCGCAGCACCCAGACCGCCATCGTCTGGACGCTCTGGCTGGTGGTCTTGCCCGCTTCGGTGCCGCTATAGATAAGGGTGGAGACCGTGACGGCCGTGTTGCCGTAGCGGTTCACGCGCACGGGGACAAGGCGCTTTACCCGGGTAGGGCCCCAGGTGTCGAGAAAGGCCAGCTCCTCGGCGCGGGCGCTGCTGGTTTTATTGGGGTTGTGGTGCACGTACTCCGGGGCCATGAGCTTGCCCAGCGCCGTCATGTCGTGCTTTTCGATGGCCGTGGCCACCTGGTCGACGAGCCCGGTGAGGAGCTGCTCGTCGGCGGAGAGCGCCGCGGTGGGGCGCGCGGGGGCGCCGGCCGAAGCCGGCCGGGCCGAAGCCGTGGCAGTTGACTGGCCGGCCGCCGGCAGCGCCAAAAGGGCCGCGGCACCAAGCGAAAGCAAGAAAGTTTTCATGAGGATTTGGGAGAATGAGAAATGAGCTAATAATTTCTCCCAAAAGTACCCGCCGCCAAACCCGCCGCCTAGTACAAACGCGACATCTTGCCCCGCCCCGCCGGGCGGCTCACAACGCGACGGACAGGTCCTCTATGGTCCGCAACAACACGGAGCTTGCCAGCGCTTCCGGCGTGAGCCCGCCCGGCGGGTGGCCGGCAAAAAACCGGAAGTCCCGGGCGAGGTGCGCCTGGTCGAAGTAGCCGCAGCGGTGGGCTATTTCCGTCCAGGAGGTGCGGGGGGCGCTTTCTTTGCATTTGTAGGCGTGCGAGAAGCGAATCAGGCGGCCGTAGGTTTTGGGCGGCAGGCCCAGCCGCTCGTGGGAGAGGCGCTCGAACTGCCGCACGCTCAGGCAGGCGCGGGCGGCCACCTGCTCGATGGACAGGTTGCCGCTGGCCCGCACCTGGTGCAGCATGGCCAGGTCGAAGGGCAGGCCGGGCCGGAGCTGCGCGCGCTTGCCCAGCAGGTAGCGCTGCACGATGTCGTTGCGCTGCTGCGAGGTCCGGCCCTCTTGCAGACGGTCCAGCAATTCGTCAATCTCGCGGCCCATCACCAGGCGGGCATCGTAGTCGCACTCCACCAGCTCGGCCATCGGAATACCCAGCAGCCGGTACATCCCGGCGGGTTTGAGGTTGACGACGACGGACTGGTGGTGCTGTCCCAAATCGAGGGTAACGGGCGTGAGCTGCGGCCCGATGATGATGGACCGGGCGCGGGACACAAAGCCGCCGGTCTGCTTTTTGACGCGCACCCGGTCGTGCAGGTAAAAGCACAAAAAGCGGTTGTGGGAGGGCACGAACGGGTAGATGGCCGACAACCCCGGCCGCGCCCGAAAATCAATATCGATGACAAACACGCTGTCGATGAACTCGAGTAGGGCCGGGTGCGGGACAAAAGGTGCGTATACCATAAGCTGGGAGGTCGGCCGCCGGCGCCGGCCGCGTCAGGGTTGAAAACCCGCGCAAAGCCGGCCCCGCGCGTTGGTGAGCGGGCCGGCCGCCGCACCGCCGCTAAAAAAGCCTATAAATTCCTGTGAAAACAAATATAGAGTACTACCCCACTTTCGACGTTCGTAATCTCGTTCGTTGCTCTTTCCCGCAATGGCTTCGCTGACCTTCGGTTACCTCGCGGGGTCATCCTCGTGAGTGCGGGGTAGTACCCTACCCCCATGATTGAAGAGAAAGGGTGTCCGCGGCACGGCCAAACCTTCGCCCGGCCCGCGGGTTAGTCGGGCATGAATTTTACTGAGAAAAACATCCTCCTCGTCGGCGCTTCGTCGGGCATCGGCCTGGCCACGGCCACCTTGCTGAGCGGCCTTGGCGCCCGCTTGTTCACCGCCTCGCGCCACCTCTCGCCCGAGCTGGAAGCCCTGGGCACCACGCACGTTACCTACGACGCCACCCAGCCCGTGGGCGCCGCCTTCGACGCGCTGCCCGACGCGCTCCACGGCCTGGTGTACTGCCCCGGCAGCATCAAGCTGCGCCCGTTTGAGCGGATTCCAGTGGAGGACTTCCTGGGCGACTTCGACCTGAACGTGCTGGGCGCCGTGCGGGTGCTGCAGGCCACCATCAAACGCCTGAAAAAGGCCGAAGGCACGGCGTCGGTGGTGCTTTTCAGCACCGTGGCCGCCGACACCGGCATGAGCTTCCACGCCAGCATTGCCACCGCCAAAGCCGCCGTGGAGGGCCTGACCCGCGCCCTGGCGGCCGAGTACGCGGCCAGCAACGTGCGCGTGAACTGCATCGCGCCCTCGCTCACCAACACGCCCCTGGCCGCCGCCCTGCTCAGTTCGCCCGAGAAGGTGGAGGCCGGCGGCAAGCGCCACCCCTTGCAGCGCATTGGCCAGCCCGAGGACCTGGCCTACACGGCCTCCTTCCTGCTCTCGGACCACAGCTCGTTCGTGACCGGGCAGACCCTGGCCGTGGACGGCGGCATGGGGAAGCTGAAATAGGTTTTAGTTGTCAGTTGCTCGTTGTCAGTTGTTAGTTTTGACCTCTGCACAACCTGCTCAACATCACCCTGACAACGGACAACGAGCAACTGACAACTAAAATGAAAATCTGCATCTTCTGGCACCGGCGCGACCTGCGCCTGCACGACAACGCCGGCCTGGCCGCCGCCCTGGCCAGCGGCCTGCCCGTGGTGCCGCTCTTCATCTACGATTCGGACATTCTCGACCACCTGCCCAGCAAGGCCGATGCCCGGCTCACCTTCATCTACGACGAGGTGGAGCGGCTGGCCAAGGCCGCTGACGCCGCCGGCGGCACCTTTCTGGCCCGCTTCGGCAAGCCGGTGGAGGTGCTGGAGCAGCTGGTGCGGGAATTTGACGTGGCCGCCGTGCACACCAACGAGGACTACGAGCCCTACGCCACCGGGCGCGACGCCGCCGTGGGCGCCATGCTGGCCCGGCACGGCGTGGATTTCCTGCTCTACAAGGACCAGGTCATCTTCGCCAAGGAGGAAATCATGACCAAGTCGGGCACGGTGCCCAAGGTGTTCGGGGCGTACCAAAAAACCTACCTGGCCAAGCTCACCGACGACCATTTGCTGCCTTATGGCTCCGCCGACGCGTTCAAAAAAGAAAACCTGACGGTAATAGCCAAGGAGCAAGCCGGCTCGCGCCCCACCTTGACCAGCATGGGGTTCGAGCGCCTGGAGCAGTTCGTGCCCAGCGCCGACCTGCCGGCCGAGGCCGTGGTGCGCGACTACCACAAGACCCGCAACACCCCCGCCCTGCAGAACGGCACGACGCGCATCTCGGTGCAGCTGCGCTTCGGCACCCTGAGCGTGCGCCAGGTCATGCGCCAGGCCAAAGCCCTGAACCCCAAGCTGCTATCGGAGATTATCTGGCGCGACTTCTTCATGATGCTGCTCTGGCACTACCCCCACACCGCCACCGAAGCCTACGACCCCAAGATGCGCGCCGTGCCCTACCGCAACCACGAGGACGAGTTCCGGGCCTGGTGCGAGGGCCGCACCGGCTACCCGCTCGTCGACGCCGGCATGCGCGAGCTCAACGCCACCGGCTACCTGCCCAACCGCGTGCGCATGACCGTGGCCGGCTTTCTGGTGAAGCATTTGTTCATCGACTGGCGCTGGGGCGAAAAGTATTTCGCCGACAAGCTGCTGGACTACGAGCTGGCCAACAACACCGGCAACTGGCAGTGGATGGCCGGCACCGGCGCCGTCGCGGCGCCCTGGTTCCGGGTGTACAGCCCCGAAAGCCAATTGGAGCAAGTCGACCCCGAGCTGCAGTACGTGAAGCGCTGGGTGCCGGAAGTGGGCACGAAGGAGTACCCCGCCCCCATCGTGGACCACAAGTTTGCGCGCGAGCGGTCCGTGGAAGCCATCCGCGCGGCGCGCAACGCCTGATGTAGAACGCAGCCTTTGCTGCGTCGGGCACCCGCACCATTGAGTCAGTCATCGTGCACTGAGACATGTAACAGCGTGCACGCCCGACGCAGCAAAGGCTGCGTCCCACCTTTGCCCTTGCCCCGAAACGCCCGACGCGGCGAAGGCTGCGTCCCACCTTTGCCCGAACCTACCGCCCCTCGCTTCGGTTACACGGGCATGGAAAAAGACCGCATCAAACAAGCATACCTGGCCTTTGTGCTCAACGAAGGCCGCCCCCCCGCTTCCGTTTTCAAGCTGACCCAGCAGCTGGGGCTGGCCGAGCAGGAATTCTACAAGCATTACCCCAACTTCGAGGCCATCGACCGCGAGATTTGGGCGGATTTCGGCCGGCAGGCGCGCGAAACGGCCGCCGCCGAGCCCGTGTGGGAAGGCTACGGCAGCCGCGAGAAGCTGCTGGCCTTCTACTACACGCTGCTTGAAATCCTGAAAAACAACCGCTCCTACGCCCTGATGAGCCTGCGCCGCTCGCTCAGCCGCATGCCCGGCCTCTCGCCCCGCGTGCTCGACGACTTCCGCCAGGACTTCGAATACTTCGTGAGCGACCTGCTGAGCGCCGGTCGGGTGAGCGGCGAAATTGCCAACCGCCCGTTACTGCAGGACGGCTATCCGCGCTTCTTCTGGCAGCAGGTGCTGTTTGTGCTGGGCTTCTTTGCCAAGGACGACTCGGTGAACTTCGAGCGCACCGACGCCGCCGTGGAAAAAGCCGTGACGCTCAGCTTCGACCTGGTGGGCCGCAACACCCTGGATTCGGCCGTGGACTTCGTTCGTTTTTTGGTACGGCGGTAATTACAGTGAACAGTTATCAGTGAGCAGTGAGCAGTGAGCAGTGAACAACCTCGTTTCAGCAGCTCACTGATAACTGTTCACTGATAACTGTTCACTGATAACTGATTTAATGGACGAACCCCAAACCTCCCTGCCCACCACCAAGGTGGCCCGCGCCGCCCGCTTTGCCAAAACCGGCCTGAGCGTGGGGGCCAACTACGTGAAGCACTACGCCAAGCGGGCCGTGGGCGCCGCGTCGACCACCGACGACCTGCACGCCGCCAACGCCGCCGAACTCTACGGCGCGCTGAGCGAGATGAAGGGCTCGGTGCTGAAAGTGGCCCAGATGCTGGCCATGGAGAAAAACCTGCTGCCCGCGGCCTACGCCGACCAGTTTGCCAAGGCCCAGTACTCCACGCCGCCCCTCTCCGGCCCGCTGGTAGTCAAGGCGTTTCGGGATGCCTTTGGGAAGTCGCCGTACCAGCTGTTCGACGAGTTCGAGCCCGAAGCCCGGCAGGCGGCCAGCATCGGGCAGGTGCATTTTGCGCGCAAAGACGGCAAGGCGCTGGCCGTGAAGGTGCAGTACCCCGGCGTGGCCGCCAGCATCAAGTCCGACATCAACCTGGTGAAACCCATTGCCCTGCGTGTGATGGGCCTGAACGAGGCCCAGGTCCGGCCGTACCTGGAGGAGGTCGAAACCCGGCTGCTCGAAGAAACCGACTACGCCCTGGAGCTGCGCCGCGGCCAGGAAATTGCGGCCCGGTGCGCGGCCCTGCCGCACCTGGAGTTTCCGGCCTACTACCCCGAGTTTTCCACGGCCCGCATCCTGACCATGGACTGGCTGCCCGGCCAGCATTTGAAGGAATTCCTGGCCACTAATCCTCCTCAGGAAGTGCGCAACCAGCTCGGCCAGGCGCTGTGGGACTTCTATCAGTTCCAGTTCAACACCCTGCACCAGCTGCACGCCGACCCGCACCCCGGCAACTTCCTGCTGCGGGCCGAAAATGGCGGCACGCTGGCGGTGCTCGATTTTGGTTGCGTGAAGGACGTGCCCGCCGACGTAACCCAACTCTTCACCGACCTGCTGGCCGCCGACACCCTGGCCGATGAGGCCCGCCTGGCGGCGCTGCTCACCGAAGCCGGGGTGTTGCGTCCGACCGACGCGCCGGCCATGCGGACGCTCTACCTGCGCACCATGCGCGTGTCGTTGGAACTGGTGGGCCGCCCCTTCCGCCAGGCCACCTTCGACTTTGGCGACCCCGCCTACCTGGCGGCGCTCTACGCGCTGGGCGACGACCTGATGGCCGACCCCGAGCTGCGCAAGCAGCGCGAGCCCCGCGGCTCCGAGCACTTCATTTACCTGAACCGGACCTACGTGGGCCTGTTTGCCTTGCTCACCGAGCTGGGCGCAGCCATCAAAACCCACCTGGTGGTGGCCTAACAGCCGGGCATAACTGGAAAGGCCGGCTCGTTTGGCAACTTCTGAACGGGCTGGCTTTCCGGCTCTTGCGCTTTGCATGGGCGGCGCCGCCGCGAATACAGCTGGGTTTTTTCGCCAACTTCAAGGAAGTTTTTATCCTTTTGCTGTTGGTACACCGGTTTCATTTTTAACAAGTCTTCATTTTCATGAAAAAACTTCTCACTTTCGGCGCCCTGTTCCTGGGCCTGACCTACTCGGCGGCGGCCCAGAAGATGGCCAGCTGCTGCGCCAAGCCCGCCGGCAACTCCGGCGCCACGGCCACGGAGGCCTTCGCCATGCTGGGCACCGACAAAGATTTTTCGCGCGGCCACGATGCGCCCCTACCCTACGGCTACCAGGGCGAAGGCGCCATGGTGGAGTTCAAGACCCCCGACGGCAGCACCGGCAAGGGCTTTGAAATCAAGAGCGCCACGCCCAGCAACAAGTACCTGTTCGTGATTCACGAGTACTGGGGCCTGAATGACTACATCAAGAAGGAAGCCGCCACCTTCGCCGCCGAGATGCCGGGCGTGAACGTCATCGCCGTGGACCTGTACGACGGCAAAATCGCCACCACCGCCGAGGACGCCGGCAAGTACATGAGCGAGGTGAAAACCGAGCGCGCCGTGGCCATTCTCAAAGGAGCGCAGGCCTACGCCGGCCCCAAGGCGCAGTTTGCCAGCGTGGGCTGGTGCTTCGGCGGCGGCTGGAGCCTGCAGGAAGCCCTGCTCGGCGGCAAGCAGACCGTGGGCTGCGTGATGTACTACGGCATGCCCGAGAAAGACGTGGCCAAGCTCAAAACCCTGAACACCGACGTGCTGGGCATCTTCGCCGCGCAGGACAAGTGGATTACCCCCGAAGTAGCCGCCCAGTTCAAGAAGGACATGGCCGCGGCCGGCAAGAAAGTAACCGTTGAGAGCTACGACGCCGACCACGCCTTCGCCAACCCCTCGAACCCCAAGTTCAACCAGGAATTCGCCGCCAAGGCCCACGGCCAGGCGCTTACCTACCTGCGCACCAAGTTCAAGGTGAAGGCCTAACTGACGCGCAGCGCACGCTGGTATTCAACGCAAAAAGCCTTCCCCGGACGGGGAAGGCTTTTTTGTTAATTTCAAGCCCGTCTACTCCGTTCCTCGTCTAGCTCATTCCGCCATGGCCCCGCTCGCCGACCTCCTTGCCGAATACGGCGCAAGCCACCAGAACCCCACCAACAAGCTGGTGCACTGGGTGTGCGTGCCCCTGATTATGTTCTCGCTGCTCGGGCTGCTGTGGGCCGTGCCCGTGCCAGCGGCCATCCAGAACATCAGCCCCTGGCTGAACTGGGGCACCCTGGTAATGGCCCTGGCCCTGGTGTACTACGTGCGGCTGAGCGGCCGGCTGGCCCTGGGCATGGTGCTGGTGTGGGCGGCCATGGCGGCGGCCCTGCGGGTGGTGGCGGGCGCGGCGGTGCTGCCGCTGTGGGGCATTTGCCTCATCGTTTTTGCCCTGGCGTGGGTGGGCCAGTTCTGGGGTCACCGGGTGGAAGGCAAGAAACCCAGCTTCCTCAAGGACCTCCAGTTTCTGCTCATTGGGCCGCTCTGGCTGCTGCACTTCGTGTACCGCCGCCTGGGCTGGGGGTATTGACGCTGCGCTTAATGAGGAATGAGGAATGAGGAATGAGGAATTTTGCTTACGGTCCCATAATTCCTCATTCTTCATTCCACATTCTGTTTCAGTGCCGGTTTGCCGTATTCCTGCACGGGCTCGTAGGTCATGGCCAGGTTTCGGCCACCGGTGATAATCAGGTCCAGGTTGGCCTGGACGCGGCTGGGGTTGAGCAGCACGGCCGTGGAGCCGGCAGCGAATTTGAGCACGCCCGACTGGCCGGGCGCCAGGGTGGCTTTGCCAAACGTGCCGCCGCCCTGGGGCCGCTCGCGGATTTCGACGGGCACGGTGCCGATGTTTTTGGCCACTACCCTGAAGGCCCCCCGCTGCCCGCCGCCCAGGATAAACTGCTTGCCGGGCTCGATGAACAAGACGGAGTGAACATCGCCGGCCAGCGCCAGCAGGGGCAGCAGCACGGCCACGGACGTGAGGGCGGGCTTGCGCAGCGCCGGCCGCCCCACTAGGTTCCGCAGCGACTTGCCGCGCAGCCAGGCATCGAGCGAACAGCGTCCCGCCCCCGTGCCCATCAGCAGCACGAAGCCCCAGAACAGCTCCTGCTGCACGTACATGCCCGTGAAAAACTCCGGCTTGTCGTACCAGAGAAAGGAGATGACGAAAAACTGAAAGGCCAACTGCGCCGCCGCGAAGCGCGTGCCCAGCCCGAGGATGAGCAGGAGGCCGCCGGCCAGCTCACCCCAGGCGGCCAGCCCCGCCCACAGCACCGGGCTGGGGTACGCGAAGCCGAGGTCGGCCACTTGCTTGGTGAACCAATCGGTCATTTCCAGTTTGGGCCAGCCGGCTTCGACCATTACCACGCCGAGGTGCAGCCGGAAAATGAGCATGCCCAGAGCGGCAGCGGGGCCGCGCCAGGCGGCCGGGAAAGGGGGGACGTTTTTCATGGTGCAGGGAGAATGAGGAGTTGTGAGACGATGCCCCAAAAGTCCCCCACTTCCCCGCCGCCCGCGCTTCAACTTATGCCTTGGGCCGTCCCGGCTTATGATTTGGGCCGGCTCACCTCGCCCGGCGTGCGGCCCGTGAGCTTTTTAAACACCCGGTTGAACGTGGATTTGGAGTTGAATCCGGCCTCCAACGCTATGCCCACCAGCGAATAATGCGCAAAGCGCGGGTCTTGCAGCTTGCGCTCGGCCTCGGCCACGCGGTAGCTGTTCACAAAGTCGTTGAAGTTCTGCCCGCAGCCCGTGTTGATGACGTGCGAGAGCAGCGAAGTGTTGGTGCGCAGGCGGTGGGCCAGCTCGGCGAGGGTGAGCTCGGGCTCCAGCCAGGGCTGCTCCTCGGCCATAAGCTGCCGCAGCTTCTCGCGCCACGGCAGCAGCTCCGGGGCCAGGTCCGGCGCGGGCGCATTTTCTGGCGTGGCAACAGCCGGGGCCCCAAGCGCAACCGCCCCGGCGGGCGCGACGGAAACCGCCGAAACCGCTGCCGCGGCGGCCGGAGCTGGCAGCGGCGGCACGGCCGCCAGCCGGAACACTTCCGGGGCTTCGGCTTCGGGCTCGAACCGGAGGGGCGCCACGGCGGCGTAGTTGGCGTGCAAGCCCACGATGCTGAGGTAATAAATGAGCGCGCCATTGGCCAGGTAAGCGTACCAGTAGCCGTCGTACCCCAATGGGCCGACGGCTCGGTTCAGCACCTCAAAGCCCAGCCACAGCAGCAGCCCCAGCAGCGCCGCCAGCAGCAGGTTGCGCAGCCCCCGAAACCGCAGCCGCGCCGTGTCCGAGAAATTGTCGTCCAGGTAGCGGCGGTAGCGGCGGAACAGCCGCAGCGTGGCCAGGCCGTAGCCCAGCATCAGGGCGTAGTTCAGCAGGTCGGTGGCCGGACTCAGCCCATCGAGCCACTGGGCCGCCGCGCCTTTGGTACCGAAATGGTGCGGCAGCGGCTGCCCGTGCAAGGCCCGGCCCCAGCCCAGGTCATAAAGCGCGGCCCCGGCGTACAGGCCCACGTACAGCAGCCCCGGCGCCAAGTGCCCCCACTGCCGCCGCAACGAGAATTCCTGGTTGGTCAGGCTGCGGAAGTAGAGGTAGAAAACGGGCCCCCACGCCAGCCAGGGCTGCCAGGGCACGTAGAACATGACGGTGGAATAGCCGTCGTGGCTGTCGTACCAGCCGGCGTAGCCCAGCATCCACTGCGCCACGGGCAGCACGTTCAGCAGCAGCAGCACCCCCAACAAGCCGTCGGCCAGCGCCCCGTGGCGGGCCGCCCGCCCCAGCAAGTGCGCGGCCAGCACCGCCCCCGGTACCACAAACGGCAACAGCAACGCGCTACGGGGACCGAATTCGAACAGCATGGCGCGAAACTACGGCCGGCCCCACGTAATAGCCTCGTCCTTCTGCGGCTGAAATGCAGCGCGGCCCCGTTTGCCAGGCCGCGGCGAAGCCTTGGGCCGGCCGGCGCGCAGACTCGCCCCCCGCTACGCCGCGGCCAGCAGGCCGGCCAGCTCAGCTACGCAATCGGTGAGCTGTTCCCAGGCGGGCAGCACGAAGTACTGGTCCTGGTAGCGCGTCCCCGTCACCGGCGTTTGCAGCACGGTGGCCAGGTTGAAAGTCGGGCGCGGGGTGTGCTCGTTGATGCAGTGGTGAATTTCGCCGGCCGACGACAGCAGGCCCGCCCCGTACAGCCGCGGCTGCCCCTCGTGCTGCACCAGCCCAAACTCGGCCGTGAAGAAGTACAGCGCCCACAGCCGCGCCCGGGCCGGCGAGCCCACCGGCTGCGCCCGGTACGCCAGCCCCAACGTGTGCAGAAAATTCGCCAAGCCCTCGTCGAGCAGCATGGGCACGTGCCCAAACAGGTCGTGAAAAAGGTCTGGCTCGGGACTGAAGTCGAACGCGCGCATGAGCCGGATGCGGGTCACGATGGGGAATTTCCGCTCGGCCAGCAACTCAAAAAACGCCGCCGGCTCGAACGGTCGGCCCACCGGCGCCAACTGCCAGCCGGTGTGCTCGCGCACGGTGGCGCTGAGCTCCCCGATGTCGGGGATGGCCTCGCGCCGCAGGCCCAGCCGGGCCAGGCCCTGGCAGAACGCCGGGGCCGCCCGCTTGTGCAGCAGCGCCGTCTGGCGGTCAAACAGTATTTTCCAGACCAGTTGGTCCTGGCCGGGGGCGTTGGCGGGGTAAGGCGTTGTAAACATAGCGGTGGAGCAAAAAAAAGCCCGATATCCTGGCGGAATCGGGCTTTTGAAGGTTTCAGTGCAGGTCGGGCTTCATGCCTTGTCCTTCCTTAGCGCCAACCGCAGCCCGTTCCCGCCCTGTTTGGGGCAAGTCGCTAGCACAATACGGTTGACGTGTTGGTGGCGCATGAATGAAACGAATTTAAGACTTGATTTTGGAAAAACAAGCGCTTGGGCGTGTTAATTTTTAGCTTACTCCAACTCGCCGCGCAGCGCAAACACGCGCCGCAGATTGCGAATGAGCCGCGCCGACTCGTCAAAGTCCAGCGTCTGCTGCCCGTCCGAAACGGCCATTTCGGGCGTCTCGTGGGTTTCGTACACAATGCCGTCGGCCCCGGCCAGCACCGCCGCCAGCGCCATCGGCGAGACGTACTCGCGCAAGCCAATGCCGTGCGAAGGGTCCACGATGACCGGCAGGTGGCTTTTTTCTTTCAAGATTGGTACAGCGTTTAAATCCAGCGTGTTGCGGCTGGCCGTCTCGAAGGTGCGGATGCCGCGCTCGCAGAGCATCAGCTTCTCGTTGCCGCCCGAAAACACGTACTCGGCCGAGGACAGCAGCTCCTCAATGGTGCCCGAAATGCCGCGCTTGATGAGCACGGGTTTGTCCACGCCGCCCAAAGCGTCCAGCAGGTTAAAATTCTGGGTGTTGCGGGCGCCCACCTGGAACACGTCCACATAGTCGTGCATTTCCTCCACCTGCGACACCTGCATCACCTCGGTCACGATTTTGATGCCGCGGGCCCGGGCCATGCGGTGGAACTCCTTCAGCCCGTCCATGCCCAGGCCGCGGAACGAGTAGGGCGACGAGCGGGGCTTGAACACGCCGCCGCGCATCAGGCGCACGCCGTTGGCGGTCAGGTGGTCCATCACCTTTTCCATCTGGGCCTCGCTCTCGATGCTGCACGGGCCGGCGCACAGGGCCAGCGTGCCCTCTCCCACCGTCACGCCGTCGCCGAGGTCGAGCACGGTAGGCCGCACGCGCCACTTGCGGCTCACCAGCTTGTAGTCGTCCGACACGCGGTGCACGTCGCGCACGCCCGGCAACTGGCCGATGGTGCGGATGTCAAAGTCCTTTTTCCCAATGGCCACCAAGTAGTGCGCGTGCTGGGTGGTGACTTCGGTGGCTTTGTAGCCCTGCTGCCTGAGATGCTCGGTGATGGCGGGCACGGAAGCCGCCTTTTCTAGTTGAATTATCATGTTGGAAAGTAACCTCGCCCCCGTGGAGGGGGAGCTGAGGCGGCGCGAATGGGTAAGTGTCGTCTGGGAAATCAAGAAACTGATTGACTCCCCCTCTCCGCGGGAGAGGGGGCCGGGGGGCGAGGTTACGCCTGCTTGATGCCCCGCACGAACCGCGCCGCGGCGGCCGGCGCGTCGTCGGCATCCTTCAAAGCGTTGATGAGTGCCGAGCCGATGATGGCACCCTCGGCGTGCTGGCAAGCGCGGTCAAAGCCCGCCTTGTCGGCGATGCCGAAGCCGATGAGGCGCGGGTTGCGCAGGCGCAGGGCCGCAATGCGCTCGAAGTAGTGCTGCTGGGCCGCCGCGTCGGTGGGCGTGGTGCCGCCCGTGGTGCCGGGCCCGGAAACGAGGTAGAGAAACGCTTCCGACAAATTATCGAGCCGACGAATACGCGCTTCCGACGTTTGCGGGGTGATGAGAAACACCGCTTTCAGCCCGTGCTTCTGGAAGATGGCGTGGTAGGTTTCCTCGTACTCATCGAGTGGCAGGTCCGGCAGAATCAGGCCATCGACGCCCACGGCGGCGGCCTGGCGGCAGAACTCGTCCACCCCGAACTGCAGCACCGGGTTGAGGTAGCCCATGAGCAGCACCGGCGCGTCGGGCACGGCCTGGCGGAGGTCCTGCAGTTGGTGAAACAGCACGGGCAGGTTCATGCCGTTGGCCAGCGCCACCGTGCTGCTGCCCTGGATAACCGGGCCGTCGGCCAGCGGGTCGGAGAATGGCATCCCGATTTCGAGGATATCGGCGCCGGCGGCTACCAGCGCCTGGGCCAGCGGCACGGTGTCGTGCAAGGACGGGTAGCCGGCCGTGAAATAGGTGTTGAGCAGGTTTTTCTTGCTCGCGAAGGCTTCTTGAATTCGATTGTTCATGCGTAGTTTCTCGCGGAGGTCCGCAGAGGTTAACGCTGAGACAGGTTGAACACAGCGAGCCTCTGCGTTTTTCCTCTGCGGACCTCCGCGAGAAATAATTAAATGAGCTTGTCCATGTTCTTGAGGTAGGTGTCCAGGTCCTTGTCGCCGCGGCCGGACAGGTTCACCACCACCACGTCGTCGGGGCCCGCGCTGAGCTGCCCGAGGGCCGCCAGCGCGTGGGCCGTTTCCAGGGCCGGAATGATGCCTTCGAGCCGGCTCAGCTCCGTCACGGCTTTCAAGGCGTCGTCATCGGTGATGGAGAGAAACTCCGACCGGCCCACTGCGCCCAGGTAGGCGTGCAGCGGCCCGATGCCGGGGTAGTCCAAGCCCGCGCTCAGCGAGTAGGGCTCCGTAATCTGGCCGTGCTCGTCCTGCATCAGCAGCGTGCGGCTGCCGTGGATGATGCCCGGCGTGCCCAGCACCGAGGTGGCCGCCGAATGCCCGGAATGGATGCCGTGCCCGGCCGCTTCCACCGCAATGAGGCGCACGGAGGGCTCGTCTAGAAAGTGGTAGAACGCGCCGGCCGCGTTGGAGCCGCCGCCCACGCAGGCCACCACGAAGGTGGGCAGCTCGGTGCCCGTTTTCTCCAACAGCTGCCCCCGCATTTCTTCGCTGATGACGGCCTGCAGCCGGGCCACCAGGTCCGGGTACGGATGCGGGCCCACCACCGAGCCGATGATGTAGTGCGTGTCGACGGGGTTGGCAATCCAGTCGCGGATGGCCTCGTTGGTGGCGTCTTTCAGGGTCTGGCTGCCGCTGGTCACGCTGCGCACCTCGGCCCCGAGCAGGCGCATCCGCGCCACGTTGGGCGCCTGCCGCGCGATGTCTGTCGCGCCCATGTACACCACGCACGGGAAGCCCATCAGGGCGCACACGGTGGCCGTAGCCACGCCGTGCTGGCCGGCGCCGGTTTCGGCGATGATGCGCTTCTTGCCCAGCCGCTGGGCCAGCAGAATCTGCCCCACGGTGTTATTGATTTTGTGGGCGCCGGTGTGGCACAGGTCCTCCCGTTTCAGGTAGATACGCGTACCGTACTTTGCCGACAGCCGCTTGGCTTCAAAGAGCGGCGTGGGCCGGCCCACGTAGTCGCGCAGCAGGTGCTGCAAGTCGATTTGAAAGTCCGGGTCGGCCAGAATTTCCAGGTACTGGGTGCGCAGCTCCTCCACGTTGGGGTAGAGCATTTCGGGCACGAAAGCGCCGCCAAATTCGCCGTAGTAGCCGCGGGCCGTAGGTTGCTGATAAGAGGTTGTCATGGTAAAAAATGAGGAATGAAGAATGAGGAATGAAGAATGGTGGATTGGGGAAGGAAGCTTCAGCCGCAGGGCCAATTCTTCATTCCTCATTCCTCATTCTTCATTAAGCGCAGCGTCAGCGCCGCCAGCATCTGCCCCACCCGGGCGGCGTCTTTCACGCCCGGCGCGGTTTCGAAGGCGCTATTCAAATCGACGCCGACCAGACCGGGCAGGCGCAACGCGGCCAGTTCGGCGGCGTGCTCCAAGCCCAGACCGCCGGCCAGAAAATACGGCACGGGCAGGTGGTAGCCAGACAACAACTGCCAGTCGAAAATGGCCCCGTTGCCGCCCGGCGCGGCGCCCTTGGTGTCGAACAGAAAGAAGTCACAGTGCGGCACGTAGGGCAGCAGAGCGGCAAAATCCACCGCCTGGCCCACCGAAAAAGCCTTCAGCACCAGCAAGCCGGCTTCGCTCAATTCCTCGCACTGCGCGGGGGTTTCGTGGCCGTGCAGTTGCACCGCGCCCAGCCCAAACCGCTCGGCGGTAGCAAGGATG
>NZ_JANNOD010000073.1:0-29563 GCF_031398885.1 Hymenobacter sp.
CATATTTGCGTCTCGTCGTTAGCTTTCGGTTGAACGACCATCGCCCGAACGGCGCAGAAGACGAGACGCAAATATGCGTCTCTACCTCGACCGTCCATCGTTTGAGAAACCGCTCTAACTTTTAACCCTCAACTTCCAACTGACGACTGGCTTCCCCTCCCCACCGGGAAGGGGCAACGGGTGGCGGGGCAACGGGTGGCGGGGCAACGGGTTGGTGGAGGAGTGCTTGTCGTTAGCGCCAGGGCGGCGGCTACCTGCGCAGCTGGGTGGGGCTCACGCCGAACTTCTTCTTAAAGGCCGCGCTGAAGTGCTGCACCGAGGAGTAGCCCAGTTCGAAAGCCAACTCGCTGGCCGTTTTTTGGCGCTCTTGCAGCTGAGCATTGGCGTCGGCCAGCCGGTGCTCGCTGAGGTAGCCAAACACGGTGTGGCCGAACAGCTCCTTGAAGCCGGTTTTCAACTTGAACTCGTTGAGGCCCGCCACGCGGGCCAGCTCCGGCAGGCTGGGCGGCAGGGCCCGGTGCTCCAGCAAAAAGTCGCGGGCGAAGAGCAGCCGCTCCCGGTCGTACTCCGTGCGCACGTAGCGGCGCGGGGTTTGGCCGTGCTGCTCGGTGGCGTGGGCCTGCCAGGCCACCAGCTCAATGGCCTTGGCGTAGAGGAACAGCTTCTTCAGCGGCCCGGCCAAGCGGCAGCCCAGCACCTCGCGGATGGCCGTATGCAAGGCCAGCGAAAGCGGCAACCCGTGCGGGCTAAGCAGCAGCTCTTCGCCCCGCAGCACGGCGGCGCAGAAGCGGCGCAGCGGCTCGGTGGCCTGCTGGGCCAAGGCCAAAAAAACGGGCTTGCTGAACTGCAGGCTGAAGGTTTCCGACTCCAGCTCCTCGTGGCGGATGAGGCCCTCGAACCCCCGGTAGTAGGACAGGTTGTGCTCCGCGCTGGCCAGGTGGACCACGGCGCCGGTCCGGTGGTTTTCCAGGGCGGTGCGGCCGCGCAGGTTGAAGTGCAGGTGCACCGCTTCCCGGTCGGTGCGCCACTGGGCAGCGAAAGGCTCGTGGTAACGCCAGCGGGCGTAGTTCATGTGGATGCCCGCCATGTACCAGTGCGCCATGTAGCCCGTGCCGGTGGGCAATTCCATTTCCTGGGCCTGCTCCACCAGGTCGGCCAGGAGCCAATCGTTGGCCGGGTCGCTGTTGTGGGGCAGCGGGGGAAGGGGCTCGCCAACATAATTTATT
This sequence comes from Hymenobacter sp., assembly GCF_031398885.1. Lineage (GTDB taxonomy): Bacteria > Bacteroidota > Bacteroidia > Cytophagales > Hymenobacteraceae > Hymenobacter. The sequence goes on from NZ_JANNOD010000073.1 coordinate 1,227, forward strand.
TCTAGCGGCATGGCGAAGGTGATTCAGGGAAATAAGAAGGCCATTTCCGGTCCGAGCACAGGCGGGGCCTGACCGCGGGACCCGAAGCCCAACCAGTGGCTTGTCTTCCGCAAAAGTCGGCCTTGCCCGCCTGGCACGTTTACAAAAAACGACATTCGGCTTACAGGTCCGGGATTATTCTCGGGCTACTGGTCACCGGCTCCCGCAGGTGTACACAAGGCTCCGGCAGCTGTAATCTAGGCGATGTCAGGCAGTTGGAATTTTGTATCGGCCCCGGCGCTCTTCGTCACGGGCCGCATGCTTATGTCCGAAGTCGAAGTATTCCAAACCAACGTAGCCACCCGCCGCACGGCCGCTTTGCTGCTGCGACACCTGCGGGTGCGCTTCCCGGCCCGGCCTACCGCATCACCTTCGACCTGACCGACTGCGACCGGGTGCTGCGGGTGGAGAGCCCCGACGGCCCGCCCGATGCCCGCGCCGTGGCCGCGCTGCTACAAGCCCACGGCTTCGCCTGTACACCATTGCCTGATTAATTCATTTTCCTCTTCATGTTTTCTTTCAAACAACTCCGCCAGATGATGCAACTCCAAGGCAACGGCACCCTCGCGGTGCGCACGCAACCAGTCAGCTCCTTTACCCGCCTGCACCTGAGCGTGCACGGCACGGTGGAGCTGCGCCACGGCAGCGAAGAAAAAGTCGTCATTGAAACCGACGACAACCTGCTCGATTCCGTGGCCACCTACAACGCCGGCCAGACCTTGTACGTGACCACCGAAAACAAGCTCCGGCAACCGGCCTACTCGCGGCTCCGGGTGGTGGTGTACCTGCGCCAGCTACAGCACCTCGACATTGCCAACTACGGCCCCGTGGTGTGCCCCGAGCCCCTGCGAGCCATCGAACCGCTCGACGTCCGCATCCAGTCATTCGGCGACACCCAACTACTGTTCCAGGCCGACGTGCTCAACCTGCACTCCGCTTGTGCGGGCCGTGTGACGGTGGCGGGCACGGCCGGACAGGTATTAATCAATAATAAGTCTGAAGGGGAGCTGGACTGCCGTGACCTGGTGGCCCAGCACCTCAAGCTGGTCAACATGGGCGTGGGGAACGTGCGGGTACGCGCCGAGCAAACCATTCGCATTCAGCACCGCGGGGTGGGCTTTGTGCACTACGCCGGGTCCGCGCGGCTGCTCGACGTGCAGCAGAACGGCGCAGGCGAGGTGAAACACGTCGAGTAGCTGCGAGCAGCTTGGGCAGTCAGTCAAGGCCGACCGGCTGCTGGTCTCATGCAACGCCAAAAAACTTTCGCCTTCCGCGTAGGGGTGCCCCGCCCGTCAGGTATCTACCCTTCAAACCCAATGAGCTGCTTTATGAGACAATCCTTCTTTCTGCTGACGGCTACGGCCGGGTGGCTGGCCCTCGCGCCGGCCCCCGCCGCTGCTCAAACCTTGCCCGGTGCCGCCCCGCCGCCCGCGGCGCGCCCGGCGGGCCCCAACGTGACGGTGAGCGGCTACCTGCGCGACGAAGCCACCGGCGAGGCCCTGATTGGGGCCACCGTATTCATCAAAAGCCTGGGCGCGGGCGCCACCGCCAACGAGTATGGCTTCTACTCGCTCACCCTGCCGCGGGGGCGCTACACCCTCACCTACACCTACGTGGGCTTCGCGCCCCGCGAGGAAACGCTGGAGCTGACGGCCAGCCGCACGAACTCGGTGAAGCTGGCCGCGCAAGGCGTGGAAACGGCCGAAGTGGTGGTGCTGGGCCAGGCGCCCGACCAGAACGTGCGCAGCGTGGAAACCGGCGTGAGCCGCCTCGACGCCCGCGCCATCAAGCTGGTGCCGGCCCTGCTGGGCGAGGCCGACGTGGTGCGGGCCATTCAACTGCTGCCGGGCGTGAGCACGGTGGGCGAGGGCGCCACCGGCTTCAACGTGCGCGGCGGGGGCGTCGACCAGAACCTGATACTGATGGACGAGGCGCCGGTGTACAACTCCTCGCACCTGTTTGGGCTGTTCTCGGTGTTCAACCCCGACGCCGTGCGCGACGTGAAGCTGGTGAAGGGCGGCGTGCCGGCGGCCTACGGCGGGCGGCTGTCGTCGCTGCTCGATATTCGGATGAAGGACGGCAACTCGCAGCGGCTCACCGCCACCGGCGGGCTGGGGTTGGTGAGCAGCCGGCTGGCCGTGGAGGCGCCCATTGTGAAGGACAAAAGCTCGTTCATCGTGGCCGGGCGGCGTTCCTACGCCGACGTGTTTCTGAAGCTGGTGCCCGAGCAGAAGGACAACCAGGCGTACTTCTACGACCTTTCGGCCAAGGCCAACTACACGCTGGGCGAGCGCGACCGGCTGTTCTTGTCGGGCTACTTCGGGCGCGACGTGTTCAAGTTTGGCAACCTGTTTCAGAACAACTGGGGCAATCAGACCGGCACCCTGCGCTGGAACCACGTGTTCAACAACCGCTTGTTTATGAACGTGACCACGCTGGCCAGCCGCTACGGCTACGGCTTGGGCGTGCCCAGCGGCACCCAGGGCTTCGAGTGGAAGTCCAACATCACCGATTACAGCGGCAAGGCCGACTTCGAGTTTTTCCGCAGCCCCCAAAGCACGCTGCACTTCGGGGCCAGCAGCATTTTCTACTCGTTTGAGCCCGGCCGGGTGGTGCCCACGCAGGCCACGTCCATCTTCCGCGAGCTGCGCCTGCAGCGGCAGCGGGCCACCGAGTGGGCCGCGTACCTGGACGAGGAGCGCAGCTTCGGGCCGGCGTTTTCGGTGCAGTACGGGCTGCGGGCCACCCTGTTCGAGAACACCAGCACGGGCACGTTCTACGACTACGCCGGGGAGCTGGGCAAGCAGCTCACGCCCCTGAACCCCCGCACCTACGGCGGCGGCCAGCGGGTGGGCAGCTACTTCAACCTGGAGCCCCGCCTCTCGGCCCGCTACGCGCTGAGCGAGAGCAGCTCGCTCAAGGCCAGCTACAACCGCATGGTGCAGAACCTGCACCTCATCAGCAACACCACGGCCGCCACGCCGCTCGACGTGTGGCTGCCCAGCACCCGCAACGTGCGCCCCGAGCACGCCGACCAGGTGAGCCTGGGCTACTTCCGCAACTTCCAGCGCAACGCCTACGAGACGTCGGTGGAGGTGTTTGGCAAGCAGATGGACAACCAGATTGACTACGTGGCCGGGGCCAACACCCTGCTCAACGCCCAGCTCGAAGCCGAGCTGCTCTACGGCCGGGGCCGGGCCTACGGGGCTGAATTCTACGCGAAGAAGAACGACGGGCCCCTTACCGGCTGGCTGAGCTACACGCTGAGCCGCTCGGAGCGCCGCATTGACGGCATCAACCAGAACCGGTGGTACGCCAACAAGTACGACAAAACCCACGTGCTGGCCCTGGTGGGCATGTACGAGGTGTCGGACCGGCTCACACTGTCGTCCACGTTCAGCTACAGCACCGGCGTGGCCACCACCGTGCCCGACTCGCGCTACGTGTACCAGGGCCTGGTGGTGCCCAACGTGAACGGCGACGTGCGCAACAACTACCGCGTGCCCGCCTACCACCGCCTCGACCTGGCCGCCACCCTCAAAAACCGGCCCCGCCCCGAGCGCCGCTGGCAGGGCTCCTGGACGTTCAGCCTCTACAACGCCTACGGCCGCCGCAACGCCTTCGGCATCTATTTCCGCCAGAACGAGGACAACCCGGCCCGCACCGAGGCCGTGCGCCTGTCGGTGTTTGGCACGGTGCTGCCCAGCGCCACCTACAACTTCACGTTTTAAACGAGTTAAAAGTTAAAAGTGAAGAGTTAAAAATCAACCGTGTTTTAACTCTTCACTTTTAACTTTTAACTTAATCCGCCCCACTTTATGAACCGCTTCCTCCTGTTTATCCTCGCCGCCTTCAGCCTCAGCTCCTGCCTCGACGTGGTGCCGCTCGACGTGCCCAAGGCCCAGCCGCTGCTGGCCGTGGACGGCTACATCACGGACCAGAACGTTCCCGCGGTCGTCACACTGACCCTCACCCAGGCGTACTTCAACGAAGCTGCTCTGCCGCCGGTGCTCGGCGCGGCCCTCACCCTGACCGACGACCTGGGCAGCAGCGACGTGCTCCGGGAAGTGAGCCCCGGCCAGTACCGCGGCGGCGGCACCGTGCGCGGGCGCATTGGCGGGCGCTACACCCTCACCATCGTGGCCGACGGCCAGACCTACCGTGCCGAAACCGAAATCCGCCGCACGCCGCCCATCGACAGCATCGGGTTGGAATTTAAGGCCCAACAAGTCGGCTACGACGAGGGCTACTACGCCCTCTACAACGGCCCCGAGCTGCCCGGCGTGGGCGACTACTACCGCTTCCGGGTGTACAAGAACGGGGGCCTGCTCAACAAGCCCGATGACCTCATCCTCACCAACGACGAGCTGGTGGACGGCAACTACATCGGCGGCGTGGAGCTGAACGAAGACCCGCTCAAACCCGGCGACAAGCTCAAGGTCGAGCTGCTCTCGATTCCGCGCGACTACTTCTATTTCCTGAACGAGGTGGCCACCCAGATTAATAATGTGGGGCTGTTTGCCACCAGCCCGGCCAACGTCCGCACCAACGTCCGCAACACCCAGGCCGGCTCCGATAAAACGGCCGTGGGCTACTTTGCCGGCTACACCGTGCGGGCCGATTCGGTGGTGGTGCGCTAGCAAGCGGGAAATCAGCCGTACTTGCCGTTGGTTCCGACTCTTTGAGTAGAGTAGTTAGTCGAAAGTAATAGGCAGCAGACCTCCGGCGAAAGACTGCTGAATGGCCTTTTATGCGCATCTTATGCGCATCGCGAAGTGCGAAAACGCAGCAGGGGCGGGGCTCGCCCCCGCCCGTCGTCCGCGCCCACGCACCGATTTCGTTCACCCCCGGGCGGGGGCGAGCCCCGCCCCCTACTGCGGGACGGGTACAGCATTTCGTTATTTACCCCCTGAACCCTTACCTGGTCCTCACATTTCAGCCATGCCCCGCCGCTACTCTGAACCGGATGATGCGCCCTGGGCCCTGTTGGCGCAGCACCTGGCCGCCGAAACCACGGCCGATGAGCAGGCCGCGCTGCGCCGCTGGCTGCGCGCCGACCCTCGCCACCTGCAAATCCTGACCACCGTGACCCGCGCCTGGGAGCGCGCCGGGGAGGCCGCGCCGGCTCCGCCGCTGTTTTCGGCGCAGGATGTGGAAGCCGCCTGGCAGCGCTTCCGACCGCTAATGGCTTCGCCTGCGAACGTGGAGCGCTTAGCCACCACGTCCTCGACCACGGTGCGGCCGTTGTGGCCGCCCGCCGCCTGGGCGCCGGCGCTGCGGCTAGCGGCGGGCGTGGTTCTGGTGGCCGGCACCGCGTATGCGCTCACGGTCGGGCGCGTTTTCGAGGCCCGGCCCGGGCCGGCCGGCAGCTACGCCAGCGGCGCCCAGCGGCGGTTTGTGCGGCTGCCCGACGGCAGCGGGGCCTGGCTCAACGCGCGCTCGCGCCTGCACTACGCCAGCGCGCGCGCCGGGGAAGCGCGCCGGGTGCAGCTCACGGGCGAGGCCTACTTTGAGGTGAAGCCCGCCGCCGGCCGGCCTTTTGAAGTGAGCACGGCCACGGCCCGCGTGCGGGTGGCGGGCACGGCTTTCAACGTGCGGGCCTACGCCGCCGAAGACTCGGTGGAAGTGAGCGTGACCCACGGCCGCGTGTGGCTGGCCCGCCTCGCCGCACCCGACAGCGTGCTGCTCACGGCCCGCACCCGCGCCGCCCTGCACGCGGCCGACGCCCCCGGCCTCGTGCCCGCCGCCCTGCGCGCGGCTCCCGCTCCGAGTGCCAATTTCCGCGCCTGGCAAACCGACACCCTGCGCTTTGTCGATGCGCCGGTGCCGCAGGTAGCCCAGGCCCTGCGGGCCACTTTTGGCACCCGGCTCACCCTGCGCGGGGCCGGGCTGGAGCAGTGCCGGTTCACGGGTACTTTTGCCCGGCCGCGGCCGGCCCAGGTGCTGGCCGTGCTGCAAGTGGCTACCGGGGCCTCGCTGCGGGCCACCGGCCCCGGGCGCTACACTCTGAGCGGCAGCGGGTGCGCCACCGCTCCCAGCCCGGCGGTCAGCCCGCCGGCTAACTGACAAGCCGATGCCGCTATTTCGCCGCTTGATTCGCACTGGGCTGTGCTGCCTGGCCCTGGCCGGCGGGGTGGTGAACCGCCCGGCCCGGGGGCAGCCGTCCGACCCGCTCGCCCTCAACCGGCCCGTGCGCCTCCCTACCGGGTGGGTTACCCTCGCCCACGTGCTGGACGAAGCCTCGCGCCAAAGCAAAGTTTCCATCTCCTACAGCAGCACCCGCCTGGCTACCTCGCGCCGGGTGTACCTGCCCGCCGGGCCACCCCGGCCCTTGCGCGCAGTGCTGTCCGATGTATTGGGCGCGCAGCACATTGACTACGGCCTGCTGAGTGGGCAAGTGGTGCTATGGCCGGCCCGACAAGTAACCCCGCCGGGCGTCACGAACCTGAACGGGCGCCCCACACCGGCCGAAGCAGGGATGGGCCGGGCCGGGCCAGCGCGGCCGCCAGCCGCCCCCGTGGACCGCCCAGCAGCAAACCCGGCAGCTTTGGCCCGGGCCCAGATGAGCAGCACCGTAACATCGGCCAGCGAGGCCGGCTCCGCCACGGCGCCCAGGGGGGCCGCCGCGCCGCGGGGTGTTTTGGGGCGGTCCGGCCGGGGACTACCCTGGCGGCCAGCGGCGGGGGTTCCCGGAAAGGTGCGCGCTGCTGCTGCGGTCGTCCCCGCCGTGGCGGCTTCCCGGTCAATGCGGGCTAGCCGGTCGGTCGACCGCTCGGCATACCAAGCGGGCAAGCGGGCAGGAGTGGCGAAATCGGGGATGGCACCAGCTGCGGGGACAACTGGCACGGCCCCGGCATCTGGCGCTGCGTCGGCAACCGGGGCCGGTCTGCCCGCGCGCGCGGGGGTGGCGGTACCCGAACTGACGGCGCTGGTGGTGCGGGCCGTGGTGGAACCCGGCCGCTTGCCTGGGGTGATGCCTCTGGCCCCGCTGCCGGCGTCTGCGGCCACGCGGGTAGCAAACACGCGCCGCCTGGCTCAGGTGGGGTTGGTGTATCCGCTCAGCACCAACGGCCGGGCCAACGCGCGAACCATTAACGGCGTCTCCGTGAACCTACTGGCTGGCTACGCGGCCGGGGTGCGCGCGGTAGAAGTCGGGGGCCTGGTGAACGTGGTGCGCGACTCGGTGCGCGGCTTTCAGGCGGCGGGCCTGCTCAACGTGACGGGCACGGGGGTGCGCGGGGTGCAGCTGGCGGGCCTGGCCAACCTGACCGGCGGCGCCGTGTCCGGGTTGCAGGGGGCGGGCCTGCTCAACGCGGTGCGGGACGACGCCCGTGGCATTCACGTGGCCGGCTTGCTCAATGTGGCCGGCGGCGCGGGCCGCGCCACCTCCCGGCCCGACCAACCCACGCGGGTGCGCCGCTGGCTGGGCCAGCCCCGCCGCCTGGCTACCGACCCGCTGGCGCAGCTGCCCGCGGCGCCCTCCACTGCCGCGCCCGGGCCGGTGGTGCAAGTCGCCGGACTGGCCAACCTCACCGGTATGGATGTGCAGGGCTTGCAAACGGCGTCCGTTCTCAACGTGGCCCGCCGGGTGCGGGGCGTGCAGTTCGGCCTCGTAAACGTGGCCCGGCATGTGCGCGGGGTGCAGTTCGGCCTCATCAACGTGGCCGATTCGGTGGACGGCGTGGCGCTGGGTCTCGTCAACATCGTGCGGCACGGCTACTTAAAGGGCGAGGTCTGGGCCAGCGAGTCGCTGCCGCTCAACGCCGTGGTCAAGCTCGGGGTGCGCCGCTACTACACCGTCCTCGGCGCTGCCGCCGAGCCTTTCGGCAACCGCGTGCAGTGGGCCGCGGGCTTCGGCATCGGGACGGCGGGCCGGCCCCGTGGCCGGTTCACCCTCAGCCTCGACGTCGTGCAGTGGACCCTGGCCGGCAGCTCCGACGACTTTGCCGAGCAGACCGACGCCCGCTTGCTCACCCAGCTGCGCCCGGCCCTGGCCTGGCAAATCGAGCGCGAAGGCCACCTGCAGCTCGTGGTAGCGCCCACCCTGAACCTGGCCATCGCCTGGCGCAACGACGGGCAACCCGCCTGGGACTTCGGCGCCAACCAACTGCTGTTCATCGACACGGCCGGCGGGCAGTCGCGCACCCGCCTATGGCCGGGCCTGCAGGTGGGACTGCGGTTCTAGCGCGGGCTGATTTCAAGCCGGCTCGTGCAGTTACAAGCCGGCGATGTAGTGAAAATCCTTGCGGTTGAGCGTGAACAGCGGCAGGCGGTGGTGCAGCGCGGTAGCAGCAATCAGGGCGTCGGTGAAGCTCAGGCAATGGCTCAACGTGTACTTGACCAGTAAGTCGCTGGTAAGTTGACTAATCGCAGGTGTCAGCGGTAACACCTCCAGCAATTGCAGGTCCTGCCGAATTTTTTGCAGGTCCGCTCTGTTCAGCGCGCCCACAATCAGTTCAGCCTCTGTTGCAGCACTGATGATAAAACCATTGGGCACAAAAACCTGAAGATGCCGGAGCATCAACGGATTTTTCTTCCAAAATTCAATAATGATGTTGGTATCGAGTAGCGCCCGCATTAACTGCCGCTGTTGCCCCGGCGGGCTGCTCGTTCGCGCAATTCATCGGCGTCAAGGGTACGTCCTTCCCACTGCCCGGCGGTGAGTAGGAAACGACGGGCCTTTTCTTCGGGAGTCAGATTTTGTGTTCTGCTGCTTTGCGCCCGCACCCGCTCGGCCCGCACCAAGTCAAAGTGACTCAGCAACTCCATCACCAGGTCGAGCTTGCTCTGGTCAGCCACCGTCAGTAAAATTTGCTCTTCGGCGGGTTGGGGCTGGGAGGGATTCATGGCAGGCAACGGGGTAGGTGGTGAAGCGGTAGCGCGAACTACTAGCTGCGCGCTAAAACGTAACAGCGTGGGACCGGACGGTCTGGCTGCTTAAGCCTTTGCGGCAGCTTTGGGCTTGGCAACGGGCTTCTTGGCCGTGGTTGCTTTTTTCTTGGCAGTGGCCTTTTTGGCCGCTGGCTTCTTGGCCGGAGCGGCTTTCTTGGCGGGCGTGTCGGCCTTTTCCTCCTTGGCGGCGGGCGCGGCTTTCTTGGCGAAGCGGCCGCCCTTGGCGGGCTTGTCAGGCGTGGCGTCGGCCAGCTCCTGGCAGCGGGCCAAAGTCAGCTCGGTGGGCTCCTCGCCCTTGGGAATCTTCACGTTCTTCTTGCCCGCCACGATGTAGGGACCGAACCGCCCGTTCAGCACCTGAATGTCGGGGTTCTCGGGGAAGGCCTTGATGAGGCGCTCGGCGTCGGTTTTGCGCTTCAGCTCAATCAGGGCCACGCCCTCCTCGGCGGTGATGGTGTGCGGGTCCTGCTCCTTGGTAAGGGAGAAAAACTTGCCGTCGTGGCGAACGTAGGGGCCGAAGCGACCCAGGTTGGCCGTCATGTCCTTGTCCTCGAACTGGCCCACGATGCGCGGCAGCTTGAACAGCTCCAACGCTTCCTCCAGGGTGATGCTCTCGATGAACTGGCCTTTGCGCAGGTTGGCGTAGGCGGGCTTGGTTTCGCCCTCGGTGTCGCCCAGGGCCACGTAAGGGCCGTATTTGCCCAGGCGGGCCGAAATCCGCTCGCCCGTTTCGGGGTGCGCGCCCAGCTCGCGGGTGCCGCCCACCGTGCTGCGGTCGATGTCCTGCCCGGCCTCGATGGTGGCGTGGAACTTGCCGTAAAAGCCGGTCAGCATCTGGGTCCAGTCCTCGTGGCCGTTGGCAATCTGGTCGAATTCGTCCTCCACTTTGGCCGTGAACTGATAGTCCACGATGACCGGGAAGTGGGCCACCAGAAAGTCGTTGACCACCATGGCCGTGTCGGTGGGGAAGAGCTTGGCTTTCTCGGCGCCGTAGTTCTCGGTTTTCACCTCGGTCTGCACCGCCGGGCCGTCCAGGGTCAGCACGTGAAACTTGCGCTCCTTGCCTTCGCGGGTGTCCTTTTCCACGTAGCCGCGCTTCTGCACCGTGCTGATGGTGGGGGCGTAAGTCGAAGGCCGGCCGATGCCCATTTCCTCCAGTTTTTTCACCAGCGACGCCTCAGTGTAGCGGGCCGGGGGCGCCGAAAACCGCTCCGTGGCGCTCAGGCGCTGCAAGGGCAGGTCCTGGCCCACGGCCAGCGGCGGCAGGCCGCGCGAAAAGCTCGACTCGCCGTCCTTGGCGTCGTCCTCGTCCTCGTCGTCCTTGCTTTCGGCGTACACTTTCAGGAAGCCCTCGAAGGTGATGACCTCGCCCGTGGCCGCCAGCACCACGCCCGGCTGCGTGCTGATGCCAATCACCGCCGTCGTCCGCTCAATCACGGCCTCGGCCATCTGCGAAGCCATGGCCCGCTTGCGGATGAGGTCGTAGAGCCGTTGCTCCGAAGAATCCGACCCGGCTTTCAGCAGGGCAAAATCGGTGGGCCGGATGGCTTCGTGGGCTTCCTGGGCGCTGGCCGACTTGGTTTTGAAGGTGCGGGCGTGGTGATATTCGGCACCGTACGCGGCCGTGATGGCCGTCTGCGCGCCCGTCATGGCCTCGCCCGACAGGTTCACCGAGTCAGTGCGCATGTAGCTGATTTTGCCGGCTTCGTAGAGCTTCTGGGCCACGCTCATGGTTTGGGCCACCGAGAAGCCCAGCTTGCGCGAGGCTTCCTGCTGCAAGGTGGAGGTGGTGAAGGGCGCGGCCGGGCTGCGCTTGCCGGGCTTCTTGTCCAGGCTCTCAATCTGGTACGACGCGCCCACGCAGCGCGCCAAAAACGCCTCGGCTTCGGTCCGCACCTTATAACGAGTGGGCAGCTCGGCTTCCAACACGGCGCCGCGGCCGGCGTCGAAGCGGGCCACGATGCGGTAGGCGCTGGCGCTCAAGTGGCTGGCTACTTCGCGCTCGCGCTCCACCACCAAGCGCACGGCCACGCTCTGCACCCGGCCGGCGCTCAGGCCGGGCTTCACTTTCTTCCACAGAACGGGGCTCAGCTCGAAGCCCACGAGGCGGTCGAGCACGCGGCGGGCCTGCTGGGCATTCACCAGGTTCTGGTCCACCTCGCGCGGGTTGGCAATGGCGCCGAGGATGGCGTTTTTGGTGATTTCGCGGAACACGATGCGCCGGGTTTTGGCCAGGGGCAGGTTCAGGGTTTCGGCCAGGTGCCAGCTGATGGCTTCGCCCTCGCGGTCGTCATCACTGGCCAGCCACACGGTCTCGGCTTCCTTCGAGAGCTTCTTGAGCTGCGCAATTAACTCGCGTTTGTCGGCCGACACCACGTAGGTGGGCTTGAAGCCGTTGGCAATGTCGATGGCGTTGTTATCCTTGGGCAGGTCGCGCACGTGGCCGTAGCTGGAGCGCACCACGAAGTCCTGGCCGAGGTAGCCTTCAATGGTTTTGGCCTTGGCCGGCGACTCGACGATAACTAAATTCTTGACCATGTGGGCGGGAAAGGGGGGGCGGCCGGCTGGGGTGGACCGTCGAACGTGAAACGGCCAGCCGTGGCGAAATGTTAAAATAGGCCGCAAAGATGCCGGAATATTCCCGGCGGCGGCGCACGGCGCGCGAATTCGGCCGCACTCAGGCCCGCCCAGCAGGCCGACGGGACCAACTGGTTCCTGGCGTTTTTGCCCGGCGCACCTTTGATTATTCGCAGCCAAACGCCGTACTTCGCCTTTCGTTTGCGTCCTTCTTTCATCCGATTTGATACCTATATTATATGGCTTCCCCCAAGACTGCGCAACCCAAGCCTCGGCGGGCCCCCGCGGTGACTACAACGGATGATGCTACCGGCGGAATGCCGGACTCCGGCGCCGTTTCGTCCCTGGATGTCGTTCGGACCAACAACGACCTGACCCGCAAAAAAGGCGGCGAGCGCGGCTCGGTTGACACCCAGGACCCCGGCTACGTCAACGACCAGCTCAACCGCGTGCTCTTCGCGCTCGACGCCTTCAAAAAGGGCGACGTGTCGGTGCGGCTGACCAAGCAGAACGACGACATTTTTGCCGAAATCGCCGAAGCCTACAATTCCATGGTGGAAATGATTGGCGGGGTGGGCGGCGAGGTGTCGCGCATTTCGAAGGTGGCCGGGGTGGAGGGCAACCTCAAGGCCCGGGCTTCGGCCGACGGCGCCGCCGGCTTCTGGCGCGACATGGTCAACAACATCAACGGCCTGGTGGACAGCATCGCCGTGCCGGTTTTGGAGGTAGGCAAGGTGCTCAAGAACATCAGCCGCGGCAACCTGGACGAGAGCTTTCAGATTCCGGTGTCGGGCGACTTCAAGCTGATGGCCGAAACCATCAATAAGACCATCGACAACCTGAACATCTTCGCCGGCGAGGTGACGCGGGTGGCCCAGGAGGTGGGCACCGAGGGCCGCCTCGGCGGGCAGGCCAGCGTGCCCAACGTGGGCGGCATCTGGAAGGACCTGACGGACAACGTGAACAACATGGCCAGCAACCTGACCTCTCAGGTGCGCGACATCGCCAACGTGGCCACGGCCGTGGCCAAGGGCGACCTGACGCAGAAGGTGACGGTGGACGTGAAGGGCGAGTTTTTGCAGCTCAAGCAGAACCTGAACCAGATGGTGGACTCGCTCAACCTGTTCGCCGGCGAGGTGACGCGCGTGGCCCAGGAGGTGGGCACCGAGGGCAAGCTCGGCGGGCAGGCCAGCGTGCCCAACGTGGCCGGCGTGTGGAAAGCCCTGACCGACAACGTAAACGACATGGCCGCGGCCCTCACCTCGCAGGTGCGCGACATTGCCAACGTGGCCACCGCCGTGGCCCGCGGCGACCTGAGCCAGAAGATGACCGTGAACGTGAAAGGCGAAATTCTGGAGCTGAAGAACATCCTCAACCAGATGGTGGACTCGCTCAACATTTTTGGCGACGAGGTGACCCGGGTGGCCCGCGAGGTGGGCACAGAGGGCAAGCTCGGCGGCCAGGCCGTGGTGCCCCGCGTGGGCGGGACCTGGAAGGAGCTGACGGACAACGTGAACACGATGGCCTCGAACCTGACCAGTCAGGTGCGGGACATCGCCAACGTGGCCACCGCCGTGTCGAAAGGTGACCTGAGCCAGAAAATCACGGTCGATGTAAAAGGCGAGCTGCTGGATTTGAAGGACAACCTGAACCAGATGGTGGACTCGCTCAACATCTTCGCCGGCGAAGTAACCCGGGTGGCCCGCGAGGTAGGCACTGAGGGTATCCTGGGCGGGCAGGCCAACGTGCCCCGCGTGAGCGGCACCTGGAAAGACCTGACGGACAACGTGAACACGATGGCCTCGAACCTGACCTCTCAGATGCGCGACATCGCCAACGTGGCCACCGCGGTAGCCAAGGGCGACCTGAGCCAGAAAATCACCGTTAACGTGCGCGGCGAGCTGCTGCAGCTCAAGGAAAACCTCAACGAAATGGTGGACTCGCTGAATACCTTCGGTGACGAGGTGACCCGGGTAGCCCGCGAAGTAGGCACCGAAGGCAAGCTGGGCGGCCAGGCCAAGGTGCCAAATGTTCGGGGAACGTGGAAAGACCTGACCGACAATGTGAACACGATGGCCAGCAACCTGACGAGTCAGGTGCGCGACATCGCCAACGTGGCCACCGCCGTGTCGCGCGGCGACCTGAGCCAGAAGGTGTCGGTAAACGTCAACGGCGAGCTGCTCGACCTGAAGGACAACCTGAACCGCATGGTGGACTCGCTCAACATCTTCGCCGGCGAGGTGACCCGGGTGGCCCAGGAGGTGGGCACCGAGGGCAAGCTCGGCGGGCAGGCCAGCGTGCCCAACGTGGCCGGCGTGTGGAAAGAGCTGACCGACAACGTGAACTACATGGCCTCCAACCTCACCACCCAGGTGCGGGGCCTGGTGAAGGTGGTAACGGCGGTGTCGAAGGGTGACCTGACCCAGAAGCTGACCCTGCAAGCCAAGGGCGAAGTGGCCGAGCTGGCCGACACCATCAACCGCATGGTGGACGACCTCAACCGCCTCGCCGTGGAAGTCAGCCGGGTGGCCAAGGTGGCCGGCGTGGAAGGCAAGCTCACCGAGCGGGCCACCGTAGGCGGCGTGTCGGGCTCCTGGAAAGAGCTGGTGGACACGCTCAACGCCCTGCTCGAATCCATCGCCTCGCCGGTGCTGGAGGTGAGCCGGGTGGTGCGCGCCATCTCGGAAGGCGACCTGACCCAGCGCGTGGAAGTGCCCACCACGGGCGACATCCTGGCCATGTCGAGCGCGTTGAACCTGGCCGTGGAAAACCTGAACGAGCTGCTCGGTGAAATCAACGACTCGTCGCAGGTCGTGGGTACGTCGTCGGAAGAAATGGCCGGCAAAGGCCAGGAGATGAGTCGCGTGACCGTCGACGTGGCCCTGGCCATGCAGCAGATGGCCGAGGGCGCCCAGAACCAGGCCTTGAAAACCGACCAGGCCTTCAAACTGATTGAGGAAATCATGCAGGCCACCAAGGAAACGGCCAACAAGGCCGACGTGGTGAACAAAGCGGCCATCCTCGGTGAGCAGACTTCGCAGCTCGGTCTAAAAACGGTGGCGGAAGTGGTGAAGAACATGGAAGAAATATCCAGCGCCGCCGGCCAGACGGCCCGCACCATCGAAGTGCTGAGCACCCGCTCGGGCGAAATCAGCAAGTCGCTGGGCGTAATCACCGACATTGCCTCGCAAACCAACCTGCTGGCCCTGAACGCCGCCATCGAAGCCGCCCGCGCCGGGGAAGCCGGCCGGGGCTTTGCGGTGGTGGCCGAGGAAATTCGCAAGCTGGCCGAGGGCTCCCGCAAGTCGGCCAACGAAATTGCCACGCTGGTGGAGGACGTGCGGAAGGACACCACGTCGGCCGCCACGGCCATTTCGACCATGGAAGGCCGGGTGCTCAAGGGCAAGAACGCTACCTTTGAGGCCAGCTCGGCCTTCAAGAACATTGCCACCAGCAGCGGCGAAACGCTGCGCACTTCGCGCGACATTCTCACGGCCACCGAGGTGCAGAAAACTTCCATCGGCGACGTGGTGAAGTACGTGGAGGAAGTGGTGGCCATTGCCGAGCAGACGGCCACCGGCACCCAGCAGGTGGCCGGCACGGCCAAGCAGCTGAGCACCGCCATGCAGGAGCTGACCACCAGCTCCCAGCGCCTCACCGACATTGCCGACGACCTCCAGGCGGGCCTCGAAACCTTCCAGCTCAGCCCCTACGAGCCCGAGCCGGCACCACTGCCAGTGCGGCGCGGCCCCAGCGCCCGCGACACGTACCGCGCCCGCGAACCTCACGCTGCCGCGCCGCAAAACGGCATGGCCGCCCGCCACCTGCAAAACCGCGAAGAGCCCAAGCCGGCGGCGGTCGAGAACGGTCGTCGAAACGGAGTGACGCGCCGCAACGCGTCGCCCGAACCAGTGGCCCCGGCGCTGACTTTCCCACGTGAGCGGCCCAACCGCGCGACGCGTACCGTGGCCCCGGCGGCCCCGGCCCCGGCGCCCACCCGCCGCCCGGTGGACAAGCCCAATTCGAAAGCCAAAGCCGCGGAAAATGGCAACGGTTCCGACAATGGCCGGGTCGTTAAAGTGGCCGCTTCCAAAGCCAAGGCCAGGGCCAAATAATTTCTGACCACGCCTAGCCCTAGCCCATTACCGCCCGCCGCATGGCTGAGATTGAACTAGCAACCCCCGCCCCCAAACCCGAACGCGCCAAGCCGGCCGAGCTCGTGCAGCTCATCGTCTTTCGGCTCGGCGATGAGGATTACGGCATCCGCATTGAGCAGGTGAAGGAGGTGACGGTGACGCCCGAAGTGGCCCGCATGCCTAAAACGCCGCCTTTCATCAAGGGCATTGCCAACCTGCGCGGCGACATCATCGCCATCCTCGATTTAGAAGAGCGGTTCCGGCTGCGGCCGGTTGGCCGGGAATTGCCCGAGCGCACCTACACCGTGGCCGTGGAAGCGGCCGACTACACCCTGGGCCTGGTGGTGCGCGAAGTGCCCCGGCCGTTCACGCTGCCGCTCAGTCAGATTGAGCCGGCCCCTGAATTTGTGCAGGACGCCAGCGCCCGCGACAAATACCTCGAGGGCATCGCCAAGCTGCCCGACGGGGGCATCATCATCGTGCTCGACATGCGCAAGCTGCTAACGCCGAGCGAGGTGATGAAACTGCCGGGCAAAGAGACATCTTCGTAGGCCCCGCCCCGTACAATGCCTTGCCGGGCCGCATGGCTTGGTCGTTTCCCTGTTTTATTTCAATGCCAATCAATTTCATGAACAAGCGCATCCTCATCGTCGACGACTCATTTTACATGCGCACGATGCTCAAAAACATGCTCACCGATGCCGGGTACGAAGTCGTCGGCGAGGCCGCTAACGGCGCGCAGGCCCTGGAAATGGCCGCTTCAACCGCGCCCGACCTGATTACCCTCGACGTGATTCTGCCCGACAACACCGGGCTGGACGTGCTCAAGAGCCTGCGCCAAATCCAGCCCAGCTCCAAGGTGGTGATGTGCAGCGCCGTGGGGCAGGAAGTTATCGTGAACGAAGCCATTGAAAACGGGGCCCTGGCGTACATCGTCAAGCCCTTTTCGGAAGAGAAAGTATTGGAAATTGTGGGGGCCGCGCTGCAAAACGACGCCTCGGAACGGGCCGCGTAAGGTGCTGCCACAACGCCCCGTGGCCGTGCCCAAGCTCGTTGGAAACGACGGGCTGCTGCCGCGCACCCGCGGACGCAACAGGAGTGCACCGATGATGGAAGGCCAATGAAAACGCGCGACCAAGAATACCGGGAGCTGTTCATGGCCGAGGCGCTGGAGTACTACGACTCCATGAGCCGGCACCTGAGCGAGCTGGAGCGCAACCCCAACGCCGGCCCGGCCCTCAACGAGCTGTTCCGGCTCATGCACAACCTGAAGGCCAACGCCCGCGCCATGGGCTTCACGGACCTGGGCGAGGTGGCGCACCACCTGGAAACGCTGTTCGGGATGATTCGGGAACGGGAGCGGACGTTCAGCGGGCCGCTCATCCGGGTCGTGTTTGCGGGGGTCGACGCCCTGGGCGGCATGATTCGGGCCGTGGGCGCCAACCAGCCCCTGCCCGCGGCCACCGCCCTGCTCGACAACCTTGACCGCTTGGTGCGGGGCGAGGCGCCGGTGCTGGAAGCGGTGGACGCGCCGGACACCGACGAGGAATCCGCCAAAAAGATGGAGCTGTCGGACCTGGTGTACATCCAGGTCAAGAAGCTGGACAACCTGCTCAACCTCGTGGGCGAGCTGGTCATTGACCGCGACCGGATAATGACGCTGGCCCAGGAAATTGGCAATCCGGCCTTGGTGGCCACCGCCCAGCACCTGTTCCGCATTTCCGACGACTTGCAGTACAGCGTAATGGACGCCCGCCTGGTGGGCGTGGGCGTGCTGCTGAACAAGTTTCCGCGCGTGGTGCGCGACGTGTCCACCGCCGAAGACAAGGATGTGGAGCTTACCCTGAGCGGGCAGGACGTGCAGATTGACCGCAACATCCTGCAAATCATTACCGATGCGTTGCTGCACCTGGTGCGCAACGCCGTCAGCCACGGCCTCGAAACCACGGCCCAGCGCCAGCAGGCGGGCAAGCCGGCCGTGGGCCAGCTCACGCTCTCGGCCCTTACCGAGCGCGACGACGTGCTCATCCAAGTCCGGGACGACGGCCGCGGCATCGACACCGAGGCCGTGCGCCGCAAGGCCGTGGAGCGCGGCCTGACCACGGCCGAGGCCGCCGTGGCCCTGGGCGAGCAGGCCGTGTGGGCCTTTTTGTTCGAGCCCGGCTTCTCGATGGCCCAGAAAGTAACCGACATTTCGGGCCGCGGCGTGGGCCTCGACGTGGTGAAGCTGGCGCTGGACTCGCTGGGTGGGCAGCTGCGCGTGGAATCCCGACTGGGCGTGGGCACCACCTTCACGCTGGTGCTGCCCACCTCCATTGCCGTGAAGGGCGCCCTGCTGGTGGAAGTAGACCAACGGCCCTACGCCGTGCCCCTGCTGCACACCGACACGGTGCTGGCGCTGCATCCCGGCCAGATTGCGGTGGTGGGCGGGGTGTTGGTGACGCATTTTCAGGAGCAGGCCGTGCCGCTGGTGCCGTTGCGCCAGCTGCTTTACGACGAAGGCCACGAGACGCTGCCTTTTGCCACCAAGGCCGACCTCACCGGCCCCCAGCAAGTGCTGGTGGTGAACTACAACAGCCGCCGGCTGGGCCTGCTGGTGGACCGCTTCATTCGCCAGCAAAACATCGTTATCAAGCCCCTGAGCAAACCTTTGGACACTATTGACTTGTTTGGGGGCGTTACCTTGCTCGGCAGCGGGCAGGTCTGCCTCGTGCTCGACGTGCCCGCCCTCACCCGCCTCTTTATTGCCAAGCGCCCCTAAGCTCTCCTTTCTTTCACCCCAGTTCTCGCAGCTGCACCTCCCCCTATTTTCGACGTTATGGATTTATCGATGACCGACTTAGAGCGTGATATAATCCGCGAGATTTTGAACATCGGCCTGGCCCGCGCCGCCGACTCGTTTGCCATTATTGCCCAGGAACGCGTTCTGTTGGAAGTGCCGAACATCGACTTGCTGATGAGCGACGATATTTTGCGCAAAGTGCGGGAGTATCAGGCCAAGCACGTGCCCATCCAGTCCGATATTCGGGGGGACTTCAACGGCACCACCCTGATGTTTTTTTCGGGCCAGCACTTGCAGCGGCTCTCCCGCGTGTGCCTGCGCATGCAAACGGCCGAATCGTTGGACATGAACGAGCTGCAGGAATCCCTGCTGCTCGAAATCAGCAACATCATCACCGGCGCGCTGGTCACCCAACTGGCTAACATTCTCAAGGCCAACATCTACGGCGCCCCGCCCACCGCGCCCCGCGGCGACATTGCCGACACCATGCAGAGCCTGCTGCCGCAGCAAATGCTCCAGCCCCTCATCTTTTCGGTCATCACCCAGTTTTCCGACAAAGACAACATGGTGGAGCTCCCGCTGATGCTGTTCTTTGACCGGGTAACTTTTGAGAAGATTCTGGAAATTATCCGCAGCTACGACTTTCTGGGCAGCCAGATGTCGGCCTAGCGCTGCCACTTGGTTTCGCTGAAACGCCATGCCGCGCGGCGCCGAAGCGCCTGCGCCGTCGAAACGATTTCGCCCGTGCGAGACAACCAGTCGGACCACCTGTACGCTTACTTCGGCACGACCATCCAAAATCAACTAGCCACGGGGCGCAGATGCTTCGGCTCCGCGCGGCATGGCGTTTTGTTCTCCTCGCCGTGGCGGCCGGTGAGCTTTGGCCCGGTCTTGCTGCTTCATAAACTGTTTCCCATTGATTCCGATGCTTAAAACCGATGCCGCGCTGGCAAAAAAAATAGAATCCTTCGACCCCAATGCGCCCGGCGAGGCCGGCGGCGGCTTGTTTGGCCTGCCCTTCACGCCTGCCGAAGCCCAGGTGGTGGTGGTGCCCGTGCCGTGGGAGGTGACGGTGAGCTACCGCGCCGGCACGGCCGAAGGCCCGGCCGCCGTCCACGAAGCGTCGCTGCAAGTCGACTTGTACGACCCGGACCTGCCCGACGCCTGGAAGCTGGGCCTGGCCATGGAGGAAGCCGACGAAGCCATTGCCGCCGCCAGCCGCCAGTTGCGCCCCCTGGCCGCCGGCTACATTGCCTGGCTCGAAGCCGGCGAGCCCGCCGCCGACCAGGGCCAGTACGGCAGCGCGCCCGCCCGGGCCACGGCCGAGGGCGAAAAAATGCTCCAGTGGCTCAAAGCCAAAACCGGGGCCCTGCTCGACGCCGGGAAAGGCGTGGTGGTGCTGGGCGGCGACCACAGCACGCCCCTGGGCTACCTGCACGCGCTGGCCGAGCGGCACGAGGCCTTTGCCATTCTGCAGTTCGACGCGCACTGCGACCTGCGCCCGGCCTACGAGGGCTTCCGCTACTCGCACGCCAGCATCATGCACAACGCGCTGGAACTGCCCCAGGTGAAGAAGCTGGTGCAGGTGGGCATCCGCGACATGTGCCAGCAGGAGGCCGAGTTCATCGAGCACTCCAACGGCCGGGTGGCCCTGTTCAGCCAGCGGTTTTTGAGCGACGAGAAATTTGCCAAGAAGTCCTGGAAGAAGGTGTGCGGCAAAATCATTGCCCAGCTGCCGCCCAAAATTTACATTAGCTTCGACATCGACGGACTGGACCCCAAGCTGTGCCCCGGCACCGGCACGCCCGTGCCCGGCGGCCTGGAGTTCGAGGAAGCCACCTATTTGCTCCGCGCCATCGTGCGGGCGGGCATCACCATCATCGGCTGCGACCTCAACGAGGTGGCGCCCGGCGACACCGACTGGAACGGCATTGTGGGCGCGCGCCTGCTCTATCAACTTTGCAACTGGATGGCCGTATCCCAGGGCCGCCTCGTAGCCAAAGGCATGGCTGCGGAATAATCTGTTCACCCTAAATCGTTACGCTTATGCTCGGTTTTATTCTCAAATTCATCCTCACCGCCGTGCTGGTTTACGGCCTGAGCATGGTGCTGCCGGGCGTGGTGCTGGGCGGCTTCGGCAGCGCGGCCATTCTGGTGCTGGTGCTCGGCGTGCTCAATGCTGTGGTGAAGCCCATCCTTAAAATTCTGGGCTTCCCCATCACGGTGCTCACCCTGGGCCTGTTCCTGCTGGTCATCAACGTCATCATCGTGAAGCTGGCCGACTACCTGATGAGCAGCTTCGACGTGCACGGCTTTCTCAACGCGCTGCTGTTCAGCATCGCGCTGTCCATCGTGAACGCCGTGGTTGATTTAGTAGTCGACTAGAAACGCTTCACCTGCCAAATAAACGAGCCCCAGCTTCTCAGGTTGGGGCTTTTTATTTGGCGGACGCGGCTGGGTGAGCGAAGGTGCTCAGTGAAGCCAGCGCCCGTCGGAATCGCACCGCGTTTGAATTATGCTAGGATTACCAATTTGCTAAGGATGGAGCTGATGCCGCCCGTAGTGGCGAAAAAATCCTACATTACTGTTTCAAATTTTTCTACTAAAGCTTTCACTATGAAAATTATTACCAAAGTTCTGTGGGTACTGGTGGCGTTTTTGGGCATTACCCCCGCGTCGCGGGCCCAGTTCACGGTCACGTCTGCGTCCTATTTGGGTGATGCCAGCAGCACCGATGCGGCGGCGGGGTGCCGCATTCAGGCGGATGGTACTATCGTGCTGGCGGCCAACATTGGAGCAGCCCAGCCCGGCGGGCTGCCGGCCACGGTGCTCAACAACGCCGGGGCCACGGCCGGGGGGGCCATTCTGCGGCTGAGCCCCGACGGGCGCACCCTGCTCTCGGTCACGCGGTTGGCCGCCCAGGTGACCGATTTGGCCCTGGACGGCAACGACAACATCCTGGTGGCCGCGGGCCTGGCCGGCGTGTTCAAGCTGCCGCCCACGGCCGGCTCGCTGACCTGGAACCGGCTGAGCGGCACCTTCATCAACCGGGTCGACGCGGCGGCCAACGGGCATTGCGCGGTACTGCGCCCGAGCAACGTGGCCGACCCCGACGGGGCCGCCGGCAACGGCCAAGTGACCTTGCTGGCCCCGGACGGCAGCGTGGTCAGCACGTTCACGGGGTACAACAACACCCAGGACGTGTGCCTCGACGGCACCACGCTGGTCACCGTGGGCTGGCGCCAGGCCACGGCCTTCGACGGCACTCGCAATGAGCCGGTGCAGATTGCCTACTTGCGCGGCCACAGCTACGCCGGGGCCGTGACCTGGACGGCCTACGACTGGTCGACGGACCGGACCTCCCCCCGCTTCATCAACCGGCCCACTAACAACATGGCCGACACCCGGGGCTACCGCTGCTCCATCGGGCGCGACGGCAAGCTCTACGCGGCCTTCGAGTGCGCCGGGGGCAACCACATCTTCCGCTACAGCACCACCGACATCACCCAATCGGCCAGCATCGTGGGCGGCGACCAATACCACAACTTCAGCAACACCCGCTCGGAGCACAAGACGTTTCTGGCGCGTTACGAACCCGCCACCGGCGCGTACCTGCGCGGCCAGCAGCTCGTGAACCGGCTGCCCAGCGGGGCCGGCAACACCATCCGGGTGAAGGGCGGCGAAATCCGGGCCGACGAAACCGGCCGCGTGTACATTGGCGGGGCCGCGGCTTTCGGCCTGCCCGCCCTCACCCTCGACCCGCCCGGGCTGGGCACCTACACGGGCGGGGCCTGGCTGATGGTGCTCAGCGCCGACCTGACGCAGCGGCTGTTCGTCACGCGCCTCAGCGCGGGCGGCCAAACCGCGGCCCTCGATGCCCGCGTCATCGGCGGGCAAAGCGCCCGCCTGGCCTGGGCCGGGCGCACGGGCTCCGACCCGCAATACGTGCTCAACCCCCTGCAGGCCGCGGCCGGCGGGGGCACCCAGGACGGATTTTTCGCCGTTATCGGCTCCTCCGGCCCGCTGAGCACCAGCCCCGCCGCTGCCGAGGGCCGCGCTGCGCGGCTGTATCCGAATCCCGCCCGCGGCCAGGTTGCGCTGGCCTACCACGCCGCCCAGGCCGGCCCCCTGACGGTGGAGGTGCGCAACGCCGCGGGCCAAACGGTGGCGGTGCCCCGGCGGTTTGCGGTGCCGGCCGGCGCCGGCCAGATAACCGTGCCGCTGCCCGGCCTGTCGCCCGGCTTCTACCTGGTGCGGGTGCAGCAGGCCGAGCGGCTGAGCACGCACAAGCTGGTGGTCGAGTAGCCCGGCGTTTCGTCGGGCGGTGCCTTTTGGCGCGGCGCTCCGTACCCCTGCTCCCTGCTACGGGGCGACCATGCTCGAATTCTGGCAGTTTTTCGGCACCACAAAGCCCGCCCCGACTGAACGGATGCGGGTTTTTGTGGTGCCGGAAAGAAAGTAGTTACATCCGCCGGATATCGGCCCCCAGCGCATTCAGGCGCTGGTCGATGGCCTGGTAGCCGCGGTCAATTTGCTCGACGTTGAGAATGGTACTGGTGCCCTCGGCCGAGAGGGCCGCGATGAGCAGCGCCACGCCGGCCCGGATGTCGGGCGAGGTCATGGTGATGCCGCGCAGGCGGGTGCGCTGGTCCAGGCCGATGACGGTGGCGCGGTGCGGGTCGCAGAGGATAATCTGGGCGCCCATGTCGATGAGCTTGTCCACGAAGAACAGCCGGCTCTCAAACATCTTTTGGTGGATGAGCACCGTGCCCTTGGCTTGGCAGGCCACCACCAGCACAATGCTGAGCAAGTCGGGCGTGAAGCCCGGCCAGGTATGGTCGCTCACGGTCAGGATAGAGCCGTCGAGGTAGGTGCTGATTTCGTAGTGCGGCTGGGCCGGAACGTGAATGTCATCGCCCCGGAATTCGAGTTGGATGCCCAGCTTGCGAAACGTGTCGGGGATGAGGCCCAGCTGCGGAATCTGGCAGTCCTTGATGGTGATTTCGGAGCCCGTCATCGCCGCCAAGCCAATGAAGGAGCCAATCTCAATCATGTCGGGCAGCATGCGGTGCTCGGTGCCGCCCAGGCGGGTCACGCCTTCGATGGTGAGCAGGTTCGAGCCGATGCCCTGAATGTTGGCACCCATGCGCACCAGCATCCGGCACAGCTGCTGGAGGTAGGGCTCGCAGGCGGCGTTGTAGATGGTGGTGGTGCCCTCGGCCAGCACGGCGGCCATCAGGATGTTGGCCGTGCCCGTCACCGAGGCTTCGTCGAGGAGCATGTGGGTGCCGGTCAGCCTGCCCTCCACCTTGATGCGGTAGAAATCCAGCCCTTCGAGCGTGAGCTTGCCGCCCAGCTTCTCCAGGCCCAGAAAGTGCGTGTCCATGGGCCGGCGGCCAATTTTGTCGCCGCCCGGCTTGGGCAGTTGGCAGCGCCCGTAGCGCCCCAGCATGGGCCCGAGAATCATGACCGAGCCGCGCAGGGCGCCCGCCTGGGCCACGAACTCCGGCGTGTCCAGGTAGTCCAGGTTCACGTGCTCGGCCTGGAACAAGTAAGTATCCGAAGCCAGTTTGCCCACCTTCACGCCCATGTCGCGCAGCAGCTCGATGAGCTTGTTGACGTCGCGGATGTCGGGAATGTTGCTGATGGTGACCGGCTCCGAAGTCAGCATGACCGCGCAGAGAATCTGAAGAGCTTCGTTTTTGGCGCCCTGGGGCGTGATTTCACCGCGCAGCGCTTTGCCGCCGCGTACTTCAAATGCTGCCATTCTGGGTTAGTTGTCAGTTATTGGTTGTCGGGTATTAGCTGCCAGCGGCTCGTTGCTCATCAATGGAGTTCCTACGAAAGCCCTGACAACTGACAACGAGCAACGAACAACTAAAAACCTACTGCGGAGGCTGCTGGGGCTCCTGGCGGCCTTTTTTGCGCTTCTTGCCGTTTTTGTTGCCGAAGGCGTTGCCGTTGCTGCGGCCTTCGCGGCTGTCGCGGCCTTCGCGCCGGTCGCGGCTCTGGGGTTCGCGCTGCTGGGGCTGGGGCACGACGAAGGCCGGGGTGCGGCCCGGGCCCATTTCAAACAGGTTTTCGCTGTCCACCACGGCCGGGTCGAGCCGGAGCTGCCCGCCCGAAAGCTCGCCCAAGTGGCGCAGGATGGTCACGTCCTTGGCGTTTTCCTTGTTGTGCTGGCGGTACAAGAACTTCATGGTCCGGCCAATCTGCACGGTGGCCTGCTCGCGCTCAGCGGGGTCTTTCATTGTCACGGCTTTGGCAATGAGGGCCTCCACGGCCGCCCCGTAGGCGCGCAGCTTGGGCGCCTGGCGGGGGTAGGGGACGCGGGCCGGCTTCTCGGTGCGCACCGTGAGGCTGCGCAGGGGCACCGGGGCGTCCAACGCCACTTCTTCGCCGGCCATGGCGTGCAAGTGGTTCCAGAGGCGGGTTTGCACCTCGGGCAGCTCGCGCAGCGCCGGCTGCAGGCGCAGCATGAGCTGCACAATCTGCCCGGCCCGCTTGGTGCGCTCCGCTTGGTCTTCAATCTGCGCCAGGCCCAAAATGAGCTGGTAGGTGCTGTGCCCGTATTCGCGCACCAGCAGTTGCAGGTGGAAGGGGAGGGTGGTGAGGTCAGTCATAATAGGGGTAAAGCGGGCCCGCCGGGGGCGGGGCGCAGGCCAAAGATAGGGCGTTGGCGAATTGGTGAGACCCGGCAGGTCCGGGCGACGGTCGTAGCGACGCCTGCTTGCGTCTTCACCTTGGAAAAGCCGGAACGGCAGCCTTGCCAACGGCATGGAGCCGGGTCGTTCAGTGCCGAAACGCAAACAGGCGTCGCTACGAATGCACGCGCAGCTTGGCAAAGCTCAGCAGCAGCACCTTTTCGCCCACTTCCTCGAACACGATGGTGGCCTTGGTGGTGCCCTGCTGGGTTTCGAGCGCGCTCACCACCCCAAAGCCGAACTTGGCGTGCTCCACGCGCTGCCCGCTTTGCAGGGTTGAGGTATCGGAGGGCGTGAAGTCGGCGGGGGCCACGTATTTGGTGGCCACCACTTTGCGCGGCGCGGTCGGAATCAAATTCGAGCGCCGCTCGAACACGTGCTGGAACGGCGACTCGCCCGCGCCCGGCCCGGCGGCAAACTTAAAGTTGACGTACTGCGGGTCGATTTCGTCCAGAAAGCGGCTTTTCTCGCAGCTGCGCAGGTTGCCCCACTGGTAGCGCGAGGTGGCGTAGCTCAGCGTGAGCTTCTTCTCGGCCCGCGTGATGGCCACGTAGAAGAGCCGGCGCTCTTCCTCCAGGTCGGCCCGCGAGGTTATCATCATCTGGCTCGGGAAGAGGTTCTCCTCCATGCCCACGATGTACACGTTGCGAAATTCCAGGCCCTTGGCCGAGTGAATGGTCATCAGCGTCACGGCCTCGCCGTCCTGCTGGGCGTCCTTCACGTCGGAGTCCGTCACCAGCGCAATGTCCTGCAGAAAGGCGCCCAGGGTCTTGTCCTCGCGCTCGGGGTCGTCCACGTATTCCTTGATGCCGTTGAGCAGCTCCTGCATGTTTTCGTAGCGGGAAAGGCCCTCGATGCTTTTGTCAGCGTACAGCTCTTCCAGCATGCCCGAGTTTTTGGCAATAAACTTGGCCGCTTCGAACGCGTCTTCCTTGGCCGCCACCACGAGGTAGCTCTTGATTTTTTCGGCAAAGCCCACCACCGGGTTCGACACCCGCGCGGCCAGAAACTGGTCGGCGTGCGCCACCACTTCCCACAGCGTGTGGTTGGTTTCTTCGGCCGTGGTAATCAGCTTGCTAATCGTGGTGTCACCAATGCCGCGCTTGGGGTAATTAATTACCCGGCGCAACGCCTGCTCGTCGTTCTGGTTGACCGTGAGCCGCAAGTAGGCCACCAAATCCTTGATTTCCTTGCGCTGGTAAAACGACAGGCCGCCAACAATTTTGTATTTAATATTTAATTTTCGCAGCGATTCTTCCATCGCGCGGCTTTGCGCGTTGGTGCGGTAGAGAATGGCAAAATTGTCGTAAGACAAATGCCCGTTCATCTTGTCCTCGTAAATGGAATTGGCCACCAACTTTCCTTCTTCGTTGTCGGAAGCGGCTTTCAATACTTCAATCAGGGTCCCGTCCTCGTTCTCCGAAAATACGTCCTTGCGCAACTGCGCCTGGTTATTTTTAATTACCGAATTCGCCGCCCACACAATATTTTTCGTGGAGCGGTAATTCTGCTCTAATTTAAATACTTGTAATTCCGGGTAGTCTTTCTCGAAATTAAGAATGTTGGTAATGTCCGCGCCGCGGAAGGCGTAAATGCTCTGGGCGTCGTCGCCCACTACGCAGATGTTTCGTTCTTTCGCCGCCAGCTTGCGGGTAATCAGATACTGCGAGTAGTTCGTGTCCTGATACTCGTCCACCATCACGAACCGGAACATGTTCTGGTACTTGTTCAGCACGTCGGTGTGCTCCTTGAACAGCACGTTGGTGTTGAAGAGCAGGTCGTCAAAATCCATGGCGCCGGCCTTGAAGCAGCGCTGCTGGTACTGCTGGTAGAGCACCCCGATTTTAGGCCGGAGCGCGGCCTCGTCGTCGGCTTTGATGGCCGCGTCGCTCAGGTATTGGCCGACCGAAATCAGCTTGTTCTTGGCCGCCGAAATGCGGCCCAGCACCAAACTCGGCTTGTAGAGCTTGTCGTCGAGCTCCAGCTCCTTTACAATCTGGCCCATCAGGGTGCGGGTGTCCTGGGTGTCGTAGATGGTGAAGCTGCGCGGGTAGCCAATTTTGTCGGCCTCGGAGCGCAGAATTTTGGCAAACACCGAGTGGAAAGTGCCCATCCAGAGGTTGCGGGCGTTGGGGCCCACCACCTTTTCCACGCGGGCGCGCATCTCCTTGGCGGCCTTGTTGGTGAAGGTCAGGGCGAGGATGTTGAACGGGTCGACGCCTTTTTCGAGCAGGTGGGCAATGCGGTAGGTGAGCACCCGGGTTTTGCCCGAGCCGGCGCCCGCGATAATCATGCACGGGCCGTCGGTTTGCATCACCGCGCCGGCCTGCGACGGGTTGAGAAGGGATAAATAATCTAGTGCCATCAGCAAATTAAGCCGCTTTTTGAGCGGTTCTGCAAAGATACGGCCCGCCGGGCGGGGGGCGCAACGAAATTTTGCCCCCCGCGCCGGGGCTACCTTTGCACAATGATTATTATCCGGGAAACGGTCATCTCCGACGACATCGCCGACAACTTTTTTGTCTGCAACCTCGAAGCCTGCAAGGGCGCCTGCTGCGTGGAGGGCGACCTAGGCGCCCCGCTGGAGGAGGCCGAGCTGCGGATTCTGGAGCAGGAATACGCCAGCATCAAGCCCTTTCTCACCGACGCTGGCCGCGCCGCCATCGGCGCCCAGGGCCACTACATCAAGGACTGGGAAGGCGACTACAGCACGCCCACCATCGAAGACAAGGAGTGCGCCTACGCGCTCTACGACGAGCGCGGCATCCTGAAATGCGGCATCGAGCAAGCCTACCTGGCGGGCGCCACCACCTTCAAAAAACCCATCAGCTGCCACCTGTACCCCATCCGCATCACCAAATACGACGGGTTCGAGGCGCTGAACTACGACCGCTGGGGCATCTGCAACCCGGCCTGCGCCTTTGGCGATTCGCTGGGCGTGAAGGTGTACCAGTTTCTGAAGGATCCGCTCATTCGCAAGTACGGCGAGGGCTGGTACGGGGAGCTGGTCCGGGAGATTGAGAACCCCACGCCGGAGAAGAAATAATGCTCTTATCGGCAAATTAAAGAACGTCGTGGGGGGGCTGGCGAAGCAAATTGGGGGGTGGAATAAAGAAAATTTTTATTTATGGTTAAATTCATATGGAAGCGGAGAAAGACGGTGACGCAAATTAAAATGGAAGGGGGTGTTTAAACGCGTTGTACAAA
>NZ_JANNOD010000056.1:0-212550 GCF_031398885.1 Hymenobacter sp.
CGTCGGTTTTAACGAACAGCAGGAGCTTACCCGTGCCGGCGCGCAAAAATAACAGTCTTGCTGCGCTTGTCGAAGCATCTCGCCCGCCCCGTCCCAACCACCTGACGTGGCGGGCGTGATGCTTCGACAAGCTCAGCATAACGGCCTATTTGGGTAGGCTTTAATCAGTTAGTTCCACCTTCACTTTACCTTCGGCCGCCCACCTCGCCCACGGCCGTCAGGTACTGGTCGAGCACCAGCTTTTCGTCGAACTTGGTTTCGGCCAGGCGGCGGCTGGCCCGGCCCATGCGCTGCAAGTCGGCGTCGGGCAGGCGCAGCACCCGGAGCATTTGGGCCGCCAGGTCCGCGCCGCTGCGCACCTGGCAGAGGTAGCCGTTGTGGCCATCCTGCACGGTTTCGCGGCAGCCGGGCACGTCGGTGGTTACCAGGGGCTTGCCCACGGCCGCCGCTTCGAGCAGGGTTTTGGGGGTGCCTTCGCGGTAGCTGGGCAGCACCACGCAGTCGGCGCGGTGCAGGTGGGCGGCCACGTCGTCGGAGCGGCCCAGGTACTCAATGTCGCCGCCGGCCAGCCACTCTTCAAACGTGGCGCGGGGCACGCCCACGCCGCCGGCCTCGTCGAGCCCACCGAGCAGCTGCACGCGCGTGCCGGGCTCGGCGGCCCGGATGATGCGGGCGGCCTCGAAGTATTCCACCACGCCCTTTTCGTAGAGCACCCGCGCCACCATCAGGAATACAAACGGGGTTTGGCGGGTGAACTGCGCGGCGGGCCGGAACCGGTCGGTGTCGACGCCGGAGCCGGGCAGCAGGCCGGTGATTTCCGGGCGCACCAGCCCGTGCCGCAGAAACAGCTGCCGGTCGTCGTCGTTCTGAAAAAACACCTTGCGCGGAAACCGGAAGGCGAAGCGGTAGAGCCCGAGTGCCACCCGGCTCACGAGGTTGCGGACGATGAACACCGTGCCCAGGCCGCTCACGTTGTTGATGCTCGGGATGCCCGCCAGCCGGGCCGCGAGGCTGCCGTAAATATTGGGCTTGATGGTGTAGTGCAGCACCACGTCGGGCCGCTCGCGCCGGTAAATCTGGTAGAAGCGCCGCGTTAGGGCCGCGTCCTGCACCGGGTTGGTGCCCTTGTTGGCCATCAGAATGGGCACGAAGCGGCAGCCCAGCTCGGTTTCGAGGCGCGCCGAGTAGTCGTCGGGCGGGGCAATGGCCAGCACCTCGTGGCCGGCGGCTTGTAAGGCGCGCACGAGGCTGGCGCGGAAATTCCAAATGTTCCAGCTGGTGTTGATGACGAGGGCGACGCGCAAAATGGGGAAGGGGCGAGATGGGAAGCGGGGAAGTGAGAAAGTGGGGCAAAGGTCGGGCCGGCGGCCGGCAATGCGCGGCCATACGGATTCTTTCGGCGCGCGGCCGGTACTTTGTGGCCCGCTTGCGTGTTATGTCCGTCATGAACCTCCGACTTACGGCCCTTTTGCTGCTCTTGCCGCTGCTGCCGCGGCCCGTCCGGGCCAAGCCGCCGGTGCTGGCGGGCCAGCTCCTGTTCCAGAAAAACTGCGCGCGCTGCCACGGCGCCAACGGCAAGCTCGGCCTCAACGGCGCCCACGACCTTACCAAAAGTAACCTCAACGCCTTCGGGCGCACCTACCTCGTCACCAAAGGGCTGGGCAAAATGCCGGCCTTTGGCAAAACCCTCACCCCGGCCCAGGTGCAGCAGGTGGTAGCCTATTCGCTTACCTTGCGATAGTTGCCAGTTGCTCGTTGTCAGTTGTCAGGCCCTGACTTTCATCACTGATTTTGACCACCGACAACGAGCAACTGACAACGAATAACTGACAACTAACATCTTCATGGCCAAAAACCCCTCCGGCGGCCGCAAGCCGGCCGCCAGCACCCGGCACTTCACCACCGACAACGCCAAGGCCGGCTACGTGGCCACCAAAACCGGCGGCGCCTACGCCACGGCCCGCGAGCAGGAAACCGCCGTGCTGGTGGCCGTGCCCCCGCGCCGGCAGTCCGAGCACCAGACCACCGAGTACCTCGACGAGCTGGCATTTCTGATTGAGACGGCCGGGGCCACGGCCACCCAGCGCTTTGTGCAGCGCCTCGAAAAGCCCGACATCCGCACCTACGTGGGCGAGGGCAAGCTGGCCGAAATCAAGGCCTACGTGAAGCACCACGACAGCAGCATGGTCGTGTTCGACGACGACCTGTCGGCCTCGCAGCTGCGCAACCTGGAAGCCGAACTGCTGGTGAAAATCGTGGACCGCTCGCTGCTCATTCTGGACATTTTTGCGCTGCGGGCCAAGTCGGCCACCTCGCGCACCCAGGTCGAGCTGGCCCAGTACCAGTACCTGCTGCCCCGCCTCACCGGCCTGTGGACCCACCTGGACAAGCAGCGGGGCGGCGTGGGCATGAAGGGCCCGGGCGAAACTGAAATCGAAACCGACCGCCGCATCGTGCGCGACCGGATTGCCTTTCTCAAGGACAAGCTCGAAGACCTCGACAAGCAGAGCGTGACCCGGCGCAAGGCCCGCGGCGGCGTGGTGCGCGTGTCGCTGGTGGGCTACACCAACGTGGGCAAGAGCACGCTGATGAACGTGCTGGGCAAGGCCGACGTGTTTGCCGAAAACAAGCTCTTCGCCACCGTGGACGCCACCACCCGCAAAATCGTGCTCGACCAGACGCCGTTTCTGCTATCCGACACGGTGGGGTTCATCCGCAAGCTGCCCACCCGCCTCATCGAAAGCTTCAAGAGCACGCTCGACGAAATCCGCGAAGCCGACTTGCTGCTGCACGTGGTGGACCTTTCGCACCCCAATTTTGAGGAGCAGATTCAGGTGGTGAACGACACGCTGGCCGACATTGGCGCGGCCGACAAGCCGGTATTGTTGGTGTTCAACAAGATAGACCAGTACAAGCAGGACGACGCGGAGGTGGACCCCTTCGGCGAGGTGCTGGACGCCGAGGCCGACGGCACCGCCCCGCGCCCGCCGCTGGCGCAGCTGCAGGCCACCTACATGGCCAAGCTGCACGACCCGGTGGTGTTCGTGTCGGCGCAGGAGCGCACGAATTTGGAGGAGCTGCGCGCGCTGCTGGGCCGGCGCGTGGCGGCCCTGCACCAGCAGATGTACCCCCACCAGCAGGCCGACGCCTGGGCGGGGGAGTAGCCACGGCCGCGGTTTTCGCGTAAGGGCAGTTGCCTTCACCATTTGGGGCATTTCATTATGAGGTTGTCTTTGTTTCTCCGCTGCGGCCTGTCTGCGGCCCTGTGTTGCGGCGCGGTCCAGGCAGCGCGGGCCCAGGACCCCACCCCGTCGGTGTTTCCGCCGGCGGCGGCCACCCCCGCCGACAGCGCCGCGGGCCCGACCAGCGGGCGGCAGTTTGCCAACCCGTCGGTGCTGGGCATGGGCCCCAGCAAGGGCCTCATCGTGCGCTACGAGCGGCTGCCCAAGTTCAATATAGCCTCTTCGGCTCAGGTGGTGGGCATCCAGAACTACGCCGGCGAGGTGGACAAAAATGCCCGCCTGTCCATCAAGGGCTACATCCCGGCCTGGAACCGGCCCCACCTCAAGGTCATCGTGGGGCTGAGCTACGAGCGCGAGGAGTTCAAGTTCAACGGCGCCTCGCGCGACTACGAGCTGTACGGCAACATCGAGGACAAGGGCTTGAAGAGCACCGCCGCCCAGGTGGCCATCATCCGGCCCGTGGATGCGGTGCACTGGTACCTGGCCCGCCTGAAAGGGGAATTGAACGGCGACTACAACACCTCCACCGAGCTGACCCGGTCCGACTACGCCCGCTTTTCCGCCGAAGCCATCTACGGCTGGAAGCGCAGCCCGAATTTTTCGTGGGGCGTGGGCTTTCAGTACGGCTACACGTTTGGGCGGCTGAGCTTGTACCCGGCCGTGATTTACAACCGCACCTTCAACTCCCGCTGGGGCGTGGAGGCCCTGGCCCCGGCCCGCGTCACGCTGCGCTACAACGTCTCGCCCAGCTCCATTCTGTACGCCGGCTACACCGTCGACGGCTACAACTACATCGTGAAGCTGCGCAACACCCTGGCCCGCAAAAAACCCGACGGCAGCCCCGACGGCAGCACCATTCCGCTGCGCACCCTGGAACTGCGCGAAACCGAAGTGAAATTCCGCCTGCGCTGGGAGCGGGAGCTGTTCAGCTTTTTGTGGCTGGGCGCCGAGGCTGGCTACCGCTACAACTACGCCTTCGACGCCTTCGACCGCACCAACGCTGACCGCGAGAAAATCATCGACTCCAAGTTCAACGGCGCGCCCTACGCCAGCCTGGAGCTGTTCATCACGCCCCCACGCAAGCTGCTGGAAAAAGCCGGCGTGCGGCGGTGAGGGACGCTGCGATTAATGAAGAATGAGGAATGAAGGATGAAGAGTTTTGGCTTCAACCACCAATTCTTCATTCCTCACTCCTCATTCTTCATTAAGCGCAAAGCGCGTTACAGCCCGAAGCTATACACTGCTTTCAAGTACACGAAGGCGCCGTTGAAGCCCATCTGCACGGGGGCGTAGGGGTACACGTCGCGGTTGGTCGGGAAGGGCGAAGGCTGTTTATACTTATCTTCAAAAAACTGTTCAAATTCGGCCCGCGTAGCAAACCCACCCGGGGCCTCGCCGTTGCTGGCCGCCTCGTCGAGGGTGTTGGGCTTCACATTGAACAAGTTTTGAGCCCCGAGCGTCAGGCTGATGGCCTTGGCCGCCTGGAAGCTCACAAGCAAGTCGGTGGTCACGCGCGGCCGGAAATCAAGCAAATAAGCGCCGAAGTCGTAGTCCTGCGGGTCGGGGGCCACGTCGAAGTAGCGCACCTCGCCAAAGTAGGTGTTGCGCAACCCCAGGCCCACCTTGCCCCGGCTGTAGTTCAGGTTGAGCAGGATTTTGCTGGCCGGGTTGCCAGTTTCAATAAGCGAGAGCTGCCGCGGCTCAACGTAGTTGGGTACGCTCTGAAATTGTGCGGGAATATTCTGATTGCGGGTCCGGGTCTGGGTGATGTTTGCCGCCGCGCTTATACCAATCTGGCCACTCCCGAGGGCGTGGCGATAATTAGCCACCAAGTCCAACCCTTGGGTACGCGTGTCCAAAACGTTGGTAAAAAACTGGGCCGCGGTTGCAAACTCGTCAGCCAAGCGCTGGGCAAGCTCGGGGCTGATACCGGAGCCGGGCCCCGGCCGCAACAGGCCCGAAAGCGTGATGCGGTCATCGATGTCAATTAGATAAGCATCTGCCGTAAACGAGAAAGCAGGGCTGGGCGTCAGGACCAGGCCAGCGCTGTAGCTGCGCGATTTCTCCGGTGTCAGGATGGGCAGTCCAACCGCGCGCGTCAGTTCGTTCGGGTTCTCGAAAATGCCGGTCAGTTCAACGCCATTCGCGCCCGGCCGCTGCGTAATCTGACGATACAGCACCTGCTGCAGCGACGGCGCCCGAAAGCCGGTGTTGAAAGCCCCGCGCACGGCCAGGGGTTTGGCCAATTGCAGGCGGGTGGTGGCTTTGTAAATGAAGGCCGAGCCAAAGGAGGAGTAATTCTCGTAGCGCAAGGCCCCGCTCACCGCCCAACGCTTGGTGATGTCGGCTTCCACGTCGAGGAACGCGCCGACGTTGGTACGGCTGACCACACCCAACAGAGCTGACTGCTCGCTAAACCCGCCAAAGCCTTGAGCGCCCTGTTGCGCGCCATCCTCGCCGTCGTCATACAAGGCTTCGGCCCGTTCTTCTCCGGCCACAATCTGGTAGCGGTCGTACCGGTATTCGCCCCCGAATGCCACGTTGGTACCGGCCAGAATCTTGCTGAAAAACCGATTGACCGTGGCGTTGGTCACGTTTTGCAGGAAATCCAGGCCGCCAGCATCATCAAACACCGTGGCTTTTCCTGTCGAAAGCAAGGATGCGCCTTGCGAAGCATTCAGGGTATTCTCCAGGTCGTAGGCAATCCGGTTAAATCCGGTAGTATTGCTCAGGTCCAGCGTCCACTGGTCGGGGCCGCTGCGGCCGAGCACCACGCCCGCCGTGCCGGCGCCGTCGTACACGCGGGTGTTCACCTGGGGCTGGTAGCCAAAGGGGAAAATTTCCTTCACAATGTCGAGGGGCTGACGGGCCGGGAGCACCCACAGCGTGGAAGCCTGCCCGCGCCGGAAGCTGTAGCCCCCAAAACCGTAAAAAGCCAGTTGGTCCGACACTTCCGCGCGGGCATTGAGCAAGCCGCGTACGTTGCGCACGCGGGCATCACCGTTGCGCTGCTCGTAGTCGGCGTAGGATTTGCCTGCTGCTGCCAAGGAATCTTGCTCGGCGGCTGGGTTATTATTCACAAAAACCGGACTCACTCGCGCGTCACGCGCATACCCGCGGGTGGTGCGGTCGCGGTAGTCCACGTCAGCGGTCAGGTTTATAAATCCTTTCTGACCAAGCTGGAAACCCTTATTGATACCGACCAAACTAGCTAAGCCGTCGCCTTCAGAAGTAATGCCCGAGTTCAGCAGCACGCTGCCGGCGCGGTTGTCGCTTTTCAGGCTGATGTTCATCACGCCGGCAATGGCGTCAGAGCCATACTGGGCGGCGGCGCCGTCGCGCAGCACTTCCACCCGCTCCACGCCCAGGCTGGGCAGGGTATTCAGGTCGGTGCCCACGCTGCCCACGCCGCGGTTACCGAGCAGGTTCACCAGGGCCGTGGTGTGGCGGCGCTTGCCGTTCACGAGCACCAGCATCTGGTCGGTGCCCAGGCCGCGCAGGTTGGACGGGTCCACGTGGTCGGAGCCACCGGCCGCCGTCTGGCGGGTTGAGTTGAAGGCGGGCACGGTGTAGTGCAGCAGTTGAGTGAGGTCGGTTTGGGGGGCAGTCCTCACCAGTTCGCTTATTTCCACCACATCAACCGGCACGGCCGACTCCAGGGCCGTACGGTCGCTGCGGCGCGTGCCCACGGCCACCGTCTCAGGGTTGAGGGTGACCACCAATGCCGCCGACTCACCCGCCTTCAAAAATACGTTGGTAATGTTTTGGGGCCGAAAGCCCGGCTGCTGCACCTGCACCACGTAGGGACCACCGGCCAGCAGGCCCGTCATGGTAAAATTGCCGGAGCTGTTGGCAACAGCCGTGCGCCGGGTACCCGTAGCCAGCGAGATTACGGCCACCGAAGCGTTGGGCTGCACCGCTCCCTGGGCGGACGACACTTGGCCGGTGAGCGCCGCCGGCGTGGTGAGGGTTACCGTAGTCGTGTCGGTGCGGGTTTGCGCATAAGCAGCGGGCAATACAGCCCCTGTACTCAGCATGATGCCGAATAGCAAACGGGCATTTTTAAGATTATTCATGTAAATTTTAAAGTCAAAAAGATTTGGAATTAGGGTTTGAAAAGAAATAGAGCAAACTGAACGTAGCATCGAGCCGACGGCCGTCTACGGAGTATAGCATTGAGGCAAATAACTGTTAAACGTTAATTTTATGCTGCATAGGATTTGACTCCAGCCAGGTATCAGCTCCGTTGCGTGGCCATGCACCGCCCCAACCGGACGAAAACCCCAAGGGCTTATCGATTTTCCCAAATGCGGATTTTTTTCCAGACACGGGATATTGTTTTGCAAAGTTGCAGTATTAATCGACTAAATTTGTTCTATAATCTCATCATTTTTCTTTTTCTTAATCAATGAAAAACTCCTACTTACTATTATGGGCTTTGTGCTTTGCACTGCTTTGCTCCTGCGACAAAAAGGAGACCCCGCCCACCCCGCCCCCTCCTCCTCCCGCTCCTCCTGCTCCCCCTAAAACCTTGTTCGAACTACAGGCCACCCTCGATGGGGCGCAGCAAGCTAATGCCAGCGGCCCGGCGCCGGTCACCACTTCGGCCTCCGGCACGTTCGTGGGTACGTACGACAGCAAGACCAGCGACCTGACCTACACCATCACCTTCACGGGCCTCACCCCCACCAACGCCCACATCCACACCGGCGCTCCCGGCATAGCCGGTCCGGTAACCATCCGGTTCCTCCAGTTCGCCGTCAGCCCCATCACGGGCACGTACAAATGCTCACCCGCCGTCGCCGACGACCTGCTGAACAACCGGATGTACGTGAACATCCACACCACTGCTTACTCGGGCGGCGAAATTCGCGGCGATATCAAGCAGAAGTAACGCTATGAAGAGACCTGGGCTGCGGTCATCAACGGCTGCCCTCCGTTTCCGGTCATCACGAAAAAGCTCGCTACTCCGGTGGCGGGATTTTTTTTGTTGCGTGCTGCCGCCGCTTCAGCCCTTTCAGCCAGGCGTAGGTGGCTTCTTGGGCACGCACGGGCTTCTCTCCTGCCGCGGGCGGCACGAAGTTGTTCTCGAAGTCGCGGGCCTTCACGTTGTCGTGCCGCTGCAGGTCCAGCAGGTGGCGCACCTCGGCCCGCAGGGCTTCGTCGAAGATGGGGAAGGCCACCTCCACGCGCCGGTCGAGGTTGCGGGTCATCCAGTCGGCGGAGGAGACGTACACTTTTTCGGTGCCGCCGTGGGCGAAGACGTACACCCGGCTGT
This sequence comes from Hymenobacter sp., assembly GCF_031398885.1. Taxonomy (GTDB): domain Bacteria; phylum Bacteroidota; class Bacteroidia; order Cytophagales; family Hymenobacteraceae; genus Hymenobacter. Next base: position 8,521 of record NZ_JANNOD010000056.1, read on the forward strand.
GCTCCAGGTAGCGGTCGACGAGGCCGCGCTGGCGGATATTTTCGCTGAGACCCGGCTGGCCCGGCACCAGGCAGCCAATGCCGCGCACGATGAGCTCGACCCGCACGCCGGCCCGGCTGGCCTCGTAGAGCTTGGCAATCAGGTCTTCATCCTGCAGCGCGTTCAGCTTGAGCAGGATGTAGGCTTCGTGGCCTTGGCTGGCTTGCTCGATTTCGTAGTCAATGAGAACGTTGAGGCCGGCGCGCAGGCCGAAGGGGGCCACGAGTAACTCCTTTAGCTCGGGCACGGTCCGCTGGTCGCGCAGGTAGCCGAACACGGCGGCAGCCTCGCGGGTCAGCCGCTCGTCGGCCGTGAACAGGCCGTGGTCGGTGTAGAGCTGGCTGGTGCTTTCGTTGAAGTTGCCGGTGCTGAAGTAGGCGTATTGCCGCGTGGACTCGTCGGCCTCGCGGCGCGCGATGAGCAGCAGCTTGCTGTGCACCTTCAGCTCGGGCGGCGTGAAGATGACGTGCGCGCCGGCCCGCTGCAGCTTATCGGCCCAGAAGAGGTTCGACTCCTCGTCGAACCGGGCCTTCAGCTCCACCACCACCGTCACCTGCTTGCCGTGCTTGGCGGCTTTGAGCAAGGCCTTCACCACGGCGCTTTTGCTGGCCACGCGGTAGAGCGTGATGCTGACGGCCGACACGCGCGGGTCGGCGGCGGCCTCGCGCAGCAGGCGCGTTACGTAGTCGAACGACTGGTAAGGCGGGTGCAGCAGGTGGTCGCGCCGGGCAATGGCGGCCAGCAGGCTGCCCGTGCGCGGCAGCGTGGGGTGGGCCAGCGCCGGCCGGGGCGGGTACTGAAACTGCGGCTCATCGAAGTGCGGGAAGCCGAAGAAGTCGCGGAAGTTGTGGTAGCGTCCGCCCTCCACCAGCTCCTCGTCGGTAATGCCGGTTTTCTGCTTAATGGCGCGCAGGACTTCTTGTGGCATGTCGGGGTCGAAGAGCAGACGGGCCGGGAAGCCGGTTTCGCGCTTGCCCAGGCTGCTGCGGATTTTGGCCATCAGGTCGCCCGATACTTCTTCCTCGATGTCGAGCTCGGCGTCGCGCGAGAGCTTCACGGCGTTCACCACCACTTGCTGGTAGGCCGGAAACAGGCCCGCCGCGCCCACGCGAATCACGTCGTCGAGAAACAGCACGAACCGCTCCTCGCCTTCGTCGGGCAGGCGCACAAACCGGCCGCCGTGGCGCTTGGTGGGCAGCTCCATTATCAGCACCCGCTCGGGCTCGGCCTTGCCCTTGGCGGCGCGGGGCTGGCTCAGGTAGAAGGTGAGGTACACGGCCTGGTCCTTCAGAAAGAGGTGGTGCAGGGTATCGTCCAGCCCCACCGGCGAGAGCAGGTCGCGCACGTGCTCCTCGAAGTAGCGGGCCACCCACTCGCGCTGGCCGGCACTGAGCTCGGCTTCGTTCAGCAGGTGAATGTGGTGGCGGTTGAGCTCGGGCAGCAGTTGGCCGCGGAAGGTTTCGCCGAACTCCTGCTGCTGGCGCGCCGCCTCGGCCAGCACCGCGCGCAGCTGCCGCTTGGGGCTCTCGCCCAGCTTGGCGCGGGTTTTCTTCTTGAGCTTGACCAGGCGCCGCAGCGTGGCCACCCGCACCTTGAAAAACTCGTCGAGGTTGCTGCTGAAAATGGCCAGAAACTTGAGGCGCTCCAGCAGCGGCACGCTGGGGGTCTGGGCCTCCTGCAGCACGCGGGCGTTGAAGCGGAGCCAGCTCAGGTCGCGGGACAGGGTTTCCAAAGGAATTAAAAATGATGAATTAAAAAATAAAAATTGCCCCTGCACGCCCTTTTTCCATTTTGCTCAGGTCCGCATACCGGCCGAAATCAGCACCGTTGGCGCGTCCTTCTACGCTCATTTGGGAAGTGGGTCACCCCTATTTTTAATTCTTCATTTTTAATTTTTAATTGACATTCCGCGGGTAGTCGTAGAAGTAGAACTCGGCGTTGGCCTGGGCCACGTCGGCCCAACGGTCACTGCTGAAGCGCAGGCACACCACGGCGGCGGTGGGCATCTCCTTGAGCAGGGAGGGCGACAGGGCGTTGGCCGTGTCGGTGATGGTGGGGTTGTGCCCCACCAGCAGGGCCGAGCTTGCCGCGTCGGGCAGGTTGCGGATAATGGCCAGCAAGTCGTCCACCTCGGCCCCGTAGATGCCGGGCTCCACCACAATTTTCTCGTGCGGGTACTGCATTTCGCGGGCCACCAGCACGGCCGTGCTCATGGCGCGCACGGCCGGCGAGCTCACCACCACGTCGGGGCGGATGCGGCGCTTGGCCAGGGCCTGGCCCATGAGGGGGGCGTCGTCGCGGCCCCGGTCGTTGAGCGGGCGCTCCTGGTCACTCAGCTCGTCGAAGCTCCAGCTGGACTTGGCGTGGCGAAGAAGATAGAGGGTTTTCATGGGGGCGAAGCTAAGGCGACGACTGAAAGTAGCGGGCGGCGGGCAGCGGAAGAACCGCGCCGGAAATGCCCGGCTTGCCGGCGGCGCTAAGCTAACGGAAACCCGGGCCCGAACCTGGCACTCGCGGTTTCGTTTCAGCCCCGGCGTTCACGCAGGCAAGAACAACACGCGCGGCCAGCCAGCCCTAACGGCTCAGCCTGTGCGTCATAAAAAAAGGCCCACCAAAACCGGCGGGCCTTTCTTAACCAAAAATTAACGGCGCTACTCCTTCACAAACCGCTGGTGCGTGGTCGTGCGGCCGTCGTTCACGGTGAGCAGGTAAACGCCGGCGCGCAGCGCGGCCACGTTCAGCTGGCCGTCGGTCAGGGCCAGGCCCTTGATTTCGGCGCCGCGCAGGTCGTGCACGCGCACGGTGAAGGGCTGCTCGGGGTCGGCGCTCAGCGGCCGGGCAATGCTCAGCACGGTAGCGGCCGGGTTCGGGAACAGGGTGTACTGGTCGGCCAGGCCGCTTTTGCTGACGCGGGCCGCGGTGCCGTCGAGGCGGGCGCCGCCGCTCACCGAGATGGTGTAGTCCTCGGTTTCGCCGTAGCTGTAGCTGCCGCAGCTGGTGGTGCCGGGGTTGTCGCTCATCACCACGCGCAGGCGGGTGCTGCCGCTGCGGGCCGCGGCCGGCACCGTGAACGAGGCGCTGCGGGTGGTGGTCACCACGGCCGTGTTGGTCGATGACACCAGATTTTCCCCGCCGTCGAGAAAGTCCCCGTCCTGGTTCCAGTCGGCGTAGATGCGGAAGTACTCGGCGTAGCCCGAGCCGGTGAAGCCCGTACGGTAGGAGATGGTCTGCGACGAGCCGGCCCCCACGCTGGTGCTCAGCGCCGTGCCGTTGTAGTAGCCGCCGTCGGCCCCCGAGCTGCGGTTGATGCTGCCGAGCTGCACCAGGTTGATGTACTCGTAGGCCACGCTGCTGCCCTGGCTGGCGCAGTAAGTGGTGGTGGGCGGTGGGGGCGTGCCCCCGCCACCGCCGGGGGGCGTGCCGCCCGGCGAAGACTTGAGTGAAACGCGGGCGCCGCCGGCCGCAAACAAGGCGTTCATGCGGCTGCTCTGGCCCGTGCTGAACATGAACATGCACGCGTCGTTGGTGTAGTCCATGTAGTTCATGAACATGTCGCCGTTGGTGGTGTTGCCGCAGGTGCGCTTCGGGAAGGTGGGGCAGCCGCCGTTGCTGGTTTGCTGGGTGGGGGTGTCGCTTACCAGGTCGTTGCCGCAGTTGGCATCGCCCCAGATGTGGCGCAGGTTCAGCCAGTGGCCCACTTCGTGCGTCGCCGTCCGGCCCAGGTTGAAGGGCGCCGCGGCCGAGCCCCCGCGGCCGAAGCCGCTGGTCAGAATCACCACGCCGTCGGTGGCCGCCGGGCCGCCCGGGAACTGGGCGTAGCCCAGTGTATTGTTGCTCAGGTTCACCACCCAAATGTTGAGGTACTGGCTGGTGTTCCAGGCGTTGGTGCCGCCGGTGCTGGTGCTTTTCATCCGGTCGTCGGTGCCCCACGAGGTCTGCGTCACCTGCTTGCGGGTGATGCCGGTGGTGGCATTGCCGTTGGGGTCGCGCTTGGCCAGCACGAAGGCCACGCCCACGTCGGCCACCAGGCCGGAGAAGGCCGCGGGGGTTTTGCTAGCGTCGGCGTTCAGCTTCTGAAAATCTTCGTTCAGCACCGCAATTTGCGAGGCAATCTGGGCATCCGACACGTTTTGGGCGGCGGTGTTGTAGAGCACGTGCACCACTACCGGGATGGTCACCGTGACGGCCGTGGCCCGCTGGGCCGCGTTGGCTTGCCGGGCGGCGTATTGCAGCGCCTGGTTTTCAATGGCCGCCATACGCTGCACCAGCGAAGGGTCAGCGGCTAGTTGGGCCTGGAGTACCTCCGTGCTGGCGCAGGAGCGCTCGGGCACTGCCTGGGCGCCGGCCGCAAAAGAAGTAAGAGCCAGACCAGCAAGGCCCAGCACGGTAGCGTAAACGTTTGTTTTCATGGAACCGGGTTCAAGGTGTTGAGTTAGTTTAGAAAGGCAAGCTATTGATAAAATCGCAATAATGCTCGCAGTATTCCGGTAATGCGCGTTTAATTTTTCAATAATGACAGCAATTATTGCATAAGTCAGACAATATTTATGATAAACACCCACTGCCTGGCAGTTGCGGAGCGTTGGTTCAGTCGCAGCCGGCAATTCCCGCTTTCGAACAGGGCCCAAACACCAACGCCCTGCCGGTGGGGTAGGGCGTTGGTGGCACGCAACGGGTAGCTCGGCGCTAGAACAGGAAGTCGAACCCAACGAACACCAGCTTCTCCTCCCCCACCGAGTAGGTGGCGTTGATGACGGCCTGCTTCAGGATGTCGAAGTAGATGCCGCCGCCGAAGCCGCTGTGAAAGGCGCTGATGCCGGAGCGCACGTCGTTGTTGGAATACACGCGGCCGAAGTCGGCGAGGCCGAGCACGCCCGCCTTGCCCGGAAACAGATAGGCATTGAAGGAAAACAGCTGCAAGCGGGCCTCGGCGTTGGCGTAGAGGCTGCGGCGGCCGGCGAAGCGGGTGCGCCGGTAGCCGCGCAGGTTGGTGGTGCCGCCCAGGGTGTTGGCCTGGTAGAAGCGGTAGTCGCCCAGGTTGTGGGCCACGCCGATGCGGCCGGCGTAGGTAATCTGGAACGGTAGGTTGGGCGTGAGGTAGGCCCGGACTTCCGACGTGAGGCGGCCGAACCGCAGCTGCTCGCCGTTGAGCTGAAAGTTGTACTGGGCCTCGTTGTACCAGCGGATGCCGATGCGCGGGTTCTTGGGCGAAGAGCTGGCGTCGAGGTTGAGGTAGAACAGGCCGCCGAGGTACTGGTTGGCCTGAAAGTCGCTGGCCCGGATGCCAAAGCGGCGGTTCTCATACGCGCCGTCCGCCACCCCGATGCTGTCGGCAATGATGGACCCAATGGGGCTGCGCTCCGTCTGAAACTGGTCGTACTGCGGCCCGAAGCCCATTTTTAAGAAACTAAACAAACTGCGCTCCAGGGTCGGGGCCACGGTGAGGCGCGAGAAGCGCACGCGGTAGGCGCTGTTCACGGTGCGCACCGTCGCCTGGCCGGAATCGTCGTCCTCTTCGGCCAGGTTGGCCGTGTTGTTGCCCAGGCCGAAGAAGTTGTAGAGTAGCTGCGGGCCGTAGTACTGGGCGGCCAGGCGCAGGTCATACTTGCCAAACAGGCGCGTGAACTGGCCGGCGTAGCGGAGGTTGAAGGCGTCGCGGGCCGGGGCAAAGTTGGCGGCCAGGCTCTGCTCCGACGAGAACGGCTCGCGGCGGAAGCCGTAGCGGCGGTGCGTGACGCCGCCGCCCAGCAGGAGGCCGTCGTCGACGTTGAAGCCAAAAAACAGGGTCGGGCCGGTGTAGTTGAGGCGGTAGTCCTTCAGGTCGAAGCGTTTGGGGTGGTCGTAGCGGCTCACGTCCACGCCGGACTCCAGGCGCAGGCGGGCCTCTTTGCCCGCGTTGATGACGTTGCCGGTGTCGGCGTCGTACACCTGGGTCTGGTGCCGGAAGCCGGCCACGCGGCTCACGTCGGTGATGGTGTCGCGGCCGGTGCCGGCCACCAGGCGCAGCTTGATGCCCTTCTTGGCGTCGCCCTTCACCTCGTACGCGTCGGTGCCGCTGATGCCGTACAGGCGCAGCTCGTCGGTGACGCCGCGCTCCACCACCCGGTCGTAGAGGGTTTTGCTGAGCTGGCCTTCCTTCGTGATTTTGCGCACCGTGACGTGGGTGTTGCCGTTGGGCAGGCGCTCGACAATAAACTTCTCGTTCTTCTGGGTGCCGCGCACTTCCACGATTTTAGCCACCACGTTGGCGTACTTGGCCGCGAGGTCGGGCAGCAGGTCGCGCCGGCTGCGCAGCTTGGCGATGATTTCCGGGCCGTGCAAATCGTAAATTTCCTTGGGCCACTTGTCCCGAAAAGCCTTTTCAATGACCGCATCGGTCAGTTGCTCTTTCATGTACGTGGCCTGGGCCACCCACTGCTCGCGCGTCACGCCGCTCAGGAAGGTGCGGTCGTTGCTCAGGGCGGTTTGGTTCAGGCCTTTGTAGTCGGCGTAGTCGGGGCCGAAGTTCTGGAAGTTGCGGATGGCAAACTTGCGGCTGAGCAGGTAGGGCAGCACGCCGTCGCCCTTGAAAAAGGCAATGTCGCGGTCCTCGGGCACGGCCACGTAGGTGCGGTCGCCGTCCTTGCTTTTGAACTCGGCCCAGCGCCACTGGTCCTCGTGCCGGTCCCAGTCGCCTATCCACATGTCGAACAGGCGCGAGCGGGCGAAGGCCACCTGGTCCACCTTGTTATCGTTGTCTTCGAGCAGACGCTCCAGCATCTTGTCGGTGCCCACCAGGTTTTTGGCGTTACGCAGGCTGGCCACGTTGCTTTGGTCGTCCTTGGCGTCTTCCTCCAGGGCCGCGGGCAGGTTCGAGAACGTGCCGTAGTACTGGCCCAGCAGCGGGTCCTGCGGAATGTACACGGGCACCGGGTTGGTGTGCAGAATGCCGGCCGCCGCGGCCAGCGGCGGCAGCACGAACGAGGCGTACGGGTGCTGGGCCGACACCTGGTCCTGCAGCACGTCCTTGGCGAAGCCCGTGCGCAGGGCCTCGGGCAGCACGGCGGCGGGGTCTTTGTCGATGCCGCGCAGCGAGAAGTTGTGGCCGGCGTCGTTGCGCACCTTCAGCGAAGCGGTTTGCTTGCCGCCGCCGGTTTTGTAGGGCACCAGGCCGCCCTTGTCGTTGGCCAGGTCCAGGAGCGGAAACTTCACCGGCGTGGCCCACTCCCGGCGGTAGTGCGCACCGAGCAGCCAGTTGTGGAAACCGCCGTGCTTGGCGTAGCTGGGGTTCACGGCCACCACCACGCTGCTGTCGCGGAAGTTGCGGCGGTTCGTGGGCAGATTGGGCGCGGCCACGTAGTCCTTCTCCTTTTGCCGCTTTTTGTCGGCCGGCGTCACGGGCGCGGCGGGCGTGCTGGCCACGCCGTCGGTGGTCTTGGCGTAGAGCGGCGTGCGGAACACCCGCCGGGCGCGGTCGCCGCTGCCTTCGGGCACGAAGTACTCGGTCCACACCTGCCCGTCGTCGTAGTAGTTCACCCGCGCAAAGCCCTTTTCCTTGTCCGAAAACAAAGCGTCGCCGCCGTCGCCGGGCTTCACGTGCTGGGTTTTGCAGCCCGAGCCGCTCACAATGAAGTGCGTGGTGCCCTCCTTGAAGTACTGCAGGTTGTGCTCGTGCCCGCAGGCGTAAATCAGGTTGGGGTACTTGTTGAAGATGTCCATCAGCCCCTTCTTGTAGGCCTGATAGGCAGGATAGGCCAAGTCCTGGCTGACGCCGCCGTACTTACGGGCAAACGGGTAGATGGACCCCAACACGGGCAGCGGCACAAACGCGTACTTGTACACGATGCTGAGCGGAAAGATGTGGTCGCCGAGCGTGAAATAGCCGCCGTGCACCCCGTCGCTGAACAGCGGGTGGTGGCCCACCACCATGATGTTCTTGTCCTTGTTGCGGGCAATGATGTCGTCGAGCTGGGCCATGAAGTCCGTTTCGTCCTCCACGCCGCAGCCGCCGTCGGAGCCGTAGGGCCGCTCGCTCTTGTTGGTCAGGAACCACTGCGAGTTCACCGTAATCAGCAGCAGGTCGTCCTGCAGGCGAATCTCGTAAGGCCCGGGGCAGCCGTTGCCGGGCGTGATGAAGTCGCCGGTGTAGGAGAAAGCCGTCGAGTCGCTGGCCAGGTAGCTTTCGGCGTAGCGCTGCTCGCGCAGCACCTGCTCCAGGCCGCCTTTCAGGCCCTGCTTCCAGTCGTGGTTGCCCGGAATCATGTACTTCTCGCCTTGGTAGCCCTTTAGCACGTCCATCTGGTCGCGCAGGCGGCGCTCCGACTCCTTGCGGTCGTAGGCGCCCTCCTCGGGCATACCGTACTCGTAAATATTGTCGCCGAGGTAAATGGTGGTGCTCTTGCTGCCGGCGGCCAGAATTTGCTTGCGCAGAAAGTTCAGCGAGGGCTCGCCGCCGTCGGCCGCGGCAATGGGCTTGCCCACGTCGCCAATCAGAAACACCGAGTAGCGGATGCGGGTGCTGTCGGGCGGGCGCTTGGTTTCCCAGCCAATGCCGCCGCGGCGGTAGTTAGGGCGCAGCGGGCGCGCGGTCTGGGAAGATTTGCCCTGGGCCAGCGCGCCCAGGGGAAACGCTAAAACCGCGCAGAGCACCAGAAGTCCGGTTCGCAAGCGAAAAGATAAAGGCATAAAAAAGAGATAGAAACGGCCTGAAAACCCCGCTTCGGGGCGCTGCAATAAATTTACGCCCGCTGCCGGGCCGGCCGGTAGGGCCCGTTACGCAAAGCACGGCAATGGAGTTAAACCATGTTTTTTAACTTCCGTTCGCCGCTTCGCGTTCAAAGCGGGCGCGCGCGCCAAATGAGCCGGCCGTAACTTCACTTGCCATGGAAGAAATTACCCCCGAATCCGTTGCCACGGCCGCCACATCCGCGCCGGCCGAAATAACGGATTCGCCTAATAAATCGCAGAAGGCCACCGCTGACTCCGTCGCGGCCGAGCCGGTTGCGGCCGAAGCCGACAAGGCCCCCAAAGCCAAAGCCTCGCCCCTGGTGAAGGAAGCCCAGGCCTTCGTCACGGAGCTGTATGCGAAGGAGCTGCCCGCCCAGCTCACCTACCACTCGCTGCGCCACACCGAGGCGGTGGTGAAGGAGTGCCGGGCCCTGGCCCCCGCCGCCGCTCTCGGCCCCGACGACACTGAGGCGCTGCTGCTGGCCGCTTGGTTCCACGACACCGGCTATCTCGACGTGTACGACGGCCACGAATTCCGCAGCATGGAGCGCGCCGCCGCCTGGCTCACCGAGCGCGGCGCCGAGGCCGGCCGCATCGAGCTCGTGCGGAGCATCATCAAGGCCACGCACCGCAACGAAGAACCCGAAACCGAGCTGCAAAAGCTGCTCACCGACGCCGACATGAGCAACCTGGCCCGGGAAGATTTCCGCTCCAGCGCCGAGCTGCTGCGCACCGAATGGGAGCTCGCGCTGGGCAAAACCTACTCCAACCCCGAGTGGGCCGAGCTGCAACTCAATTTCATGGTGGGCCACGCCTTTCAGTCGGGCGCCGGCCAGGAGCGCTACGGCAAGGACTTCAAAAAGAACATTGCCGAGCAGCGCGACCGGCTCAAGAAAATTGAGAAGAAGAACAAGAAGAAGGACAAGGCGCAGAACGACACCTTCGCCGACCCCAAGCGCGGCGTCGAAACCATGTTCCGCACCATGTACAACAACCACATCAAGCTCTCGGACATGGCCGACAAAAAGGCCAGCATGATGATTTCGCTCAACGCGGTGCTCCTCTCGGTCATCATCACCTACCTCGGGGCCAAAACTTCGTCGCTGGGCCCGGCCTTCACCCGCAACCCCATCCTGATGATTCCCATCGGCATCCTGCTGCTCACCTCGCTGGGCTCGGTGATTACGGCCATTCTCTCGGCCCAGCCCGACGTGACCAGCTTCAAGTGGCTGAAGAAAAGCCCGGAAATTGCCACCAACCGCCGGGTAAACCTGCTCTTCTTCGGCAACTTCACCAAGCTCAGCCTCGACAATTTTCAGAACGGCATCCGCGAGCTGATGCGCCAGAAGGAAGGCCTCTACACCAACATGGTCACCGACGTGTACTACCTCGGCGAGGTGCTCTCGCGCAAGTACAACCTGCTGCGCACCAGCTACACCGTGTTCATGGTCGGGCTCATCCTCACGGTGCTCTCCTTCGGCATCGTGCTGCTGTATAAGTCGTAGCCGCGGGCGCCGCATTGGCAGCTGTACGCTATCTTTGTTCAGCGCTTGTTTCACCACTCGGACCTGTAGCTTAACTGCATAAAGCAAGCCTCTCCTAAGGGCTAGAGTACAGGTTGGATTCCTGTCAGGTCCACCACCTTTGCTGACTTAGCTACAGCAGCATTTTCAAACCCCGTCCCAAACTGCCTTCCTAGTAAGGGCCGTTCAGGACGGGGTTTCTTGTTAACAACCCGTTGTCGTATTCCCAGTGGCAATTGGGGCACAGCACGAGAATATTTGCTGGACCCGACACTTGTTGGACCGTTGCGTAATCGGGAAAATATTTGATGGGTTGCCTATGACAGTATTCCACATGCTTGTCGTAGCCGCAAGCCTGACAAATACGGGGCCGGTGGGCATTCAGCAGCCGCGTGATGCTGTTGAGGTAGCCGCGGTAGTAACTGGGGTGTTTGATGGCATCTTTGGCTTTGAGTTGAGCAACGGTTAACTGCCGGTAATCAGCCTTGCGTTTGCCGTGCGCCGCGCAGAACTGCCGGTTGGCAGGAATCAACGTGTCGCAATCCTGGCACCTGCGCGTGAGGCGCCGCTTGGGTGCCTGCTGGTTGGTATGAATTGCCGCGTGCGAGCGGCAGCAGTACTTCAAATTGGCCGTTTCGGCGCCGCAGTGCAGGCAGGTATTCATGCCTCAAGTTACCAGAATAGTCTTTTCGCTCCCTCAACCAACGCGCCCAAAACGGCTACGTGCCACAAATCACCCGCAACGGGCAGCCACTTCCGCAGCCGTTGCTGGCGCAGCCGGACGTGGCGAAACGTGGCGTGCTGGTATTTACAATGGGCGCGGCCGAAGAAACAACAGGTGTCTTCATAAGGAAACCTTCTATATCTTCGTGATGTATCCTCTCGGCAGCTTTGGCTTTTGATTTCCTTCCGCTTCTACCATGTCAAAGCCCATTGTTGCGGTACTCACTCCCGAAGCGCGGGAGTTCCTGAAAGCCCTGGAGAAGGACACCCGGCAGGAGTTTGGGGCCAGCATCCGCAAGCTCCAAAGCGGCCAGCCCGTTCAGAATTTCAAGAAGCTGGTCAACACGGATGGCATCTACGAATTCAGCGTCATTGTTCCTAACCATGCCTACCGCCTCTTCGCTTTTTGGGACACACGCGGCGCAGTTGAAACCCTCATTGTATGCACCCACGGTCTGGACAAGAAAACTCAGAAAACCCCACCGCAGGAAATCAAGAAAGCCGAAAAAATAAAGCACAGGCACTTCGGCAACTAATTAATCTAAGCTATTACCACCATGGCAACCGAACCTATTTCCTATCAGGATTCTCCCCTCCAACTCATCGCCTTCAACGACTTGGAAGACGAACTGTTCGGCGCACCCGGCACCCCTGCGCGCACCGAATACGAAGACCGGGTGACGCTCGAACTCCTGCCCCAGTCCATCCGCGCATACCGCCTGCGCAACCACCTCACCCAGGACGAACTCGGCCAGCGCCTCGGCGTGCAAAAATCCCAAATCAGCAAGCTGGAGCGCAATTCCTCCAATGTCACTCTCGACACCTTGCGCCGCGTTTTCAAAGCTTTGAACGTGGACGTGAAGATTCTCTTGCAGCCAACGGTGCCCCAGGCGTAAACCCAAGCGCCAAAAACGTCTACGTGCAGCAAGCCACCGGCAACGGGCAGAAGCTCACGCCGCCGTTGCTGGCGCAGCAGGACGTGGCCAAGAGCGGGGTGCTGGTGTTTGTGATGGGAGCGCGGCCGGCGCGGAAGTAAGCTGATTTATCTGCTGCCTTGCGCTGCTTGTTGGTGTTCGATGTATGTTCACTTACCTTACAACTCCAATCCTTAAGCTGATGAAAAGAGGCTTCTATTTTATCTTCTTTCTGCTCACCTGCTTGTCATCTATTGCGCAGCCGTCAACGCAAAAGGTCTTTTTCTCCGACATCGACAATTTCTGGGTGGCCTACGACAGCATCCGCACCACTTCGGATAGCCTCCGGCAACTGCAGTACATCCAGAAGCTATACATCGGGAAAGGCACGCCGGGCCTGAAGAGCATGATGGCAGCCCGCCGCTATACCGCTCAGGAATACGTTGCCGCCATCCGGCGCTACCCCAGGTTCTGGAACTCCCTGCGGCCCTTCACGCAGCGGGCCCCCGCGGTGGCCGCCGGCATCGAGCCCTACCTGAAGAAGCTGAAACAGCTCTACCCCGCCCTGCGCCCGGCCAGCATCTACTTCACCGTGGGGCTGTTCCGCTCCGGCGGCACTATCAAAGACGGGGCCGTGCTCATCGGCAGCGAAACAGAGCTGGGCGGGCCGGGGGTGGATATTTCGGAATTTCCAGCCAGCACCCGCGCCTCCCTGGCCCGCAGCTATCAGGACGACCTCGTTAAAAAATTGGTGCTCACTAACGTGCACGAATACGTGCACACCCAGCAGCAGGAGCCCGGCGACATGCTCCTGAGCGTGGCCCTCTACGAAGGCACCTGCGACCTGGTGGCCGAGGTGGTAACCGGCCGGGTACCACCTCGGCCCTACATGACCTACGGCCCTGCCCACGAGGCCGAGCTAAAGGAAAAATTTAAGGCCGAGATGTTCTCGCCCGCCATTCAAAACTGGTTCTACAACCAGCAGTCCGACGACCCCAACCACGTTCCCGACCTGGGCTACTTTATGGGCTACGCCATTGGCAAAGCGTATTATCAACAGGCCAAAAACAAGCCAGCGGCTATCCGGCATCTCATTGAACTCGACTACGGCAACGCCGCCGCCGTGGAAGCCTTCCTACGCGCAACCCACTACTATCCCGCCACCCTCGACAAGGCCACGCTGCTGCGTGCCTACGCCGCCCACAACCCCGTGGTCGTTAGCATGACCCCCGCACTCTCGGCCGAGGGGCTGCTCGATGCTTCTGTGAAGGAGCTGCGCTTCACCTTCTCCGCCGCCATGGGCACCAACGTGTCTACCGACTACGGCCCCGGTGGCAAAGCGCAATGGCCTTTCGTACCCTCTCCCCGAGGGAGCTTTTCCGCCGACCGAAAATCGTACACGTACAAAGTTGACCTGCAGCCGGGCCATGCCTATAATTTTATAATCACAGGTGGCGGGTTCGAGTCCCTTGATGGCCATCCATTGGTAAGCTACGAGGTAAAGTTTAGGACGAAGGAATAACTTTCGCCGTTTTCAGGCCCCCTCGTTGCAATAAAAAAACCGCCCGCTCCCCACCGGAAGCGGGCGGCTGCATTTTCAATCCTGCCGAAACTTACGCCGCGGCCGGTTTCTCCTGGCTGCTTCCGCCGCCGGAGCTGAGTAGCTTGCGGACCGGCGTGTAGCCGTCGCGCAGTGAGCCGTAGCTGACGCAGCCGTTTCAGGCGCAGCCGAATGTGGCGAAAGGTGGCGTGCTGGCGTTTGTGATGAGAGCAGCTTTTATAATTTCGAGCAATTAGGCATCTTCTGTTCCTTCCCATGAATTCTACTTTGCGTGCCTTGTCTGAACATGAAACAAAGCTGTATAACGCAGCTGTAAGTGCCACCGGCACAATGGAGCAATGCGAGCAGCAACTTCGTGGAAAGGGGATTTTTGATGAGTACAAACGAATACACGGACAATACCTTACTCTTTTCGACGAAACCTTCGAGCCTATTGTCAAGCTCGAAGCATTAAAGCGGTTGATTTTTTTAAATTGGTACCATGTGGTTGAGCCCTCATGCTTGACTGGCATTGGTGAATTTGAGGAAGTAACCTTATATTCTTCATTTGAAAGACTTAACACATACATCATCCAGTGCAAGCTGGACCATGAGTTGCAGTGGATGCTGTCTTATTACTCCTGTTGGGATTGGATACTACTCGCTTACGCAGAACCTTACCTAGTTGAGCTAACTGCTTTTATCAAATCAGTAGACACTTCTATTTCCCATTCTGAGCAAAACCAACCCGCGGCAATGGATAACAGGGGCCAAATGGGAATTTATTGGCAATCACATAGTATTGGCAGATAACACCAAAAACCCGCCCGCTCCCCACCGGAAGCGGGCGGCTGCATTCCAACCCTACCGAAACTTACGCCGCCGGCGTCGCGGGAGCTTCCCCGCCGCCCCCGCCCGAGCTCACAATCTTGCGCATCTGCGCGTAGCCGTCATACAGCGGCCGGTCAATCAGCTTGAAGGCTTTCATGTCCTCGTCGAGGGCGCGCACTGCCACCATCAGCTCGTCCACCAGGTCCTCCAGGGCGGCGCCGGAGAGCACCCGCTCGTCTATCGTTTTGCGGGTGGCCGGCTGCGCGGTGCGGAAGGTGTCCAACGCGGCGGCCAGCGGCTGTAGGGTCTGGGCCGTGAGGCCCTGCTTGGCCAGCTCGGGGACCACGTCGGCGCGGGCTGCGCTGCCCAGCACCGAGCCCACCACCGCCACGAAGGCCAGCGGCCGCAACCGCCGCAGCTGCTTGCCCGAGAGCGTCACCGAGGCTTGCAGGTCGGCGTCGGCCAGGCGGGTGGCCACCCGGCTCAGGGGGGCCGGCAGCAGCTCCAGCAGCTCGCGTTGCGCGGTTTGGGCCTCCCCGGTCAGCATTTTGGTGCGCTTGGCGGTGCCGCCCCGGGCGCCCGACACTTGGCCGTAGAGCGTGGCCACGGCGGCGGCCTGCGCGGCGGCTACTTCGCTGACCGCCAGGGCGGCCTCGTTTTCGGCCACGTAGGCCACCACCCGGCTGCACATGGCTAGCTGGTCCTCTTTAAACTGGTTCATGTGATTGGGGTAAGGGTAACCACGCGGCCGCAACCGCCCGGCCCGCAAGCTCCTGCCTGGGGCCCACAAGGTACACGCAATTATGTCCTTGTTGCCAACCCCGGCAAACCTGCTTCACCCTTTCAAAACGGCATTGGGCAAGCCCAAACACCCTTTGACCAACTCTAAACACCCCTTGACCAACCCTAAACACCCTTGGCCCCTGCCACAACGTCATTTACGCCTCTCAAAACACCATTCACTACTGCCACAACGTCATTTACGCCTCCCAAAACAGCATTCCGCCTTCGCAAAACGGCATTGCGCCGCCGCAAAACACCCCTTGACATTGCCAAAACACCCTTCGACCGAGGCAAAACACCCTTCGCCTCTCCCCAAACACCCCTTGGCATTGGCCAAACACCCTGTGCCTGCGCCAAAACACCCTTCGCCTTCCTCGAAATACCCGCCACCGGCCCCCACCTGCGCCTGAAAAGTCCGGCACTCCGCCCGCTCGGCTCCGGCTCTAGCCGCCCGTCCAGGAGCCTGCGCGGCAGCCACCACCAAAATTCGGGCTTTTCCGAACATAGGGTAAAATCCGACGTTGGAGAATTATTCTAAACTACTAACGCCTACCCCTTATGATTCTGAAAATTGACCGGCTGCCGATTGAGCTGCCCACGCCCAACAACCCCTCGCCCAACGACGCTGCCGCCGTGCAGGAGCTGCTGGGGGGCAAATTCGGGGAGATGTCCACCCTGATGAACTACACCTACCAGTCGTTCAACTTCCGCGGCCGCAACAAGCTGCGCCCCTTCTACGACCTCATCAGCAGCATCGCCGGCGAGGAGTACGGCCACATCGAGGTGGTGTCCTACACCATCAACCTGCTGCTCACCGGCACCACCCAGCGCGGCCTCGACCCCAGCGGTACTCCCATGGCCGCCGCCGTGGGCGCCCGCAACACCCGCCACTTCATCGCCAGCGGCCAGGGCGCCCTGCCCATGGACTCGCACGGCGACTTCTGGACCGGCGCCAACGTCTTCAACTCCGGCAACCTCAAGCTCGACCTGCTCCACAACTTCTTCCTGGAGCTGGGCGCCCGCGGCAACAAGATGCGCGTCTACTCCATGGTGGAAGACCCCACCGCCCGCGAAATGCTCGGCTACCTGCTGGTGCGCGGCGGCGTGCACGCCCTCGCCTACGCCAAGGCCCTGGAAGCCTACACCGGCGTGGAAGTGACCAAGCTGCTGCCCATCCCGGACATGAAGAACGACGCCTACCCCGAGGCCCAGAAGTTCATGAAAAACGGCCTGCACCGCAAGCTCTACACCTTTAGCCAGGACGACTACCGCCAGGCCGGCATCATCTGGAACGGCGTGCACCCCGACGACAACCAGCCCCTGGAGCTCATCCACGGCGCCATGGAGGGCTCCCCCGCCCCCGACCTCGAGCCCGAACCCCAGCTCAACGCCCCCGGCGGCGAGGACTTCGACCCCCAGATGTTCTCCGACATCGCCAAGAAAATGGGCATCAAGTACGTGTACTAACCCCCGTACCGCTGCCCCCTGCCAACGGCCCGCCTCGTTTTCGAACGAGGCGGGCCGTTGTTTTTTTAAGCAGAATAATTAGCGGAACAGTCGCGTTTCCGGCCAGTCCGCGTTTCTTAGTAGAATTAAATTTTGCAATTCTTTCATTCGCCTCCTGGTAAGGTTGGCCTGAATTATGCTCCCCGTCTTTGGCGTCGCGCATACAGCGTTTAGAATGCCTAAAGCAACTTAACCAAGCTGTAATCAAGCGTCAATCTTAAATTCATCTACCCGGCACGCCCGCTGGTTGGTCGGTTATTTTCGGGGCTTCACCCCAATAAATACATTTTACGCTTTGATATTTATTTCAACCCCGTACCTTTCTAACGTGCAAAGCCGCACCCAGCCACAAAGGCTTTGTCTTCTATTCTCTTCGCACTTCCCACCGTGTCAATCGAACTAGAACTGGCGGCCCGTTTGGCCGCTGCCACCCCCGGCGGTGCGCCCGCTCCTGCCGTCCCCCGCCGCGCCTACGACCACGTGGTGCTGCCCGGCGACTTCCCCGACCCCACCGTCACCAAAATCGGCGACACCTACTGGGCCAGCGCCACCTCCGCCGAGTGGGGCGCGGTGTTCCCGCTCTTCACCTCGAAGGACCTGCTCGACTGGGAGCTAGTCGGCCACGTCTTCCCCGACAAGCTGCCCGACTGGGCCGGCTCCAATTTCTGGGCCCCCGAGTTCTACCAGGAAAACGGCCGCACCTACGTCTATTACACCGCCCGCCAGAAGGGCGGCGTGCTGAGCGTGGCCGTGGCCAGCGCCGACCACCCCGCCGGCCCCTACCTCGACCACGGCCCGCTGGTGGGCCAGGCCGCCGGCTCCATCGACGGCTTCGCGATGCCCGACGAGCACGGCGACTTGTACCTCATCTGGAAAGAAGACGGCAACTCCTGCCACCAGGACACCCCCATCTGGGCCCAGCGCCTCAACGACGCCCGCACCGCCCTCGTCGGCGAGCCCACCGAGCTGTTCGGCAACGACGCGCAGTGGGAAGGCCCGCTGGTGGAAGGCTCGGCCCTGGTGCGGCACGCGGGCTGGTTCTACATGTTCTACGCCGGTAATTCCTGCTGCGGCAAAAGCTGCAACTACGCCACCGGCGTGGCCCGCTCCCGCCACCTGCTGGGCCCCTGGGAAAAGCACGCGCACAACCCCATCCTCGACCGCAACGCCACCTGGAAATGCCCCGGCCACGGCACCGTGACCGAGCTCGACGGCCGCTGGTTCCTGCTCCACCACGCCTACCTGGCCGACAGCCACGAGTTCGTCGGCCGCCAAAGCCTGCTCAGCGAGTTCACCTGGAACGCCGAGGGCTGGCCCGAGTTCGCGCACCGCAGCCCCCAAGCCGCCCGCCCCACCGACATGGCCCGCTTCAACGTGGCCGACGAGTTCGCCGGCGACCGCCTGGGCCTGGAGTGGCAGTGGCCCATCGGCGCGCAGCCGGCCACCGCCGTGCGCGCCGGGCAGTTGCACCTGGCCGCCGGCGCCTCCCGCCTGGGCCACCTGGTGGCCCGCCGCACCTACGTGGCCACCTACAAAGCCGCCACCACCCTCGACTTCGCCGCCCTGCCCGCCAACACCTTCGCCGGCCTGGCCGCCGTGGGCGACCCCTACAATGCCCTGGCCCTGATGGCCGGCAACGGCCAGCTCCAAATCTGGCACGTGAAGAGCGGCAAGCAGCAGTGCCTGGCGCACGTGTTCGTGGAGCCCTGCCCCGCCCTCACGCTCCGCCTCGAAGTGTGGGGCGGCCAGCGCTACCGCTTCGCCTACAGCACCGACGGCGCCACCTGGCAGCCCCTGCCCACCGAGGGCTTCACCCTCAACGGCACCTACCTCCCGCCCTGGGACCGCGGCGTGCGCGTGGCCCTGGTGGCCCAGGGCGCTGAAGGCACCACCGCCACGTTCAACAACTTCATCATCCGCAACCAGCGATAGCTCAAATCCCAGCAAGCCAAAAAGCCAGGTCCTCCGTGCGGAGGGCCTGGCTTTTTAGCATCATCAACCGACGTACAAGTTATTTAAGCAACACGCTCAGTAAACGCATAGAAGAACGTCATGCTGAGCTTGTCGAAGCATCTCGCCCGCTTCGTTCTCACGTTGGAATTACCACCACACGCGAGATGCTTCGACAAGCTCAGCATGACGTTCTTTTACTTATGCACGAATACTCAAACAGCAACGCCCGGCACGGGGTGCCAGGCGTTGCTGCTGTTCGTTTTCTTTCGGCGCTGATTCTAGCGGCGGCTCCGGGTCTTGCTTTTCGACTTGGGCTTAGCTGCCGTGCTTTTTTTCGTGGTCTTACGGGCGGCAGCCTTGCTTTTCTTGGCGCTGCTGGCGCGGGCGCTGCTCTTCTTGCTTTTGGCTTTGGTGGCCGTGCTCTTCTTGGTGCTTTTGCTAGCCCTGGCGTGCGCCGCCTTGCTTTTCGTCTTCGATTTGCTGCTGTGGGCTTTGGCCTTCGACTTGCTGCTGCGGGAAGTTGCTTTGCTGTGGGCTTTCGATTTGGCGCTTTTGCTCTTGCTGCTGCGGCTGCTGCGCGACGAGTGACTGCGGCGGGCGGCGGCGCGGCGGGCAGCGGCGCGGGCTTCCAACCGGGCTTCGGCGCGCGATTCTTCGCGGCGGGCGGCGGCGCGGCGGGCGGCGAGGGCCTCCGAGTTGCGGGCCTCGTAGCTGCGGGTGGTGTGGGCCGGCACGGCAGCCTCGTCGGCTTCGGTGTAGTGGGCCGAAGCGTCCGATTCCGGCGCGGCGGTGTTCTCGTCAGCACCCGCTTTGGGGGCTTCCGCCGCCACCTTCTTGCGGCGCACCGGCATGAGGAAATCCCGCTCGGCGCGCTCGCGCAAACTCAGGTTTTCCTCGCCGGGCAGCTTCGAAACGAGGGTTTGTTTCTCACTCTGGGCTTGGGCCCCGCTCCAGGTGAGCAGCAGCGAAAGGAGGACAAAGAAGTGCTTCATAGACTGGTAAGGTAAATTCGACAGGAGACAAAACTACACCCTACCCCGGTTAAATGCAAGATAAAGGTTCATCCAAACGCTCAGATGACCGTTTAGGCGGTTCAGGGACCTATTTTACTCGTTAACCCCCTACCGGCCCACCCGCAGCCGAACGCCCGCCGAGTGGGCCCCAAACTCGGGCGCGTACAGGCACTGCACCTGGCTGAGCCCGCCCGAAAAGTCGCCCGCCTGCGCCGCCCGCAGCTGGTACTCAAACACGTGGGTGCCGCGCGGCACGGCGCTCAGAAAGAAGTTCGTGGCCGCGTCGCGCGGCGACTCGTAGTAGCCCAGGCCGTTCTGGTAACGGTAACCGCTGGTCTGACCGATGGGCTCCAGGCCGGCGGCGCGCTGGTCCTTGAGGTGCACGTATTCGAGGGCGCGGTCGGTGCGCAGCACGAGGCGCACCACCAGGGCATCGCCCACCCGCAGGGGCGTGGCAGCGCTGATTTTTTCTAGCACCGGCCCGCCGGCCGTGCGCGCCTCGCGGTAGAGCTGACGCTCCAGGCTGAGCGGCGTGGCGGCGGCCGTCACCCGGTCCAGGTCCTCAAAATACTGCCAGTAGAGCGCCCCCCAGGCCACGCCCGCGTCGGGCTTGGTGAGGGTGACCTTACCCTGCGCGGGCTGCACCTCAGCGGCAGCCCAGCTGGTTTTGAAGTAGCCGGTACCGGCCTGCGCCGCCTCGGGCTTCACGGCCTGGCCGCCCACGCTGACTTGCAACGGCTGCGTAGGCGCCAACCAGTCGGCGCCGCGCAGCAGCAGGGCGTAGCAGGCGTCGGCGGTGGCGCGGGTGCTGGGCCAGTGGTGGGTTTGCTTCTGCTTGAGCAGCCAGAGCTTCATCTCGTCCACCGCCCGCTGGTCCTGCTCGATTTCGTCGAAGGCTTCGATGAGCGTGGCCTGGGTTTCGGTGGGGGCCTCGCGCCAGTAGTAGCCGCCGCGCACTTCCTTCCAGTACATGCCCAACTCGGGCGAGTGCAGGGCGTTTTCGGTCAGGCCGCGCAGGATATCGCGGGCGGCCGGCGCGGCCGGGTTCTCGCGGAACAAGCTCAGCGCCATTTGGGCCTGGAGGCAGCGCGAGCGGCCGGGCCAGAATTTAGCCGTCTGCTGGCCGTAGTAGGCCGCGGCCGCCCGGGCATCGGCAGCAGCGGCCGACGCGGGCCAGAAACTGCGGGCGTACAGGGCCTGAATCTGCAGGTCGCCGAGGTGGTCGTCGGCCAGCTTCACGTCTTTTTGACGGCGCAACTCGGCGTAGTCGCGGGCCAGGCTGGCATCCAGCGCACGCAGGGCGTTTTGTAAGACGTCGCGGCCCACGGCGTCTTTCTCCGCATCGAACGCGCCCAGCTTCTTGAGCTTGCCCAAGCCGGCCACGATGAGTTGGGTGATGTAGCGGTCCTCCGGCATCTTGTCGAACCACGGGAAAGCGCCGCCGGGCAGCTGCATCTTTTGCAATTTGAGCAGGGCGCGGCTGGTTTCGCCCCGCAGCCGGGCTTCATCAAACAGCTCGGTGAGGCGGGCCAGGCGCTCAGCTTCGCCCTGGGCGTCGCGCACCCAGGGCGTCTCCTGAAGCAGCAGACTCTTCAGCTCCTGGTTCTGGGCCAGCTTGCTGCCGAGGGCGTTTTTCTGGGCTGCGGTGCCGCTCTGCGCCTGGCGCGTCCACTCGGCCAGGATGGTTTTGAAGCGCGGGTTGGACTGTAGGATGTGCGCGGCCAGCAGGTTGGCGTAGAGGCGGCTGAACACCTGTTCGGAGCACTCGTACGGGTACTCCATCAGGTAGGGCAGGCTCTGCACGGCGTACCAGGCGGGGTTGGCCGTCAGCTCCAGCGTCAGCGAGTAGTTGCGGCGGGTGGGGCTGCTGGTGCTGGTCAGCTTGCTCAGCTCGAAGCTGCGAGTGCCCGGACCAACGATGGGCAGCGGCAGGCTCTCGGTGAGCAAAATGCGGTTGGGCAGCACCGGCAGGGTGTTTTCCTCGCCGTCGGAAAAGGTTGCTGGTTGCTGGTTGCTGGTCGCTGATTTGCTGATTTGCTTGCCCTTTTTATCTGTTACCTGTCCACTGCTAGCTGCCAACTGACTTTGCGCCACCACCCGGTACGTCACCGCGGCCGGCGCAAAATCAGCCGGCAAGCTGATTTCCCAGCCCAGCGCCGCGCTCTGGTGGGCGGCGGCCGACACAGCTTGCTGGGCCGGCCCTTTCAGCAGCTGGCTGGTGAGGTCCTGGCCCGTGGCGGCGTCGAGCAGGAACAGCTGCGCCATGCCGCGCACCGGCTGCGCGGTCAGGTTCGAAAACTTGGCGGGGAAGGTGAACGTGTCGCCCTGCCGGAAGAAGCGCGGGGCGTTGGGCGTAATCTGGATTTCCTTCTGGGTGACCAGCTGTCGGGCCAACTGGCCGCTGCGCAGGTTTTTGTCGTGGGCCAGGACCAGCAGCTGCCAGCGCGTCACGGCTTCGGGCATTTGGAATTCGAGTACCACCTCGCCGTTCTTATCCGTACGCAGGGCCGGCTGCCAGAAAGCTGTTTCGCGGAAGTCGCTGCGGGCTTGCACCGCGGATAAATCCACGGCCCGACTCTGAGCAACCGTTGTCACGGAAGCACTCAAATTGCTGCGAGATTGGTTAGCCGTGCCGTAGCCTACCACCACTACTTCATTTAGCTGCTTGCCTTCCGCTCCCATATCGGCCATCATGGGCGCGGGCATCGCCGAGGAAGCGCCTCTTATTCTTACTCCGCTCACCCGGCCAGCCAGCGCGCGCTGCCGCTCTACGCCGAAAGCCGCCCAGGTATTGAGCTCGGGGTAGACCAGGGGCTCCCCCACTCCGACGCCGGGGAGTTGAATGGCTGTCCCCATCCACTGAGCGGGCCGGAAAAATCCTTGCCAAGCAAACCGCGGCTGGTAGTAGCCCGCCGCAAAATTCAGCCCCATGAAGCGGTGCGGCCGAAAAACATCCAGGCTCTGGTCGTAGAGCGTGGCGAGCAATTCGGCCGCGGCCGGCTGGCCGTTGGCCTGCCGAATGGCCAGGCGCCACGTTTCGCGCTGGCCCGGCTGGAGCCGGTCGCGGAAGGTGCCGATGGTTAGTTGCAGCGGCGCCGGTTGCTCCGCCACCTGCACCACGGCCTGGTGGGTGT
The DNA here is from genome assembly GCF_031398885.1 of Hymenobacter sp. Classification (GTDB taxonomy): domain Bacteria; phylum Bacteroidota; class Bacteroidia; order Cytophagales; family Hymenobacteraceae; genus Hymenobacter. The sequence goes on from NZ_JANNOD010000056.1 coordinate 31,186, forward strand.
AGAAATGATTATCGCGCATCTGAATGGTGTGCACCTGGAGCGGACCCGCCGTAGTGGCGGGGCCACTGGCAATGCTGAGGCGGCGCTGCTCCCCAGCTTTGAGCGTCAGCCACTGCTGCTGCAGGAGCTGGCCGCCGCGCTCCGCCACCACCAGCACGCGGGCGTCGGCTTCGCTGCTGCCGAGCAGGAAGGTGGCGGGCTGGCCCGGGGCCACGGTATCGGCCAGCACCGCAAACCAGTCGGGCGTGGCGTACGGAATGGTGGCCGCGCCCGAATTGTAAAGCGTGAGCTCCAGCCGCGCCCGCGCCGAATCGGCCCCCGCCGCCTGGGCTTCGAGCAGATACCGGCCCGAAGGCAGCGCCGCCAACGCGGCATTCAGCCCGAGCACCGGACCATTTTTGGTATCGAAGGGCACCGTGCTGACCAGCTCCGACGGGGCCTCGTTATCGGCAACTTCCGCTGCCGGGCCGGGTACGCCGGGCGGGTTGGGGCGGTAGCGGCGGGCCAGCACGCGCATGGTGCCGGCGGCGGCCAAGGGCTCGCCGGTGGCGTTGGTGCCCAGCAGCGTGAAGGCGGGCAGGCGCTGCTGGTCGGCCTCGCTGGGGCCCACCAGGCGCAGGCTGAGCGGGTTGCGGCCGATGGGAAAGCCGCGGGTGCCGGTGCGGGTTTCGCCGGCGGCATCGGTCACGTCGGCCGCCACCTCAAACAGGTAGCCCGGCTCCCAACGGCCCGGGCGGCCCGGCGCCCGGGGTTCGAGCGGCGGCGTGAAGGTGATGGCAAAGCGGCCCTCGGCATCGGTGGTGGCCATGCCGTGGGCAATTTCCCGGGTACCGCCCCGGCTGGGCGGGTAGCCGCCCCGGAAGCCTTCCCCGAACATGGGCCACAGCTCCCGGCGCGTGACGCGGTAGCTCACAGCGGCGCCGTCGGTGGCTGGGCCGGCGTAGGCGCGGGCGCGGCCCCGCACGGTCAGCGGCTGGCCTAGCTGCGGCCGGCCGGGCACCGAGTCGAGCTGCACAAAAAAGGTGGGGCGCTTGTAGTCTTCCACCGCGAAGCGCAGCTCGCCGTCGTCGGCACGCAGCGTGAACTCGCCGTTGAGCAGGCCCGGGGGCAACACGAAGGAGCCGTGGAACGAGCCAAAGTCATTCGTCACAAAATTCAGCGCCTGCACCGTTTGGCCGTTCACGTCGTTCAACTCCACTTCCTGCTTTTCCTTGGTTAGCAGCCGGGTTTTATTGCCGGCTTTCTCCACCAGAATTCCTTTAAAATACACCGTCTGGCCCGGCCGGTAAATGGCGCGGTCGGTGAAGAGAAAGCAGGTGGTTTCGCTTTCCTCCTGCGGTTCGCGCGGGTAATAGCCGCCCATGTTGTCGACCTCCACGGTATCGGTCCCGCGCCAGGCCCGGATGGCAAACATCCGCTCTTCGTTGTTAGAGTCGACGGTCTTGGTCGGGCCGGGCAGCTCCACTTCCCCCGTGGCACTGGTGTTGCGCGTCACGCTCAAGCGAGTGACGCGCGTTCGCAGCTTGGCGTCGTAGCGGCTGTAGATGGCCTGGGCCGGCACGTCCGCCAGCGGCGCGCCGCTTTGGCGCTGGAGCACGAGAAGCTGGTGGGCGCCGGTGGCGGGGTTCACCCGATGCACCGCGCTCAGCTCGCTGGCGCCCACCAGGGCGTAAGAGGTGGCGCTGTTGGGCGTGGGCCGGGCCTTGTCGGCGCTGTTGCTGCTGACCACCAGCAAGTAGTAACCGATGGGCAAGGCCGCGCCGGCCGCCGCCAGCTTCTGTTCTTTGTAGTCGAGCGGCTGCGGGGCCACCGGAATAGCCCAGGTAGCAGCGGGCTTGGCTTTCGTAAACTTGGCGATGGTGGCCATGTCCTCGGGGCGACTGTTGAGGCGGCGCTTCAACTTGTCCCATTCCTGCCTCGTCACCCGGTAGGCTTGGGCCCGCAACGTGGTCACGTTGCGCACCGTCAGGTCGAGTCGCCAGGGTTGGTTGGGCACCACCAGCTCGGCGGTGGTGAGGGTTAGCTCCGGCCGCTCAATCTGCTCGCGCAGGGCCCGGGCCCGCCCGGCGCCGCGCGACTTGGGGAAGTGCGTCTCGGCTTCCCGGGTCAGGCGCACGGCGGCCACCGGGTCGGTTTCGCGGCGCAGCTCGGCCCGGCGGGCCACAAACTCGGTGCCAATGGGCAGGGCCTGGTAGGTGGCGGCCATTCGCGCCAGGGCCGGGTCGTACTGCTCCTCCGAATCGGTGTTTTGGGTGAGGCCGCGCACGTAGTCAATCCGCTGCAAGTCCACGTCGGCTAGGGCGGCTTGGTTGGCGGGCGCGAGCTGCTGGCGCGCGGCCGTGAGACGCTGAAGCAGGCGCAGCGCGTGCAGCGGGCCGTTGAGCGAGTCGGCCGTGGGGGCCAGCAGGCGCAGGGCGGCAAACTCGGCGGCCGTCCCGAGCAGCTGCGGGTCGGTGGGCTGAAACTGCTGCTCGGGGCGCGTGAGGTACAGCTCCTGATTTTGCAGGCCCGCGATGGCGCGCTGGGCCAGCAGGTCGTACAAGCTGGGGCGCAAAAGGCGGCCTTCGGCGTTGCCGCCGGTGGCCAGGTCGCCCAGCTCGGCCAGGGTGGTGCGGAGCTGCTTTTCGGGCTCGTCTTCCACCGACTGGTAGTAGTGCCGCACGATGGCCGCGCCCAGCCGGCCCAGGTCCCAGGTGGCCAGGCCGGTGCCGCCGTCGGCGCCCGGGGCCGGGCCGGCGGTGGCCGCCGCCCCGGCCGTGCGCTGGTAGAGGCGGTAGCGGTTCCGGGCCAAGTAGTTGGTGTAGTGCTCGGCCAGCAGCGAGTGGAGGATGGGCCGGGCGGGGAAGGCGGCCGTTTTCAGCTCGGCTTCGAGCAGGGCAATGGCCTTTTCGGTTTCGTCTTCTTCCTTGGCCTGAAGCAGGCGAATTTTGTAGAGCAGGGCCCGCACGTAGGCGGGCGTGTTCTGCTCCCGGCGGGCCTGCTGGTAGACGGCCTCCAGCAGCGGCGCGGCCGTGGCGGTCTGGTTTTTGGCCAGCAGCGCATCAATCTTTTTCCACTGCGCCGCGTAGGCGCCGGGGGGCACGGGAGCGGCCGAATCAGTGCTAGAAAACATGGTCAGCAGCAGGCAGGCAAACAGGAATAAACGCATGAGCGAGGGCAGGAACAGGTTGGGACCCTAAAGATGTCCGCGCTGCTTTTATTGCACACGGCGCCCCCTGAGATTGAGCCGAAAGTCCGGCGGCACCGCCCGAATGTGCCCCAGCTGAACGGCCGCGCATCGTCCGGCACTGCGCCGGAGCCGTCCGCCGATAAGCTGGTCGAATTCAGATTGAAAGCCGTCGAAACGGGGTAGAGGCGCACCATTTTGCGTCTCCTCATCGAACGATAACGGACGAACACCGGCGCCCGGTGCGGACGACGAGACGTAAAATGGTGCGTCTCTACCCCGTTCTGACCAACTCAAACCACTACCTGGCAGCACCATCGCGGCCTCGGCGGCCAACGGGCACCAGCCCTTACGCCGCCGAGGCGCTGGCGCCCACCCCGTGGCCGACCAGCACGGCCTCGGCCTGGGCAATGTGCCGCTGAATGTGGGCCACCAGAAACTCCAATTGGTCGGTGAGGCGCAGCTGCAGCAGCGGAAACAAGGCGTTGGGCACGCGCACGGCGTTGGCGTTGACCTGCCGGGCCAGCAGCACGAGGCGCAGCAGCTCGTCGAGCTGGCGGCTGAAGACTTCCGTCACGGTGCGGGGCAGACGGGTGCCGGTGGGCGCGTAGCGCTGGGGCGTGGTGTAGGCCTTGGCGCTCACCGGGGCCCGCATGGCCGCCACGAAGCGCCGCCCGACGTAGCCGTGCTTGACCACGGCGGCCGGCTTCGAGCCGCGGGCCTGGGCCTTGGCGATGCGGGCCGCGATGCTGGGCAAGTAGTAGCCGCCCACGATGTTGAGGTGCTCCAGGCACTGGCCGGCGCTCCAGCGGCTGGGGCTGGGGCGGCGGTTGAGCTCCTCGGCGCTCAGGGGCCGGAAGCGCTGCTGCGCCACCACCCGCAGCACCAGCAGGTCGTTGGTCAGCTGGTCAAAAAAATCCGAGGTGGCACGGACGGCAGCGGGCATAAGGAAGCGGGAGCTAACGAGCCGTAAACATACCATTTAGCAATCGATTCCGAACCCTGGCCACCCCTGCCGCCGGGCCCGCCGCGCGGCAATTGGTCCCGGTTCGGTATCTTGGCCACATGGTGAAACATGGTTTTTTACATTGTGGTGCATTGCTGGCTTTGTGGGCCGCGCCGGGCGCTGCTGCCAGGGCGCAGGCCGTGCCCAACCCCGGCGAGCGGGTCGAGACGCTGGTGACTTTCGGGGCCCAGTCGGACAAGCAGTGGGGCGACGACGACTTCAGCCAAACGTTCTTTTTCCTGATTCCCGCCACCCAGCGCGACCCGGTCTACATCCGGGTGTGGGACCCCGGCACGGGCGGCACCAACGACGACCTCAAAGGCGCCGCCAACACCACCACCTCGTTCAGCCTCTACGGCGGACCGGGTACCTTCAGCGGCCCCCAGGCCCGCGACCCGCGCCCCACCAACCCCAACCCCACCGGCCGCCTGCTCAAGAGCCAGACCTTTGGCAGCGAGCCCCAGTACGACCGCCAGTGGTTCACCTTCGGCCCCCTCAACCCGCTGGAAGGCGAGTTGGTGGACGAGTTCAAAGGCCACGTGCTCAAGCTGGTGGCGCGGGGGCTGAGCGGCAACGACGGCAACCTGTACCGCTACTTTTTCAGCACCAGCCCCACCGCCAACGTGGCCGTGGAGGGCGGCAACGCCTTCACCTACGAGTACTGCTTCCGGGTGCCGGCCACCAGCAGCAAGACCACCGTGCACCTCTACCCCTTCGTGAACGACAAGGTGGTGAGCATCAAACAGAGCAACTACGACGCCGACAACGGGGCCACCCTCGCGGTATTCAGCGTGGCGAAGAACGGCCAGGCCGGGGCCGTGAGCGGCGACGGCGAGTGGACGAGCAGCACGTTGCCCATCGCCGAAAAGGAGCACGGCCTCAGCCTCGACTTCCGCCTCACCTCCACCAAGGGCGCGCCCAACGACCTCGTGTTTTACGTGACCGACCAGTACGACACGGCCATGCCCTTCTTTGCCATCCCGCTGGGCGGCCCGCCGCGCTACCAGTACGACATCGACGTGAAGCTGCACCGGTAAAGGACTTTTATTCTTTCGGAACGTCCTGCTGCGCTTGCCGAAGCAGGACGTGCTTTTTCTAACCGATTAAATTCGCCCATGCCAAGCCATATACCCTTCTTCCCCCGGCCCGGCCTTGTCGCCCTGCTGCCCCTGGCGTTGCTCGCCGCCCCGGCCGCACACGCCCAAACCACCAACTCGGGCACCGACAAGTTTGCCCAGCTCGAAACCCTGCTGCCCACGCCCAATTCGTACCGCACGGCCAGCGGCGCGCCCGGCCGCGACTATTGGCAGCAGCGGGCCGACTACGACATCAAGGTGACGCTCGACGACGCCAAGCAGGCCATCAGTGGGCGCGAGACCATTACTTACACCAACCGCTCGCCCGATACGCTGCCCTACTTGTGGGTGCAGCTCGACCAGAACGTGCTGGCCAAAAACTCGATGACGACGGCCACCGAGGTCACCCAGCTGCAGGACCGGATGTCGTTCAACGCTTTGGAAATACTGACTTCCGATTTCGACGGCGGCTTCAAGATTGAAAGCGTGACGGGCGCGGACGACAAGGCGCTCAAGACGGTCATCAACCACACCATGATGCGCGTGGATTTGCCGGCTCCGCTGCGAACCGGCCAGGCCTTCGCCTTCAACGTGAAGTGGCGCTACAACATCAACGGGCAGCAAAACAAGCGCAACGGCTACGAGTACTTCCCCGAGGATAAGAACTACCTCTACGAAATCGCCCAGTTCTACCCGCGCATGGCCGTGTACTCCGACAACCAGGGCTGGCAGCACAAGCAGTTCCTGGGCGACGGCGAGTTTACGGTGCCCTTCGGCGACTACCGGGTGAGCATCACCGCCCCGGCCGACCACGTGGTGGGCGCCACCGGCACGCTCCAGAACGCCGCCCAGGTGCTCACCGCCACCCAGCAGAAGCGCCTGGCGCAGGCCAAAACCGCCAAGAAACCGGTGCTCATCATCACCCAGGCCGAAGCCACGCGCAACGAAAGCAGCCGCGCCACGGCCACCAAAACCTGGACCTACGCCGCGCAGAACGTGCGCGACTTCGCCTGGGCCAGCTCGCGCAAGTTCATCTGGGACGCCCTGGGCGTGGTGCAGCGCGGCAAGCCCGTCATGTGCATGTCGTATTACCCCAAGGAGGGCAACCCGCTTTGGGGGCAGTACTCGACCGAGGTGGTGGCCCACACCATCAAGACCTACTCCAAGTTCACCATCGACTACCAATATCCCGTCGCCATCTCGGTGCACGGCCCGGTGGGCGGCATGGAGTACCCGATGATAAGCTTCAACGGCCGCCGGCCGGAAAAGGACGGCACCTACTCGGCGGCGGTGAAATACGGCATGATATCCGTGATTACCCACGAGGTGGGCCACAACTTCTTCCCCATGATAATCAACTCCGACGAGCGGCAGTGGACGTGGATGGACGAGGGCCTGAACAGCTTCGTGCAGTACCTCACCGAGCAGGAGTGGGAGCGCAACTACCCCTCGCGCCGCGGCGAGCCGGCCGGCATCGTGGACTACATGCGGACGGATAACTCATTACAGGTGCCCATCATGACCAACTCAGAATCCCTCCTGCAGTTCGGCAACAACGGCTACGGCAAGCCGGCCACGGCCCTCAACATCCTGCGCGAAACGGTGATGGGCCGCGAGCTGTTCGACCACGCCTTCAAAACCTACGCCCAGCGCTGGGCCTACAAGCACCCCACCCCGGCCGACTTTTTCCGCACGATGGAAGACGCCTCGGCCGTGGACCTGGATTGGTTCTGGCGCGGCTGGTTCTACACCACCGACCGCTGCGACCTCAGCCTGGAATCGGTGAAGGCCTACACGGCCAGCACCCGGGACCCGGCCGTGGAAAACGCCCGCTCGCAGCAGCAGCGCGCCGCCGCGCCGGCTTCCATTTCGGCCCAGCGCAACGCCGCCGACATTCCCAAAACCCTGGTGGACGAGAAGCCCGAGCTGAAGGATTTCTACAACGGCTTCGACCCGCTGGCCGTCACGCCCGCCGACCAGCAGCGCTACACCGCTTCCCTGGAGGCGCTCAGCCCCGCGCAGCGCCAGCGCCTGTCTGACACCCAGAACTTCTACGAGCTGAGCCTGCGCAACCTGGGCGGGCTGGTGATGCCGGTGATTGTGCAAATGACCTTCGCCGACAACACCCAGGAAACCCAGACCATCCCGGCCGAAATCTGGCGCCGGAACAACGCCCAGGTCACCAAGGTCATCGTGACCAAGAAGCCGGTCATCCGCTTCGTGCTCGACCCTTTTCAGCAAACGGCCGACACGGATTTGAGCAACAACGCCTTCCCGCGCCAGCCGGCGGCCTCTCGCTTCGAGCTGTTTCAGCAACAGGCGCCCGCCGCCCCCAACCCCATGCAGCAGGCCCAGAGCGCCACGCCCGCGCCCAAGCCCGAGAGCCCGGCCGGCGGCACCAAGTAGCGCCGACCATTGGGGCGGGCTCGCGCAGCATCGATAATCGACACGTGCGTGCGGATGCTTCAGGCTCACGTGTGGCACTGTTCCGCGCCCGGGCAGGGTCCGCACATCCGCATCGAGCTAAAAATGCGTCTATTACGCTAGTTATTCAGGTCCTCGGCAACTAACCATAATTGAACCGTCAGGCGCTGCTCTATTCATCGGCCTCGCCTTCCCGGCCGGCGTTGCGGCGGGGGGCGCCGTGGTCGGCGTCGTTCTCATCGCCGGTGCGGTTTTCCTTGCGGGCGGCCGCGCCGTAGTTGCGGTCGGTGTCCTCGCGGCGCTGGTCGCCCGGGGCGGGCGAGCCGGCTTTGCTGCCGGGCCGGCTGTCGTCGTACGCGTCGTTGTAGGAGCCTCCGCGCGAGCCCATGCCTTGGGCCGTATCGCCGCCCTCGTTCCCAACGTAGCCGTCGCGGGCGGCGCCGGTGCGGTAGTCGGGCAAGCGGTTAGGTTCGTCGCGCCCCAGGTCGCCGTAGCCTTGGCTGCTAGCGGGTTGCGAGCCGCGCTGGTCGGCTACTTCGGGGGTGTTGGTGGAATAGCCGGGGTGCCGCTCCTCGCGGCGGCCCTGCTTGTCGAAGCCGCCCTGGGTCGGCAAGTAGTCTTCGGTTTGGTTGCGCCCGCCCGGATTCACCGAGCTGCCCTCCGGGCCGGACGTGCCACTGCTGCCAGCCGCACCCCGCAGCGAGGTTCGGCCATAGTCATTGGCGTAGGCGCTGTCGGGGCCTTCGGCTGAGCCGTTGTCGTTTTGATGGGCGCTGTTGGGGTCGGCGCGGTCGGGCTGGTTGCGGTTGTCGGCGTTGGGTCCGTTGAAACTGTCGGTCAACACCTGCCCGCCATCCGCAGCTTGGCCAATTGCGGCAGCAGACGTCGCGCCGCGCTCAAATCCGTATTCGGTGCGGCTGTCGGGCCGCTCGTCGCGCCCGTCATAAGCGCGGTAGGCATTTTCCTGGGGGCCGGGTGCTCCGGCCCCGCCGTAGTACCGGTCCTCGGGCGTGTTGCCCGGCTCGTAGTCGGCCTGTCGGTTCTGGTTGCCGAAGCCGCCGTGGGTGGTGCCGCCCAGGTCCTGGGCCCCGAACTCGCCGCGGTTGGCGTCGCTGTCCTGGTTTTCGCGGCGGTCCTGGTCGTGGTAGCTGCCCTGGGTGCTGTTGCTAAAATTGCCGCCGTAAGTAGCCTGGGGCGCTAAGTCGGCGGCAGCGGCCTCTTTGTTTTCCTGCTGCTCGTCCTCGTGCCCCAGCGCCCCCTGGCCCGCACTCATTTCGGATTCGGCCAACGACTCGCTCGACGCCGACGCGGCGGGGTCGCTGATGTCCGACTTGGGCGAGGCGGGCGCGCCGCCCGGGATGCCCGTACCCGCGCCGGGCCGGCCGGGCTTGGCCGCCGTGTTGCCGATGGGGCCGTCGACGCGGTTGCCGGCAATGTCGTTTTCCTCGGTATTCAGGTTTATATGCTCGTTTTCCATGGCGGGCGAAGGGAGTTGCAATTGGTGGAAGGATGGACTGCTTGTCTATACGCGCGCCCGCACCCGTTGTTCTCGTTGCCGCGCCACTACTTTCCGGCCGGCAGCGAATGACTGGGCGGTTCGCCGCCGCAATTTTACCTTTGCCGGGCCGCGGCACGGCTGCGCTCTGGCGCCGGGCTCTTCAACCCTCAGGTTATTCGGCTCGTTACGCCACGGCCACGTTCATTTTACCCCATCCATTCGCTCATGCTCACCGGCACCGTTAAGTTTTTCGACGACACCAAAGGCTTCGGCTTCATTGTCGCCGACGACACCCAGGAAGAAATTTTCGTCCACCAAACCGGCCTCATCCACGAAATTCAGGAAGGAGACCAGGTGCAGTTCAACGTCAAGGCCGGCAAAAAAGGCCCCAACGCCGTCGACGTCACCCGCCTGCAGTAGAAGGCCCGCAAGCCCGGCCGTAAGCCGCGAAGCCGGCCCCGCGCATTGCGGGGCCGGCTTCGCGGCTTACGGCCGGGCTATTTCTTATTCGCCCGTTTGGCCACCCGCACCCCAATGGCCATTAGGCCCGGCAGCTGGGCCTGGCGCATGTACTGCTCCAGCGTCAGGGTGTAGCTGCCGGCTTTGGCAAAGCGCTGGTTGGGCAGCGCCAAGAGCTGAATGTCGTAGATGTCGCCGGTGCCGCTGCCTTTGGGCTCGCCGGTTTTGGGGTCCAGCAGCAGCATTTGGTGCAACAGGGGCCGGCCGACCGGACCGGCCGGGCCCACCAGCGTGTGCTTTACGTACAAATTGTAGAAGCCATAATCCGCGGCGTGGCGCACATTGAAATAAACGTCGTAGCGGGCGGCCGTGTCCTGAATAGCGAAGGTGAACGCCGGCCGCTGCTGCACGTCCCAGGAGTACTTAGCAAAATCAATATTCTCCTCGAATACCCGGTTGGGGTCGCAGGCCGTAAGGCCGCCCAGCAGCCCCACAGCCACCGCCCAGCGAAAAGCAACGCGTTGATTCATAAATTCTATCATTCAAACCACACCTGCTCACTTAAGCTCCGGCGGGCGCGGGAGCAGGGCCGCCCGCGGCGGGGCCACCTTCGCCCGCGGGGCCGCGGCCGCCCCGCCGGTTGTTGCGACCGCCGCGGTTTTCGCTGCCTTCACCGCGGCGCTCGCCGCCCTCGCGGCGAGGCCGGGGCTCACCACCTCCTTCGGCCGCCGGGCGCGGGGCCGCGTTGGCGTCGGACCGCCGGGAGCCTTCGGGGCGGCGGTTGCGGCCCCCGTCGGGACGCGGCTCGCCGGCCTCGCCCGGGCTGGGGCCCTCTTTGGGCTCGGAGCGGGGGGTGTCGCCGCGGCCCCGGCCGCCGCGGCGGTTCAGGGGCCGGGCGGCCGCGCCGCGGCGGCCGCGCTGCTCGGGCACATCGCCCAGGGCCGGCGCGGGATTGTCGGGGTCGCCGGGGCCGGGGCTGGTCATTTGTTCGGGGGGCCGGGGGCCGCCAGGGGCCGCGGCCGCCGGCCGGCGGCCGTCGCGGGCGGGGCGTCCTTCCCGGCCTTCGCGTGGCTCCCGGGGCGGGCGGCCTTCGCGCGGCTCCCGCGGTTCAGCACCGGAGTCCTGGGTGGCGCGCGGCGCGCGGGGTTCGCGGGGGGCGGCGTCCCCGCCTGGGCCGGCGCCGGCCGCCGAATCGGGGCGGGCTTTCTTGCGCTTGGTGCGTTTGCTGCTCGACTTGATTTTGTCGTCCAGCCGGTCGAGCGAGCCCTCCACGATGGCCGACACTTCAGGCTCGGGCGCTTCTTCGCGGGGAGCCAGTAAGCTTTCGATTTTCTCGCCGCGCTTGTTCATCTCCAGCAGCTCCCGCACCCGCGACGTGTCGAGCATTACCCAGTTGTTGTCGCCCTTGAAAGCAAACCACATACGGCGGCGGAAGATGTCCGTTTTCTGCAAAAAAGCTTCTCCTTTAGCGGTTTGCAGTGGGCGCTGCACCTGCGGAATGTCCTTCAGGGCGTCGAGGTAGGCGTCGAGCTCGTAGTTGAGGCAGCACTTTAGGCGGCCGCACTGCCCGGCCAGCTTCTGCGGGTTCAGGCTTAGGTTCTGGTAGCGGGCGGCCGTGGTGCTCACGGTTTTAAAATCCTGCAGCCAGGTCGAGCAGCACAGCTCGCGCCCGCACACCCCGATGCCGCCGATGCGCCCCGCCTCTTGGCGCAGCGAAATCTGGCGCATCTCCACCCGCACCCGAAACTCGTCGGCCAGGCGCCGAATCAGCTCCCGGAAATCGACCCGGTCCTCGGCCGAGTAATAGAACAGGGCGCGGGTGCGGTCGGCCTGGTACTCCACGTCGCTGAGCTTCATGCGCAGGCGCAGCTCGCCCACCACGGCCCGGGCCCGGAACATGGTGCCGGTTTCGAGGTCGCGCACGGCTTCCCAGCGCTCCACGTCGTCGGCCGTGGCCACCCGCAGAATGTTGCGAATTTCCTGGGAGTCGGTGGGGATTTTCTTCTTGCGCATCTGCAGGCGCACCAGCTCGCCTTTCAGGCTCACGTGGCCCAGGTGCCAGCCGCTGCCGGCGGCGTCCACCACCACGGCGTCGCCGGTGAACAAGGGCAGGCGCAAGTCGTTGCGCATAAACTCTTTGCGGCCGCCCTTAAAGCGCACTTCTACGACGTCAAACCCGGCAAAAGAGTCCGGCACTTCCACGTCCTGCAACCAGTCGAATACGTTGAGGCGGTTGCAGCCGCCGGTGCTGCAGCCGCCGTTGGATTTGCAGCCGCCCGGCTTGGTGCCGCAGCCCCCGCCGGAAGAACATGATGAACAAGCCACTAGGTACGGTTTATATAGTTGAGGGAAAAATCAATTTTCCGCGAAGATTCGGTTCCTAGCAAAGATACACAAATCGCCCAGGGAGCCTCCCGCGGCGCACCACCGCAACCAGCCCGGGGCAACGAGTCCGGGCCGGGGGTCCCCCGGCACCCGGCGGGCAGCCGCGAAACTCACGGCGGACGTACCGCGCCGGGTTGCGCCAGATTTCATTCAATCAGTTTTACCGGGATAATTATAAAAATATAATGCGTGCGCACACGCGTATACTTTAAATTATTTTTAATGTTTCGCGTAATAGCTATTGTTGCTGATAATTATTTTGTTGAAATTGCATTCACACTTCAATAATTTCCTCACCTAACAAACTACTAAAAACGTATGAAACTCAAAAATGTACTTTCCACCGCCGCCTTCTGCGCCGTCTCGGTGCTGGCCATTTCCTCCTGCTCGAAAGAGAAAGAAACGGTGGCCCCAATTGCCGAAGAGGGCATTTCCAACGCCGTCCTGACCCAAATCAAGGACATGGGCCTGACCACCCAAGACATCAAGCGGGTTGAAGACGGCTACCTCGTAGAAGGCGACATTCTGGTGACGCCGGAAATGCTGGCCAACAAGCCCGAGTACCAGATGCTGCGCGTCGGCGCCGAGGAGCAGTACCGCACCAACAACCTGGTGAGCGTGGGCTCGGGCCGCACCGTGTCCATCCGAGTTTCGACCTCGCTGCCGTCGGCTTACGTAACGGCTGCCGACGAGCTCATTCGCCGCTACAATGCCCAGGGCTTGCGCATCCGCTTCACCCGCGTCACGTCGGGCGGGGAGATTGTGCTGCGCGCCGCTCCCCAGGGCTCCGGCTACCTGGCCTCGGCCGGCTTCCCTTCGGGGGGCAACCCGTTCAACTCGGTGCGGGTGAATTCGGACGCCATTGGCACGGCCAATGCCAGCACGTACATCGCCACCATTCTGGCCCACGAGGTGGGCCACTGCATCGGCTTCCGCCACACCGACTACGCCGGCCGGCAGTACAGCTGCGGCGGGGCCCCGGTGAACGAAGGCGCCAGCTCGGTGGGCGCCGTTTACATCCCCGGCACGGCCACCGGCAACGACCCCAACTCGTGGATGCTGGCCTGCATCGGCGGCGGCCAAAACCGCCCCTTCAACGCCAACGACGTCACGGCCCTGCGCTTCGTGTACTAAGCTGTCAGTTGTTAGCTCCTTGGTAAATTCCTGACGAACAACAAACAACTGACAACCCGTTTACTTCTGGACGACTACTTAAGCGGCTGGTCATTCCTCCGCAACGCAAAAGCCCCGGCTCACCTGAGTCGGGGCTTTTTTAGGGCCTGTGGCTTTCAACTGACGGGTGAAAACAGCTGTTTCCGGCTCACTGAATAACCACTCTGATGGTCTGCTCGGCCCGATTGTCCATCCGCACCCGCAGCAAGTAAAGACCGGGCCTCAAGCCTTTGGTGTCAAGCTGGTTAATAATCCCGTCCACGGTGGCTTCGCGCTGAAATTTTCCCAACACGTCGTAGAGCCGGATGGCTACCGGCGTGCCGGTATTGGCGACGAGATGAAGCACTTCGCCGGGTGGCACGGGGTTGGGGTAAGCCTGGGCCACGCCAGCGCGGAGCAGGTAGGCTTCTTCGGGCGCGCTGTAGAATTGCTGGCCGGTCAGGTTATCCAGCCGCACCCGATAGAGGTAGCGGCCGGCCGGCAGCAGCTGCGCATCCGTGAACGTAAACGTGGGCTGCGCGACGGGCGAGATGGTCTGGACGGCCTCGTAGCCGGCGGGCCCTTCGCGTTCCAGCGTGGCCGATTGCAGCCGGAACACGCTTCCCAGTTCCACATCAAAACGGATGATTTCGTCGACCAGCTGGCGCGGCAAGAAGGAGCGGAAGTAGCACCCCGTGCCTTGGGTGGCGAAATCGATGGTGAGGCCCGGCGCCACGGCCCGGCCGCCCAGCACGGGCGCCACGGCGTAATGGCGCGCCTGCATCTGGCCGCGGGTGAGCACCAGCGTGGTGTCGGCAGTTTGCGCGAACGGCGCGAGGCGCGAAGCCCCGAGCTGGTATACCTGGTAGGCGGTGGCACCGGGCACGCGGGCCCACTGCAGCAGCGTCTCATCGGGGCAGGCGTAGCCCACCTGCACGGCCGGTGGCTGCACGATGGCGAAGGTGTCAGAGGTAAAAACGCGGCTACTGGTTACCAGTCGTAGCTGGGCCAGGGCGGTGGTGTCGGGCACCGCCCAGGACGCTCCCCCCTGCGCCAGGCTCAGGGCGGGGTTCACCACCCGCCATTGCGGCCGGCCCACGGGCCGGTATTCGAGGCGCGCAGTGGCAGCGGCCCCGCTCCACTGCCAGCGCAGCACGCCGGGCGCGCCGGGCTTCAGGTTGCTCGGGCCGACGGGGCTTAGCCATTCCAAGCCTGCCGGGCTGAATTCGTACGCCACGCTGAAGGCCTGCGGGCCCTGCGGCACCCGGAAGCCGCGCACGCGCAGCTCGTAGGTGCCGGGGCCGGGCACGGCCAGCGTGATTTGCTCTACGTTGTTGAGCCGGTCGGCGCGGCGGCGGGCGGGGCGGGCCAGGGAGTCGGCGTGCGGGAAGCTGCTGAGCACCCACGGCTGCCACCGCTGGCCGGTGCCGACGGCCACCAACTCCAAATCCAGGTCGTTGACGAGGGCCTGCGCGGCGTTGGCGGCAGCTTCGGGGTCGCTCCAGGCCAGAGTGGCCTTTAGCTGCTGCTGCCCGGCGGGCACCGTGAGGGTGAACACCTGGCCAGTACCCTGCGCCGCGGTGCCGGCAAAGAATTGGCCGTTGCGCAGGGTGGTGACAGCGCCCAGCGCATCGGCCTGGCCGAAGCCGCTCACGAAATCAACTTCGGGCCGGCCGAGGTCGTCGGCGCTGTTCAGCAGCACGGCTTTTACCAGCGCGGCAGGCGGCAAGGTGCCGCGCTGGTCGCGGTACACCTGCTGCAGCAGCGCGCTCAGGCCCGACACCAGCGCCGCCGATTCTGAGGAGCCGCCCTCGCCGTGGGCCACCAGCTCGGGCTTCACGCGGCCGTCGTGGGCCGGGCCGCGGGAGCTGAGCGCGCCCACTTGCCCGCCGGGGTCGGTGGCCCCCACGCTCAGCGTGTTCTTCGACATTTTGAACTGCCCGGTGAGGTTGGCCACGCCGGCCAGGCCCTGGTACGGGCCCGTGGGGCTGGCCTGCGGGCCCGCGTTGCCCGACGAAAAAACGTGCACCAGCGCGGGAAACTGCCGGCAGTGCCGGTCGTACTCCTGGGCTTCCACGCCGTAGTAATTCTCGACGGCCACGCCGTAGGAGTGATTTTGCACCGACACGCCGGCCTGGGTGAGCTGCTGGCCGTCGTCGGGCAGCAGGCGCCCGAAGTCGGACGTGGCCAGGCGCACTTCGGCCACCACGCCCCGGCCCAGCGGGTCGGTGTTGCCGGCCCCACCGATGAGCGTGGTCATGGCCGTGGCGTGGCCCGAGGGTGGGCCCGGGAAGCTCCCGGCCGAGGCCACGCGCCCTTTGAAGTCCAGGTCGGCGGGGTCAAACGGCTGCTCTTTCACCGAAACCGTCAGCCCCTGCCCGGCCAGCGTGGGGAAGCGGGCGTGCACCGCCGCAATGGCGTTGACCGACAAATCAGAGTTGCTTAGCCGCCGCTCTTCGTGGGCGCGGCGGTCGGCCACGTCCACGAAGTCAACCCACGGGCTGGCCGCCAGCCGGGCCAGTGCCGCCGCGTCGAGGCCCGTCACTTCCAGCGTGCGCGCCGAGGCGCTGGGCCGCGACACCCGCGCCGCCGGCAGGTGCTGCCGTGCCCACCGCTGAAAAGCAGCGTTGTCGGTCACGCTCACCCGCACCGTTCGGGCGGTGCGTTGGGCGGCGGCCGTTTGCAGGCCCGGGGCCAGCTTGGCGGCGGCAGGGCGCGGTTGGGTTTGGGCTAGGAGCAGCTGCGGAACGGCCAGCAGCAGGAGCAGCAGCCCGTGCCACAGGTGCCGCTGTTTTTGAATCACGCTATCGGTAATTAACCTGCTCCTCTGCGTCATGAATTCGAACCTACTCTGGAGAGTTGAACTGCTCTTTTCCAAAGATAGCGCGAAAGCAAAGTTTCTTTTTGCCCAATCTTGCCTAGCTTCTGAAATAGCGGAAGAGCAAAAAAAAGGAAACCTGCGGAGCGCAGGTTTCCTTGTAAGTACCACGAAATGGCTGTTTTTTACGAGCCCGGCGTGAGCACCACCTTCATGCAGTTGTCCTTCTTGTTGCGGAAGATGTCGTAGCCGAGGGGGGCCTGGCTCAGGGGCAGGCGGTGCGAGATGATGTCGTCGAGGCGCACGTCGCCGTTGGCCACGTGCTGCATCAGCTTGTCGATGTGCTTGTGGGCCGGGGCCTGGCCGCCGCGCAGGGTGATGCCCTTGTCGAAGAACTGGCCCACGGGGAAGTTGTCGAACGGCGTGGCGTACACGCCCAGCACCGTCACGTAGCCGCCCCGGCGCACGGCGCTCATGCAGGCAAGCAGAATTTTGGGAGAGCCTTTTTCCAGATTAATCACGGCCTTGGCGCGGTCGAGCAGGTCGCGGTCGGGCTCGAAGCCCACGGCCTCCACGCACACGTCGGCGCCGTAGCCCCGGCTCATGCTCCTGATTTCGTCCACCACCTGCTGATGGCTTTCCCAGAGAATGCCCTCGGCGTTGGCCGTTTGCCGGGCCTTGTCGAGGCGGTACTGCTGGGTGTCGACGATGATGACGCGGCTGGCCCCGCGCAGCCAGGCGCTTTTGGCGGCCATGATGCCCACCGGGCCGGCCCCGAAAATGGCAATGACCTCGCCGCCCTTCACGTCGGCCCAGTCGATGCCGGAGTAGCCAGTCGGAAAGATGTCGGTGAGGAAGAGCACCTGCTCGTCGGTGAGGCTGCCGGGCACCTTGCGGGGGCCGTAGTCGGCGTAGGGCACGCGCACGAACTCGGCCTGGCCGCCGTCGTAGCCGCCGTAGAGGTCCGTATAGCCAAACAGGGCGCCGCCTTTCTCGGTGGCCAGGCCGCCCTCGGGGCCGTAGTGCTCGGGGTTGGAGTTTTCGCAGTGGCCGGGCAGGTCGTGGTTGCAGAACAGGCAGTGGCCGCAGGCGATGGGGAAGGGCACCACCACGCGGTCGCCGCGCTTGAGGTTGGTCACGCCCTTGCCCACTTCCTCCACGATGCCCATGAACTCGTGGCCGATGGTCATGGGCGCGGGCTGGGGCAGGCTGCCGTTGTAGATGTGCAGGTCGGACCCGCAAATGGCCGTGCTGGTAACGCGGATGATGGCGTCGCGCTGGTCCTTGATTTCGGGGTCGTCGACCGTGTCCACGCGGACGTCTCTGATGCCGTGAATGCGAAGGGCTTTCATGAAAGGAGGGTTAGGATTGGAAAGTAAAACTCCCCAACCTAACGGCCCGCTTTTCCCGCGGGTTACCACGGTTCAGCCCGCTCAGGCGCTAGCCTCGGCGGTGGCTCCCACCATTATAGCTGATATACTGCTACTCCCTGCGCCGTGAAAATGTACGCGTAAGATTCTCCCACCAGCACCTGCCGCACCTCGCCGGGCACCACCCCAGCCGGCAGGGCCACCCGGCGCTCCGCCAGGCTGTAGAGGTGGAAAAAGTGGAACGCGCCGGCGTCGAAATAGTACAGCTCATCGCCCCGAAAACCCACCGTGCTCAGCCCGGCAAAGGGCAGCTTCTTGCGGTAGTTGCCCAGGTTGTCGAACACGTACACGCCCGTGGTGCGGTCCACCAGGTACACGTTGTTCTGGTAGTGGCGCAGGAAGCGAAAGTCCGGCCGGGAGCGGCCGATAATCAAATCCAGCGGGGTGTTCTTGACCAGGCGCAGATTGGCGGGGTCGAACTCGCGCAGCACCAGGTCGCTTTCGTCGAGCAGCCAGATGCGGTTGTCTGGGGCCAAAGTGGCCGCGCGCACCGTGCCGTCGAGGTAGTCGGCCAGCCGCACCTCGGTGATGACCGCCAGGAAGCGGTCGAGCAGGATGAGCTGCTGGCGGTCGTCGTTGAACACGAGGGTACTGCTGACGTTCCAGGCCTCTACCTGGGCCACGTGCCCGGGCTGGGTGGGCGCGTAGGTGTTCAGCAGCAGGCCCTCGGCGCTGTACTGGCGGAGGTTGTTGTCGGCATCAGCCACGTACAGCGCCCCGCGCCGGTCGAGCGAGGCGGCGCCGGGATTGGGCAGCTTGACAAGGCGCACGAACGTCCAGGCGCTGCCGGCCCGCGCGGCGGTGTCGGCCCGGGCGGGCTGCACGGGCGCCACCACCTGCTGGGAAGCCGGCGCCGGGGAAGCCGCCGCAGGCACCGTGCCCTGGGCGTGGGCGCTGGCAGTCAGCAAAACGAAGGCGCCGCCCACCCAAAAACGCCGCATGGAGAAAGCAAAAAGAACGTTCTGCTGAGCGCAGCCGAAGCATCTCGCCTGGGTTACTAGCTCAACGAAGCGGGCGAGATGCTTCGGCAAGCTCAGCAGGACGTTCTGATTGTGGCGGGGCGGCCCGGCCATGAGGCGGCTACTTCTCAAAATGCCGCAGGGCCAGCTCGGTGCCATCATACACGCCGTAGGAACAATAATTGACCCATTCGCCCAAGTTGACGTAGCGGCTGCCGGGGCCCACGGCCACATCGAGCGGCAAGTGGCGGTGGCCGAAGACGTAGTAGTCGTGGTGCAAGCGCGTTTCCAGCTCCCGGCAGTACTGGAGCAGCCACTCTTCTTCGCCGAAATATTGGGCGTCGGCGGCGCCGTTTTGCAAGCGGCTGCGGCGGCTCCACCGGTTGGCCAGGCCGATGCCGACGTTCGGGTGCAGCCGGGCAAACAGCCACTGCGCCGCCGGGGAGTTGAACACCTGCTTCAGGGCCTTGTAGCTGTAGTCTTTGGGCCCCAGCCCGTCGCCGTGGCCGATGTGAAAGTGCTGGCTGCCGATGCGCTGCGATATTTCCTGGCGCAGGATTGGGATGCCCATTTCCTGGGTGAAATAGCCGAACATCCACATGTCGTGGTTGCCGGTGAAGATGGTGACGGGCAGGCCCGCATCGGTCAACTCGGCCAGCTTGCCCTGCAGGCGAATAAAGCCGCGCGGAATGGCGTGCTTGTATTCGAACCAGAAATCGAACAGGTCCCCCAGCAGGTAAATGGCCGCCGCGTCCGGGGCCGCCGCATCGAGCCAGCGCACAATCCGCCGCTCCCGCTCCAACGACGAAGCCGCATCCGGCGCCCCCAGGTGAAAGTCGGAAGCGAAATACACCCGGCGGCCGGGCGGCAGCGCCAGGTCAGGCAGGGTAAGCGTTGGCATGGTAACTAATGAGGAATGAGGAATGAGGAATGAGGAATGAGGAATGACCTGAACGGCGCTCGATGCCAGTTCTTCATTCTTCATTCCTCATTCTTAATTAAGCGCAGCGTCATTAAGCGCCGCGTCGTCGTCTTCCAGCAAAAATAGCGCGAGCCGACGTGGCCCGTGGGCGCCCAGCACGAGGGTTTTTTCGATGTCGGCGGTGCGGCTGGGGCCGGACGTGAGCGACACCATGGACGGCATCTGCCCGCCGTACCGCGCCTGCACCACTCGCAGCGCCTCCCCAATCTCACTCACCACCTGGCTCGGGCGCGCCACCACCAGATGCTGGTCGGGGTAAATGCTCAGGCGCCGCCCGCTGGCCGTGGCCGCCGACACCAGCACGCTGCCCGTGCGCGCCACCAGCGCCTCGCAGGAGGTCAGGCTCAGGTCGGCGTGCGCGATAAAATCAGCTTCGTCGGCCCGAAACGCCACGCCCGCGGTTCGCAGCAGCGCCTGCATCGCGGGCTCCCACACGTAGGGCGCGCCCACTTGCTGGCGCTGCTGAAAGCCGGCTACCTGCACCGCCAGCTGCGCCAACGACTCGCAATAGTAAAATTCGCCCCCCACGCGCTGGAAGCTTTCCGCAAAGGCCACCACCGCGTCGGGGTTAGCCAGCGGCGGGTGCACGGGGACCTCAAAATCGGGGCGCGGCGGCAGCGGCGCGGGCTGCGCCAGGCCGTGGCGGATGCGGGCAAGAATGACGTCACGGGATGATTCAGCCATGATTAGCAAGTAATACCGGGGTGAGAAGCCAAAGGTAGCCGACGGGGCAATAGCGGCGAAATCATAAAAAAAGCCAGCCGCAATGGGCTGGCTTTTTCACTTTGTACGCGGAACAACTAAGCCGGCGTAGAGGCGCTGCTGGCGCCTACGTCGCTGCCGGGGCGGGCGGCGCGGTCGTCGTCCAGGCCGGGTAGGTGCAGGTCGGGCAGGTCGTGGCTGAGGTTGCCGCTGGCAGCTTGTTCGCCCTTCACCTCGCTGGCGGTTTCGCTGCGGTCGGTGCCGGCCATGTGGGCCTGGTAGTTGGTCTGGTTGTCGAAGGGGCGCTTGCCCACGAGGCGGGTCAGGTCCTCCTGTTGCAGCACTTCTTTTTCGAGCAGCTCTTTGGCCACTACTTCCAACTCGTGGCGCCGCTCGGTGAGCAGCTCCTTGGTCCGGTTGTAGGCGTTTTCAATGATGGTGCGCACTTCCTCGTCTATCATTTGCGAGGTGGCCTCCGAGTAGGGCTTCGAGAAACCGTACTCATTCTGGCCCTTGGAGTCGTAGAACGACACGTTGCCAAGCTTGGCGTTCATGCCGTACATCGTCACGATGGAGTAGGCCATCTTGGTGATGCGCTCCAGGTCGCTCAGCGCGCCGGTCGAAATCTTGCCAAAAACCAGTTCCTCGGCGGCCCGGCCACCCAGGGCCATGCACATCTCGTCGGTCAACTGCTCGGTGTTGTACAGGAACTGCTCCTTGGGCAGGTACTGCGCGTAGCCCAGCGCCGCCACGCCGCGGGGCACGATGCTCACCTTCACCAACGGGTCGACGTGCTCCAGGAACCAGCCCGCGATAGCGTGGCCGGCTTCGTGGTAGGCCACAATGCGCTTCTCGCCGGGCGAAATGATTTTGTTCTTCTTCTCCAGGCCCCCAATCACGCGGTCGATGGCGTCGGTGAAGTCCTGGTCGGTGATAAACTTCTTGTCGCGGCGGGCCGCGATGAGGGCGGCCTCGTTGCAGACGTTGGCAATTTCGGCGCCGGCGAAGCCCGGGGTCTGGGCCGACAGGCGGCGGGCGTCCACGTCGGGGCCCAGCGTCAGCGGCTTGAGGTGCACCTGAAAAATCTCGGTGCGGCCGTTGATGTCCGGCTTGTCGATGCTGATTTGACGGTCGAAGCGGCCGGGGCGCAGCAGGGCCGAGTCCAGCGTATCGGGCCGGTTGGTGGCGGCAAGGATGATGACGCCGGAATCGGTGCCAAAACCGTCCATCTCCACCAGCAGCGAGTTCAGGGTGTTTTCGCGCTCGTCGTTGCCGCCGGGCATCGAGCCCCGCGAGCGGCTGCGGCCCACGGCATCAATCTCGTCAATGAACACGATGCAGGGCGCCTTGGCCTTGGCTTGCTTGAACAGGTCCCGCACCCGGGCCGCGCCCACGCCCACGAACATCTCGACGAAGTCGGAGCCCGAAAGCGAGAAAAACGGCACATCCGCTTCGCCGGCTACGGCTTTGGCCAGCAAAGTTTTGCCGGTGCCGGGGGGGCCAACCAGCAACGCGCCTTTCGGAATCTTACCACCGAGAATGGTGAATTTGCTCGGGTTCTTGAGGAACTCCACAATCTCCTGCACCTCCTCCTTGGCTTCTTCCAGGCCGGCCACGTCCTTAAAGGTGATTTTCACCTTGTCGCCGCCCTCAAACAGCGCGGCTTTGCTCTTGCCGATGCTGAAAATCTGGCCCCCGGGGCCGCCGGCGCTACCCATGCGGCGCATCAGAAACCAGAAGCCGACTATCATCAGGATGATGAAGCCGTAGGTGCCGAGGTAGTCGCCGGGGCTCTGCCGGTCCTCAATGTTGAGGGGCAGCTTTTGGGCGGCGGGCAAGGCCTTCTGCACCCGGTCCAGGTCTTCCTGGAACAGCTTAGCGTCGACCACCGGGAAGTAAAACTGCGACCCGGTGCCGGTGGCACCGAACGGCGTGCGGCGCACCAGCTCGCGCTGGTACTCGGACTTCCTCAGGGCTTCGGGCTTGAGCGTGACCTCCACCACCTTCTGATTGCTCACGATGGTGATGTCGCGCACGTCGCCGGCGGCCAGGATTTGCTCGAAGCGCTGCTGGTTGATTTTGGCGGGCGAGTTCAGGTTGTTCACCCACATCACCCCAAACAAGAAGACGAGCAGGCCGGCCAACACCCACAGCTGCACCCCGGGCCGGGGGCTGGGGGTGGGCACCAGGGGCTTCTTCTTTTTATTGTTATTGGGAGTTTTATCCGACATGAAAATAGCTAGTTAAAATCTGGTATAACCACGGACAGAACACCGCCTTGAAAGCAAATGTTCGGCGAAATACAAGACGACCGCAGGATGATTTTATTTTAGGTCGGGTGGCTGCCGAGGTAAAAAGAACGTCATGCAGAGCGCAGCGAAGCGGAGTCGAAGCATCTCGCTTGTGGTAGTAAACCAATCGATTGAGTCAATAGCAAACGCGTGATGCTTCGACTCCGCTTCGTCGCCGCTTAATGCGCGGAATGCTCTGCATGACGTGCTGGAGTAACCATTCAAGCCAACCTACGCCGGCTCGGCTTCGATGTAGCTGATGTCGGCGTCGCCCCACAGCTCCTCAAGGGCGTAGAACTTGCGCCGGTCGCGCAGAAACACGTGCACCACCACGTCCACGTAGTCGAGCAGCACCCACTCGCGGTTGGTGCGGCCTTCGGTTTGCCAGGGGCTTTCGCCGGTTACTTTTTCAATTTCCTCCTCCACCGAGCGGGCCACGGCATCGATTTGGGTATCCGAATTGGCCGAGCAAATGATGAAATAATCCGCCACGGCATTCTTGAGCTGTTTCAAATTCAGCACCACGATGTCGGACGCTTTCTTGTCTTGCATGCCGCGAACGACCAAATCTGCCAATGTGTCTGAATCCTGCCGGACCAACGTGCTTTTCATATTGTCTTGTTAGGTGTGAGCTTTGCCGCCGAAAGTCAGCGAAGTTAACGATACGCGAAAGAAGGCCGTGGTTGTCACCCCCCAAACCCTGTTCACGGGCCAGCAGCTGCTGTGGCTGCCGGCCTGCGCCTCCACCAACACGGAGGCCCAGGCCCTGATTGTCCAAAACCGGGCCAGCGACGGCTGCACCGTCATTGCGGACTTTCAGACCGCCGGCCGGGGCCAGCGCGGCCACCACTGGGAAGCTGCCCCCGCCGAAAACCTGACGCTCTCGGTGGTGTGGCAGCCCACATTTCTGGCCGCAACCCAGCAGTTCCGCCTGAGCCAGGCCGTGGCCCTGGGCGTGCACGACTGGGCCCAAACCCTGCTCGGCCCCGACCCCAAACTGAAGCTAAAGTGGCCCAATGACCTGTACTACGGCGACCAGAAACTTGGCGGAATCCTGATTGAAAACACCTTGAGTGGTGCGACCATGCAGTACAGCATCGTCGGCATTGGGCTAAACATCAATCAGCAGCGCTTCGCCACGCCCGCGGCTACGTCGGTGGGTCAACTCACGGGGCGGGCCTACCCGCGCGAGGCCCTGGCCGCGCGCCTGCTCGAATGCCTGGAGCGGCGCTATTTGCAACTGCGGGCCGGGCAGGTGGGCCAGCTGCGGCGGGCGTACCTGCAGGCACTCTACCGCTACCAGGAAACCCATTTCTTCATCATTGAAGACCAGCAGGTGAGCGGCCAGATTGTCGGGGTGGAGGACGACGGCCGGCTGGCCGTGGCCATTGGCAACGAGCTGCGGCGGTTCGGCCTGCAGGAAATCCGGCACGGGTAGCAACTCCGGGGGCTACTTTCGCCGCTGGGTGGTGTGGTTTCAGCGCCGCGATTCACCGGCAGGCAACCATTTCGGCTCGACAACCGAATTGTTTTACAACGGCACCACAACTTTCGACCATTTCGCTGGTCTATGTAAAAAACCGAAGTACCTTGCACCGCGTTGGTCAAGGCTTCAGGCTTGGGTAAACGGGCACGATGCTTGTTTTCGGCTTTCAATCATTGTCTTTTCACATTCATTTTTTTCTGCCTTTGTTATGAAACTCTTTACTCGTTCATTAGCTGCTCTGCTGCTGTTAGTAGCTTCATTGGCCCCCTCGTGGGCGGTCAACATCACCATCCTAGTTGGCAATAATTATTACCACGGGCCGAACAACACGAACTCAGACTCAGATGTCCGCATCATCACGGTGGGCGACGTAGTTACCTGGACCTGGGTAGCTGGCTCCCACCCCACGATGTCGGACAGTTCCCCGGCCGCTTGGGCAACCTTCCCGATGAATTCGGCTAGCCCAACGTTTACCAGAACCTTTAATACGGTGGGCATCTTCCCCTATCATTGCACTTCACACGGTGGCCCAAACCTGGGCCAGTATGGCAGCCTCGACGTACGGGTTGCCACGCCCACCGCTACGCTGGATGCGCGCTCAGCGGGCATTACGGTGAATGTATTCCCCAACCCCAGCCGCGGCCAGGTCACGGTGCAGTTCGAGCAGAAGCAGAAGCTCAGCGGCGACTACAAGCTGCGCTTGAACAACATCATCGGCCAGGAGATTCGCACCTTCGCCCTCAAGCCCGAGCTAACGTCCGCCGGCCTGCCGCTGGATTTGACCGACCTGCGCGCCGGCGTGTATTTCTACAGCCTGCTGGTAGACGGCAAGGTGGTGACCACGAAGCGCCTTGTCTTGCAAAACTGACCCGGATTTTTTCCAGTTCGATGACCGAAAAGCAGCCATGGGCTGCTTTTCGTGTTTGTAGGCCGTGGCGCGGTCGCAACGCGGCGGCTGCCGGACCCCGGGCTCCGGGCCAGGGCGGTGGTACACTGGTTGCCGCCCCCCGAATTCCGGCGACTGCAACGTTGCCGTGCTACTTTTGACCTTTGGCTGCTCCCGTAGCTTTTGTTTCCCGACTCTCTGCCTGCCGCGTGGGCCCTGGGGCCCGCGCTCTTTCCGACTTTATGCGTTCCTTCAAAAGCCTGAATAACCTCGTTGGCTGGCTCGTTTTTGCCATTGCCGCCGTCACCTACCTGCTCACCCTGGAGCCCACGGCCTCGTTCTGGGACTGCGGCGAGTTCATTGCCTGCTCCTACAAGCTGCTGGTACCCCACCCGCCGGGCGCGCCCACCTTCCTGCTGCTGGGCCGCCTGATGTCGCTGCTTTCCTTCGGCGACGTGACTAAGGTGGCGGTGCTGATAAATGCGCTTTCGGGGCTGAGCAGCGCGTTCACGGTGCTGTTTCTGTTCTGGATTATCACCCGCATGGCCCGCAAGCTGGTGCTGCGCGGCGAAGCCCGCGACCACGCCCTGACCGCCGAAAGCATCGAGCCCACCGGCTACCAAACCCTGTTGATTCTGAGCGCGGGCGCGGTGGGCGCGCTGGCGTTTGCGTTTTCCGACTCCTTCTGGTTCAACGCCGTGGAGGGCGAGGTGTACGCCATGTCGGCGCTGTGCACGGCGGCCGTAGTCTGGATAATGCTGAAGTGGGAAGGCCACGCCGACGAGCCCGACTCGGACAAGTGGCTCATTTTGATTGCCTACGCCATTGGCCTGAGCATCGGGGTGCACTTGCTCAACCTGCTCACGCTGCCGGCGCTGGGCTTCATCTACTACTACCGCCGCACGGCCAACCCCACGGCCAAGGGCGGCCTGCTGGTGATGGTGGTGAGCATGGTCATCGTGGGCTCCATTCTGGTGGGCATCATCCCCGGGCTGCCCACGCTGGCGGGCGGGTTCGAGGTGTTCTTCACCAACACCATCGGGCTGCCGTTCAACTCGGGCCTGATTATCTTCCTGCTGCTGTTTGGGGGCCTGATTTACTTCGGCTTCCGGCTCTCGTTCCAGCGCCGGAGCCAGTTGCTGAACACGGCCATGCTGTGCTTCGTGTTCATCCTGATTGGGTATTCGAGCTACCTCATCGTGCCCATCCGCAGCTCCTTCCACCCCACCATCAACGAAAACAACCCCGAGGACGTGCTCAGCTTCGTGAGCTACCTCAAGCGCGAGCAGTACGGCTCGCGGCCGCTGCTCTACGGCCCGCAGTTCAGCTCCAAGCCCGACCGCTACGAGGAAGGCGCCCCGCGCTACGCCCGCGACCCGAAGACCAACACTTACAAGGAAATTCTGCCCCGCCAGCAGGAGCCCGGCTACCCCGACGAGGACCTGATGCTGCTGCCGCGCATCTACAACTACGAGCCCGACCAGGTGGCCAACTACCAGAAGTGGGTGGATATTCAGGAGGGCGTGAAGCCCACCATGGGCCAGAACCTGGGCTTTTTGTTCCGCTACCAGATGGGGCACATGTTCTGGCGCTACTTCATGTGGAACTTCGTGGGCCGCGAGTCCGACGTGCAGCAGGCCGGCGTGGTGACGCCGCTCAGCCCCGGCGCCGCGAGCCTGCCGCCGCGCATCGGCGAGAGCCCGGCCCACAACAACTTCCTGGCGCTGCCGCTCATTCTGGGGCTCGTCGGGCTGTTTTTCCAGAGCCGGCGCGACAGCAAGGACGCCTGGGTGACGGGCCTGCTGTTCCTGATGACCGGCCTGGCCATCGTGTTCTACCTCAACCAGCCGCCCCGCGAGCCGCGCGAGCGCGACTACACCTTCACCGGGGCCACGTTTGCCTTTTCCATCTGGATAGGGCTGGGCGTGCTGGGCCTGGCCGAGCTGCTGGGCAAAGTGGTGAAGGCCGACGGCCTGCGCGCCGGCCTGGCCCTGGCGGCGGGCCTGATTATTCCGGGCATCATGGTGGCCCAGGGCTGGGACGACCACAACCGCTCGGGCCGTTACAACTCGGTGGACTCGGCCAAAAACCTGCTCAACTCCTGCGCCCCGAACGCCATCCTGTTCACCAACGGCGACAACGACACCTTCCCACTCTGGTACGCCCAGGAGGTGGAGGGCGTGCGCACCGACGTGCGCGTGGCCGTCCTCAGCTACCTGAACACCGACTGGTACATCCAGCAGATGAAGCGCCGCTCGTACAAGTCGGAGGGCTTCCCCATCAGCATGGGCGACGCGGCCTACGCCCAGGGCACCAACGACATGCTGCCCTTCGCCGCCAACCCGGCCGTGCAGAGCGTGAACCTCAAGGAGTTTATTCAACTGGTGAAGGACGACAACCCGCTCCTGCAGGTGCAGTACCAGGAGGGCGGCCCGGGCATGATGTCGTTTCCGACGCCCAACTTCTACCTGCCCGTCGACACGGCGGCCGTCAAGAAGCTCGGCATCATCCCCAAGGGCCGCGAAAAGCAGCTCGTCGCCCGCATGGACTGGAGCATGGGCAAGCGCGCCATCGAGAAGAAAAACCTGGTGATTCTGGACATGATTGCCACCAACAACTGGCGGCGGCCCATCTATTTCAGCAGCACCGTGGCGCCCAGCGACTACATGAACCTGCAGCCCTACTTCCAGATGGAGGGCATGGCCTACCGCTTGCTGCCGCTGAAAGACCCCAACTACGACCCCCGCAGCGGCGACGACGGCTACGTGGAAAAGGCCATCACCGAGCAGCACCTGCTCCGGGATTTCAGCTACCGCGGGCTCGACAACCCCAATATTTTCTACGACGAAAACAGCCTGCGCTTCCCGGCCAACTACCGCGACAAATTCGCGCGCCTGGCCTCGGCCTACCTCGCCGACGGCAACGTGGCCAAGGCCAAGGAAGTGGCCGATAAATGCCTGGCACTGATGCCCGACAAAGCCATTCCGTACGACGTGTATTCGCCCCAGCTCGTGCCCGCGCTGGTAGCGGGCGGCGAGAAGAAAAAAGCCGACGAAATCCTCGACACCATGACCCGCCGCTCGGAGCAGATGCTGGCCTACTACGCCGGCCGGCCCGACGGCAGCTTGTTCGAGGACGACCAGCGCAATTACCTCGTCAGCCTGCAATACGTGTACCGCGCCGCCGAGCTGAGCGGCGACAAGGCCCGCAGCGAAAAAGCCGTGGGGCTGATGAACCAGTACTACCCGCGGTAGGCGACGGACAAGGAGCCAAGAAAGGGTCGGTCCGCGCACTGCGGGCCGACCCTTTTTCATTCGGGGTCAGGCAGGTTGTCCAAGTCGTTTTGGTCGCGCGGCCGGCCGGCGGCACGCTTGGCTTGCAGCAAGTGCTGGAAGTGAATCAGGCGAACGGTCAGGCTCTCCACCTCCTTATCTGTAGCCCGAGTGTAGGCGTCGGCAAAGTCCAGTCCTTTCAGGCTGGTCATGACATCAATGGCGACTGGGGGACGGCCGAAGGTGAACACGTCGAATTTGGTCTGGTGCAGAAAATTCTCGGCCGTCATGTCGAAGATTGGCATTCCAAACGCTTGGAAGGCTTGTACCAACTGCGCGTAGTTAGCCGACGTTTTGTCCACCCAAATGTCCAGGTCGCCAGTGGTGCGGCTGTAGCCGTGCAGGATGACGGAGTAGCCGCCTACCAATACATAGCGAACATTGTTTTGCTGCAGTGCTGCCAAAAAATCACGAAAGTCCGGGTTGAAGATGTTACCCATCGCGGCGGTGGGCGTGGACCCGGCACGAAAACACGGTGCGGTCCAGACGCGGCGGGTTGTTGAGGTCGTAATTAAACGCCACGCTGTTGAGGTACATGGCCGCGCGCAGGCGTTCGGTGGGCGTGTTGGGCTGGTGCGCGCGGTGGTAGGCTTCGGCTTCCGCGTGGGTACCCGCGTGGAAGGCCGTTCGGTCGAGGCGAAAGGACATGAGGCGAAGGCAATGAAGAAAGCCTTATTTGGCACCAAATTTACGCAAGCGAATGGCCCGCCCTTGAGTTGCCAATTGGCAGCCGACGCGACCTTTCCATATAGTTCGACCCATGAGAGGCATAGCTAAAGTAACTGGAGTAAGCGGTTTGCTGCTGCTGCTGGCCGGCAGCTTCAGTTTCCAGGAGGCCGCCTTCACCCCCCTGGCCCCGCGCCCCGACTACGCCGGCCTCTACCGCGACGGGCCGCGCCTGGCCGTGGACACCCGCCGCGAGGGCGACAGCTTGCGCCTCTACCTGCGCCTGCCCGCCCCCGCCCGCCTGGGCCCGGGCCACAACTTGCGCCTAGCCGTGTGGCCCAGCTACGAAGCCAAGCAGCCGCTGTGGCAGGACAGCGTGCCGCGCCGCCAGCAGCGCCCGCGTCCCGACGGCGACGGCGGCGTGCGGCTCAGCTTCTGCGTGGCGGCGGCCCGGGTGCCCGCCGGCGCCGTGCTGGAGCTGAGCACGGGCCGCGTCGATGCCAAGGAAGATTACCAGGAGCCCACCACCACTGCCTGGCTCCGCCTGACGGAGGCCCACCTGGCCCGGCCGTTCGTGCTTACCGACTCGGTGGGGCAGCCGCTGCTGCGGCGCTACGTGCGGGCCGGTGAAACCTTTGGCGTGGACAGCTACGGCCTCTACCAGCCCGTGCGCTGGAAGCGCTACGCCGTGAACCCTACCCCGGCCCTGCCGCCCATGACCAACCCGGCGGCCCTGCCCGCCGGGCCGCGCGTGCTGCCGGTGCTGGACTCGGCCGAAACCCGGCCCGGCGAGCCCCTGCGCTTCGACGAGCCCGGCCTGTATGCCCTGCGCGTGGGCGGGACCGGTGGCGCCAAGCTGCGCACGCTGGCCGTAATGGTGGCGGCCAATGCCTACCCCGCCCTCACCACCGCGGCCGAGCTCATCGAGCCCCTGCGCTACCTCACCACCAGCCAGGAGCGGCAGAAACTGACCGACGCGCCCGACCCCAAGCGGGCCGTGGACAAGTTTTGGCTCGACATCGCCCAGGGCAACCAGAAGCTGGGTAAGGACTTGATACGGCGCTATTATGGCCGCGTAACGGCGGCCAATGCCCTCTTCGCCGCGCACAAAGCCGGCTGGCTCACCGACCGGGGTTTGCTGTACGTGGTACTGGGGCCGCCGCCCAGCGTGCGGCGGCTGTTCAACGGCGAGGAGCGGTGGTTCTACCCCGAGGGCAGCCAGAGCGGCGGGCCCGTCAGCTACACCTTCCGCCCCCGGCCGAGTACCTTCGCGCCTGACTACTACGAATTGGTGCGCCGGCCCGAGTACGAGCTGCTCTGGTACGCCGCCGTTGAAAAATGGAGACCCCCCCCGACCGCCCTGACCGGCCCGAACGCCCCCAACGACCCGCGCGCCCGGTAGCCGGCCGCCGCTTCTACGACGGCGCCAACCGCCCCGTCACCCCCAAACAGTTCCGCCCCGACCGCAGCGGCAGCGAATTCGACGAGCGCCCCGCCCGCCCCCGGGGCCGCGGCGGTAGCGACAACCGCGACGACGCCCCCACCGACCGCCCCGTGGGCCGCGCGGAGCGCGGCGAGGCCCGCCCGCCCTACCGCGAGCGCAGCGGCGCCAGTGCCGACGACCGGCCGCGCTACGAAAACCGCCCCGCCGCCGACCGCAGCATCGACATGCTCTTCGGCCTGCGTCCCATCCTGGAAGCGTTGAGCGCCGGCCGCACGCTGGAGAAAATCTTCCTGCTGCGCGGCACCAAGAACAGCCTCGTGGCCGACATCTCGGCCGCCGCCCGCGCCGCCGGCATCCCGGTGCAGCAGGTGCCCGCCGAAAAGCTCGACGGCCTCACCCGCAAAAACCACCAGGGCGCGGTGGCCTTCGTCTCGCCCATCGACTACGCGCCGCTCGACAGCATCGTGTCCGGCCTGTTTGAGGAGGGCAAGGTGCCGTTTCTGCTGCTGCTCGACCGCATTACCGACGTGCGCAACTTCGGCGCCATTGCCCGCACGGCCGAGTGCCTGGGCGTGCAGGCCATCGTGGTGCCCGGCCGCGGCGCCGCCCAAATCAACGGTGATGCCCTGAAAACGTCGGCCGGCGCGCTGAATATTCTGCCGGTGTGCCGGGAGAATAGCCTGCACGAAACCATCCGGTTCTTGCAGCAATCGGGCGTGACCGTCGTGGCCTGCACCGAAAAAGCGGAGGAAGCCGTGGGCGCCGCCGACGTGGACTTTACCGGCCCCGTGGCCATCCTCATGGGCTCGGAGGAAGACGGCATCTCACCCGACCTGCTGACCCTGGCCGACGTGAAGCTGAAGGTGCCCATGAGCGGCCAGATTCAAAGCCTGAACGTGAGCGTGGCCGCGGGCATCATGCTGTTTGAAGTGGCCCGGCAGCGGGTTTAAGTTTATTTTATGGGCCAACTCATTGCTACTGCTCATCCTTGGCAGAAGATTGAAGGCACTTACATCAGCCTAAATGAGTATGGTTGGAAACATGACCATATGTTAGCTCTGGTCAGGCACATTCAGGCCACTAATTTATCGAGGCGGCTTTTTGCTGTGACTTCCCTGGACAACCTGGTTGTAAGCGGTTATATTCCTTTTGAGTTTGGTCACGAAACGCTCCATATTAGATTTGACCGCACCAATCAAGCCTTCCTTTTCGATTACTGTCTTCGGCATCTGAGAGAGCCGGAATTCCACCGCGTTTATCCAGCGGAGCTGGGAATCAAAAAGTTTGACCAATTTATCAAATGGATAGGCTGGTAAACCGACAACAAAAAAGCCCGCTCAGTGAGCGGGCTTTTTTGTTGTCGGTTAGTCCGGCTCCCCTCTCTTTTGGAGAGGAGTAGGGGGTGAGGTTACCGCCCTCAATTATACCCGTTGCCCTTCTTGGCCTTCACGTCGGCCACGAAGTCCTTCACGCGCTGCTCTTCGCTGCGCTTGCAGATGAGCAGCACGTTGTCGTACTCGGCCACGATGTAATCCTCCAGGCCCTGCACCACCACCAGGCGCTCGGACGGGGTTTTGATGACGCAACCGCTCGTGTCGTAGAGCAGCACGTCGCCGCTCACCACGTTGCCGTGCTCGTCGTGCCGGCCGATGCGGTGCAGCGAGTCCCAGGTGCCCACGTCGCTCCAGCCGAAGTCGGCGGGCAGCACGTACACGTTGTCGGCCTTTTCCATCACGCCGTAGTCGATGCTGATGTTGCGGCAGCGCGAGTAAGCTTCGCTGATGAAGGCTTCTTCCCGGGGCGTACCCAGCGCGTCGGCGCCTTCGTCAAACACCTCGGCGATGTCGGACAAGTACTGCCGGAAAGCCGCCAGAATCACGTCGGCGCGCCACACGAACAGGCCGGAATTCCAGAGGAAATCGCCGCTGTCGACGAACATGCGGGCCAGCTCCAAATTGGGCTTCTCGGTGAAGGTCTTCACCTTGTGCAACCCGCCGCCGGGCAGCGACTGGTCGTCCATGTACTGAATGTAGCCGTACCCGGTGTCGGGCCGCGAGGGCTGGATGCCGAGGGTGATAAGCACGTCGTTGGCCCGGGCCGCCGCCACGGCGGTGCCGATGAGGCGGCGAAACTCGTCTTCGCGCAGCACGGCGTGGTCGGCCGGCGTCACGATGATGGTGGCCCGGGGGTCGCGCTGGGCGATGCGGTAGCTGGCGTAGGCAATGCACGGCGCGGTGTTGCGGCCAATGGGCTCGCCCAGAATCTGGTCGGCCGGCAGCGTCGGCAGGTGCTCCTGCACCAGGGCCACGTAGTCGCGGTTGGTGACTACAAACACGTTTTCGGGCGGGCACAGCACCGCAAATCGGTCGACGGTGAGCTGAAGCATGGAGCGGCCCACGCCCAGCACGTCGTGAAACTGCTTGGGGTGATGGGTGCGGCTAAACGGCCAGAACCGGCTGCCAATGCCGCCAGCCATGACGATGAGGTAGGTGCTGGTCAAGGGGTGAATGGGTGAATGGGTGAGTGGGTGAATGACCCGGTGGGCCGCTATTCGCCCCGTTCACCTGGTGAAAATCAAGGGGTGGGAATCAGTAACAAAATTGCACGGGAAAATCTGAAGACCCGGCCACCACCCACACCGCAACGGCCGGTAAAATACCCATTCATTCATTCATTCATTCACCCAGCGCCTCTACACCAGACCCTCGCGCAGCAAGTCGTGCAGGTGAATGAAGCCGGCAAACTGCCCGTCTTCCGTGACTACCAGCTGCGTAATGTTGCGCTGCTGCATCCGCGCCAGGGCTTCGGCCGCGAAGTCTTCCACGTCAATGGTGGCCGGCTGCGGGGTGAGGATGTCGCGCGCGCTGAGCCTTTCGAGGTCGGAAAAGCTGCCCAACATGCGGCGCAGGTCGCCGTCGGTGATGATGCCGGCGAGCTGGCCGGCGGCGTCGAGCACGGCCGTGGCGCCGAGGCGCTTGCCGGATATTTCCAGCAGCACGTCCTTGAGGGGCGCGCCTTCGCCTACTTGAGGGCGCTGGTTCTGGCGGCTCAGGTCGCCCACTTTCAGGTAGAGGCGCTTGCCCAGGGTGCCGCCGGGGTGCAGGCGGGCAAAGTCGGCGGCGGTGAACTGCCGGCTTTCGAGCAGGCACACGGCCAGGGCGTCGCCCAGGGCCAGGGCGGCGGTGGTGCTGGTGGTGGGGGCCAGGTTGTTGGGGCAGGCTTCTTTCTGCACCGGGGCGTGCAGCACGTAGGTGGCTTGCTGGGCGAGGTAGGAGTCGGCGTTGCTCACCAGCGCGGCCAGCGGCACGCCCTTGCGGCGCAGCAGCGGCACGAGCACCTTGATTTCGGGCGTGTCGCCGCTCTTGCTGATGGCCACCACGAAGTCCCCGGGCTGAATCATGCCCAGGTCGCCGTGGATGGCGTCGGCGGCGTGCATGAACAGGGCCGGCGTGCCGGTGCTGTTGAGCGTGGCCACGATTTTGCCCGCGATGTGGGCGCTTTTGCCGATGCCCGTGACCACCACCCGGCCCTTGAGCTGCAAAATGGCCCGCACGCAGTTCGCAAAGTCGGGCGTGGCGGCCAGCGCGGCGGCCACGTCGTGCAGGGCGGCGGCTTCTTCGTGCAGCACCTGCCGGCCAATGGCCACCACGTCAATGGTGACCGGAAGGGCTTGGGCGGCAGCGGGCGAGTTGGCGGAATTGACGGGAGCGGGCATGGGAGCAGCAGTGGGTGAGGCCGCAAAATTGGGGCGTAGAAAGTAAGCCGGGGACCGGGAGCACGCGGCGCGAACGGCGCGGGCCCGCCCGGCGTTGCGGCGGCCCGGGCGCGGTTCTCACGTTATTAATCCAATTGGCGGCGCGTGGCCAACCCGCTGTTTCGACGGTCGCGGCATGGCCCGACCGAACCGCAGGCCGGTTCCGGGCTTTGGGGCGGCTCATGCCATGTAAAGAAATTGTTTTCCACAATTCATGAAAAACACCATTTTTCACGCAAAAAAACTGGGCCCATGCTTATCTTCGTTAAGAACCGCGCGTCTGCACGCCGCCCACCTGAGTTATCGTCCTATGTCCCCTGTTGCCATCCAAGAAGCCCCGGCCGTCGTGGCCGATTTGAAACATACGCTAAAAGAAGTATTTGGCTACGGCCAGTTTCGGGGCACGCAGGAGGCTGTTATTCAAAACGTTTTGGCGGGGCACAACACCTTCGTCATCATGCCCACGGGCGCGGGCAAGAGCCTGTGCTACCAACTGCCGGCCTTGGTGATTTCGGGCACGGCCATCGTCATCTCGCCCCTCATCGCCCTGATGAAGAACCAGGTCGACCAGCTCAGCGCCTTTGGGGTGAACGCGCAGGTGTACAATTCGACGCTGACCAAAACAGAGATGAACCGGGTGAAAAAAGACGTCATGAGCGGCGAGGTGCGGCTGCTGTACGTGGCCCCGGAAAGCCTCACCAAGGACGACACTATTGACTTCCTGCTGAAGTCGACCATCAGCTTCGTGGCCATCGACGAGGCCCACTGCATCTCGGAATGGGGCCACGACTTCCGGCCCGAATACCGCAAGATTCGCGGCATCATCGACAACCTGGGCGGCAACGTGCCCATCATTGCCCTCACGGCCACGGCCACGCCCAAGGTGCAGCTCGACATTCAGAAGAACCTGCAGATGGACGACGCCAGCGTGTTCAAAACCAGCTTCAACCGCACCAACCTCTACTACGAGGTGCGGGCCAAACACAACACCAAGAAGCAGCTGATTCAGTACGTGAAGCAGCACAAGGGCAAGGCCGGCATCATCTACTGCCTGAGCCGCAAGAAAGTGGAGGAAATTGCCGAGCTGCTGCGCGTGAACGACGTGCGCGCCCGCCCCTACCACGCCGGCCTCGACCAGCAGGTGCGCATCGACAACCAGGACGCGTTTCTCAACGAGGAGTGCGACGTGATTGTGGCCACCATTGCCTTCGGCATGGGCATCGACAAGCCCGACGTGCGCTTCGTGATTCACTACGACGCGCCCAAGAGCATCGAGGGCTACTACCAGGAAACCGGCCGCGGCGGCCGCGACGGCCTGGAAGGCAACTGCCTGATGTTCTACAGCTACGACGACATTCTGAAGCTGGAGAAGTTCAGCAAGGACAAGCCGGTGACCGAACGCGACAACGCCCACCAGCTGCTGGCCGAAATGACCAACTACGCCGAAAGCGCGGTGTGCCGCCGCCGGCAACTGCTGCACTACTTCGGCGAGGTGCTGGACACGGACTGCGGCTTTTGCGACAACTGCCGCCACCCCAAGGAGCGGTTCGAGGGCGAAGCCGCCGTGGGCCTGGCCCTGCGCGCGGTGGTCCAGACCGAAGCCCGCTTCAACCTCACGCACATCGGGCAGGTGCTGCTGGGGCTGAGCAACCCGCACATCGAGAGCTACGCCCACAACGCGCTGCCGGTATACGGGCAGGGCCAGGCGCTGGGCGACGCGCAATTCTGGCACTCGGTGCTGCGCCAGTGCCTGCTCAACGGCTTTCTGGAAAAGGACATTGATAGCATCGGCCTGGTCCGCATCGCGGACAAGGGCCTTGATTTTATTGAGCATCCGTACTCCATTACCCTCACCAAAGACCACAATTTCGACGCCGAGCAGAAGGCCGACGAGGAAAAAGTGGAGGTGCAGCAGGCCGCCGGGCACGACGAAGCGCTGTTTGTGCAGCTCCGGGAATTGCGCAAGCAGGTGGCCAAGCAAAAGAACCTCCCGCCCTACGTTCTTTTTCAGGACCCGAGC
This sequence comes from Hymenobacter sp., assembly GCF_031398885.1. Lineage (GTDB taxonomy): Bacteria > Bacteroidota > Bacteroidia > Cytophagales > Hymenobacteraceae > Hymenobacter. Next base: position 67,122 of record NZ_JANNOD010000056.1, read on the forward strand.
CTGAAGGAGATGGCCACCACCTACCCCACCACGCTGCACGACCTCACGCACGTGTCGGGCGTGGGCCAGGGCAAGGCCCAGAAGTTTGGGGCGCCGTTCGTGGCCGCCATCAGGCAGTACGTGGAGGACAACGACATCGAAACCGCCGAGGACGTGGTGGTGAAGTCGGCCGTGAACCGCTCCAAAATCAAAATCTACATCATCCAGCAAATCGACAAGAAGATGATGCTCGAGGACATTGCCTCGTCCAAGGGCATCGCCATGGCCGAATTGATGGAGGAAATCGAACACATCTGCTACTCCGGCACCCGCCTCAACCTGGGCTACTACCTCGACGAAATGGTGGAGGAAGAGCGCCAGGAAGAAATCTACGACTACTTCATGACGGCCAGCACCGACAACATTGCCGTGGCCATGCAGGAAATGGGCGACGACTTCACCGAGGAAGAGCTGCGCCTAGTGCGCATCAAGTTCATCAGCGAGGTGGCGAACTAGCCCATTTTTCAGGTTCGTGTACACCTTTCACCTTACCCCCAGCCCCTCTCCCGCGGAGAGGGGGGCCAACCGTAGGTCGGGAGCGGCTCCCCTCTCCGCGGGAGAGGGACTGGGGGTGAGGTGAAGTGGAAAGCAGAACGTATAAACTGACCTGGAAACGGCTATAACTTCCCGCGTTTCGTAGCGCCAAAGCCGTGACATTGCGAAAGCCGCTCTCGAGTAGGAGCGGCTTTTTCATTGGCTGCTCGCAAACTGATAAGTTGAACCCTCCCCACCCAACCGCGTATTGGGAAGTACGCCTATGGTGCTGTTTAGCTGATATTTCTGGGGTTATATATGTGGGTTGTTTTTGCTTTGCTGGCGGCGCTGATTTCCGCCGTGGTGGTAACGTTGTCGAAAGCGGGCATCAGGAATGTCCCGCCGAGTCTGGCCTTTGCGGTGCAGGCGGTGCTGATTATTATCGTGTCCTGGGGCACGGTGCTCTGGCAGGGATTATTGCCCGAAATTGGCCGCATTGAACGCAAAACGTGGCTTATTCTGGTTACGGCGGGCATCCTGACGGCTACGTCCTCGCTGCTGGCGTTTCGGGCGCTGTCCATTGGCGATGCCTCGCGGGTGTCGCCGATGACCAACGTGGCGCTGGTGTTTTCGGTGACGCTGGCGGCTATTTTTCTCAAGGAAAAGCTCACGTGGCAGGTGGTGCTGGGCGCAGCCTTGATGGTGAGCGGCGTGCTGCTCATTGTCTTTGCAAAGCCCGCTGAGAAGGCCGAATCGAGTAACAACAAAAATGGCCGCCCCGAAACCGGAACGACCATTCACGAATCCAAGCCGGCGGCTCGGGCTTAGCAATACTCTGCGAAGGCGCCTTGCAGGTTGTTGACGATGCGCATGGCGTCGGAGCCTTCGATGTGGTAGCGCTCAATCATGTGCACCAGCTCGCCGTCTTTGAACAAGGCAATGCAAGGGGACGAGGGCGGGTACGGGAGCAGGTGCTCGCGCATCTTGGCCACGGCGTCGGTTTCCATGCCGGCAAACACGGTCACGAGCTTGCCGGGCTTTTTGTCGGCGCTGGCCAGGGCCATTTTCAGGGCTGGGCGGGCCTTGGCGGCGGCGCAGCCGCACACCGAGTTCACGGCCACCAGCACGGTGCCTTCGTTCGAAGCGAGGGCGGTGTCAACTTCTTCCGGGGTCATCAACTGCTCAAATCCCACTTCGGTCAGGTCTTGGCGGATGGGCGCCACCATGTATTCGGGATAAACTGCCATTGTCGTATGAATGAGTAAAAGCGGCGGGGCCGCGTGCGGCACAAAAGTACAACCGGCTAAAGCAACCCGGCGGCGGGAAAGTTCGGCGCGGCGCGGCGCGCCCCGGATAACTATTTTGCCGCCAACTGCTTTTACCAAACCGCCGCGGCTGCGCGGCCCGTGCTTTTCGTCTACTTTCCCCTTTGTTTCTCATGGACACTACCGTAGCAACTTCTTTCCGCCGAATTTTTCAAGTCATCGATGGCAACAAGAAGGCCGTGGGCGACGGCTTCCAGGTGACGAGTCCCATGCCGGGGCCGCGCATCCGCCAGCTCAGCCCCTTCCTGCTCATCGACCACATTGGCCCGATGGCCATTGCCCCGAGCGAGCAGCCGCTGGGCTCGCCGCCCCATCCCCACCGCGGCTTCGAAACCGTGACCGTCATGTACCAGGGCGTACTCGCGCACCGCGACACGGCCGGCCACGCGGGCAACATTGGCCCCGGCGACGTGCAGTGGATGACGGCCGGCGCCGGCCTCATGCACGAGGAGCTGTACGAGAAGGAGTTCACGCGCAAGGGCGGCACGCTGGAGGTGGTGCAGCTGTGGGTGAACATGCCCAAGAAGGACAAAATGGCGCCGGCCAACTACCAGGACATCCCGTCCTCGGCCATCAAGACGCTGCCCACGGCCGACGGCCAAGGCACCATCCGCGTGATTGCGGGCAGCTACGAAGGCGTGCGCGGCCCGGCCACCACCTTCTCGCCCCTGACCATGCTCGACGTGCACCTGCCCAAAGGCGCCGAACTAACCCTGAGCCTGCCCGCTGCCTACAACGTGGGCCTCTACGTCGTGAAGGGCGCCGTGCTGCTCCACGGCGAGCGCCCCGCCGCCACCAAGCAGTTGGTGGTGCTGGGCTGGAACTCGCCGGACGCCCACCTCACCGCCACCGAGGACAGCATCGTGCTGGTGCTGGCCGGCGCGCCCATCGAAGAGCCCCTGGCTACGTACGGGCCATTCGTGATGAACACCAACGAAGAACTGGTGCAGGCCATTGCCGACTTCGAGAACGGGGCCATGGGCAAGTTTGAGGACCACGACTAGTGGCCGTTTGGGAGTTTCACCCCGGCCCCGGTTCGACTAAGGCGCGCAGCCTAAGGAGCGGGGCGCCGGCAGTTCCTCCTGCCCGCCCTGGCGCCCGGGGCCACGACGCGAGACACGTTTTTTGCTTCCCTGCAAGACGAAAAGAACCGCGGGAAAGAAGCCCGGGGCACCGCCGCGCTGGGCCACCTGCACCACCCGTTGCGCCGGGTCTCTTCCGAAAAATACCCGCCCGCCAGCCTGGCGCTGCTGCAAGAAATTCAACTCGCCGGCGACATTTTCTTTTGGTGCGCTAGCCGCCTTCGACCGCAGAGACGTAGGGTTGGATGTGGCGCGAGGCCCCGCTTCGCGCCACCCGCGCGCGAACCCGAAAACCGCCCTGATTCTCCGCAGCTCCGGGAGCGGCTCCCACGGCTTTGCCCGCCCGCAACACGAATCAGCCGGCGGCCGCTTGTGGAATACTCGTGCCGACGCAAACCTGACTCCCTAGCCCTGGGCCGGCAGCAGCCCTTCCTCGCCGGGCAGCTCGCGCAGCGCCCGCTCCACGGCGAGCAGCAGCAGCTCCACGGCCGGGGTCAGCGCCGCCGGAGCAGGTGCCTCGCCGCCCGCGGTGGCGGCCTGGTGCAGGCGTTCGAGCAGGGCCACGGGTTCCGCGGTGCCCACCACGGCCAGGGCCTGCAGGTTGGGCTTGATGTGGTGCACCAGGCGGGCCACGGCGGGCCAGTCGGCGGCGGCGGCGGCCCCGCGCAGCTGGGCCAGGCTGGTGGGCATATTGGCGAGAAAGGAGCGGAGGATGCGCTCCACGAACACGGGGCGGCCCTGGGCCATGTGGCGCAGTTGGGTAAGGTCGTAGGCCGGGACGGCGGCGGGCAGCAGGGCTTCAATCTTGCGGTACAGCTCTTCCTCCTCGAAGGGCTTGGCCAGGTAGTCGTTGAACCCATTGGCCAGGTAGCCGTCCACGTCGGCCCGAAAGGCATTGGCCGTGAGGGCAATGACCGGGGTGGCCGCCCGCTTGGCATCGGCCATCTGGCGCAGGCGCTGGGTGATTTCCACGCCGTTCATGCCGGGCAGCTGGATGTCCATCAGCACCACGTCGTAGGTCTGTTCGTCGAGCTGGGTCAGGGCGGCCGGGCCGTCGGTGGCCTCGTCGAGGCGCACGCCCCAGGGCTCCAGCATCATCCGGGCCACCAGGCGGTTGATGTCGTTGTCTTCCACCAGCAGCACCCGCGCGCCCACGAGGTGGCCGGTGTCGTACGCGGCCGCCTCGTCCGGCCGCTCGGCCGCCGCCGGGGCTTTGGGCAGGGTGAGGGTGAAGGCGAAGGTGCTGCCCTCGCCCACCGCGCTGGCCAGGGTGAGCTCGCCCCCCATCTGGGCCACCAGCGCCCGCGAAATGCTCAGCCCCAGGCCGGTGCCGCCGTGCCGCCGGGCCGTGTCGGCGTAGGCCTGGGTGAAGCTTTCGAAGATGTGGGCCTGCTTGTCCGGGTCGATGCCGGGGCCGGTGTCCTGCACGCTGAAGCGGACGGTGAGCGAGTCGGCGGTTTCGGCAAGCTGCTCGCCCCGCACCGTGACGCGGCCTTGGGCGGTGAACTTGACCGCGTTGCTGACCAGGTTAATCAGGACCTGGTTGAGGCGGTGGGCGTCGCCCAGCACCCAGGGCATCGGGCAGGTGTCGCGCAGCGACGTGCCCACGAATTCCAGGCCCTTTTCCTGCGCCTGCAGCGCCAGGCCCTGCACGGCGGCGCCCATCGAGTCGCACAGGTTGAAGGCCTGCTCCTCCAGCTCCAGCTGGCCCGCCGTGATTTTGGCCATGTCGAGCACGTCGTTGAGCACGCCCAGCAGGTGCTGGCCCGACTGCTGAATGACGTCCACCAGCTCCTGCTGGCGCGGGTCGAGGCGGGTTTTGGCCAGCTGGGCCGTCATGCCCAGCACCCCGTTCATGGGCGTGCGGATTTCGTGGCTCATGTTGGCCAGGAAGTTCTCGCGGGCGCGGGCGGTGGCCTCGGCTTCGTCGCGGGCCCGCATGGTGGCCTGCTCGGCCTGGATGCGCGCGGTGATGTCCTGGCCGTAGCCGACCACGTGGGTCGTCTGCCCGTTCTCCTGCACGCGGTAGTTGTGGTAGAGCAGGTAGCGGGTTTCGCCGCTGATTGTCTGGACTTGCAGCAAGCCGCTGTGCTCGTCCCGTTGGGCCATCAGGGCCAGGTAGGCCGCCACCTGCGGGCGCAGGGCGGGCGGCACCCCGGCGCTCAGGGGCTGGCCGACCAGCGCCTCGGCCGGGGCGCCCATCATTTGGGCCACGGCCGGGCTCACCGAGAGCATGACGCCGTTCAGGTCGTGGGTGCAAATCAGGGCCTGCGAGTACCGGGCCAGGTCGCGGTACTGCTTCTCGGTGTGGGCCAGGCTGAACTGGGCTTCTTTGGTGGCGGTGATGTCGGTGCTCACGCCCAGCACCAGCCCGCGGCCGTCGGGGCGGGGCAGGGGCCGCTTCACGGTGTGGAACCAGCGCACGTCGTCCGGGCCCAGGGTCAGGCGGTCTTCGGACGTCACTTGCTGGCCCGTGGCCAGCACCCGGGCGTCGGCCCGGGCGTGTTGGGCCATCTCCCAGGCCTCCACGCCGGCGGGGTTGGCGGCGGCCCGCGCCGGCAGGTCCTGCATGTCGGCCGTCAGCGCTTGCATGGCCCGGTTGCTGAAGACGATGGCGCCCGCGTCGTCCCGCACGTAAATAGCGCTGGGCGCGGTGTCGAGCACCAATTGCGTAAACTGCTGCTGCTCGCGCACCTGCCGCTCGGCCGCGTGCCGGGCCGTGATGTCGACGAGGTAGACGTTGACGTAGTCTTCGGCCGGAAAAGGCGCCACAAACACCTGCATGAGCATCTCCCCGGCCTGGACTTCCAGCTCCTGGGGCTCGGCCAGTTGCAGGCTGCGGGCGGCCACGGCGCGCAGGCTGCTGCGCAGCGCCTGCACCTCGGCGGGCGCCAGCCGCTCGGCGAAGCGAAACGTGGCGGGGTTGGCGTACACCCGCTCCCCGGCCCCGTTGAAGCGCATGATGGGGTTGGGGTTTTGCTCGGAGATGCGCGCCAGCAGCCGCAGCTGCGCTTCGCCCGCGTGCTGGGCGGTCACGTCGCGGCAGCTCAGCAGCCAGCCCGTTCCCTCGCCGAGAGGCACCTGCACCACGTCGCGCGCCAGCAGCCGGCCGCTGCGCAGCGGCAGCAGGGCGTTGAGCAGGGAGCCCGGGGCTTCCCGGGCCGTGGCCAGCTCGGCGAGGTAGGCGGCGGGGTCGGCCACGCGCTCCCGCACCAGCGCCACCAGCGCTTCCAGCGGCTGGCCAGTCCAGTGGCTGGCCGGCCCGGGCAGTTCCAGCAACTGGCAGTATTGCTCGTTCACCAGCAGCACCGTGCCGGCCGCGTCGAGCAGCAACAGGCCGTCGCGCAGGTGCTGGGTGAGCGCCTGCAGGTGCGCGTTGGCGATTTGGGATTGGCGCAGGGCGTCTTCCAACGCGCCAACGCGGTCCGGCAAGTTATCGGGAGCAGCAGCAGTTGTGGCCAAGGAATCGGGGGGGTGAGTGAGAAGACCGGCAAGTGGGAAGGGGCTAAATTACACGGCCCCGTGGCCCGCCGCCGGCGTTCACCCCGAACTACCCTCTCCGCTGGACCAATGTCCCCGGGGACTGGTTCAACGCCCCGCCACGCCGGGACCCGGAAAACAACCGGGCCCCGGCGCGTGGTTTTCGCAAGCCAGTAGCTTTTGGCCGCCTACGCCCCCAGCAGAACGAGCCTACCCGACCGGAGTCATTTCTGGAACAATACTGCGGATGGCCACCCCGTTGCCGGCAATGGCCAAATCGTCGGACCCCATCGCCGAAGGTTCTGCCGCGCTGAAGAGGGCACGCCCAAAGCGCGGGTACAGCATGTGGGTCAGCAACTTCCGGGCGAACTGCTGGCTCACTTTTTTGCGACGCCAAGAGTGCATCACCTTCTTTTCCTGGCAAGGGACTTTTGGCGCTGATTCCTATTCAACTAATAACTTCTGGGTCCCCGCCGTGCCGTCGCGGAACTGGACGCGCAGCAGGTAAAGCCCCGGCCCAATCCCGCTCAGTGAGTAGGTTGCTTCTCGCTGCCGCAACGGCACGGCCCTGCCGGTCGCGTTATAGAGGGTCGTCAGCGCCACCGGCTGGTTGGTGCCCAGCCGGAACTCGGTGCGCGCCGGGTTGGGATACACGCTGAGCACCGTCCGGCTGGCCCCCGGGGCCGCGGCCAGCGGCTGGCTGACGCAGGTGCGCACGGTGCCCCGGAAAAACTCGTCCCAGAGGCGGGCAGCGTAGGCGGGCACGAACTGGTGGTTTTGGCCCGCGACTTCCGTGAAGCGCACCGCGCCCCGGCAGTCGGCGCTGGCAAACAGGGTGTCGGCGTAGGTGTAGCCGCCCAGGGTGGGGCGGGTGCTGCGGTCGGCCCCCGGGCCGGTTTGGTTGTAGCTAATCCAGTAACGCTTCTGGTTCTGGTCCGAGACCGAGCGGGTTTCGCTGGTGCCGGGCACCTGCTGGTTTTCCTGCTGCCCCCGCCAAATCCAAACGGGCACCTTGCCGTTGGGCTGGTACGGATTGGCGTAGGGGTTGATGGCCAGCGTGGTCATGAACGAGCCGCTGACCGGGGCCGCCGCCGCCAGCCGGGCCGAGTTGCGGAACAGGTAGGTGTTGACCATGCTGCTGCCGTTGGAAAAGCCCATCAGGTACACCCGGTTGGCGTCGACGCGGTAGCGGCGGCTCACCCGGTTCATCACCGTGTCCAGGTACGCCACGTCGTTGAGGGTCGAATTGTAGAACGAATAAGTGGCGTCCCAGGAGTAGATGTTCCAGACAAAACCGCCCGGTCGCTGCTCAATGCCGCCTTCGGGGAACACCACGATGACGCCGGCCGTGTCGGCAATGGCCGGCCAGCCGCTGGAGCCCGCGAAATTGCGGGCCGTGCCCAGGCCCCCGTGCAAGGCCAGCAGCAGCGGCGCGGCAGTCTGGGTGGCGTAGTTGCGGGGCAATTGGGTGTACCACTTGCGCAGCACCCCCTGCAGCACCGCCGAGTCGGCGACGAGGGGGGCCGGGGCCTGCGCCGCCGCGGGCAGCCACGGCAGCAGCAACAGCAGGAGGGAGAATAGCTTTTTCATGGATATGGGAAGCGTTACTGTTTGAGAAGGGCTTGATGCACGACGGTCCCGTCCGGCAGCTCCAGCCGCAGGAGGTAGTAGCCGGGCCGCACGTCGGCCACGTCGAGAGAGGCCACCGGCCGCGGCCAGTCGCGCACCCGGCGACCCTGGCCGTCGAGCAGTATTGCGCGGGCCACCCCGCCAACCGGCGCATCGAGGCACAGCGTCGTCGTCACGGGGTTGGGGTAAACCTGCGCCGTTGGCACCGGCCCGACCGCGGGCGCGGCGGCCAGCACCCCCGCCGACGCGGGCAGGTAGGCCAGGTAGAAGTCGCCCACCAGCGGCCCACCCGGCGTGGTGGGTTGGGGCTCGCCCGCCAGCGGCAGGGCATCGAAGGTCATATTGCCCGTGAAGGAGCCGACCACGGCCACGTTCTCCTGACCGTCAAGGCCCACGGCAAAGTTGATGACCTGCCCCCCGGTGCCGGGCACCAGCTTGTAGCTCAGCACCTGCCCGGCCGGATTTAATTTCAGCACCAGTTGGTTTTGCGCGTTGCCGGTTACGACCACCCCGTTGGGCAGCGTCGTGACCGCGCCCACGTTGGGGGCCAGCACGATGTTGCCGGTGGTACCGCTGACTTCCAGCTCCGCGCCCTCGTCCACGGGCGAAGGGCCCCCGATTTGCCGCACCCACAACAGCGTGCCGGTGGGCGTGAGCTTGGCGAGGAAGATGTCTTTGCTGCCGGCCGCGGACGTGAGCACGGTGCCGTCGAAGCTGACACTGCCCGTGAACACGCCCGACACGTACACGTTGCCGGCCGCGTCGGCGTCCACGCCGCGGGCGTGGTCGAGGCCCGCCCCGCCCCAGTGCTTGTAAAACTGCACCTGCCCCAAGCTGTCGTAGCGCACCAGGTAGATGTCGCTGCTGCCGCGCGTCTGGAGCGTATCGCCGGCCAGGTACACGGCGGCGTCGAACTCGCCGGTCAGGAGCACGTGGCCGGTGGCGTCCACGCTGATGCCGCGGCCCTCCTCGTGGCCGGTGCCAGGCAGCGCGAAGCCCCGCCGGAAGCGGCCCGTGCGCGAATGGTTGCTTACCCACACCTCGTCGGGGCCGCCGGCTTTCACCACCTGGCTCCCGTTGGGAAACGTGAGCGTGTCGCCCGCGAAGAGGCCCGTCGCCCAAACCTCGCCCGTGGCGGAGGTCACCACTTCGTTGCCCGAGTCGCTGCCCCGGCTGCCGAACGCGGAGGCCCACACGGCCCGGCCCAGCGAGTCGAACTGCGCCACGTAGGCGTCGCGCTGCCCGCGCGGCGTGGGCAGGCTCACGCCGGGGTTCAGGGGTTGGGGGCTAAAGTAGGTGCCCGTGACGTAGGCCGCGCATTCCGGGCCGTAGGTGTCCAGGTCCACGCCGACTTCCGGGCCCAGCGCGCCAAAGGTGCGCACCATCAGCGGCGTACCGTTAGGGCGCAGGCGCACCACGTAGGCGTCGGCTCCGCCCACGGCCTGCACCGGCGTGCCGGCCAGCAGGAAGCTGTTTTTGAAGTCGCCAGTGGCCCACACCGCGCCCCGCTCGTCCAGGGCCACGCCCCGGCAGTAGTCGTCGACGCCGGCCGAGCCGCCCGCCACCGCCCATCGCCAGGCGGCGGGGCCCTGCGCCTGCGCCGGCCGCCCGGCGAACAGGCACGACGCGCCGACGAGCAACACGTTCATTAAAGCCCGGCTCACGGCTGCACGAGCAGTTGGCGGTAGGCCCGGGTGCCATCGGCCAGCGCGATGCGCAGGTAGTAGACGCCCGGCGCCAAGCCGCGCAGGAACAGCGCCGTGTTGGCCAGCACGCGCGTCGGGGGCTGCACCAGCCGGCCGTCGGGCGCGTAGATGCTGACCGTCGCGGGCTGCAGGTTGGGCGTGCTGAAATACACGGCTTCCTGGGCGGGGTTGGGGTAAATCAACACGGCGGCGGCGGCAGCCGTCTCGCGCACGGCGGTAATGGTGCCGCAGCCCCCACCGATGGCGGCCCGAATCAGGTCGATGGCCTGCATGGAGGTGGCGGCGGTGGTGGCGTAGCTGGATTGGGTGACGATGACGCCCGTAATCCCGCGGCAGCGGTCCACCCAGTAGATGGTGCCGAAGGCGCCGGCCCCGCTGATTTGCTCGGTGTACTGGGTGGCGGGGTTGTACACGTCCTGCCAGGCCCCGAACCCGTAGTAAATAATGGGTTGGTTGTAGGGGTTATTGTAGGCGGGGTTGTCCGGGTAGGGCGAGGCCAGCTGGGGCACCCGGTTGGTCTGGTCGCGCCACATTTCCTGCATCCACACCGAGTCGATGACCTGGGTGGTGCCCACCTTGCCGTTGCGCAGGATGAACTGGGTGAAGCGCATCAGGTCGCGGGCGTTGGAGCTGATGCCGCCGGCCAGGCGCGGGTTGGTGGGGCTGCTGAGCTGGTAGGTGGTGCTGCTCAGGCCCAGCGGCTGCTTGAGGCGGGTGGTGAAGAGCGCGTTCCAGTCGGTGCCCGCGGCCACGGCGGCGCACTGGCCGGCCACCTGCATCGAGACGCCGCCGTACCGGAAGGCCGTGCCGGGCCGGTAGAGTTGCGGGTCTTCGCGCAGGATGCTGTCCACGCACTGGGCCAGGCTGAGGGCAGGGCGGGCCAGAAAGTCTTCGCCGCTGGTGCCGGCCCAGCCGCCGGTATGCGAAAAGTTTTGCCGGATGGTGGAATTGCCCTTGCGAAAGAACGTGGCTCGCGGCAGGTAGCGGCCGATGGAGTCATCGAGCCCAATCAGGCCCTCCTGGGCCAGGCGCAGCACCACGGCCCCGGTAATGTTCTTGGTAGCCGAGGCAATGGGCACCACCGACAGGCTGTCGCGACTACCCAGCGCCTTGTAGTACACCACGCGGTTGTTCTGCTTCACGAGGCACACCACGCTGCCATTGTAGCGGCTGAGATTGGTGGTGAACAAGGCGTCGACGGCGCTGAAGTCGGCGGTCTGGGCGCGGGCTCCGAAGAAGGGGCTGCCAACGAGCCCAAGCAAGAGAAAAAGTCGCTTCATGGTGCGTCAGGGGTTGAGTTTAGCCCGTTGGATGGGAGGTGCCGGCAAAAGTTTAAAAGGGGTGAGCGCTCCAAACGCTGCTGAGCCGGGGCGCGGCTCGTCCCCGTTGACAAAAACCGGCGGTTGGTGGGCGGCGGCGAACCGTTGGTTGAATTGTTTTCGCGGGCCTGGGCCGGGCGGGCACCTTTGAAGCAGTTATTCGAGTGAATAGCCATAACCCCCCTTCATCGCCTGCAAAAATGAACGCCTGTACCCCCCGCCCCGCCCTCCTGACTGCCCTGTGCGCCGCGCTGCTGCTGAGCAGCTGCAACCACGCCGACCGCGAAACGCCCGAGCCCAGCGTCGTCGAAGAGCAGCAAACCGCCGCCGACGGCAGCTACGCCCAGGCCGCCTACGACGACGCCCTGCGCCTGGCCGGCGAGGCCGAGCGCAGCGCCCAGGCCAGCGCCACGGCGGGGCCCGTTACGTCCTCCTGCGCCCAGCTCACGCTGGACCGCGCCGCCGGCATCGTCACCCTAGACTTCGGCTCCGCCGGCTGCACCGGCCCCGACGGGCGGGTGCGCAAGGGCAAAATCACGGTGACCTACCAGGGCGGCTACCTCACCCCCGGCTCCCAAACCGTCCTCACCTTCGCCGGCTACTCGGTCGACAACAACGCGGTGGGCGGCACCGTCACGCTCAGCGGCGTGAGCCGCAACGCGGCCGGCAAGCTCCAGTACACCACCACCGTGGCGGGCGGCAGCCTCGCCCTGGCCAACGGCGGCGGCACGCTATTGGCCGACCTGGCCCGCACCACCGAATGGACCACGGGCGAGGGCACCGGCACGGCGCAGGACGACGTGTTTGCCATTGTCACCGCGGGCACCCTCACCTGGCGCAACGGCGTGGCCTATGCCGTCACCACCCCCAGCCCGCTGCTGGTGCAGAGCGCCTGCCTGAGCCAGGGCATCATCTACCCGGCGAGCGGCACGCTGTCGCTCAAAGCCGCGGCGAAGCCCGCCTTCGGGCTCGACTACGGCTCCGGCACCTGCGACAAGACGGCCACGCTCACCGTCGGCCCCACGTCCCGGGTCATTACCCTCCCCTGAAAAGCGCAATTGGCCGGGCCCGTTGGTTGAGGCTCCCGTGATTTCTCACTCTTCATTCTTTCTCCCATGCTTTTTCTAGCCCTCTGTACTCGTTCGATGCAGCTGCTGGCCCTGCCGACGCTGCTGGTGCTGGGCCCCGCCCCCGGGCCGGCGGCGGGGGCGGCAGCTTCGGAGCCGACCATCCAGCAAAGCCTGGCGCAGGGCGCGGCCTACCAGGCCCGCTTCCAGCGCGAGCCGGCCGCTGCGGCCTACGACCGGGTGCTGCGCGTGGCCCCCGACAACTTTGAGGCCCTCTGGAACCGCGCCGTGCTCACCGCCCAGCTGGCGCTGCGGCAGCCCGACCAAGCCGCGCGGCAAACCAGCTTCCGGCAGGCCCGGGCGCTGGCCGACCGCGCCCTGCGCCTGGACTCGGCCCGCCACGAGGCGCACTACGCCGTGGCCCTGGTGGCGGGGGTGGCCCAAATGAGCGGCGCCAGCCACGCCGAGCGGCTGGCGGCCGGCCGCACCGTGCGCTGGCACGCGGGCCGGGCCGTGGCCCTCAACCCCCGCCACGCCGAAAGCTGGGCCCTGCTGGGCGGCTGGCACCTGGGCCTGGCCAACCTGAGCTGGGCCGAGCGAATGGTGGCCGGCCCGGCCGCCGCGGGGGCCAGCAACGAGCGGGCCCTGCACTGCTGCCAGCAAGCCCTGCGCCTGCAGCCCGGCAACTTGAAGTTCTACCTGCTGGCCGCCACCGCCTGCCGGCACCTGGACCGCCCCGGCGAAGCGCAGGCGCTGCTGCGCCGGGCGCTGGCCCTGCCCGACCTGCGGCCCGAAGACCCGCAAGTCCGGCAAAAATGCAGCGCTTTGCTGCGCGAGGTTACCTGACTACGTTTTGAAGCTTTCTGTTTTACTTTTTCACTAGCTTTTTCCCTCATGAACTTCCTCCTGCCCGCCACCCTGAGTCCGGCCGCTGGTTCCGGCCTGGTGCTGGCCAACGTGCTGCTGCGCTACCTGCTGTTTGCCGGCGGGGCCTACCTGTTCTTTTACGTGTGGCGCCGCCGGCAGTGGCTGGCCCGCCGCATTCAGCCCCACTTCCCCACCGACAAGCAGATTCGGCAGGAAGTGGGCTACTCCCTGCTCACGGCCGTGATTTTTGCCGGGATTTTCCTGCTGGTTTTCTGGCTGCGGAAGCTGGGCTACACCCAGATGTACGCCGACGTGCAGACGCACGGCTGGCCCTACCTGGTGCTGAGCGTGGGCCTGCTCATCGGGCTGCACGACACGTACTTCTACTGGTCGCACCGGCTGATGCACCACCGACTGATTTTCCCGCACGTGCACCGGGTGCACCATCTCTCGCACAATCCCTCGCCCTGGGCCGCCTACGCCTTCCACCCGCTGGAAGCCGTGATTGAGGCCGGCATCCTGCCGCTGGCCGTGTTCGTGCTGCCGGTGCACCCGCTGGCGCTGGCCATTTTTGGGGTGTACACGCTCACCTTCAACGTCATTGGCCACCTGGGCTACGAGCTGCTGCCCCCGCGCTTGCACCGCCACTGGTTGGGCCGCTGGCAGAACACCGGCACCCACCACAACCTGCACCACCAACTGGTGAAGGGCAACTACGGCCTGTACTTCAACTTCTGGGACACCTGGATGGGCACCAACCACCGCCTGAACGAGGAGCGGTACGAGCGGGCCACGGCGGGCTGAGCCCGAGTGCTTGTGCAAGAAGGTAAAAAGAACGTCATGCCGAGCGCAGCTGAAGCATCTCGCTCGCATCGTGGGGCGAAATTATTTACTGCTGCACGCGAGTTGCCTCGGCTGCGCTCGGCATGACGTTCTTTTCAGCCGCACCGTTTCCCGGCGCTTCGGCGGAAACCAAGACCAGCCATTTGCCAGCAGCGCGGCGTAGGTGTATTTTCACCGCATCAACCCGTAAAATCCACCGCCCATGGCCCTCGCCGCTCAAACCAGCCGGTTGTTTTACTTCGACTGGCTCCGGGTGCTGGCCTTTGGCCTGCTGGTGCCCTACCACGCGGGGCTGATGTTCGTGGACTGGGGCTTCCACATCCAGAACGCGGGGCTCACCGAGGACCTCAAGCCACCCATGCTGTTCGTGAACCAGTGGCGGCTGCCGCTACTGTTTTTCGTGGCCGGCGTCGGCACCCGCTTTGCCCTGCGCCGCCGCCCGGGGCGGGTGTTTCTGCAGGACCGGCTGCGGCGGCTGGGCATTCCGCTCGTGGCCGGCATTCTGCTCGTCATTCCGCCGCAGACGTACCTGGAGCGCCTCAGCCACGGCGTCAGCTACCCGTCGTACCTGGGGTTTTATCCGCACTTTTTCGAGGCCGGCAACTTCACCTGGAACCACCTGTGGTTCATCGTGTACCTGCTGGCCTACTCGGTGCTGCTGCTGCCGGTGTTCCTGTGGCTGCGCCGGCGCAACGAGGCCGGGAGCCGCGGGGCGGGAGCGGGCTTTTGGACCGGCCACTACCGGCTGCTCGGCTTGGTGGTGCCTTTAGTGCTCATCGAAGTCCTGCTTCGCAGCCGCTGGCCTGACACCCGGAACCTAGTGGCCGACTGGTATAACTTCGCCTTTTACCTCACCTTCCTGCTCTACGGCTTCGTGCTCTCGCTCAGCGAGTGGGTGTGGCCGCAAGTGGAGCAGAACCGCTGGGGCTACCTGGCCGTGGGCGCCGTTTCATCCGCGCTGATTTACGTGGGCTGGCACTCGCCGGGCGAGGGCTTCCTGGAAACCACCACGGCCGGCTGGCTGGCGTTCTGCGTGTTCAAGTGCCTCAATATCTGGGGTTGGATACTGTGCTTCATCGGCTTCGCCCGGCACCACTTGCAGCGGAGCAACGCCTTTCTGGCGTACACCAACGAGGCGGTTTACCCCTTCTATATTCTGCACCAGACCGTGCTTATTATCCTCGGGTACTACGTCCTGCAGTGGTCGGCCGGCATAGCAATTAAGTACGCTGTCATCGTGGCGGGCACCTTCGCGGGCACGGCGTTTTTGTACGAGTTCGTGGTGCGCCGGGTGGGCATCCTGCGCCTGCTGTTCGGCCTCAAGCCGGCGCCGGACCCGGAGGCGGCCCCCGAGCTGCGCCGCGTTAATCCCGGGTAGGCCGCGGCCGGCCAGCGGTGCCTACATTTCGGCGGCCGCGCCCGGCTCTGGTGGCCGGCTTTTTTCACCTTCCGCTCCCCGGCATGAACCTTACTCAGCGGCGAAACTGGTTGCTGCACGTCGCCGTGTGGAGCGCGCTGTTCGTGGCCTACCTGCCGTTTTTCCTTAATAACCACATCGGGCAGCCGCTGGAGCGCGACGCCCTGGGCCTGGGCCTGCTGCTGCTGCTCTACTACGGCAACGCCCGGGTGCTGATGCCGCGGCTGCTGGCCCGGCCCGGCCCGGGGGCCTACCTGCTGGCGGCGCTGGCGCTGGGGGGCGGCGTGTCGGCGCTGCGGCTGGGGCTGGACGCGGCGCTGTTCGGGGCCGACATGGCCACCGGATTTCCGTCGCTGAACCGCTACCGGCTCTACGTGCTGCTGCTGCACGGGCTGGTGCTGGGGGTGAGCTACTTCGTAACGGCGCTGCGCCGCCGCGAGGCCGAGGCCCGGCGCGCCCAGGCCACCATCAGCCAGCAGCAGCAGGCCCAGCTGCTCTACCTGCGCTCCCAGATTAACCCGCACTTTCTCTTCAACACCCTCAACAACCTCTACGCCCTCACGGTGGCCCGCGCCCCCGAAGCGCCCGAAATGGTGCTGCGCCTGGCCGCGCTGCTCCGCTACGCCATCTACAGCACCCGCGAGGCCCGGGTGCCGGTGCTGCAGGAAGTCGAGCACATCCGGGAGCTGCTCTGGCTCTACCAGGTCCGGTTCGAGCACCCGGTGCCCATCACCCTGGCCGTGGACTGCCCCGCGCCGGGGCCCGACATCGAGCCCATGCTGCTGATTCCGCTGGTCGAAAACTGCCTCAAGCACGGCGACCTCGACTACAACCCCGCCGGCTATGTCCGCCTGCGGCTGCAAGTGACGGCCACGGAGCTGGTGTTTGAAACCGAGAACACCAAGGACGCCGCCGATCAGCCCAAAGACGCCGCCCACGGCGTGGGCCTGGACAACATTCGCCAGCGCCTGCGCCTCACCCACGGGGCCGCCCGCGCCGCCCTGCTCACCTTGGCCACGCCCACTACCTTCACCGCTCGCCTGCACTTGCCGCTCTTGCCCCATGCCGAAGATTCGCACCCTGCTCGTTGACGACGAGTACCTGGCCCTGAACCTGCTCGAAGGCTACCTGCAACGCCTCGACGACTTTGAAATCGTGGCCAAAATCCGGGAGCCGCTCGAAGCGCTGGCGCTGCTGGGCCGCGAGCCCGTGGACCTGCTCTTCCTCGACATCCAGATGCCCCGCCTCAGCGGCCTGGAGCTGCTCCGCTCGCTCTCGCGGCGGCCGTTCACCATCTTCACCACCGCCTACAGCGAGCACGCGGTGGAAGCTTTCGGGCTCGACGCGGTGGATTATCTGCCCAAGCCCTACTCTTTCGAGCGGCTGCTCCAGGCCCTGAACAAGGCCCGGCTGGCGCTGGCCGCAGCCGCCCCACTGCCCGCGCCGGGCCCAGGCGCCGGGCTCCCCGCGCCGCCCGCCTTCCTTACCATCAAGGCCGACGGGCAGTACCGCAAGGTGGCGCTGGCCGATATTCTGTTCGTGGAAAGCTGGCAGGAATACGTGCGCATTCACACGCCGGGCGGGGTGCTGGTGGCCCTGGAGCGCCTCAAAAACCTGGAGGCCCAGCTGCCGGCCGGCCAGTTTCTGCGGGTGCACCGCTCCTATTTGGTGGCCGTGGGCCAGGTCACGGCCCTCGACGGCAACGAGCTGCTGCTGGGCAAGCACCGCGTGCCCGTAAGCCGCGACCTGCGCGAGCAGGTACTGATGCAGATTTTCGGGGTGGGGTGAAGCCGGAATACGGCTGCGGCTTGGAGCGTGTCCCACAGAGGGCGTCATGCAGCGCGCAGCCAGAGGGCATCGTGCAGCGCGCAGCGAAGCATCTCGCTCGGGGTAGTAGCTCAATCATTAAGACGAAGCGGGCGAGACGCTTCGCTGCGCGCTGCATGACGGGCTGATTTTGTCAATGCCCCATTTGGCTAGGCTCTTACTGGGGCAGCTCGTCATCATCGGGGCCGGGTGCGCCGGGCAGGGCGGCGCGCTTGCGGCGCAGCAGGTCCTGTTCCGGCCGCGAGGCGGTGAGGGCCAGGGCGCGGTCGAGGTGCCGGGCGGCCGGGGCGGGCTGGCCGGTCTGGGCGTACAGCTCGCCGAGCACGGCGTGGTAGAGGTGGTGCTGGTCGAGGCCGGCCAGGGCCAGCACGGCGGCCAGGGCCGGGGCCGGCCCCACGGCCTGGGCCAGGGCCACGGCGCGGTGCAGCGCCACCACCGGCGTGGGCTTGAGCAGCAGCAGCTGGTCGTAGTAGCGGCCAATGGCGGGCCAGTCGGTGGCGGCGTAAGTCGGGGCGCGGCAGTGCTCCAGCGCAATGGCCGCTTCGAGATGAAACTCGCCGGCCGCCTCGCCCGCCGCCGCTGCCCCCAGATGGCGCAGGCCCTGGGCGATGAGCGGCTGGTGCCAACGGCGGCGGTCCTGGTCGGCGAGCAGCACGATGGCCCCGTCGGCGTCGGTGCGGGCGGCGAAGCGCGAGGTCTGGAAGCAGAGCAGGGCCAGCAGGGCGTGGGTTTCGGGGCGGTTGGTGCGCGGGTGCTGGGTGAGCAGCAGGGCCAGGCGCAGGGCTTCCTCGCACAGCTCGCGGCGGATGAGCTGGTCGGGATGAGCCGAATTATAGCCCTCGTTGAAGAGCAGGTACAGGCTTTTGAGCACGGCGGCCAGCCGGCCGGTGAGCGGCGCCCCGCTGGGCACTTCGAGCGGCCCGGCCACGGCCCGCAGCCGCTCCTTGGCCCGGTAGAGGCGCTTGGTCATGGTATCGGCGGGCACCAGGAAGGCCCCGGCCAGCTCGGCAGCGCTCAGGCCCCCCAGAATTTTCAGGCACAGGGCCAGCTGGGCTTCCGGGGCCAGGGCCGGGTGGCAGCAGGCGAAGAGCATCCGCAGCTGGCTGTCCGTGATTTCCTCGGCCAGAAACAGGGCGGACGCGGGCGGGTCGGGCGTCGTTTCGGGTGCCGGGGCCAGCTGGCCGGCCAGGCGGCGGTAGCGCTGCTCGCGGCGCAGCAGGTCGAGGGTTTTGCGCTGGGCCACGGCGTAGAGCCAGGCGGCGGGCTGCTCGGGCACGCCGCGCACCTTCCACACGGTGAGGGCCTGCAGCAGGGTGTCCTGCACCAGGTCCTCGGCCTCGTCGAGCCGATGCAGGCCCAGCCAGCGCGCCAGCACGGCCTGGAGGCGCCCCGCCTCGTGGCGAAACAGGTGCGCCACGAGGCGCTCAGAAGCATCCGGGACCGCGACAGGCATCACCAAGGGAAAAATCAGGGGTAGTCTTTGCCGAAACAAGGCCGGGCGACGGGGCCCGGCCTTGTTCTGGCAGCAATCAGCAAGTAGACTCGCGCTAGGCCAGCGCCATAATCGGCCGGATTTCCACCGAGCCCTCGTGCTCGAACACGGGGCAGCCCTCGGCCAGCCGGGCGGCCTCGTCGAGGTCGGCGGCCTGCACGAACAGGTAGCCGCCCACGATTTCCTTGCCCTCGGTGTAGGGGCCGTCGGTCACCACGCGCTGGGAGCCGGTCAGGGTTTTGCCGGTGGGCAGCAGAGCCTCGGTGCCGGCCAGCCGGCCCTGGGCGGCGATGCTGCCAATCCAGTGGTTCCACTTTTGCAGCTCGGCCTGCATGGCCTCGGGCGACGGGTTGTTGAACGCCTCGGCCGTGGCCGCGAAGCTGTGGAAGATGAGCATGAATTTTTCCATGATTGAAAAGTAAGTGAGAATGAGAGAAAAAGAGAAAAGAGAGAGAAACTCCTGGGGCTGAAGCGACGCCAGTCAGCGAGCTGCGGCCAGCGCCGGGGCGACGGGGAGCGGACGAGCTGCGGCCAACTGCTCGCAATGCCGACGCAGGTTGGCCAGGCCCCGCTCGTTCACTTGCCGGATGTTGCCGCGCAGGCCCAACAGCGGGGCGAGGGCATTGAGCGGGACGGGCAGCGCGGTCTCGAACCGCTGGGTGACGCGGGTGCCGCCAGGCACGGCCTCGAAGGCGTACTCCACGGTCGGAGCCGAGCGGAACGGCTGCTCGATGCGGCAGGCGATGGCTACCCGCCGCGCCGGCGTCAGGGCCACGATTTGCTGGTAGCCCCGGCCGGGCTCGGCCACGCCCACCCAGCTGAACCGGGCGCCCACGGCCCCGTCGGGCCCGCGCAGGGCAAACCGCTGGCGCGGGTCGGTGTCGCGCCAGGGCGACCAGCGCGGGTACTGCCGGAAGTAGCGCACCTGGTCGTACACCAAGCTGCGCGGGGCCCGCACCACCACGGCGCTCACCACGCGCAGCTGGCGGGGCGCCCCCGCCACCAGCCCCGCCAGGGCCAGCCCCGCGCCGCCCAGCAGCAGGCCCGCGTACAAGAAAAAAGTTTTCATGGGATAAAGAATTAAAGGATGAAACATGAAATTCACTCCTAAGACGAACCACCTTTCCCGAACCGGACCGCACCGCCCAATTATTTTTTTGGCCAGCTACTGCGAGCGTAAAGTCGGGCCCGATGGAATCGGCCCTTGGCTATTGCGCACGGGGCCAAAATCATTTGGGGGCAGGCCGGATGGCTGCGCTGGAGTATCCCTCGAATTCCCTCAAAAAACGACGGCTCGTCCTCCGTTGCAGGACCGCGGGCGGGGTTTAACTTTAAGGCCAAATCAGCCTTGAGCGCCCCGGTGGCGCGGGCTTTTACCGTACTTTAAGCGTGGTGGCGATGCTTCCAATTCAGGGCCGACAGGCGTGGGGGGTGCGGGCCGTAGCCATTCCGGTGCTGGCCGTGTTGGCGGCGCACGTGGTGCTCTACCAGCGCTTCCCCGGCCAGGCCGGCTACCAATTTCCCTGGCCGGCCACCGGGCTGATTGCGGCCATCACGCTGGCCTGCTGGGAAACTAACCTGGCCGCGTACCGCTACCTCGACCGGCGCCTGCCGTTTCAGCGGCGGCCGGTGCGCCGGCTGGGCTGGCAGGCCCTGCTGGGCAGCGCGGCCACGGCCGTCACCTTCGGGGTCATTTTCTTGCTGTTCACCTACTGGCGCTCCGGGAGCTGGCCGGCGGCGGCCGACTTCGGGCTGGGTCTGCTCATTGCCTTCACGCTCTCGGCCCTCATCAACGCTGGCTACGTGGGCCTGTACCTGCTCGGCGCCCTCGCTGCCCAGCGCCGGGCCACGGCCACGGAGCTGGCCGCCCGCCGGGCCGAGCGCCAGGCGCGCCCCGCACCGGCACCCGCCGCGCCGGCCATGGCCGCGGCCCGGCCCGCACCGGCCGGCCTGCTCATCGAGTGCGGCAGCCAGGTGCAGCAGCTGGCCTTCGACGACATTGCCTACTTCTACTCGGCCGGCGGCCTGGTGCGGCTGGTGCGAGCCGACGGCGGCAGCCTCACCACCAGCTATGACTCGCTGGCCGCCCTGACGGACCGGCTGCCGGCCGGTCAGTTCTTCCAAATCAACCGCCAGTATCTGGTGAACCTGCGGGCCGTGCGCACCGTGCAGGACGACGTGAACCGCAAGCTGCGCCTCACCCTGACCCCCGGCCCGCTGGCCGGCCAGCCCACCGAAACCGTGCTCATCAGCCGCTACCGCAGCGCCGAGTTTCGCCGCTGGCTGCAAGGGGCCGCCTAACTACTCGCCACTGCCGCGCGAGTGGTGCAGCGGCTAACCAACCGCCGCCGCATGGCCCGGTCGCTGGAAATCCGCAAGCCCAGCGGCTGCTTCCCGACCAGCGAGGCCAGCCCCGGCTTTCCCCGCGCCTGAGCGGTTCGGGCTACTCTTTCACAAACCGGCCCGTTTTATTGCCGGTCCGAATGAGGTAGAACCCCGGCGACAGGCCGTCAAGGCTTATCCGGTCGGTGGGCCGGCTGTCGGCTTTCACCACAGCCCCCACGCTGTTGAGCAGCTGGTAGCCCTGGTCAGCAGTAACTTGGACGAACGAGCGGGCCGGGTTCGGGAAAACGGCAAGGGCCTGCGGAGCCTGCGCTGGATTGCGGGAGCTGAGCGGGGTGCTGGGGTTGGCAAACCTATCCAGGCTGGTGGTGATGTAGGGTCGGCCGGGCTCGTACACGTGGTCGCGCAGGACGAACACATCAGTCCCCTGGAAGGCAATGGCCCGCGCAAAAACCCGCTCCAGGGTTTGGTCGAACTGGTAGAGCGTGGTCAGGTTGCCGTTAAAATCGTAGAGCACCACCACCATATCGTCGGAGGCGGGCGTGCCCAGGCTGTTGTTGCTGGCCCCGCTGAAGCTGCCGAAGGTGTAGAAAATCACCCCCACGCCGGTTGGGGACAAGGCCAGGGATTCGCCCGACTGCCCTTCGTTGGGGCCCAGCTGCCGCACCCACACCAGGGCCTGCGTGGTGTGGCTGATGCGGGCCGTGTACACCTGCGGCCGTTGCGGGTTGCCAATGCCCGGGGCCAGGGCACTGGTAGTCTGGCCGGTAATGAACACGTCGCCGCTGGCCGGGTCCACGACCAGGTCAAACGCCAGGTCGTTTTCATTAGAGCCGTACTGCGTGTTGCGCACCCGCACCCCGGCCGGCGTCAGCTCGGTGAGGAAAATATCGAAGGAACCCCGCGGGGCGCCCGTGTCACCGATTTGCCCCTCGGTATCGCCAAACAGCAGCACGTTGCCATTGAGCAGAGTGCGGCTGGCAAAAACCCGGTCGTTTTCCGGGGTGCCGTATTGCAGGGTATTCAGCACGCTGCCCGTGGTGGAGACGTGCACCGCGAAGGCGTCCAGCTCCCCGGCGTTGGTAAAGCCCGGAAAGCTGCCCTCCGTGAATCCCGTGGCCATTAGGGACCCGTCGTTCAGGAAGGAGACGCCGTAGCCGTAGTCCCGGCCGTTGGCGGTGCCGAAGGTGGTGCGGGTCTGCAAAGCGCCGGTGGGGCTTAGCTTCACTACCACCACGTTGTCTTGGCTTTTCAGAGCGCCGCCCGCGCTGCCAATGCCCGCGATGCCGTGCGTGGCGTCGCCGGTCAGGGTGCGGATGTACTCGTGGTCGTTGCTCAGCCACGACCACTGCAGCTGGTCGTTCTGGTAGGCGCTGACGATGGTTTTGTTGAGCACGAAGTCGTACACCGCCGTTATCACCTGGTTGCCCACGGTCAGCGCCGCCTCGCCGCCGGTGAAATTAGTCCGGCTGTCCAGTTGAAAATCGAGGCTTCCCACGGCGGCGGCCGGCGGCGTGAGCGGCGAGGAGGCATTGGCGCCGCCGGTGGGGGGCGTGTAAGGGCTAACGCCTTCCACCTGCAGCTGCCCCGCCGACTGCGCCCTGACGAGCACGAAATAGACCCCGCGGGTGGGGGAGCGGAAATCGATGGAGTCGCCCTGCGCCAGCACCCGGCCCTGCGAGGAAAGCAGCGTCAGCTGCGGCGCGGCGCCCGTAAAGTTGATGGGCTTGACTTTGACGCGCTGGCCGCGTAGCAGCTGGTTTATCGGGTGCTGCCGCGCCCCGCTGACCATGGGCACGGTGCCTTCGATTAGCGTCGGGCCCTGCGGAATGGCGGGGATGGTGGCGGTAAAGCTGGTCTGGTTGGAGAGGGTGGCGGTCAGGGTCACGGGCGCGGTGGCCGCGTCGAAAAACACCAGCGGATTGGTGTTAAGCCCCTGGATGGTAGCCCCCGTCCCGGCAATGGACCAGCTCACGCTGACGCCCGGGGGCAATTTCACCGTGGCGTAGTTTTCGGTGGAGTTGGGAAATACGGCTTCCGGTCCGTTGTACAGCACCGCTTGCGCGGCCCCGCGCAGTACCAATCCCATCAGAATGAGGATGGTGAGTAAGGATTTTTTCATGATGGCCTGGGTTTCAAGGAGACGTTTGGTGGTCAGACCTTGAAGAGTCGGCAAGGATTAAAGAGGGGGCTTGCTGAGGCAGTGGTCCCACCGGGCAGGCGACAGCACCGCGGGACCTGTTCGACCAGCTGGTGGCGGGGTAATTCGATTTCCCGAAGACGCCAGACCGCCAGCGGCAGTAACAACAGCCGCACTCAACAATGCCGACAGCCACCGTTTGCTTGCCAAAGCCGTGCGCCTACGGACCAGGACGTTTGGGCCGTACCTCAACAGCCCGAAGTCTCGCTTTTGCCCACGCAAAAGCTGGCCGGCCGCTTTAGCCGGTCCATTCAAAAGAAACAACCTGGCCCCTGAAGCACCCCGGCATTAAACGCTACGGGCTGGCAATGGTCAGAAGGTCGCTGCCCCGATGAACAAGTACGCCCCTCGGCGGCGGGCACCTCACCGGCCAAAACGCTCCACCACCCATGAAAAAAACCCTACTCTACACGCTCACCATGCTGATTTTCTTCGGCCCGGCCCGGGCGCAGTTCATGGTGCAGGACGTGCGCATCGGCGACCCGGCCGCCAGCTACCTGGACTTCGAAATCTGGCAGGCGGGCAACCGGCTCTGCTTTCAGGACGAGAACAACCGCGGCTACGTGGGCCTGCTGGACAGCCAGACGGGCAACCTGGTGTCGGCCAGCGGCAAGGACTACCTGTTCGACGCGGCCCTGACGCCCGTCACCCAGTCCATCAACGGGCCGGAGTGGGGCTACCGGGTGGGCGGGGCCGACGTGTTCTACACCAAGCAAATCGGCACCGCCGACAAGCACATCGGGCAGGCTACCTGGAACGGCACCGGCTACACCGCCACCGACCTGAGCGCCTCGCTGACCGGCCGGCGCTTTGCCACCATCTGCAGCAAGAACCCGACCGACCCGGCGGCGCGGTTGGTGTACGCCCGGGGCAACAACTTACTTAATTTCACCATTCACTGGAGCGTGGCGGCCAATCCGGTGAGCGACACCCCGGTGCCGTACGGCGCCAACAGCTCCAGCGGGCCCCGCTTCATCGAGGGCGAGCAGGCGCTGCTCACCAACGACGTGGTGAACGGCACGACCCAGATTTTCCGCTACGACCTGGCCACGGCGGCGCTGACCCAGCTCACGTTTGACCCCGGCAACAAGATTGACGCCTTCGCGTGGAACGCCCCCGACTACGGCAACGCCCGCCTCCTGTACTGCACCGTGAACGACACCATCCTTCGCCTGTACCGCCAGGTGGGCAGCGCCTTCACGGTCGTGTACGATGTCCGGCTGCCCGACCCGTCGTACGGCTACTACTTCTCCGCCGAGCCGTTCGTGTTTCAGAACAGGTCCTACCTGTTCGTGTGCGCGGCGGCCCAAAAATTCATTCCCGGCTCGCAGAGCAATTCCCTGCCGGCCGACGTGTGGGTGGTGGCCCTGGACCCCGCCCGCCCCTTCTTCCGCAAGGTGAGCGACAGCCGGGTGGCCCTGCGCCTGGACCCCGAGGTGTTCATCACGCCCACCGACGCCTACATCTACTACTACGAGTACAACCAGAACGGCAACGTGCACCCCGTGGCCCTGCACAAATGCAGCGCGGGCCTGGCCAGCTTTCCGCTGAAAGCGAAGGCCGCGGCGGCGCCCGCGGTTTCTGTGGCGGTCTTTCCCAACCCGGCCCAGAACGCCCTCACGGTCACCTCCGACAAGGTTTTGCACCAGGTCAGCCTGTACGATGCCGTGGGCCGAAACGTGCTGAGCGTAAGGCCGGAGCAGAAAGGCGCTACGCTTGATGTGGGCGGCCTGGCCAACGGCCTCTACTTTCTCAAAGCCGACGCAGACCGGCGCACCACCCAGAAAGTGCTGATTCAGCGCTAGCTCGCGCTTCACAACCCTTGCGCCCCCCTCGCCCGGATGATTTCCAACCAGATGACCATGAAAAAGGCCTTACTCATTCTCTTCGCTTGGCTGACCAGCGTCGCGGTGCAGGCGCAAACAGTGCCGTACAACGGCCCGGAGTCGCTGCTGCCCAACGCGGCCGGGCAGTATTCCAGCGTTGCGCTGCCGCCGGGGGTAACCGTGAGCTGGTCGATTTCCGCCAACGGCCAGCTGCTGGGCCCCACCACCAATTCCATCGTGCGGTACGACGTCGGGACGACGCCCATCACCCTCACCGCGGCCTTGTCCAACGGCACCAGCGTGGTGCGAACCATTCCCATCACCCCGCAGGGGCCGACTCTGTCGACCGGCACCTTTCCGATGGCACCCGGCACCCGGCAGCATCTAATTAACCAGGTGCTGCGGGGCGAACGAATCAAAATCAAGCCCATCAATTACAGCGGGCCCGCTCCGGTCCTCAAACTATTGGATTTTCAGGGTCGGTTTCTGGCCCAGGGCGATTCCATCGACCTCAACACGCCCATCCGGGGCAGCTACTACGTGGTGGTCAATTCGGCGTCCGGCGGGCAGCTAAAAGTGGAAGGCATCATGCCGTTCGTCCCGGATTTCGCCCCCCAGAGCGCCTCGGCCCTCACGCAGCCCGCCTGTACGGTGGGCACCATCAGCGCCACCCTCGACGCTTCGCTGAACCACACGGGCGGGGAGGCGATGACCACTCTGGGCAATAAAATCGTGGTGGCATTTTACGATTTCACGCTGAATAAAACGGTGGTAAAAGCCTACCAGAACGGGGCGCTGGCCTGGACCTGGCTGAGCAATCCCAACGAGTACATCCGCACCCTCACCGCGCACCCGCTCTACGGCATTGCCGGAATCGGCAGCTCCGGCGGGGCATTGGAAAGCCAGGACGAGGTGTTCGTCGTCAAGCTCAACAGCAGCGGCATTTGGCAGCAGACGACTACTTTCGGCACGGCCGACGGCAAGGATTTCGGGTACGGCATCTCCTTCCTGAACGACGGCTCGCTGATGGCTACCGGCTTCAGCAGCGGCACCTTCACCCAGGCCAACGCGGGCGGGGTCGACGCCATCGCGGCGCATATATCCCCGGCGGGTGTCGTGTTGGAAAAGCTGCAGTTTGGCACCCCCGAAAACGACCGGGTTTTTGGCAGCCAGACCCTGAATAGCGGGAACGTGATTCTGTTTGGCGACACCCGGGGGCAGGTCGGGGACACGGGCACTCCCCGGGGGGCCTACGACCTGTTTATCACGGAAATATCACCAGCCGGCGTGAAAATCAAGAGCACGCAGTACGGCTCGCCCGAAAACGACCTGGCCTACGCCCTGGTAGTGGACCCCGGCAGCGGCGACATTTTTCTGAACGGCCTGACCTCGGGCGCGATAGTCCCGGGCTTTGGCAATCCGCAACTCCAGCAGGTGTACACCGCCCGCATCGACCACACAACGCACGGCGTGGTCTGGCTAAAACAACTGGGCCCAACCGAAGGCCAGGGCGCGGACGGCATCGCGCTGTCGGGCACCGGCGTGGGGGTAATATTCTACACGAACGGCAGCTTCAGCGGGGCCACCAACAACAGCCTGGGCTTTATCACGAGCGAGGACATGGTCCTGGCACTGTACGATTTCAACGGCAACCTGCTGCGCCTGAATCAGTTTGACCAAACGACGGAGCGCGTCTGGGCCCGCGCCCTTGCGTTTGACGGCCCGGACATTTACGTCCTGCGAGACCACGCCTACGAGCCCGGCAAGCCCTTCGTCACCACCAGCGTCGATAAGCTGAGCAGCCAGCTACTGAGCGTGACCACCGCGACCAGCCGGCCCGGAACCCTGCAAATTTACCCCAACCCGGCCCGGGCCGCCCTCACGGTGGTGGGTGCGAAGGCCGGGGCCCCGGTGACCATCTGCGATGCCTTGGGCCGGGCAGTGGCCACCGCCCCAGCCGATGCCACCGGCACGACCCGACTGACGCTGCCGACCGGCCTATCTGCCGGCGTGTATCTGGTGCGCAGCGGTTCGTCGACGCAACGCCTTGCCGTGGAATAAGGGCCAGCTCGTCGCACCGCGCCGGGGCAGGCCCCGGCCGACCTGGCCCTAGCCCTGCCGCTGGGGCGGGCACGTCGTCAGCAATGAATTGAACCGCCGCCGCGAGGGCAAGCGGCCCAACGCCTGCATTCATCTTTTACTAATTGTCCCCATCCTTTTATTCCCATGAAAAAGCTTTTCTCCGCCCTATTGCTGGCAATTTCACTGAACAGCTACGGCCAGCAATACCAGCTCACGGTCGGCGACGGCGACGGCAGCGGCGCGTATGCCGCCGGCGACACGGCCTTCGTGCTGGCCAATCCCACGCCGGCCGGCTTCGTGTTTGACTACTGGCAGACCACGGCGGCCCTGCGCGACACCTTTGCCGTGCCCACGCGCCTGGCCATGCCCGCCCAACCAGTCACACTCAGCCCCGTGTACCGCGCGGCCCCAGCTTGGACGCCCGTTTTTGAAGTGCGGCCCAACGGCAGCAACCTGTACTACCACTTCCCAGCCC
The DNA here is from genome assembly GCF_031398885.1 of Hymenobacter sp. Lineage (GTDB taxonomy): Bacteria > Bacteroidota > Bacteroidia > Cytophagales > Hymenobacteraceae > Hymenobacter. The sequence goes on from NZ_JANNOD010000056.1 coordinate 94,615, forward strand.
CGGCCGCGCGGCTCAAGGGCATCATCTCGTTTCACCACGGGGCCACCGGCAACGCCTCGGGTTGGGTGAGCAAGCTCGAAAACCGCACCTTCCTCAACTACGCCGTGGCCCACGGCTACGCGGTATTTGCCACCGAAAGCGTGGACCGCCTCACCAACCCGGCCGCCGGCAAGCAGTGGAGCAACGGCAGCACCGTGGCCACTAACCCCGACGTGCAGAACATCCAGGCCATCCTGGCCTCGTTCCAGGCCCGGGGCTTCACCACGGCCAGCACCCGGGTGTTCGGGGTGGGCTTTTCGCAGGGCAGCGGGTTCACCTCCATCGTCTCGGCCCTGCTGAACTTCCGGGCCAATAGCCTCGGGGCCACGCCCGGCCTCACGGCCGCCATCAACGTTACGTCCTCGCCCACCTACTGGATGGCCTCGCGCAACGACACGCTGGAGGACCGCCAGCGCCTGCAAAAATGCCTCAGCAACTACCAGTTGCTTCAGAGTCGCGGCATTCCGGTCCGGCTGAAAATCCACGAGCCCTTCCCGGTCACGCCCAACCGCTTCCGGCGCATCGCGGGCGTGGACTCGGCCACGTCGGCCGACATCTTCAACCGGCTGCGCACCGGCGGCTTCCTCGACGCGCGCAACTTCCTCAACTTCAACCCCCGCGCCGCCTCGCCCTGGCGCGCCGCGATGCCGGCCGCCTACGCGCCCTTCCTCGACGATGTGGACGACCAGCTCTACATCTGCTTCACCGAGCACAAGTTCCACAGCGACCAGGAGTACGACGTCATCCGCTTCTTCGACCGGTTCGCGGCGCCCGTCGTCACGGCCGCGACGCCGGCTGCCTCCGTGGCCCCGGCCTTGCGGGCTTACCCCAACCCCACCCTCGGCTGGGTGACGCTGGCCAACGACCAACGCGAGCCCCAGGCCGTGGAGGTACTCAACGCCCTGGGCCAGCGCCTGTTCGAGCTGCCCCTGGAAGCCGGCGCCACCCGCCGCTACGACCTGAGCGACCTGCTGCCCGGCACATACTTCCTGCGCTCGGCCACGGGTACCACCCGGCTGGTGCGGCAGTAGCAGCGGCGCAGGCCGGCGGCGGGTTCGCAACGCACCGGCGCCGACCTTGTTGGAGACCTGCACGGCTCGTTTTTCGCCACGCCGACCGTGCCGAATGGCCGGGGTTTCGCCGCGTGGCTTATTTCTTCTTGACTCGATGTTTCTCCTCCAAAGCCAGCGGCTGTAGGGGCCCGCGGGCATTCCGGGGCTGGCCGTGCGGGCGGCGCCCGTGGTGCGGTACCGGCGCGCCGTGCGCACCGTGCAGGACGACGTGAACCGCAAGCTGCGCCTCACCCTGGCCCCCGGCCCGCTGGCCGGCCAAGCCACCGAAACCGTCCTCATCAGCCGCTACCGCAGCGCCGAGTTCCGCCGCTGGCTGCAAGGGGCCGGGTAGGGCCGCCCGCCGCCGGTACCACTCGTGCCGACGGGGTGTACCATTCGTGGGGTTTGGCCCGAAAACCTTTGCGGATGGCTTGTGGAGGGCGGTTTCTTTGGGACATCGGTGCCCGGCGAGCGGGGGCCGCCCACCACCGTTTTTCACCCAAAGCCATGAAAAAACTACTGTTGTACTTGCTGGTCGCCGGGCTGGCGGCCACCGCCCAGGCCCGGCCGGGCGCCTCCCCTGATGCGCCGACGGGCGCCCTCAGCGCCGAGGAGCGGGCGGCGGCCGTAGCCCTGCTCACCCAAACCCGGGCCGACATTCTGCAATCGGTGCGGGGCCTGTCGGCGGCGCAGCTGGCCTACCGGACGGCGCCCGCGCGCTGGTCCATCGCCGAGTGCCTGGAGCACATCGCGCTGGCCGAAACCGGCATTTTCCAGATGCAGCAGACGGCCATGCAGGCCCCCGCCGACCCGGCCCGCCGCGCCGACATCAAGGTGACGGACACGCAGGTGGTGCAGCGGCTGACCAACCGCCGCGGCACGGCGCAGTCGCCCGAAATCCTCAAGCCCACCGGCCGCTTCCCCACCAGCGAGGCGGCCCTGGAGTTCTTCGGTGCTGAGCGCGACAAAACCCTCGCCTACGTGCGCACCGTGTCCGACGACCTGCGCGTCCACTACTGGCAGCACCCCGCCACCGGCCCCATCGACGCCTACCAAACCCTGCTGCTGCTGGCCGCCCACAGCGAACGGCACCGCCTCCAGATTGAGGAGGTGAAGGCCAGCCCTGGCTTTCCCAAGGCGTAGCCGCCTTCCTGACCACCGCTTTAGCCATCCCATTCTCCCGGCCTTGCGGCGGATGGGCGGACCATTATTTGACTTCAATCAAGCAGCCCGGCATGTCGGAAATTCACATCGAGCACCACAAATCCAAACACGCCCGCGCCGCGTTGGAAGGGCGGAAGTCGCCGTGGGGCGTACTGCGGGAATTGGTGGTGGACATGGTGCCGGTCATCCTGGGCATCCTCATTGCCCTCTCGTTCAATAGCCTGAAGGAAGCGTGGAAGGAGCGCCGGGAAGAAGAGTACTACCTGCGCGGCCTGCGCAAGGACCTCACCGAAGACCTCGCCGAATTGAAATCGGACGTGGCGCAGTACCGCGTCAAAAAAAAGGCCGCCGCCTACCTGCTGCGCTACGACCTGGCGCGCAACCCAGCATCCGACAGCGCCTACTACTATTTCCGCCTGCTGCCCGGCCAAACGGCGCCTAACATCACCAACGCCACCTTCGTCACGCTGCAAAGCAGCGGCCGGCTGGGCCTGATGAAGAACAAAGCCGTTGCCGGGCAGCTGGTGCTGCTCTATACCGACGTGGTGAAGGGCCTGACGAACATTACCGCCAGCTTCAACGACTTCAAGCAAACCTACTTGTTCGACGTGTGGGTTACGGAATTTGACTACGCGCAAATCGACCGCACGCACGACATCCGCCCCGTGCTGCAAAACCGCACGGTGCGCAATGCCCTGCACCTGCTCTGGTTCGACGAGGTGATTGGGCGCTACCAGCAAGCCATTGCGGCGCACGAGCGAATCATTGCTCAACTCCAGCAGGAGCTGCCCTGATATGCGCCTGGTCCTACTATTTTTTTATCGGCGGCTTATGCGTGCTGGGCGCCGGCTAGCGCTCAGAACCCAACACCTGCCACGTTCCACACCCGGCCCGGCGCGGCGCGGCTGCTGACCACCGACGTGGCCGCGTTCTGGCGCATGTACCACCGCCTGCCGGCCTGCGCCACCCGGGCCGACAGCCTGGCCCTGATTCAGGGCGAGTACCTGGACCGGGCCAGCCCGGCCCTGCGCCAGCTGATGGGCAAAAAAAACTACGCGTTCGGCGCGGCCGACGTGTACCGGGCTTTGCGGGCTTACCCGCGCTACTGGGCCAGCATCGAGCAGTCGTCGGGGCAGATTGAGCGCTACCGTGGCCAAATCTACGCGGCGTTTCGGGCCCTGAAGCGGCGGTACCCGGCGGCGGTGTTTCCCGATTTTACTTTCGCCATGGGCGTGTTCGGCTCGGGCGGCACCGGCGTGCCGGCGGGCATGTTCATCGGGGCCGAAATCGAGGCGGCTGCCCCCGGTTCGCCCCTCGACGGCCTGCCGGCCTACCTGCAAACGGGGGTGAAGACGGTGGACAAAATTGCCCTCATCTGCGCCCACGAGCTGACGCACTTTCAGCAGCGCGACCATCCGGTTGACCTGCTGGGCGCGGCCATCCACGAGGGAGTCTGCGACTTCATCGGCGAGCTAATCGCCGGCGGGCAGATTAACGAGGCCCAACACGCCTACGGCGCGCAGCACGAGACGGCGCTGTGGACGCAGTTTCGCCGGGAGATGACGGGTCAGGATTACTCCAACTGGCTCTACAACGGCGGCCGGGCGCGGGCCCTGCCGGCCGACATGGGCTATTACGTGGGCTACCGCATTTGCCAGGCCTACTACCAGCGGGCCCGCGATAAGCGGCAGGCCATCCGGGACATCCTCACGATTTCCGATTACGCCCAGTTTCTGGCGCAAAGCGGTTACGGCCAGCGGTTCGCGGCCCAAGTTCCCGCCGTGTCGGCGGAGCGCTACGACCTCCGCGTGGACCTGAACGTGCCGACGAAAACCATCCGCGTCGAGGCGAAAATATCCGTGAGCACCCGCGCGGGCTTGCCCGACACGGTGCGGCTGCTGCTGCACAAAGGCGCGGCCGTTCAGACCGTTACCGTCAACGGCCGGCCGTGCCGTTTTGGGTGGCAGGCCAGCCCCCAACCGGCCAACCGCTACCTGCCGGAATCGCGCTACCTGCTGCTGTTTCCGGCGCGCGACCCGGCCCCGCGGGCCGTGCTGACCCTGCGCTACACGGCCGACTTGTCGGAGCTGGCCCATAACACCAGTTCCTTCACCCCCGACTGGGTGTCGCTGGCCTCCTACAGCGCCTGGTACCCGGTGGATTACGCCTGGGGAAACTACGCCTACGATGTTTCCGTGGGCGTGCCGCGGGGCTACCGGCTGAGCGGGACGGGCGCGGTCTCGCGCCGCCGCGGCCGCTGGCACCTGACGCAGGCCCGCAAAACCTTCGACATGGTGCTGGTGGCCTCCCGGCGGCTGCAAACCAAGTCGTTTCGGGACGAGGGCGTGGCCCTGCGCCTCGACTACATCGACTACCCACCCGCGAAAGCCGACTCGCTGCTCGCCACCACCCGGCAGACCTACGCACTTTACAAAACCTGGTTCGGGCCGCTGGCGGCGGCTTCGGCCCTCACCATCGCGGCCACGCCCAACAAGGGCAACTCGGCCTACGCCCGGTCCGGCTTCATTGCCTTGCAAACGCGCGGGCAAAGCTCCTTCGCCACCGCCAAAACCATCAGCCACGAGGCGGCGCACCTGTGGTGGAGCCACGCCGGCAGCGACGACTGGCACGACTGGCTCAACGAGGGCTTTGCCGAGTTCAGCACCCTCTGCTCTTCCTCCGCGAAACCGCCGGCCTGGCCGCCTACCAGCGCGAAGTGGCGGCCTACCGCGAAGCGGCCCGCACGCTGCCGCCGGTGTGGGAGCTGGACCGCGCCGCCGCTAACGCCTCGGCCGTGCTCTACCGCAAAGCGCCCGTGCTGCTGGTCGATTTCATGGCCCTGATGGGCGAGCCGCGGTTTTTTGCCCTGCTCAAAGCGACGCACCAGCAGCGCGTCGCCACCACCGCCGACCTCCTGAGCCTGGTGGAAACCACGGTTTCGGCCGGGGCCCGGCAGCAACTGGAAACCCTGCTGAAGCAGTAGCGGCGGCTTTGCCGGTGGCGCCTGAGAAGCCAGCTCCGCGGGCTGGGTTACAGAATTTGGGGCGGTACCGTGCGGGAGCTGCTTCCTTCAGAAATTCTCCACTGGACAGCGCCTCGCCAGAATTTCATGCACGTAAAAAAACCGGACCACCTTTTTCAAACGGCACCACTTGTTCCGACCGGGCATCTTGTTTACGGCCTATTCAAATAGGCCGCAAGGAGCACGGTCATACTGAGCTTGTCGAAGCATCTCTGCGAACGAATGGCGCCATTAACAATAACATTTTCAATGAAAATTCTCGTAATCAGCTGGTTCGTTCTACTTATTCCGGCCCGCTCGTATGGCCAACAACTGCCGACGCTGACAAAAGCGCAAATGCGGGCCGACTTCGACACGCTGGCGGCCGCGCTCATCCGCATCAACCCGCACGATTTCGTGCGGCGGCGCGTCAACCGGTATTCCCAAACCGACAGTATCCTGGCCCTGCGGCCGGCCATCGACACGATTACCAGCACGCCGTCGTTCTTCTGGCTGGTGGACAAGGCCCTCACCTTCTGCCAGGACGGGCACACCTCCGTGGTGGACAAGCGGTTCTACCCGTTCCTGGACAGCACGGACCGGGCCCGAACGAACGCCGCGGCCCCGGACACGGCCATTGTGCAGGCCTACGCCCGGCTCTACGCCGCCCGGCTGGCCGCCTACAAGCTAAAGCTGCCGCTCAAATACATCGCCGGCAAGTACGTGGTGCTGAAAAACTTCACCTACCGCGGCACCACCATTCCGGCGAAGTACGTGCTGACTGCCTGCGACAAAACCACGATTCACGCTTACGTCCGCCGCAACATTGGCAACCTGAAGGACCTGCACTGGGATTTTGCGAACCAGCGGTTTTACACCGAAAACTTCACCCAGTCGCTCGGCCGCCGGCCCATCGACCGCCTCGGGCTCACGTTCGTGGGCGGCGGCCGAAGCATCACCCGGGCCTTCCGGCTAAACGAGGGCGTGACGCTGACGGCCCCCCTGAAATACGCGCAGCCGCGGGTGCCGGCGGTGCGGTACCTGGCCCGGTACGAGGCCCTGTACCTGCGGATGCCCGTGATGCGCGACGCCGCGTACTACCTGCCCAAAATCGACTCGCTCACCCGCGGCAGGCCGCTGAAAAAGGTCATCCTCGACGTGCGCGACAACCCCGGCGGCAGCGACCCCGAATGGCAGGCCATCCTGCGCCACCTCATCGACCGGCCCATCGTGCTGCGCATCACCAGCTGCGCTAACCGGCAGAACCCCCGGCCCGACCGGCTGGGCACCCCGGCCGCGCCCGCGGCGTATCAAAACAAGTTCTTCGACACGGCCGGCGCCTACCAGCTCGTGGCGCGCGCGCCGGATACCCTGACGGTGGACGCCGGGTCCATTCACTTCAAGGGGCCGATTCACGTTCTGCAAAACGAGAACTGCTTTTCTTCCGCCGGCTCGTTGATTTCCACCTGCCAGTTCTCGGACCAGCTTATCAACGTCGGCAATTCCACTGGCTGGTTCGCGGGCTTCGGCTCGATGCCGTGGGTGGGGCTGCTGCCCAATTCCCGAATCCTGTACTGGACCGAACCCTACCTGGACTTTACGAACGCGCGGCAGCCGGCCGACCTGTTTCACAACGACGTAAAAATCCCCGTGCCGCTGTCCGCCGAAGAATACGCGGCGAAATATTCGTACGCGGGGGACTGGTACTCGCCGGAGTATCTGCTGAAGTACGACAAGGTTTTCCGGCACGTGCTGGGCCTGAAATAGCGGCCGCGCCTACAAGGGCCGCGGGGCCGCCGGGGGTGGCTGGGCCAGCGGCTTCTCCAGCACCAGCAGCGTGAGCGGCTGCTGCGGGATGCCGAAGCGCGGGTCGGCGGGAAAGGGCTTGGTGGCGCCGGTGGGCCGGTAGCCGCGCCGCTCGTAGTAGGCAATGAGCTCAGGCCGCAGGGAAATGACGAGCATTTTGCTCACGGTGCAACCGTGCTGGCGGCCGTAATCCTCGGCGGCTTGGAGCAGGAACTTGCCCACTCCCTGGCCCTGGCCGGCCGGCGCCACCGCCAGCATGGCCAGGTGCAGCCGCTCGGCCTCGGCCTGCACGTGGAAGGAGCCCAGCAGCTCGCCGGCCGCACCCAGGCAGAGCAGAATAGCGGCGTTGGGCGCGGCCAGCATCTCCAGCAGCCCGGCTTCGTCGATGCGCTCGCCGCCTTCGAGCAGGGTGGCCTCGGTGGTCCAGCCCCGGCGGGAATCCTCGCCGCGAAAGGCGGTGTTCACAAAGCGGGTGAGGCGGGCAGCATCGGCCGGGGTGGCGGTGGCGAGGGTCATGGGGCGAAGTAAGTTCGCACGGAGTTAGGGGGGAAAAGGAGTTTCATGGAGCTGATGCCTCCTCCTTCAAACTCCTCTTTTCCTCCCCTAACTCCGTGCAAAAATCTCTAACGCAAATACTCTCCCAGATTCGACACCGTCGCAATGCTCAGTTCATGATAGGCCGGCACCGAACCCAGTTGGGAGGTATCCGGCATTTAAACGGTCAGGTCAATTTCCTGCTGAAGCTCTTCGCCTCGGCGTAGAAGTTGGGCGCAGGCAAACAGTAGAACGCCCATGAACATATACAAGAAGCCCGTGGGCTGGATATCGAGGTAAAACAACGAATGCGTTCGCGCTTCGAAGAGCTGCGTGATACCCGTGTTAAAAAGCATCTTGATGACATGCGTTATCATGGTACATAAACCAACCGTGGTGAAGGCCTGACTAAGACGGGTCGAAAACTCGTGTCCTGCGCGTAACCTAAGCAGAACCCGGCACAGGAAAAGACCAACTGCGAAAGCGAATAGCACATCCACAATGGTGATGCTACCAATATTGTAAAAAAGCAACTGGTCTCCGAAGGAATCAGCCCGGTAGAGCAAGGTGCCTTGCGAGCCCGTGGAGTACGCACCCACCGGCGAGTCAATGAACCGGGAAAGCGGCGGCCGGCCGTTGGCTATTTCGTGTGCCTGAACTTTCAACAGCAGGGTTCGTCCCCCCCACCAGAAATTGTGCGCGGCGTAAATCAGAAAAAGCAGCAGCTGCGCAGTGCCCAAATACGCCAATACGAAAGCCTGTCGGCGAACGGAAGCTAATGTGAAGGATGGTTGCATTTGGAATACTCTGCGAAAGAGCGGATGAACTCAAATATACACACTATTTATTGATAAGCAACAAATTTTTATCAATAATCGACACTACTGATTAAGCGTTCTTAGATGGTCACTCGCGTCATTTGGCTAGATATCCACCCAAATCCGACACGGTGCTGATGCCCAGCCGCTGCGCCTGCCGCTGCCGCATTAGCAGGGCGTAGGTGTTGTTGAAGCCCAGCGGGGCCAGCCACTCCAGGCCGTAGCGGCGACGAAACTCGGCCCGCACGTAGCCGAGCACCGCCGCCGGCCGCCCGCCCAGCGAATCGACCACGGCGGGCGTGGGTTGCAGCAGCACCAGCAGGCCGGTGCCGGTGTACTCGGGGTAGAGGTCGATGGCGCCGCTGCGCAGGGCCTCGAAGCAGATGGTGGTGCCGCCGAGGCCGGTTTTGGTTTGTACGGCCAGGTCGGTGTTGCCGCGGATGAGGGCGGCGTACAGCTCGGCCAGAATGTACTGCTCGGCAAAAATCTTGGAGCCCAGCCGCACCACCGGCGCGCCCGCCCGGGCCGGCCGCGGGGCATGCCACAGCCCGCGCCGCCGCAAAAACGCCTCGGCAATGGCCCGGGGGTCCTGGTGCAGGTAGTCGGCCCGGTAGTTCAGGTTGGTCATCACCGAGTCGGCAATCTGGCCGTCGAGCTGGGCCAGCACGGCGGTTAGCTCGGGGTGCGCGCGCAGCAGGGCGGGGCGCACCACCGGCACGGCGTAGTAGGGCGGGAACACGCGGCGGTCGTCGCGCAGCACGCGCAGGCCGTAGGCCCGGATGCGGCCGTCGGTGCTGTAGCCGTCGATGACGTCCACGTCGGCGTGGCGGGCGGCCTCGTACACCAGCGCGGGGGCCAGCACCACGCTGGGCAGGTGGGTGAGGCCGTAGGCGCGGGTGAGGCCGGGCAGTCCGTCGGCCCGGCCCACGAACTCGGGGCTGAAGCCGGCCAGCAGCTTGCCCGCGGCGCGGGGCAGCAGGTAGCCCGCACCCAGCAGCGGCAGCGCCACCAGCAGGGCCACGCCCGCCCGGCCCAGACGCCGGGCGCTCAGCCGCTGCACCCCACCCAGCGCCGCATCGAACGCCAGGGCCAGGCCGGCGGCGGGCAGGGCGCCGGCCAGTATCATCACCGGGTTGTTGAGGGCAATGCCGCCGAAGATGAACTCGCCCAGCCCGCCGGCCGCCACGTAGGCCGCCAGCGTGGCCACGCCCACGTTTATCACCGTGGCCGTGCGGATGCCGGCCATGAGCACCGGCAGGGCCAGCGGCAGCTCCACCCGGCGCAGCACCTGCCCGTCGGTGAGGCCCAGGCCGCGGGCGGCTTCCACCACGGCCGCCGGCACGCCCTGAATGCCCGCCAGCGTGTTGCGGATGATGGGCAGCAACGAGTACAGAAACAGCGCGAAGATGGCCGGCTTGGGCCCGATGCCCAGCAGCGGAATCAGGAAGCCCAGCAGGGCGATGCTGGGCACGGTCTGGAGCACGCCGGCCAGGCCCAGCACGGCCGGGGCCCAGCGCGGCCGCCGCGACAAAAGCAGCCCCAGCGGCACGCCCAGCAGCACCGCCAGCAGCAACGAGGCCGCCGTGAGCCCGATGTGCTGCAGGGTTTGCTCGCCCAGCTTGCCGGCCTGCTCGCGCCAGAAAAGCAGCAGCGCGCTCAGCGTTTCCATGCGTCCTCCTCTCGTTGCAGGGCCGCGCCAAACGCCGCCATGAGCTGCGGCAGCGTGAACGGCCGGGCCGCTGCCGGCCCAGCGGCGGTGAGGGCCTCCAGCGCATCGTGCACGGTGGTGCGGGCGGTGAAAGGGGGCTTCGGAATCCCGGGGTCGGGGTCATTCACCCCAAAGGCGAGGGCTCTAAGTTTGGGGTCGGGGTTATTCACCCGAAAGTTGGGGTCTACAGGTCTGGGGTCAGGGTCATTCACCCGAAAGGCAGAGTTTCCAAGTTTGGGGTCAGGGTCATTCACCCCAAAGGCGGGGTCCCCAAGTCTGGGGTCGGGGTTATTGTCTCCAAAGTCGGGGCCTGGAACTGCAAAGTCGGGGTTCAGAAGCCCGCCATCCCCAAAAACGTCGCCCAGCGTGAGCGTGCGCAGCTGCAAGGCCAGCCGCTCGGCGGCGAAGAAGCGGCGCACGAAATCGTTGGCGGGCCGGAACAGCAGCTCGCGCGGGGTGCCCAGTTGCTGCACCCGGCCGGCGTCGAGCAGCAGAATCCGGTCGGCCAGTTCGAAGGCTTCGGTCACGTCGTGGGTCACGAGGACCACCGTTTTGCGCCGCAGCTCCTCCAGCTCCCGGAATTCGCGCCGGATGCTGGCCCGGGTCAGCGGGTCGAGGGCACCGAAGGGCTCGTCCAGCAGGACGATGGGCGGGTCGGCGGCCAGGGCACGGGCCAGGCCCACGCGCTGCTGCTGCCCGCCCGAGAGCTGGTGCGGGTACTGCCCGGCGTAGCGCGCGGGCGGTAGGTGCAGGCGGGTGAGCAGCGCCGTGGTGCGGGCCTCGATGGCGGCCGGCGCGTGGCCTAGCAGGCGCGGCACCACGGCCACGTTTTCGGCCACGGTGTAGTGCGGCAGCAGCCCCACCTGCTGAATGACGTAGCCAATGCCGCGCCGCAGGGCCTCCACGGGCTGCTGGCGGGCGTCGCGGCCGTTGATTTCCACGGTGCCGCCGTCGGGCTCAATCAGGCGGTTGAGCAGCTTGAGCAGGGTGGTTTTGCCGCAGCCGCTGGGCCCCAGCAGCACCATCGTCTCGCCGGCCGCTACCGCAAACGACACGTCCTGCACCCCGGCATGGGCGCCGAACTGCTTGTGGAGGTGGGAAGCGCGGATGACGGGCGGCTGGGCGGTGGGCATGGCGGTGGGGCAAGGTAAACCCAACCGGCGCAGCGAAGTTGCGCCCGCCGCCTGCCGGGTAGTGCCCGGGCCCGTTCATTGAAAAGCGCCTATTGCCGCGGCGGCCGCGCTGGCGGGCTCCGCTGGCGCCTCACCAAAGCCGGATGTCGGTGATGCCCGTCGGGATTGGGGGCTGGTCGCTAAAGCCGAGCACGCACCAGTTGGGCTCGATGCCGAATACGCCGCCCTGGAGCACGTAGCTCACCCAACGGGTGATGGTTTGGCCGGTTTCCTGCTCGCTCTCGGGCTCGAACTCGTGGAGCAGCAGCACGTCGCCGACCTGAAAGTTGCGGTCGTTTTCGCGCACGTCGAAGGGCTTGTTGCCGGCCTTGACGGCGGCGAAGCAGGAGGGCCAGATTTTCAAGTCGTGGGTCTGGTGCTGGGCCGGGTTCAGGATTTGGAACTGCGGGATGATTTGCTCAGGTAATGCCAGGTTGGTGGTCATAAGAAGGGTCATTGAAGGAGAAAGCCGGCCGCGGGGCGGGGCACCGCCTAAAGGGCGGACAGTGGCCAAGGGCGGAGACCAGCGCTATACGAAAGCTATTCAGTTGAAGATAGCAAAAATACAGGTAATAATACGGAACAAGATGACTTAACAATAAGAAAATCAGAGTAGTTCAGCCAAACAAAAATTGGTGCTGCCTCGCCAAAACCATATTTCTTAGCCGCCGCTGAGTCGGCCCCAATCGATTTTGCAACGCGCCTTGCGGCTTTTGGGCGCTGGGCTACCCGCGCAATCTACCAGAATGGCTGGAAGGGCGCGGCCGCTGAGTTGGGGTGGCTGGCCTCCGGCCCCTCCTACTACGGTGCCACGCCCCCCGTGCCCGCCGTCCCTGCTCCCGCCGGGCGCTCTTCCGGCCACCGGCTGGCTGGCTGGGGGTCGGTTTAGCCCTACCTCGCCCTTCATCGACTCGAACAGCTTGGCCGGGTCGAAGCCCACGCCGTCTTCAAAGACGATTTCCATCCAGCGCACCTGCTGCTTGTCGCGCTCCGGCTCGCGGCCCGGGTAAGCGGCGCCGTTCAGGGTGCTGATTTTGATGGCCTGCCCCGCCCGCCGTAGCGCCGGCTCCAACCGTCGCTAAATAAGGCGCGCCCGCCCTGAGAAAGAGGGCCGCGCCGACACGGAAATGCGTGCGCGCAAACGCAGGAAGGGCCGCCCGATGTATTCAGTTCATTCTGAGCATAATACTAAAATAGTGGGCGATGCCCGGTGGGGCGGCGCTCGATGGGGCGCGGGGCGGGCCGTGTGCAAAAAAATAATGACCAGTCGGGCAATTTTCTACGTGTTTTTTAGCCGTCGAAGGGGGCAGGTGTTTCCGACAACGATTGCGGAGATATTTTGCTCAAACGGGCAGATTATGCATGTGCTGTAAGTGTATAAGCCCGCCATCGGCCCGCTTGGCAAGGGCCTGGCTGGGAGCCGCGAAGGCCTTGTGGTGCCAGCAGAAAGGCAGACATTTGATTACCTCAGTCTCGTGGCAGGGCCCGTTTGGCTGCTGCTTGCGAGCTGCTCCGGGCACTCCGGCCGGGTTCCTGGCCGGTCGCTTTTTCCATCCACTTTTCCCAATTCCCACGCTATGAAATCAACTCTTCTTTCGATGCTCGGCGCGGCGGCTTTGCTGCTGCTCGGCCCGCCGGCCGCCCGGGCGCAGACCTACCAGCAAGTCTGGGCCGACGAGTTTACCAACGGCATCGGCTCCGGCTGGCAGTTTGAGAACGGCGGCGGCGGCTGGGGCAACAACGAGCAGCAGTACTACCAGCCCGCCAACGCCACGGTGGTAAACGGCGAGCTGCAAATCACGGCGCGCAAGCAGGCCGTGGGCGGCTATTCCTACACCTCGACCCGCATGAAAACGCAGGGCCTGCGCGAGTTCACCTACGGCAAAATTGAAGCGCGCATCCGGCGGCCCCTGGGGCAGGGGCTGTGGCCGGCGTTCTGGATGCTGGGCGGCAACATCGGCTCGGTGGGCTGGCCCCGGTGCGGCGAGATTGACGTGATGGAGCACATCAACACCGACAACCGCGCGTTCGGCACCGTGCACTGGGACAACAACGGCCACGCCGAGTACGGCGGCAACGTGCCCGTCGGCGACGGCTACCACGTCTACAGCGTGGAGTGGACGCCCGGCTACATCCGCTGGTTCGTGGACGGCGCGAAGTACCACGAAATCAACATCGCCAACAACGCGGGCGGCACCGAGGAGTTTCAGCGGCCGTTTTTCCTGCTGCTGAACCTGGCCGTGGCCGGCAACTGGCCCGGCCAGGCCGTGGACGAAAGCCGGCTGCCCGCCACCATGTTCGTCGACTACGTGCGGGTGTACCAGCTCACGAATACGCCCCCGCCGCCGTCTAATTTCTCCGTGACCCTGCAAGCCGAAGCGGCCGGCGTGAACAACGGCATGGTGGTGGAAGGCTGCGCCGACGCGGGCGGCGGCCAGGACATGGGCTACGTCGACGCCGGCGACTACCTGGTATGGAACAACGTGAACTTCCCCAGCGCGGGCACCTACCTCATCGAGTACCGGGTGGCCAGCGGGGCCGGCGGCGGCACCGTGTCGTCGGATTTGAGCGCGGGCTCGGTGCAGTTCGGCAACACGGCCATTCCGGCCACCGGCGGCTGGCAGAACTGGACCACCGTCTCGAAGTCGGTGACCGTCAATGCCGGCACCTACAACTTCGGCGTGTACGCCCAGACCGGCGGCTGGAACCTCAACTGGGTCCGCATCAGTAAGACCGGCGGGCGCGCCGCCCTGGCCAGCACGGCCGCCGACAACCAGCAAGTGGTGAGCGTGTACCCCAACCCGGTCCTCGACCGGCTGACGCTGGACGCGGCCCCGGCATTTGTGGGCGGCGAGGTCAGCATTCTGAGCGTGGAGGGCCGCGTGGTGTGGCGCGGCACCTACGGCGGCCGGCCCGTGGACGTGTCGGCCCTGAAGCCGGGCCTCTACACCCTGGCGCTGTACGCCAAAGGCCAACCAAAACTGGTGAGCCGCTTCAGCAAGCAATAAGAGCAATAAGCGAATCCGGGGAGCGAGCCCAACGACTTGTTCCCCGGATTCGCTTACTCCTTGCTGAAGCGGCCGGGTCACCTTCATCCTTTTATTCAAACAAACCCTATGAAAGCATTCTATACTTGCGGGCTGGGCGCGGCCCTGCTGCTCCCGGGGCTCAACGCCCAGGCCCAGGACCAACGGCTGGCGGGCCCTGCTTACCCCCTCGGCACCAGCCAGGCGCTGGTGCAGCAGTTCGAAGCCCAAGCCGCGAAAAGTACGGCCCAGCGCACCGCGCCCACGGTGACGCTGCGCGTGTCGGCAACCCAAGCCTTTGCCGGGCGGGTAAACTACCGCGAGGACTTGTCGGCGACCGGCGAGTACGTTATCGGCGAAATTCAGGGGGTGGCGGGTTCCTCCTTCATGGTGCGCATCGAAGGCCCGCGGGTGGAGGGGCACATTATTTTGCGCGCCACCAAGCAGGCCTACCGCTACTCCGCCGACGCCCGCGGCAATGTTATCGTGCAGGAAGTGGACATCAACAAGGTCATCTGCGTTGATTTGCCCGTGGGCTACCAGGCGCCGGCCCCGGCCAAAGACGCCGCCAGCCGGGCCGCGGTGGTATTGCTGCAAAGCTTTCCGGGAGCCAAGGGCTGCATCATGCTCGACTTCGACGGACAATACGTGGCGGGCACGCTCTGGAACAACGGCAACCCCATCAACGCCGCGCCTTCGCCCCTGGACGACGCGGGCATTCGGGAGTTCTGGGAAATCGTGAGCGAGGACTTCCGCCCGTTCAACCTCAACGTCACGACCGACGAGGCGGTGTTCAATACTTACCCCAAAACCCTGCGGCGGCGCTGCATCGTGACGCCCACCAACACGGCCGCGCCGGGCGCGGGCGGCGTGGCCTACGTGGGCTCGTTTCGGCGGAATGACGACCTGCCCTGCTGGGTGTTTCAGGGGGGCGGCAAGTTTGGGGGCGAGGCGGCTTCGCACGAGATGGGCCACACGCTGGGCCTGAGCCACGACGGCCGCAACAACCCTGCCCAGAGCTACTACAGCGGCCAGGACCACATTGCCTGGGCCCCCATCATGGGCACGGGGTACTCCAAGCCGGTGACGCAGTGGAGCCGGGGCGAGTACAACCGGGCCAACAACCTGGAAGACGACCTGGCCATCATGAGTGGCCCCACCTATAACCTGGGCTACCGCAACGACGACCACAGCAACGCCATTGCCGGGGCCACGGCCCTGGCCCGCACCGGTAACAGCGTATCGGGCGGGGGCCTCATCGAGCGGACACTGGACCAGGACTACTTTGCCTTCACGACCGGGGGCGGGGCCGTGAGCCTGAACGTGAACACCGTGGGCCGCCACGGCAACCTCGACATCGTGGCCCGGCTCTTCGACGGCGGCGGCGCCCTAATCGGCACTTTCGACACACCCGGCGGCGGCCAGTTGAACGTCGCGCTCAACGCGAGCCTGGGCGCGGGCACCTACTACCTCCAGATTGACGGCACCAGCGCCGGCAACCCGGCCACCGACGGCTACTCGGACTACGGCTCGCTGGGCACCTTCAGCATATCCGGCACGGCCCCCACCGGCACCACTCCCCCACCGGCCCCAACCGTGGCGACGCTGTACAAGGACTGCCCGTTCGCGGGCGCGGCCACGGCGTTGCCCGTGGGCGACTACACCCTGGCCGCGCTGCAGGCGCGCGGCATCCTCAACGAGGACCTTTCCTCGGTGCGCATCAACGGCGGCTACCAGGTCGTGCTCTTCGAAAACGACAACTTCGGCGGCGCCTCGCTGACCCTGACGAGCGAGAACAGCTGCCTGACGGGCAATGCGCTGGGCACGGGCAGCTGGAACGACAAGGTCAGCTCGCTGCGGGTGCAGCCGGCCAGCAGCGTGGCCAGCCAGCTCATCCAGGCCGAGAGCCACAGCGTGAACAACGGCATGGTGGTGGAAGGCTGCGCCGACGCGGGCGGCGGCCAGAACATGGGCTACGTCGACGCCGGCGACTACCTGGTGTTCAACGGCATTAACTTCCCGACTTCGGGCACCTACACCCTGGAGTACCGGGTGGCCAGCCTCAGCGGCGGCACCGTGTCGTCGGACCTGAGCGCGGGCTCGGTGCAGTTCGGCAACACGGCCATTCCGGCCACCGGCGGCTGGCAGAACTGGACCACCGTGTCGAAGTCGGTGACCGTCAATGCCGGCACCTACAACTTCGGCGTGTACGCCCAGACCGGCGGCTGGAACCTCAACTGGGTCCGCATCAGCAAGACCAGCGGGCGCGCCGCCCTGGCCGCTTCGAATGAGCCCCAGGCGCCTGATAAGCTGGCGCTTTACCCCAACCCCGTCGCCACCCGCCTCTCCCTCACCGTAGCCCCGGAGTTCGGGGGCGGGCAGGTGCGCATCCTCAACTTCAACGGCTTGGAAGTGTGGCACGGGACGTACAACGGTGCCGCCGTGGACGTGGCGGGCCTGAAACCCGGGCTCTACACCCTGGTCGTGTCCAACGCCGGGCGAAAGCTGGTGAGCCGCTTCAGCAAGGAGTGAGCGGCTGACTACCGGGCCACGCCGCACGTCGTGCGGCGCGCAGGCGAAGCCTGACGCGCGACGTGGCCAAAAGCTCTTGACCGCCGCGAAACCACCCCTTTGTCTTTCTGAGCTACCATGAAAACAACCCTTCTTTCCCTCCTTGGCGCGGCCGCGCTCGGCACCGCGCAGGCCCAGCCGGCCCGGGTGCCCAAAACCAACCCGCAGCCGGTGTACATGCACTACATGCCGTGGTTTGACTCCCCCCAGACGTCCGGCAACGGGCGCTGGGGCATCCACTGGACGATGGACAACCGCAACCCCGACGTGGTGGACGGCAGCGGCAAGCGGCAGATTGCCTCCCACTTCTACCCCCTCATCGGCCCCTACGCCAGCGCCGACCCCGACGTGGTGGAGTACCACCTGCTGCTGATGAAGCTGGCCGGCATCGACGGGGTGCTGGTGGACTGGTACGGCGCGGCCGGCACCAACGGCGACCTGGGCAACCTGCTGCGCAACTCCAACGCCCTCATCGACCGGACCGACGACACGGGCCTGAAGTTCGGGCTGATTCTGGAGGACCGGTTCTCGGCCAACGTGGCCAACGGCCGCACCAACTTCGCCTACGCCCGCGACAACTACTTCCGCCGCCCCGAATACATCCGCTACGGTCCCGGCAACGACCCGCTGGTGGGCGTCTTCGGCCCCATCACCTTCAACCAGCCCGGCCAGTGGACCGATATTCTTTCGTCCGCGGGGGAGGACGTGGAGCTGCTCACGCTCTGGGATAACGACAACGCCGGCAGCAACGCCGACGGGCAGTACGTGTGGCCCTACGAGGATGAAAACCTCGACAACTACTACCCCTACATGGAAGCCTACTACCGCGACCGGGCCCCCGGCAAGAAGACGGTGATGGGCGTGGTGTACCCGGGCTTCAAGGATTTCTACGCCCAGGGCGAAAACAACGGCCGGAGCTACTTCGACATTCCGCACAACGGCACCCAGACCCTCAACCAGATTCTGGGCCTCGTGACGCAGTACCGCAGCAACATCGACCTGCTGCAGCTGGCCACCTGGAACGACTTCGGCGAAGGCACCATCTTCGAGCCCACCCAGGAATTTGGCTTCTCGTTTCTGACCCGGATTCAGCAGTACACCGGCGTGTCGTACACCGAAGCCGACCTGCGCCAGGTGCTGCGCCTGTATAACCTGCGCAAGCAATTCGCCGGCAACACTACCAAGCAGAACCAGCTGAATCAGGCCTTCGGCCACTTCGTGGCGCTGCGCCTCTCCGACGCCGTGGCCACGCTTAATGCCGCGGAGGGCATCGGCAACCCGCCGCCCCCGGCGCAGGCGATACCGGGCAAGATTGAGGGCGAAAGCTACGCGGCCATGCAGGGCGTGCAAACCGAGCCGACGACCGACACCGGCGGCGGGCGCAACGTGAACGACTTCACGACCAACGAGTGGGTCGACTACAACGTGAACGTCCAAACCGCCGGCGCCTACACCGTCGGCTTCCGGGTGGCCAGTGCCAACGGCGGGGCCACGCTGCAGCTACGCAATGCCGGCGGAGCCGCGCTGGGCAGCGTGAACGTAAGCAACACCGGCGGCTGGCAGAATTGGCAGACGGTGAATGCCACCGTGAGCTTGCCGGCGGGCGGGCAGACGCTGCGCGTGTTCGCCGCCGCCTCCACCGGCTGCAACCTCAATTGGCTCAACTTTACCAGCACCGCGCCCACCTCCTCCGTCTTCCTTCAGGCCGAGGCCTACAGCGCCATGAACGGCGTGCAGGTAGAGCCGACCACCGACGCAGGCGGCGGCCAGAACGTGGGCTACCTTAACCCCGGCGACTGGCTGGCCTACGACGGCATCAATTTCCCCACGTCGGGCACCTACCTCGTCGAGTACCGGGTGGCTTGCGGCACGGGCGGCGGCCGGTTTGCAGCCGAGCTGAACGGGGGCGCCATTCAACTGGGCACGGTGAACGTGCCCGGCACCGGCGGCTGGCAAAACTGGACCACCATTTCGCAGAACGTGACCATAACCGCGGGCACCTACAGCTTCGGCCTCAACGTGCAGGTGGGCGACTGGAACCTGAACTGGCTGCGCATCAGCAAGGCCGGCAGCGCCCGCGCCGCGCCGCCCGGCCCGACCGTGGCCGCAGCTGGTGCCCAGGCCGTCCGCCTGTACCCGAACCCAGTGACGGACCGGCTGCAACTGCAGGTGGACCAGGCGCAAGCCGGCAGCTCGTACCAGATTCTGGACGCCTACGGCAAAGTCCAACGCGCCGGCACCCTCGACCGCGACGAGCTGGACGTGTCTTCGCTGCGGGCAGGCGTGTACCACCTGCTGATTGTGACCAAGGAGCGGCGGAAAATCACCCGCCGGTTCGTCAAGCAGTAGCGGGGCGCCAGCGCCCCGGGCGGCCCGGCCATGCCCCAAACCCTGGGCGAGGCCGGGCCGGCGGCGGCTTTCAGAGCGGTTCCTGGTTCGTGCGCACTTCTCACCCCATGTGCCCCGTCCACGGGCTTGGGAACCGCTGCCCGCTGCCGCCGAATGGGCAACTCTGCCCCGACTGGCGGCCGGTTTTGGCGCGCAGCCGCAACGCCGCAACAACTCAAATTTCTCACTTCTCTTTTTCAAGCTATGAAACAACCTAACGCTCTTTCGCCCAGGCCAAAGAATAGCCTTTTCGCCCGTGTGAGTCCGGTCCGGCGCCTGGCTTATTTCCTGGGCTTGCTGCTGCTGGTGCTGCCGGAGCTCCTGCTCGCCCAGGTCAGCCCCCCGGTACCCAAGAAACGCACCGACCACACCAAGCAGCTCATCGGTTACATCACGCAGTGGGGGCCGTGGAAGAATATTCCGGGCCTCATCCCGAAGGGCAGCCTCAACCAGCTGAACATTGACTACTCGCAGTACACCATTCTGAACTTCTCCTTTTTCGGGGTGGCCGTGGATGGCTCGCTGCACAGCGGCGACTACCGCAACGCCAACATCAACCAGCCGGGCGTGGACCAGCAGCCGGCCGCGCTGCTCAACAAGGACACGTACAGCAGTTGGGATTTGTACCTGCTGCAAGGCGAGCTCGACCTCGTGCAGTACGTCTCGGACGGCAGCTACCCCTACTCGCTGGGCTACCGCAACGCGACGAGCGGCTGGTCGAACGTGAACACCGGCGAAACCGGCGCGTTTCCGCTGGCCATTCATAAGCAGGGCGGGCGGCTGGGCTTGTTGGAGCTGGCGCACCAGCAGGGCGTGAAGGCCCTGGCCTCGGTTGGGGGCTGGAGCATGAGCAAGCACTTCGGCGACATGGCGGCCGCGCCGGCCAAGCGGGCCCGCTTCGTGGCCGACTGTCAGAAGCTGATTGCGCTGGGCTTCGACGGCATCGATTTGGACTGGGAATACCCTGGCCAGGCCGGCATGAACTTCACGGGCCAGCCGCAGGACTACACCAATTTCGCCCTTCTGGTGGAGGAAATTCGGGCCGCCGTGGGCCCCGGCAAGCTGATTACGGCGGCTTTTAGCGCGGTGCCGGCCAAGTTCACGCAGTTCGACTGGGCCCGGCTCAGCCGCACGATGGACTACTTCAACTTCATGACCTACGACTACAACGGCGGCTGGTCGAACAAGGCCGGCCACAACTCGCCGCTCTACGACTACCCCAACGCCGAATACCCCAGCTTCTCGCTGAATGCCACCACGCTGGGCATCAAGGCCGCGGGCATTCCGCTGAACAAGGTCAACCTGGGGGTGGCCTTTTACGGCCGCGGCGTGGTGACCAGCGGCCCCGCCGCCCTGAACGCACCGACGGTGAAAAGACAGGAAACGGTGAGCCCCGACGGCGCGGTGTCGACCTGCGCCGACTTTGCCAACTGGCCCAAGGACGTGTGGGACGGCACGCCCAACTACCAGGCCATCGTGGCCAACACCGCCAGCTGGACCGACGCCTGGGACGACAACGCCAAGGTGCCCTACAAAACCAACGGCACCTACTTCCTGAGCTACGACAACGAGCGCTCGGTGGGCCTCAAGGCCCAGTACATCAAGGACCAGCAGCTGGCCGGGGCCATCATTTGGACGGCTTCGGGCGACTGGACCAACCTGGCTGCCAACCCCGTGGTGCTCGGCGGCAAACTGGTGTACAGCCCCGATACGCGGGCGCCGCTGGTGAACAAGATGAACGAGGTATTCGGCTCGGGCAGCGTAGCGCCCGCCAACGCGCCGCCCACGGTCAGCCTCAGCGCGCCGGCCAACAACGCCACGCTGAGCGCGGGGGCCAGCGCCACCATCAGCGCCACCGCCGCTGACGCCGACGGCACCATCAGCCAGGTGGCGTTCTACAACGGCAGCACCCTGCTCGGCACCGACACGAGCAGCCCGTACAGCTACGTGTGGACCAACGTGGTGGCCGGCTCCTACAGCCTCACCGCCAAGGCCACCGACAACCTGGGCGCCGTGACCACCTCGGCCGCCGTGAGCGTGACCGTGACCGGCGGCACCCCGCCGCCGCCCGCGTCCACGCAGGGTCGGGTCATCGTGGGTTATTTCCACACCTGGAACAACGCCAGCGCCCCCTACATCCGCCTCAAGGACGTGAACCCGAAGTACAACGTGGTGAACATTGCCTTCGCAGAGCCCATTTCGGCCGGCGACATGACGATGGTGTTTACCCCCACCCTGCAGCCCAAGGCGGAGTTCATCGCCGACCTGCGCCTGCTGCAAGGCCAGGGCCGCAAGGTGCTGATTTCCATTGGCGGAGCCAACGCGCCCGTGGAGCTGAATACCACGGCTGACAAAGACAAATTCGTGGCCTCCATGAAGGCCATTGTCAACGAGTACGGCTTCGACGGCTTTGACATCGACCTGGAAGGAACATCCGTCATCTTGAATTCCGGGGACACCAACTTCAAAAGCTCCACCACCCCCAAAATAAACAACCTGGTGACCGCCTCGCGCGAGCTGACCACGTTTTTCCGGGGCCAGGGCAAGGACTTCTGGCTGACCTCGGCCCCCGAGGTGCAGTACGTGCAGGGCGGCTACGGCAACTACGGCACCGCCTTCGGCGGCTACCTCCCGGTGCTCTACGGCCTGCGCGACCTGCTCACCTACGTGCACGTGCAGTACTACAACACCGGCTCGCAGAACGCGCTCGACGACAAGATTTACTCGCAGGGCACGGCCGACTTCATCGTGGCCATGACCGATATGCTCCTCAAGGGCTTTCCGGTGGCCCGCAACGCGGCCAACTTTTTCCCGGCCCTGCGGCAGGACCAGGTGGCTTTCGGGCTGCCCGCCACCGGCACCGGGGCCGCGCCCGCCGGGGGCTACGTTACTCCGGCCGACGTGACCAAGGCACTCAACTACCTGGTGAAAGGCACTGCCTACGGCGGGCAGTACCCGCTCACCGCCACGTACCCGAATTTGCGCGGCATTATGACGTGGTCGGCGAACTGGGACAAGACCCAGGGTGACCCGTTCGTCACCAACGCCTACAACTTCTTCAGCACCCTGGGCACGGGCACCAACACGCCGCCCACCGTGAGCCTGAGCGGCCCGGCCAACGGCGCCACGTTCGCGGCCCCGGCCGCCATCACCCTCACCGCTAACGCGGCCGACGCCAACGGCAGCGTCTCCTCGGTTGACTTCTATAACGGCACTACGCTATTGGGCACCGACACGAGCAGCCCCTACAGCTACGCCTGGACCGGCGTGGCCGCTGGTTCTTACAGCCTCACCGCCAAGGCCACCGACAACCAAGGCGCGGCGACCACCTCGGCCGCCGTGAGCGTGACCGTGACCGGCACGCCGCCCGCGGCCCAGGCCATCCCGGGCACCATTCAGGGTGAGAGCTACTCCGCCATGCTTGGCATCCAGACCGAAGCCACCACCGACGCCGGGGGCGGGCTAAACGTGAACGACTTCACGACCAACGAGTGGGTGGACTACAGCGTGAACGTGGCCGCGGCCGGGACTTACACGGTAGGCTTCCGCGTGGCCAGCGCTAACGGCGGCGCCACCTTGCAGTTGCGCAACAGCGGCGGCACCGTGCTGGGCAGCGTGGCCGTGGGCAACACCGGCGGCTGGCAGAACTGGCAGACCATTAATGCCACCGTGAGCCTGCCCGCCGGCGCGCAGACCCTGCGCGTGTTCGCCCAGGCCTCCACCGGCTGCAACCTCAACTACCTCGCCTTCACCACCGGCCCGGCCGCCAACACCCCGCCCACCGCGAGCCTGAGCGGCCCGGCCACCGGCGCCACCGCCACCGCCCCGGCCGCCTTCACCCTCACGGCCAACGCCGCTGACGCCGACGGCACCGTCAGTCAGGTAGCCTTTTACAACGGCAGCACGCTGCTCGGCACCGACACGAGCAGCCCGTACAGCTACGCCTGGACCGGCGTGGCCGCCGGCTCCTACAGCCTCACGGCCCGCGCCACTGACAACTTAGGCGCCGTGACCACCTCGGCCGCCGTGAGCGTGAGCGTAACTGCCGCCGGTGGGGGCACCTGCACTGTGGCCGCCTGGCAGGCCGCCACGGTGTACGTCGGCACCAACCAGGCCTCGCGCAACGGCAACCTCTACACCGCCAAGTGGTGGACCCAGGGCGAGGACCCAGCCACCGCCAGCTGCCCGGATTGCGTCTGGCGGCTCGTCGGGCCCTGCGGCTCGGGGGGCGGCAACACGCCGCCGACCGTGAGCTTCACTTCGCCGGCCGGTGGCGCCAGCTTCACTGCACCAGCCAGCGTGGCCATTGCGGCTACCGCTACCGATAACGTGGCCGTAGCCAAGGTTGAGTTTTTCAACGGCAGCACGCTGCTGTCTTCCAGCTCGGCCGCGCCTTACAGCTACACCTGGGCCAACGTGGCCGCCGGAACGTACACCCTGACCGCCACGGCCACCGACAACGCCGGCCTGACCGCCTCCACCACCCAAACCATTACGGTCAACAGCGTTACCCCGAACCCCAATCCGAACCCGAACACCAGCTTGCCCACGCGCATCATGTCGGGCTACTGGCACACCTGGAACGGCGGCGTTCCCTTCATCAAGCTGCGGGACGTTCACCCGGGCTGGGACGTCATCAACATCTCCTTCGCCGAGCCCATCGCCGCGGGCAGCACCGACGGCCGGATGAAGCTTGACATCACCGGCCTGAGCGCCGGCTACACGAAAGCGGACTTCAAGGCCGACGTGAAAACCCTGCAAGGCCAGGGCAAGAAAATCGTGCTGTCCATCGGCGGCTACGAGGGCTTCTTCTCCCTGGGTTCGACTGGGGCCGTCACGCAGTTTGCGAACGACATCAAGTCCATCGTGAACGAGTACGGCTTCGACGGCATCGACATCGACACCGAGCAATCGTCGGTCACCTTCAACGGCGGCGCGGACCCGGACTTCAAGAACCCGACTTCGCCCAAGGTGGTCAACCTGATTGCCGCCATTCGGCAAGTGGTAAGCGCCTACCCCTCGACCTTCATCTTGTCGTGGGCCCCGGAAACCTTCTACTTCCAGATGGGACGCCAGTACTACGGCGGCAGCAACGGCAACGTGGATACCCGGTCGGGCATCTACATTCCGATGATTCACGCCCTGCGGGACCGGACGACCTACGTGCAGGCGCAGCTCTACAACTCCGCGCAGATGCAGGGCAACGACGGCCAGATGTACACCATGGGAACCGTGGAGGGCGTCGCGGCCATGACGGAGATGGTCATTCAGGGTTTCACGGTGGGCAGCCCCACGGGGGCGCTTTTCCCGGGGCTACGCGCCGACCAGGTGGTCATCGCGGTGCCGGCTTCCCAGGGAGCCGCCGGCAGCGGGCAGATTTCCAATGCCGGCTTGCAGGAAGCCTTCCGCCGGGTCAATACCAAGTACCCCGGCGTGCGGGGCATCATGACGTGGTCCATTAACTGGGACGCTTTCCAGAACGGCAACTCGTTTGTGACCAGCAACGCGGCCTTCCTGAAAAGCCTCCCTGCGGCCCGCCTGGCCGGGAACAGCTCAGCGCTCAGCGCCCCCGCGGCGAAGAGCCCCGCCGCCGCTGCCCTTCCGGTGGACCTGTACCCCAACCCGGTGCTGGCGGGTGCCCGCCTCACCCTGGACCTGGGCGCGCGCTACGCCGCGGTGCAGGTGGTGCTGACGGACCTGGCGGGCCGCCAGATAGCCACCCATTCGTTCCGCGACGTGCGCAGCGCTCAGTTCTCGCTGCCCCCCCGCGACAAGGGCGTGCTGATGCTGCGCATCGTGGCCGATGGCAACACCTGCACCCGAAGGGTTGCGGTTGACTAACCCAAAGTCGTTGCAAGGCCATGAATAACGGAGGGAGCTTTTCTTTCAAGGGCTCCCTTCCTTTTTCCGGGCCGGGCCACCACAAACGCCCCTAAACCATTCTTTCCCCAACCCCGATGAAAAATCCTTCCCGCTCAAAAACCGTTCTGGGGCTTCTGCTCCTACTCCTGTTGGCCACTCCGGCATTTGCCCAGTTCAAGGTTATCGGCTACCTGCCCTCCTGGACGGGCAACGTGGGCGACGTGCAGTACGACAAGCTGACCCACATCAACTACGCCTTTCTGCTGCCCAACGCCGACGGCAGCCTCCGCCCCATCGAAAACCCCGCCAAGCTGCAAAGCCTGGTGGCCACGGCCCACGCCCGGGGCGTGAAAGTGCTCGTCTCCGTGGGCGGCTGGATGAACGACGGCAACCCCACCGAGTTTGCTTCCATTGGCAACAACGCGAACTACACCCGCACCTTCGCCACCAACCTAATCAACTTTGCCAGCCAGTACGGCCTGGACGGCATCGACATCGACTGGGAGCACCCCACTCCCAGCACCGCCAACGGCTACGCAGCCGTAATGCAGGAGCTGGCCACCCGGCTCCACGGCCAGGGCAAGCTGCTCACCACGGCCGTGGCCGGGGGCACCTGGGCCGGGGGCAGCATTCAGGACAACGTGCTCAACAACCTGGACTTCCTCAACATCATGGCCTACGACGACGCGGCCCCGGCCCACTCCACTTACGCCCTGGCTTCGCAGTCGATGGGCTACTGGCGGGGGCGCGGCCTGCCGGCCAGCAAAACCGTGCTGGGCGTGCCGTTCTACGGGCAGTCGGGCGGGGAAACCTTCGCTTCGCTGGTTTCGAGAGGGGCCGACCCCAACGCGGATTTTTTCAACGGCATCGGCTACAACGGCATTGCCACCATCAAGAGCAAAACCAACCTCGCCTTCGACCAGGGCAGCGGCGTCATGATTTGGCAACTGGCCGGCGACGCCGCCGGCGCTAATTCGTTGCTCACGGCCATCCGGCAAGTGGTAGTGGCCCGGGGGGGCGGCGGCACCCCGCCCCCGCCGGGCGCGCAGGCCATCCCGGGCACCATTCAGGCCGAAAGCTTTGCGGCGCAGCAAGGCACCCTCACCGAGCCAACGACCGACGCGGGCGGCGGCGTGAACGTGGACTACTTCGAAACCAACGACTGGCTCGACTACAACGTGACCGTGGCCACGGCCGGCGCTTATACCGTCGGCTTCCGGGTGGCCAGCGCCAACGGCGGGGCCACGCTCCAGCTGCGCAACGGCGCCGGCACCCCGCTCGGCAGCGTGAACGTGGGCAACACCGGCGGCTGGCAGAGCTGGCAGACCATCAACGTCGCGGTGAACCTGCCGGCCGGCACCCAGACGCTGCGCCTGTTCGCGGCCGCCTCCACGGGCTGCAACGTGAACTACCTCAGCTTCGCCACGGCCAGCGGCGGGGGCGGCGCCTTCAGCCGGCAGCTCGAAGCCGAAGCCGCCAACACGAACAGCGGCATGGTGGCGGAAGGCTGCACCGACGCGGGCGGCGGCCAGAACATGGGCTACATCGACGCCGCCGACTACCTGGTGTTCACCAACGTCAACTTCCCCACCTCCGGCACCTACCTCATCGAGTACCGCGTGGCCAGCGGCGGGGGCGGCGGCACCATTTCGTCGGACCTGAACGCCAACGCCTTTTCGCTGGGCAGCACCGCCGTGCCCGGCACCGGCGGCTGGCAAAACTGGGTTACCGTGTCCAAAACCGTGAACGTGGCCGCGAATACGTACAACTTCGGGGTCTACGCCTCCACCGGCGGCTACAACCTCAACTGGGTCCGCATCACCAAAACCAGTAACCGCACGGCCCTGGCCAGCCCCGCCGCCCCCAGCCAGCCGGTGGTGAGCGTGTACCCCAACCCGGTCCTCGACCGACTGACGCTGGACCTGCCCGCCGAGCTGCTGGGCAAGCAGCTCAGCATCCTGAGCATGGAGGGCCGCCAGGTGTGGCGCGGCACCTACGGCGGCCAACCCGTGGACGTTTCCGCGCTGCGGCCGGGCCTGTACACGCTGGTGGGGCAACTGCCCGGGGGGCAGAAAATAGCCAGCCGCTTCAGCAAGCAGTAAGCGGCTGGTTGGTTGCCATCCGGGGGCGGGCGGTGTTGGGCGCAAGCTCCGCGTTACCCGCCCCTCTGTGGCTTCCGTTGGCAATCGGGCCGACGAAAATTTGCGGGCGGCGGCCAGATATCCGCGGGTGAGCTGCGTATGCGCGGGGTAGCCCCGCCGTTGTCCGGCGGGCGGCTCTCCCGATTGCCCATGGCCCAACCGTCGCCCCAACCCCCTTCCCCCGATTTCTCCGGCTTCGTGCGCGTGCGCGGCGCCCGCGAGCACAACCTCAAAAACGTCGACGTCGACATTCCGCGCGATGCGCTGGTGGTATTCACCGGCGTGTCGGGCTCCGGCAAATCCAGCCTGGCCTTTGGCACGCTCTACGCCGAGGCGCAGCGGCGGTATCTGGAGTCGGTGTCGCCCTACGCGCGGCGGCTGTTTCACCAGATGGCCGTGCCCGAGGTCGGCTCCATCGACGGGCTGCCGCCGGCGGTGGCCTTGCAGCAGCAGCGCGGCGCGCCCAGCACCCGCTCGTCGGTGGGCTCGGTCACCACGCTCGCCAACTTGCTGCGGATGCTCTACTCGCGGGCCGGCGACTACCCGGCCGGCCAGGGCATCATCTACGCCGAAGCCTTTTCGCCCAACACCCCGGAGGGCGCCTGCCCCACCTGCCACGGCCTGGGCCGGGTGTACGAAGTGACCGAGCAAAGCATGGTGCCCAACCCCGCGCTCACCATCCGGGAGCGGGCCGTGGCGGCGTGGCCGCCGGCCTGGGGCGGCCAAAACCAGCGCGACATCCTCGTGAGCCTGGGCTACGACGTGGATACGCCCTGGCGGGAGCTGCCCCAAAAAGACCGGGACTGGATACTCTTCACCGACGAGCAGCCCGTGGTGCCGGTGTACCCCGGCTACTCGCCCGCCGAGACGCGGCGCGCCCGCCAGCGCCGCGAGCCGCCGAACTACATGGGCACCTTCACGGGCGTGAAGCGGCACGTGCTGCACACCTTCGCCACCACCCACAGCCCGCTCATGAAGAAGCGGGTGGCGCAGTACCTGCTCGGCGGCGACTGCCCCACCTGCCGCGGCAAGCGCCTGCGGCCCGAGTCGCTGGCGGTGCAGTTTGCCGGCCTGGACATTGCCGACATGGCGCGGCTGCCGCTTCGGCGGCTGGCGAGCCTGCTGGCGCCGTTTGCCAACGGCACCGCGGGCCAGCAGCAGCACGACCAAGCGCACCCGGAGCAGGCCATCGTGGCCCGGCGCATCGCCGAGGATTTGGCCGCCCGGCTGGCTGTGCTGCTGGATTTGGGCCTGGGCTATTTGTCGTTGGAGCGCGCCACGCCCACGCTCTCGCCCGGCGAGTTGCAGCGGCTGCGGCTGGCCACGCAGCTCTATTCCAACCTGTTCGGGGTGGTGTACGTGCTCGACGAGCCTTCCGCGGGCCTGCACCCCGCCGATACCGAAGCCTTGCTCGCGGCCTTGGCGGGTTTGAAAGACGCGGGCAATTCCCTGTTCGTGGTGGAGCACGATTTGGACGTCATCCGCCAAGCCGACTGGCTGGTGGACGTGGGCCCGGCGGCCGGCGAAAAGGGCGGCGAAATCCTGTACAGCGGCCCGCCCGAAGGCTTGAAAACCGTCCTGGAATCCCGGACGCGGCAGTTTCTTTTCGATACCGCCGCCTTTCCCGACCGCCCGCCGCGCCCGCCCGCCGGCTGGCTGAAGCTGGCCGGCGTGACGCGCAACAACCTCGACCGGCTCGACGCGGCGTTTCCGCTCGGCGTGTTTACCACCGTCACAGGCGTGTCGGGCTCGGGCAAGTCCAGCCTGGTCAGTCAGGCACTGGTGGAGCTGGTCGCTCTCGAATTAGGAATGAAGAATGAGGAATTAGGCATTGAAACCGAAGAAGCCGACGACCATTGGCTTGCGCCTTCCTCCGGTTCTTCATTCCTAATTCCTCCTTCTTCATCGACCGAAGGGCGGATTATGGGCGGCCTGGAAGGCATCAAGCGCCTGGTGCGCGTCGACCAGAAGCCCATTGGCCGCACGCCGCGCTCCAACATGGCCACCTATACCGGCCTGTTCGACCACGTGCGCAAGCTCTTCGCCGCCACGCCCGACGCTCGCAAGCGCCGCTACGACGCCGGCCGCTTCTCCTTCAACGTGGCCAAGGGCCGCTGCTCAACCTGCGCGGGCGAGGGCTTCGTGATGGTCGAGCTGCTGTTTCTGCCCAGCGTGTATGCACCCTGCCCCGTGTGCCACGGCGCCCGCTACAACGCCCAAACCCTCGAAATCCGCTACCGCGACCGGAACATTGCCGAGGTGCTGGGTCTGAGCGTGGACGGCGCCTGGGAGTTCTTCGCCAACGAGGCGCCCGTGCACCGCGCCCTCACCGTGCTGCGCGAAGTGGGCCTGGGCTACCTGCGCCTCGGCCAGCCCGCCACCGAGCTGAGCGGCGGCGAGGCCCAGCGCATCAAGCTCGCCACCGAGTTGCAGCGCATCGGCCGCGGCAACACGCTCTACATCCTCGACGAGCCCACCACCGGCCTGCACCCGGCCGACGTGGAGAAACTGATGGGGCAACTGGACGGGCTGGTGGAAGCCGGCAACACGGTCATCGTGGTGGAGCACGACATGCGCGTGGTGGCCGGCTCCGACTGGGTCATCGACATCGGCCCCGGCGCGGGCGAGGAGGGCGGGCGCGTGGTGGCCGCCGGCCCGCCCCGGGAAGTAGCCAACATGGCGCACAGCCAAACCGCTCCGTACCTGAAGCGGTTTTTGGAGCCCGCCTGACAAATTGAAGGCGACGAAAATTACTAGAACGTCATGCTGAGCGCAGCCGAAGCATCTCGCGTGCTCAAGTAATCCAATCGATTGAGTTACTACCCCACGCAAGATGCTTCGCTGTGCTCTGCATGACGTTCAGGATTATCTAACCACTCTATGGACCCCAACATCCCGCAATCTCTCTTCCCCGCCCACGCTTTCCGCCGCCAGGACGAAACCCCCGACGCGGACTTTTACCACCACCCGCGCTTCGTCACGCACATTGATGAGGCGGCCATTGCGGCCGTTACGCAGCTCTACCGCGAGTACTTCCGGCCCGGCACCGACCTGCTCGACCTGATGAGCAGCTGGGTGAGCCACCTGCCGCCCGAGGTGCCCTACCGCCGCGTGGTGGGCCTGGGCATGAACGCGGCCGAGCTGCGCGGCAACCCGCGCCTCCACGCCCACGTGGTGCAGGACCTCAACCAGCAACCCGCCCTGCCTTTCGCAGACGCCGAATTTGACGGGGCGGCCATCTGCGTGTCCGTCGACTACCTGACCCAGCCGGTGGCGGTGCTGCGCGAGCTGGCCCGCGTGCTGCGGCCCGGGGCGCCACTCGTCATCACGTTCTCCAACCGCTGTTTTCCCAGCAAGGCCATTGCCGCCTGGCACCACCTCGACGACCGTGGCCACCTGGCGCTCGTGCGGCAGTACCTGCTGGCGGCCGGCGACTGGCACAGCATCGAGCTGCTGGACCGCAGCCCGCAGCCACCCGGCCGCTCCGACCCGCTGTTTGCCGTGGTGGCGCGGGTCGGCGCCCCGCACGGCTTGAGGTAAGCACATTTCCGTTGCACGAGCCAGCTAAGCCAGCTTCCCAGGCGCTTTACCCACGGCGCAACCGGACTGTAGCTAGGAACAAAATCAGAGCGCCCACCACAAGTTCCTGGCACGTGGCCCGCAACGACTCGCCGTCCGTTTGCAGCAACTCCACTCGGACCTTCGCCGGAAACATCCAGGCATTCCGCCTTAATTTGCTCTCAAGCTCTCGGCTTCGTCCGAGCAGGGCACCCAAGCCTATTCACTGCCTTTTGCGGCAGCGAAATATTCTTTACCTCTGTAATCATAGCTGGCACCCATTTCGCCCTCATTCATGCGCTTTTCTAAGGTTGCCGCCGCCGTGTTCCTCTATTTGACTGCCGGGCTGTCGGGCATGGCTCAGCCTTCGGCTCCGGTGCGCGTGCTAGTGCACCCCGGCACGGAATTACTGCAAATAATCCATTTGCTGTCGGACACCGCCCAGGTTGCGGAGTCTACCTACAATGCGGACGTACTGCGCCACTTCGCGCCCCACCGGCGGCATCCGGCCGTGCTGGCCGCCCGTCATTTGTCGCGCGCAATCAGTTGCGACTACCCGGTGCGCCTGAGTTGGGCGTTCTATAATTTTCCCGACCTCAAACTCGCCACCATGCAACCCGAGCATATGGATGGTTACGAGCAAGAAATGCCACTTGCTGAAGTGCAGGCGTATTTTCGGCAGTGCTTGCAGTTTGCCCGGGACACCCGTTTTACGGAGTTTTACCAGGCGCACGCCTCGCAGCACGCGTTGTGGGTGCGGGAGTTTGAGGCCGGCATGAACCAGCAAAAATTACTTGAAACCATCGACCGGTTCTACCGCCTGCCCCGGCAAAAGCCAGTGGCCTTAACGCTGGGCGTGCTCAATTGCGGCTCCTACGCGATGTCGGATATGCGTGGCATCAATCCCAAGCTGCCCAACCAACACACCATCCTGGTCAGCTATCACCAATTGATGCTCAGCCGGGACACCCTCACCCGTGCACCCCATTTCCATTCTGCAATACAAACCTCGCAACTGGTGTGGCACGAACTGGGCCACACCTACCTCACGGCCGTATTTGCGCGTCACCAGTCAGAAATCAACCAGTTGGCCTACCTCGCGCAGCAAGACCCCAGGGCAAAGCAGTGGTCGGAGGTGCGAGGCGGCTGGAGCAACTTTTTAAATGAGAACGTGGCCCAAGCAGTGACCAATCTGTTGAAACTTCAAGCAGGCACAACCATCCGCGCAGATGCGTTTGCACCCCACGACTTCTACATTTACTCGGCTGAGCTGGCCGAACTAATCGAGCGGCAGTATCATCAAGGCGCGCGCTACAAGAATTTTGATGAGTATTTCCCGGTGCTACTGCGCGAATTCGCTAAAAAACACCCCGCAACAGCCGCAAAGTAGCTAAGCGTCGTGGCAAGAATTCACGCGCTTATGCAACAGTGGCCGCTGCTAGCTTTTTTGGTCCACAAGCAGCAAGCCCAAGAGCGAATGTGCTTTAGCATGTCCACCCGTTTTCAGTGCGCAGCTAACTCGTTGTGGGCAGCGAAGTGCGTGGGCTAGCTAGAATCTGGTCTACCGGTTTATGCGCAATGAAGCTGAAATGGCTAGGTGGATGCGAATCTTCAGAAAAGAAAAAAGGCCGTTTTCCCAGTGAAAACGGCCTTTTAGGTAGCGGGGACTGGACTCGAACCAGTGACCTTTGGGTTATGAGCCCAACGAGCTACCAACTGCTCCACCCCGCACTGTTTGTGGCACAAAGGTAGGGAAATTTTTGGGTAACCCCACAAAAAGTACCACGATTGCCGCAAGCACGCGGTGAAGGGATGATTGTCAGCAAGTAAAAATCGCGGCGGCGGACGGCCGACGGGCTAATTGGCCGTGCACAATCCAGCTACCTTTGCGGGCCGGTAGTGGCGGCCGGCCCGGCAAAAACCCCGAACACTGGCCGGGTGCGCACGGGCCGCTGGCATCTCTCCGTGGCGGGGCCGGCGCGGCCCTGCCAATCAATTTGGTTTCTCCTCCTGCTTCCCGCTGCTCATGGCCGACCAACGCCCCCCCGCCCTCGGCTTCATCTTCGTTACGATTCTGATTGACGTCATTGGGCTGGGCCTCATCATTCCGGTGGTGCCCCGGCTCATTCAGCAGCTCACGGGCGAGGGGCTGAGCCGGGCCTCGGAGTACTCGGGCTGGCTCACGTTTGCCTACGCCAGCGCGCAGTTTTGCTGCGCGCCGGTGGTGGGCGGGCTCAGCGACAAGCTGGGGCGGCGGCCGGTGCTGCTGGCGGCGCTGCTGGGCCTGGGGCTCGACTACGTGTTCCTGAGCTTTGCCCCCACCCTGGCGTGGCTGTTCGTGGGGCGCGTGCTGGCGGGCATCACCGGGGCCAGCTTCACCACGGCCACGGCCTACATCGCCGACATCAGCACGCCCGAGAAGCGGGCCCAGAACTTCGGGCTGGTGGGCGCGGCCTTTGGCGTGGGCTTCATCATCGGGCCGGCGCTGGGCGGGCTGCTGGCCGGCTTCGGCACGCGGGTGCCGTTCATGGTGGCGGCGGGCCTGAGCCTGTGCAATTTCTGCTACGGCTACTTTGTGCTGCCCGAGTCGCTGGCGTCGGCCCAGCGCCGGCCGTTCGAGTGGCGCCGGGCCAACCCCGTGGCCTCGCTGCTGCGGCTGGGAAACTACCCGGCCATTCTGGGTCTGGTGGCGTCGCTGGTGCTCATTTACCTGGCGGGCTCGGCCACGCAGTCGGTCTGGACGTTCTACACCATGCTCAAGTTTGGCTGGACCGAGCGGCTGGTGGGCATTTCGCTGGCGGTGGTGGGGCTGTTTTCGGGGCTGGTGCAGGGCGGGCTGGTGCGGGTGGCCATTCCGAAGCTGGGCGCGGCCCGGGCCATTGTCATCGGCCTGCTGTGCTACGTGGTGGGGTTTGCGCTGTTCGCGTTTGCGTCGCGCGGCTGGCTGATGCTCGTATTTCTGGCGCCGTACTGCCTGGGCGGCCTGGCCGGACCGGCGCTGCAGGGCACCATTTCGAGCCAGGTGCCGGCCAACGAGCAGGGCGAGCTGCAGGGCTCGCTCACCAGCCTCATCAGCGCCACGGGCGTGGTGGGCCCCCTGCTCATGACCTACCTGTTCGGCTACTTCACGCGGCCCTCGGCGCCGGTGCGGTTCCCGGGGGCACCGTTTTTGCTGGGGGCGGTGCTCACGCTGGTAAGCGCGGTGCTGGCGGTGCGCTCCCTGCGCAAGCACCCGCCGGTGGCCAGCGGCGGGGTGCCAGCCGAAGCGGTGCCGGCGCACTAGCTTCCGAGACGGCCGGGGTCGTCAGATGCTGCCGCACCCGTACTTTACGCCCCGCCACTTCTTATATGATGAATTCGGAAGTTACCCTGCCCCTGCTGCAACTCACGCCTCGGCCCGATTTGGGCGTCCTGGTTGGCCGCTGGGGCTACCAGCCCGACCCCGCCGAGCTGCCCGCCGCCTACGAGGCCCTTACCGCCGCCGTGGCGCGCGACCACTGCCGGTTCTGGCTGCAGGACATCCGCCGCCGCAGCCTCAACGACCCGCACATCACGAAGTGGCTGCTGAGTGACTACTTCCCCGGCATGGCCCGCCAGCTGGGGGGCCGCCTGTGCGTGGCCTACCTCGTGAGCCCCGCCCTGCACAAAACCATCACCGACGACCCTGGCTTTCTGCCGTTGGCGGCGTACGAGGACCGGCCGTTTGCGCTGGGTTTTTTTGGCGACGAAGGCGCGGCCATTCAGTGGCTGCAGGCGCAGCAGCGCGCCGCAACCAGCTGATTTTTCCGGCCTGTTTAGCGGCTGCGCAGGACGCAAGTTGCCCTTAAGCCCCGGCCCGCTGGGAGCTTGGGATTTGGCGATAGCGACAGAACGTGATGGAACAAAAGCCTGGCAGATTTTTCTAGCTGTCAGGCCGCGTTCCTTTTTTAAATCCCTCTTGAACGCCACGCCGCCGAAAAGCCGTTTTTTATTCAAGCGCGGCTTTTCGGCTCGATTTAACGGGTATTTACCGCAGGTCAGAATACGGCGGGCGGGCCAGCGCAGTCGTCTTTCTGGCTACTTTGCAGCCACAACCTTTGTCCGGGCACTCATGAACAAACTGTATTCCCGCCCTTGGCTGGCCGCCGCGCTGGCCCTGGCCGGCTGCGCCGGCGCCAAGCCCGCTGCTGTCGTTACCACACCGCCGGCCGGCGCGGTTACGACGGCGCCTGCCCCGCCCGACCCCGCGGGCGTGGGGCTCGACATGGCTGACCTGGACCGCACGGTGAATGCCTGCGACGACTTCTTCCAGTTTTCGGGCGGCAACTGGCTCCGCAGCAACCCCGTGCCGAGCTACGCATCCAGCTGGGGCCCGCGCAACCTGCTCGGCAACCGCACCCAGGCCACGCTGCGCCAGATTCTGGAGGATGCGGCCGCTAACCGCACTGCCGCCCCGGGCAGCAACGCGCAAAAAGTGGGCGACTTCTACGCGGCGGCCATGGACACGGTGGCCATCGAAAAGGCCGGCCTCGCCCCGCTCCAGCCGGAGCTGGCCCGCCTGGCCGCCGTGCGCGACAAGGCCGGCCTGCGCGCCGCCATCGTGCACCTGCAGGCGCTGGGAACCGGGGTGTTTTTCCGGGCCGGCGTGGAAGTGGACGAGAAGAAAACCACCCAGTACGCCGTGCAGATGAACCAGGGCGGCCTTACCCTGCCCGACCGGGACTTCTACTTCAAGGACGACGCCCGCACCG
Source organism: Hymenobacter sp. (assembly GCF_031398885.1). Taxonomy (GTDB): domain Bacteria; phylum Bacteroidota; class Bacteroidia; order Cytophagales; family Hymenobacteraceae; genus Hymenobacter. The sequence continues at coordinate 130,185 of NZ_JANNOD010000056.1, forward strand.
CCAAGGTCAAGGCGGCCTACCGGACGTACATGACGGAGGTTTTTGGGCTGCTGGGCGACGCGCCAGCCGGGGCCCAGCGCAACGCGGCCACCGTCGAGCGCCTCGAAACCCGCCTGGCCAAGGCTTCCCGCACCCGCGTGGAGCTGCGCGACCCCCAGGCCAACTACAACAAGCTGACCGTGGCCGCCGCCCAGCAGCGCTACCCGGCCCTCGACCCCAGGAAGCTGCTGGCCGACATGCAGCTCGGCAAAGCCCAGGAAATCATCCTCGGCCAGCCCGCGTTTTTCGACGAGGTAGATGACGTGCTGAAAACCGAGCCGCTGGCCGACCTCAAAACCTACCTGCGCTGGCACCTGGTGCGCTCGGTGGCCGCCGCCCTGCCCGTGGCCTACGCCGAATCCGCCTTCCGCTACAACCAGGCCCAGACCGGGGCCAAGCAGCAAGCCACCCGCTGGAAACGCATGCAGGCCGCCACCGACCAGACCCTGGGCGAAGCCTTCGGCCAGCTCTACGTGGACCAGGCCTTCCCGCCCGCGGCCAAGGCCAAGGCGCTGGAAATGGTGGCCAACATCCGGGCCAGCATGGCCGAGCACATCCAAAACAACACCTGGATGAGCGCGCCCACCAAGGCCGAGGCCCTAAAGAAGCTGAACGCGCTGCGCGTGAAAATTGGCTACCCCGACGTGTGGAAGGACTATTCGACCCTGAAAATCAGCCGCGAGAGCTACCTGAAAAACGTGCTGGCCGCCCGCCAGTGGAATACCAAGCGCGAAGCCGCCAAGTTTGGCGGGCCCATCGACCGCAACGAGTGGGGCATGACGCCGCCCACCATCAACGCCTACTACAACCCGCCGCTGAACGAAATTGTGTTTCCGGCCGGCTACCTGCAGCCGCCCTTCTTCGACCCCAAGGCCGACGACGCCATCAACTACGGCGCCATCGGCGGGGTGATGGGCCACGAAATGACCCACGGCTTCGACGACCAGGGCCGGCAGTACGACGCCGAGGGCAACCTGCGCGACTGGTGGACGCCCGCCGACGCGGCCGAGTTCACGAAGCGCGCCGCCGTGGTGGGCCGGCAGTACGACGCCTTCTCGCCCCTGGACTCAGTGCACGTGAACGGCAAGCTCACCATGGGCGAGAACCTGGCCGACTTCGCCGGCCTCACGGTGGTGTACGGCGCCCTGCAGAAGCAGCTCCAGCAGCGCTACGGCGACGGCCCGCGCCCCAAGTACGACGGTTTCACGCCCGAGCAGCGCTACTTCTTAAGCTGGGCCCAATTGCGCCGCACCAACATCCGCCCCGAAGCCCTGCGCCAGCAAATTCTCACCGACCCGCACTCGCCCGGGCAGTACCGCACCATCGGCCCGCTGATGAACATGCCGCAGTTCCAGCAGGCATTCGGGTGTCTCGAGGGCAGCAAGATGACGCGCAGCGTGGCAGACCGGGCCGTGATTTGGTAGCCCTGAGCACTCTTGCACAAGTAAGCAGATAAAACAAAACGTCATGCTGAGCTTGCCGAAGCATCTCGCGTGGATTAGTACCCCAACGAAGCGGGCGAGATGCTTCGGCAAGCTCAGCATGACCGCCTATTATGTGGTCACTTGTGCATGAGTACTTAGAGTAAAGAGAACTGCAAAAGGCAATCTGGCGAAACGTGAGGCCGTTTTTTATATACCGATAGTATAAAAGGCGCACAAAATCGCGTTGCTCAGGTTACACACCTCTTCTTTTCCTGGAGTTGCTACAGCCCCTCCATCACCCGATTCTGCCGGGTGATGGACTCCAGGTGCACCGCCGCCAGATACTGTTCCACGAACTCATTCGTCAGGCCCACCGACGAGCCTTGGCGCAGGGCGCGTTCCAGCACCTCGTTCCAGCGGGCGGTTTGCAGGATGGTGATGTCGTTTTCTTTTTTGTACTGCCCGATTTTTTCGGCCACGGCCATGCGGCGGCCCAGCAACTGCATGATTTCAGCGTCGAGCTGGTTGATTTGCTCGCGGAAGCTGGCCAGGGCGGTCAGGAACTCGCGCTGGTCGGTGGTTTCGTGGCGCCACACCAGGCCCTTGATGAGGGCGCGCAGCGCTTCGGGGGTGATTTGCTGCTTGGCGTCGCTCCAGGCCGCGTCGGGATTTTGGTGGCTCTCAATCATGGTGCCGTCGAAGCCCAGGTTGAGGGCTTGCTGGGCCACGGCGAACAGCGTGTCGCGCCGGCCGCAGATGTGGCTGGGGTCGCAGAGCAGCGGCATGTGGGGCAGGCGGCGCTTCATCTCGATGGGCAGGTGCCACATCGGCGCGTTGCGAAAGTCGGTATTGCCGTAGCTGGAAAAGCCCCGGTGAATGAGGCCCACGTGCGCTAATCCAGCTTTTTGCAGGCGCTCCACGGCGCCCACCCACAGCTCCAGCTCGGGGTGAATGGGGTTTTTGACCAGCACCGGCACGTCTACGCCGCGCAGGGCGTTGGCAATTTCCTGCACCGAAAACGGGTTGCCGGTGGTGCGGGCCCCCACCCACAGGATGTCGACGCCGAAGGCCAGGCAGTCTTCCACGTGCTTGGCGGTGGCCACTTCCACGGCCGTGGGCAGGCCGGTGAGCTCGCTGGCCCGCTTCAGCCAGGGCAGGCCCTTGGGGCCCACGCCCTCGAAGCCGCCGGGCTTGGTGCGGGGCTTCCAGATGCCGGCGCGCAGGGCCTGCACCTTGCCGGTGGCGGCCAGCCGCTGGCAGGTGTCGAGCACCTGCTCTTCGGTTTCGGCCGAGCACGGGCCGGAGATGAGGAAGGGCTTGTCGTCGGGCTGGCGGTTGAACAGCGCGGATTTCATGGTGGGCATCATGGCGGTGGATTTGAATTGTTTGGTTGTTAAATGGCCCCGGCGGTCGTGCTCATCTGGCGTCCGCGCAGCCGAAGCATCTCGCGTGGGGTAGCAAATCAATCGTGAGGACGATGCGAGCGAGATGCTTCGACTGCGCTCAGCATGACGCGCTGATGTTTTTCCTTGCTCCTTCTAGGACTCCTCACGGCAGAATCTTGCGGATGTGGTTGGCGAGCTCAATGCGCTCGGCCAGGCCGGCGTAGTCCTCCCGCGCCAGCAGCTCGCGCAGGTGCTGCAGTTGGTGTAGGTGCTCATCGAGCACGTCGAGCACGTTGAGGCGGTTTTGGCGGAAAATGGGCACCCAGGTGGCCGGCGCGCTCTTAGCCAGGCGCACCGTGGACTCGAAGCCGCCACTGGCCAAATCGAAGATGCGCTGCTCTTCCTTCTCCTTCTCTAGCACCGTGAGGGCCAGGGCAAACGAGGTGATGTGCGAAATGTGCGACACGTAAGCCGTATGCAGGTCGTGGTCGGCCCCATCGAGGTAGAGCAGGCGCATGGGCAGCGCGTGAAACAGCTGTTCTACCACCCGCAGGGCGTCGGCGTCGCTACGGGCGGTGTCGCAGAGCACCACGGTTTTGCCTTCGAACAAGCCCGAAACCGCGGCTTCAGGGCCCGAGTGTTCGGTGCCGGCCATGGGGTGGGCAGCCACGAAGCGGCCCCGGCGCGGGTGCCCGGCCACGGCCGCCAGCAGCGCCTGCTTGGTCGAGCCCACGTCGATGACGACCTGGTGCGCGCCCACAGCGTCGAGCACGAGCGGCAGCACCAGCACCATGGCGTCCACAGGCACGGCCACCACGATTAAATCAGCCCGGCGCACGGCGGCGCTCAGGTCAGCTTCGATTTCATCCACCAAGCCCAGTTCCAGGGCGCGGCGGGCGTGGGCGGGGCTGGCCTCCACGCCGATGAAGCGGTGCGCCAGGCCGTGCTGCCGCAGGCTGAGGGCCAGCGAGCCGCCGATAAGGCCCAAGCCGATAATGGTGACGGTCACGATGTCGTTGTTAGTTGTTAGTTATCAGTTGTTGGTTGTCAGTTGTCAGGGACGTCATGCCGAGCGGAGCCGAGGCATCTCGCTTGGGGGAGTAATTCAATCGATTGAGTTAGTGCTGCACGGGAGATGTCTCGGCTGCGCTCGACAAGACCCGTTCTTTCCACTCCTCCACCCGCGCCAGGGCCTCGCGTAGCACGGCTTCCGGCTGGCAGAGGCTGGCGCGCACGTACCCGTTGCCGTTAGTGCCAAAAATGCCGCCCGGCGTGAGAAACACCCTAGATTGGGCCAGCACGGCGTCGCTGAGGGCGTAGCCGTCGGCAAAGCCAGCCGGCACGGCGGCCCAGAGGAACAGGCCCATCTGGCCCGGCGCGGGGTCGCAGCCCAGGGCGCGGAGCAGCGCCCGCACCAGCTCGCGGCGGGCCCGGTAGGTGGCGTTCAACTCGGCAAACCAGTCGTCGCCCAGCGCCAGGGCGGCCACGGCGGCCTGCTGCACCGGCAGAAACATGCCCGAGTCCATGTTGCTTTTGAAGCGGAGCACGTCGGCCAGCACGTCGGCGCGGCCGGCCAGCAGGCCCACGCGCCAGCCGGCCAGGTTGTGCGACTTACTGAGTGAGTTCAGCTCGATGGCCACCTCGCGGGCGCCGGGCACGGCCAGCAAGCTCACGGGCGGCGTTTCGTTGAGGATAAAGCCGTAGGGGTTGTCGTGCACCAGCAGGATTTGGTGGGCTTTGGCAAACTCGACGAGGCGCGTGAGAAAAGAAAAGTCAGCGACCGTGCCGGTGGGCATATGGGGGTAGTTCACCAGCATGAGCTTCACACGGGTGAGGTCGGTGGCGGCCAGCGCGGCCAAGTCGGGTAGCCAGCCATTGGCAGCCGTGAGGGCGTATTCGCGCACTTCGGCCCCGCAGATTTCGGCCACGGCGCGGTAGGTGGGGTAGCCGGGGTTAGGAATGAGCACCGCGTCGCCGGCTTCGAGAAAGGTCATTCCGATGTGCATCAGGCCCTCTTTGGAGCCCAGCAGCGGCAGAATTTCGGTGGCCGGGTCCAGGGCCACGCCGTAGTGGCGCTGGTAGAATTCGGCCATCGCGCCGCGCAGGGCGGGCGTGCCCTGGTAGCCCTGGTAGCCGTGGGCGGTGGGCAGCGCAGCCGTGGCCGTGAGGGCCGCCGTCACGCTGGGGTGGGGCGGCAAATCGGGGCTGCCAATACCCAGGTTGATGACGCGGGCCCCGGCGGCGTTGAGGGCGGCCAGCTCGCGCAGCTTGCGCGAGAAGTAGTATTCGCCGGTGTGGGCCAGGCGGCTGGCAACTTTCATACGCTTTGCTTAATGAGAAATGAGAGACGAGAAACGAGAAACGAGAAGTGAGAAATAAAAAATGGTCCTTGCGAGCAGAGCACGTCGGCCCGTTCTCAGCGTCCGGTTTTGAATTGTGCCCCGTTTAAGGCTGGTTAAAGAAACGCGTTGGGAGGAGAGGTCATCACATTATTTAAATTGGTCGCTGGGAGAGAAAGGATTGCCGCGCTTCTCTGTGTTCCGCTCGCACCGGCAGGTCCTCCCCCGCTGCCATGCTCCCGCGCTGATACGCCCCCAGCACACGCAGCTCCTCCGTAACGGGTGCCAAGTCGGCTAGCAGCGCCTCCAATTGCCCGATTTCCGCAAACTCCACGTCGGCGTGGAAGCCGTAGTGCCAGGGTTGGCCGGGGCGGGGGCACGACTGCAGCTTGCTCAGGTTGAGGCCGTGGGCGGCCACGCGGGTGAGCACCGCGGCCAGGCTGCCCGGCGCGTGCGGCGCGTGGAAGTACAGCGAGGCCTTGTCGGCGCGCGGGTCGAGTTGGGCGGTGTCGGCGCGTTGCAGCACCAGGAAACGGGTGTAGTTGTGCGGGTCGTCGTGGATGGCGGGGGCCAGGATGCGCAGGCCGAACTGCGCGGCGGCGTGGGCGCCGGCCACCACGGCCACGCCGGGCGCGCGGGTTTCGGCCAGGAGCTGGGCGCTGCGGCCGGTGTCGTCGGTTTCGACCAGCTTCCAGTGGGGGTGGCGGTCGAGGAAGTCGCCGCACTGGCGCAGGGCCATGGGGTGCGAGTGCACGGCGTGCACGTCGGCCAGCGCGGTGCCGGGCAGGGCCAGCAGGTGCTGATGAACGGGCAAGTACACCTCGCCGGTGACTTGCACCGCGTGGCGCTCCAGCAGCAGGTAGTTGGGCAGGATGCTGCCGGCCAGCGAGTTTTCCATGGCCATCAGGCCGGCATCGGCGGTGCCGCCCACCACGTGGGCCACCACCGCAGCAAAAGTGGCGCAGGGCAGCAAGGCCGGCTCCGCTCCAAAGAACTGCCGGGCGGCCACCTCGTGGAAACTTCCCCGGAACCCTTGAATAGAAACGTGCTGGGGCATGGCGACGATGGAAAATGGGGCAATAAAAAAGGGCCTCCGTGTGCGGGGCCCTGGGTGTTGGCAGCGGAGTGGTTAGCTCTGGCAACAGCGGGCCGGCTTCTTCGGGAAGAAGAAGTAATAGCCGTAATAAAAGAAAACCGGTTGCGAGCGGAGCATCTGTGCAATGAGCATTAAAAAAGCGCCTTCCCGATGAACGAGCGGCGCTGAGAATGTTTGAGGATTAGCTACAAACGGCGGCTCGTTCTACGCGGCGGCGTAGAAGTAATAGTAGCCAAAAAAGTAGCGCGTCTGGAGCATGGTGGTGGTGAATGCGGCGGCAAGATAGGCACGTGGGTGAGAAAAGCAAATTTGAGCCAGCCAGCATTTAAGAACCTATCCGAAAAATACTGCGGCTGCGCAGACGCCCGTCCTGCTGAGCTTGCCGAAGCATTGTTACAATTTTATCCAAGCACCTGCCGCGATAACCCCAGGCTCAAAAACCAGGTTTAACCAGCTTCGCATTCTTTGGAACTCACCCGCTATGCCCAAGCTATTTGAGCCCCTCGCCCTGCGCGGCGTCACCCTGAAAAACCGCATTGTCGTCTCGCCCATGTGCCAGTACAGCAGCGTCGACGGCTTTGCCACCGACTGGCACCTCGTGCACCTGGGCAGCCGCGCGGTGGGCGGCGCCGGCCTCGTCATCACCGAAGCGGCGGCCGTGTCGCCCGCCGGCCGCATCAGCCCCGACGACCTGGGCATTTGGCAAGACGAGCACCTGCCCATGCTCCGGCGCATTACTGCTTTCATCGCGGCGCAGGGCAGCGTGCCGGGCATTCAGCTGGCCCACGCCGGCCGCAAGGCCAGCACCTACAGCCCCTGGACCGGCAGCGGCGCGGTGCCCGAACGCGAAGGCGGCTGGCCGGTGGTAGCCCCCAGCGCCGAGGCCTTCGCCGACAACTACCCCCAGCCAACGGCGCTGGACGCGGCCGGCGTCCAGAAAGTCATTGCCGATTTCCGGGCCGCCGCGGGGCGGGCCCTGGCGGCGGGCTTCCGGGTCGTGGAGCTGCACGCGGCCCACGGCTACCTGCTGCACGAGTTTCTGTCGCCGCTGAGCAACCACCGCACCGACGCGTACGGCGGCTCCTTCGAAAACCGCGTCCGGCTGCTGCTCGACGTGGTGGCCGCCACCCGCGAAGTGTGGCCCGAGGAGCTCCCGCTCATCGTGCGCCTCTCCGCCACCGACTGGACCGAGGGCGGCTGGAACGCCGACGAGTCGGTGCAGCTGGCCGCCCTGCTCAAGGTGCGCGGCGTGGACTTGATTGACTGTTCCTCCGGTGGCAACGTGCCCAAAGCGCCCATTCCGGTGGGCCCCGGCTATCAGGTGCAGTTCGCCGAGCGCATCAAGCAGGAAACCGGCCTGCTCACGGGCGCCGTGGGCCTCATCACCACGCCGGCCGAGGCGGAGGCCATTTTAGCCAACGGGCAGGCCGACGTGGTGCTGCTGGCCCGCGAGTTTTTGCGCGAGCCGTATTTTCCGCTTTTTGCGGCCCACGAACTGGGCACGGAAATCCCCTGGCCGGTGCAGTACGAGCGCGCCAAGCCGCGGAGCTGACGCTGCGCTTGAGCGCTGCGCTTGAGCGCTGCGCTTGAGCGCTGCGCTTAATGAGGAATGAAGAATGAGGAATGAAGAATTATCATGCGCCCTCGATTCCTCATTGCTCATTGCTCACTCCTCATTCTTCATTAAGCGCAGTGTAAATCACCGCTGGCTTTCCAGCATCTGCAGGGGCGTAGCCATTTCCACGTTCGACGTGTTGGGGAAGGCCAGAAAATGCGTGACGCGCGGCTCTTCGGGCCCGCGGTGGAATTGCCGCACCCGGGCTTCCACGGCTTGGTCTTCCCGCGTGAAGCGGTGGTGCTGGCGCTGGTGCTCGCCCCAGGTGGCCACGTAGTAAAACTCGGTGAGGAGCGCGGGGTTGGCCACGTCCGAAAATACGCCGGCGCGCAGGACCCCGTCGCGCAGCCGCAGGCGCTTGAGCTGCTCGGCGGCCGCGCGGAAGGCGGGCCAGTCGGCGGGCTCCACCCGGTACGCTATCATCACCACCACGGGGCCGTCGTCAGGGTCAATTTTGGCGTGGCCCGGCGCCTCGGGGTCGGGCCAGGGCTCGGCCGGGGCCAGGTCGAGGCCTTCGGCCGCGCGCAAGGGAAAGGGCCAGGCCAGCAGGGCGCTGGCCAGCATCCAGCCGGCGGCCGTGAGCAGCGCGATAGGCAGGGAGAAGTGGTCGGCCAGCTCGCCCCACGCCAGGCTGCCCACCGACATGCCCGCCTGAAACACCAGCATGTAGATGCCGATGACGCGCGCCTGCACCCACCGGGGCACGTTCAGCTGCACGGTGGTGCTGAAGCTGGTCATCACCATCAGCCAGGCAATTCCGGCGAGGAACAGCACGGCGTAGAGCACGTAAATTTCCGTGACGAGGGCCAGCGCCGCGTTGGTGCCCGCCAGGGCCAGCACGCCCAGCAACACCCGCTGGTTGAAGCCGAGCCGCGCGCCGGCCCGGCCCATCAGGAAGGCCCCGGTCACGGCCCCGGCGCCCAGCCAGGCGAGCAGCGCGCCGTAGTGCCCCGCGCTCAGGTGCAGCTTGCGGGCCACCACCACCGACACCAGCCCCCACATGGCCGCCGTGCCGAACGAAAAGGCGAACGTGCGCGCCAGCACCCCGTAGATGGCCGGCGAGTACTGCACGTAGCGCAGCCCGGCCCGCAGGGCGCCCGCGAAATTTTCGGCCGGGCCGCTGGTGCTGGCGGCCTCGCGCTTCCAGCAGTACACCACGGCCCAGGTGCCCAGGAAGGACACGCCGTTGAGCAAAAACACCCAGCCCGCCGAATAATAGGCGATGATGGCCCCGCCCACGGCCGGCCCGATGGCCCGGGCAATGTTGTTGCTGACCCCGTTGAGGGTGATGGCCGACGGCAGCACGGCCCGCGGCACCAGCTCGGTGGTCACCGTCTGCCAGATGGGTGCGTTCAGGGCCGCGCCCATGCCCAGCAGAAACGTGAAGCCCAGCACGCCCAGCGCCGACGCGTAGCCAGCCAGCGTGAGCGCGCCCAGCCCCGTGGCCACCGCCGCCATGAAGCCCTGCGTGAAGAGCAGCAGCCGGCGGCGGTCCACCATATCGGCCAGGGCGCCGGATGGCATGCTGAGCAAAAAGGCCGGCAGGCTGATGGCCGTCTGCATCAGGGCCACGAGCAGGGCCGACGCGGTGAGGGTGGTGACGAGCCAAACGCCGGCCACGTTCTGCATCCAGGTGCCCACGTTCGACACCAGGCCCGCAATCCAGATGGCGCGGAAAATGGCGTAGGTGAAGGGGGTGCCCAGCGTGGCCTTGGGCGCAGCAAGAAGGGGAGAAGGGGCAGCCATGAAACCAGTCAATACTTCTCAACAAGCTCGGGGAGTAAAACGACTTCCTACGGCTTTTTCGGCGGTCAGTTTGCCATTGGCCTGACCGTTCTAGGACTTACGCAGTGGCTTGGGCCACTGCGTAAGTCCTACGTTCTTTTGCAAACTGCGAATTGCCCTACCGCCGCTGCGACGACTCGCGCACCAGCAGCCGGGGCTTGAGCACGATGGGCTTGGGCGGGCCCAGGCGGTTGGGGCCGCTTTTGAGCATCTTTTGCAGCAGCTGCACCGCCGTTTTGCCCATTTGCTCGCAGCGCTGGTCCACGCTGCTGAGCATGGGTTCGGTGAGGGAGGTGAACATCTCGTTGCTGAAGCCCACGATGGCCACGTCCTGCGGCACGCGCAGGCGCTGGGCCTTGGCCACCTGCAGGGCGCCCACCGCCGCCAGGTCGTTGGACGAAAACACGGCGTCGGGGCGCTGGGGCAGCTTCAGGAGCTGGCGCATGGCCGCGGCGCCGCCCTTCTGGTTCATCTCGAAAAACATCACCAAATTCTCGTCTATCGGAATGCCGTGGGCCGTGAGGGCGTCGCGGTAGCCCTGGTGGCGGTTTTTGTGGATGCTCAGGTGCGGCGGCCCGCTGAAGTGGGCAATGCGCGTGCAGCCCTGCTCAATGAGGTGGGCCACCACCTGGTAGGCGCCCTGGTAGTCGTCGATGACCACGGCGCTCACGTTGCTGCCCCGAAAATCCTCCACCATGCGGTCGAAAAACACCAGCGGAATGTTCTGCTGCCGCACGGCTTCAAAGTGGGCAAAATCGTGCGTGGTGTTGGCCAGCGACACCAGAATGCCCTCGACCTGGGAGTTCATCAGCAGGTCGATGTTCTTCTGCTCCTGGCGGGCGTCCTCGTTCGACTGGCATATCATCACGTTGAAGCCCAGCTTGGCGGCTTCGGTGGCGATGCCGTGCACCACCTGCGGAAAAAAATGCCCCGTGATGTGCGGCACCAGCACGCCCAACGTGTTGCTGCGGCCGCGGCGCAGGGCAGCGGCCAGTTGGTTGGGCTGGTAGTGCAGCTCCTCGGCCAGCGCGCGCACGCGGGCCTTGGTGGCCTCGCTCACGTCGTCGTGGTCGCTCAGGGCCCGCGAAATCGTGGAGGGGGAAAGGCCCAGTGTCTTGGCCAGGTCGGTAATGGAAGCGCGGCGGTTGGCCATCTGGTCGTTGGGGCGAGGTGAAAAAATGCCCGGGGCCAGCGCCCGGGGGCCCGGGCCCCGGCACTGCCGGCAGCGGGCGGGCCCGCGGCCCCCGGGCGCGCCGGCGCGGCGTGCTGACGAGTTGCCGAAAGCGGACGGGCGGCCAGTCACCGGGCGGCCCCTTCCGGGCGTCGATGGGAATTCCCCCGCAATCTACTAGCCGGGCCGGGAACCCCACATTTCGCAAAAATGAATTTTTGCGCCACCCGGCCACCCGGCCGTCGGGGCCGCCGGGGGTGCTGGGCCGCCGCGGCTATTCCACCAGCAGCCCGTACTTGGCCACCACGCCCGGCAGGCCCGCCAGCGTGAAACGGGCCCGTTGCAGCGGGTTGGTTTCGGGGTCGATGACGAAGCCGGTGGCGGTGGTGAAGTCAGCCGCCACCAGCCGGGTTTGCTGAAACACGGCGCCCGCCAGCGAGCAGTTCTCAAACACGGCCGCCGTGAGGTCGGCGCCCATAAAATCGGCGTCGTCCAGCCCGCAGCCCACGAAGCGCGTGCCCGGCATATTGCGGCCCGCAAACGAGGCGTAGCGCAGCTGGCACTGGTCGAAGTGCACCCCGAACAGCAGGTCGCGGCAGGCCGTGAACTGCAGCCCCAGCAGCTTGCACTCGGCAAACGCCACGTTCTGCAAAGCCGTGCCCGCCAGCTGGGCCGACGACAAGTTGCACCGCTCAAACAGGCAGTCGGCAAAGCGCCGGTTGCTCAGGTTGGCGCCGCCGAAGTCGCAGTTCACGAAGCGAAACTCCTCAAATTCGTGGTGACCCGCGAGGTGCCGGGCGTCCCAGCCCTCGGCCACGTTCTCGGCCGGGAAATGGTCAGGCTTGCGGGCGGCGGCGGGCTTGCGGCGGGGTTTCATGCGGGGCGTGGTATTTAAGTGGAGCGTCAAGCTAAGCGCAGCAATTCGCGCGCGGGCCAGGAACCCAATCGCCTGTGATGCTGACGCAGGAAGCATCTTCTCACGTCGTGACGGTTCGTTGAGCAGTGGTCAGCGTAAGAGTTGGCGCCCGCGAGCTGCTTCGCCGCGCTCGGCACGATGCCCTCTTTATCTTCACCGCTGGAGGCTACAGCTTCACCACGCGCTGCACCTGGCTGAAGCCGGTGCCGCTGAGCCGCAGCACGTAGGTGCCGGGAGCCAGGCGGGCGGCGCGGCGGCCTATTTCGGCCTGCAACGCCTCGGCCGGGCCGCGCAGCGCCAGCACCCGCTGGCCCAGGGTCGAGGTGATTTCCAGGGTCAGCGGCCGCGCGTTGGGCAGGCCCGTAATGCGGAGGCCGAAGGCGCCCGGCGCCGGGTTGGGGAACACCTGCAGCTGCACCCCGCTCGCGGGCCGGGCGGCGGCCGTCACCACGCCCGAAAAGTTTAGTCCGATGAGCACCGGGTCGTGGTCTGATGAACGGAAGGGGCTGGTGATGTCGGTGGCGGCGCCGGCCACGGAATACTCTAGGAACGCGGGCTCGTTGGCGTTGATGGACCACTTTTCCACGGCGGCGCGGCCCACCAGGCTGGGGGTCAGCACGGCGTGGTCGAGGGAGCCGCTCAGGCCGTTGAACACGTAGGAGGTGCTGCCGGGGGCACCGGCCACCACCAGCCCGGCGGCCCGCAGCAGGTCCAGGGGGTCTTCCTCGTAGTAGGCATTGTAGTCGCCCACGCTCACCACGTGGCGCGTGCCAGCGGGCCGCACCACGGTGTTGATGAACTGCACCAGCGCCGTGGCCTGGTCCTTGCGCCGCGGGTTGGAAGCGCCCTGGCCGTCGCCCTGGTCGGCGTTGGCCCCGCTGCCCGTGGCCTTACTTTTGAAATGGTTGACGACGAGGGCGAAGGTATCGGCGGGGGCGGCCGGGCGGATGGTGGTGAAAAGCTGGGCCACGGGCGGGCGCTCAAACACGCCGGCCACGGTGGCCAGCAGCACGCCGCCGGAGGGCGCCACCACGGCCGGCTTGTAGAGAATGGCGCAACGGATGAGGTCGGTGTTGTTGGGCTGGCGGGTGGCGCCGTCGTCCACGACGGCGTAGGTGCCCGCGCCGAGGGCTTGGTTGAGGCCCCTCACCAGGTCCTGAATGGCCGAGGCGGCGCCGGTGCCGTCGTTCTCAATCTCAATCAGGCCCACCACGTCGGCGTTCATCTGGACCAGCGCGGCGATGATTTTGCTGCGTTGCCGGGCAAAGTCGGCGGGGGTATCGGCGCCGCGGGCCGTGGGGAAGCCGCTGCCCGCGCCGTCGCCGTTGAAGTAGTTGAGCACGTTAAAGCTGGCAATTTTTACGTCAACCGGGCCGAACGTGGGCACCGGCGGCCGCGCCACGGTCAGCACCGGCGCGTCGGCGCCGGCCAGCGGCTGCACGCGCCATTGCCCGCCGCCGTAGCCCAGGATGCCGCGCAGGCTGGCCACGCTGCTGCCCACGCGCACCGTGCCGAGCGCGGGGTCGAGGTAGGGGGTGGGCACGGGATTGACGGCGGCCCGGCCGTCGTCGAGCACCAGGGTCCGGCCGTTGGTGGCGGCCCGGTAGACATTCACGGCGGCCACGTTGCCGGTGCCGGTGCTGCTGGTGCCGGCGGCCGGGTCGTCGTTGGGGTCCACAAGCTGCGTGGGCTGGTAGGCCGGGCCCTGGGTCGAGATGTCCAGCTCGCCGCGCGACCGCAGCGTGGCCACGTCGGTCACGGTTACGGGCCCCGAAAACTGCACCCGCATCCCCTCAAATGGCTCGGCGGTAGCCGCGGTGAACGTGGCGTTGTTGAGCACGCCGAATGCGGGCAAGGCCTGGCCCGCCGCCACCACCGTGATGGCCGGCCCCGTGAGCACGGCCTGGTTGAAGGACGGGGTGCCGGCCGTTTCCTGCACCGCCCCGGCGATGCGCACGCGGTTGCCCACCGCCACGGAGGGCGCGGCTTGCACCACGAACAGGGCATCGGACGTGGCGGGGTCGCCGTCGGCGGTGGCCGCGTCGTTCTGCACGTAGAAACCGGCCGGGCTCAGGCCGGGGTATACGCCCGTCACGATGCCCTCAACCGTGTACGTGCCCGCAGTGGCCAGCGCCCCGCTGCCCTGGATGGCGCCAATGGAAGTGACTTGCTGCGCCAGCGCCGGCAGTTGCGGCAGCGCGCCGGTGAAGCCCAGCAATAAGGCCTTGAGTAAGAGTTTCATGAAGCCGGGCAAAGGGGCGGGAAAATAGCAGCGCAAAAGTACCGGTATTTCGTCCGGGGTTGAAACGATGGCAGCATCGGCGCGCGGTATTTTCTTTTGCACCGTGCGCTGCCCTTTGCGCGTGAACGGCGCCGACGCCCCGGCCCGGCAAGTGGGCGAGTCCAACCACGACGGCCCCGCCGTTCGATGAGCCCATGGCAAGCTGCGGCCCGTTTGTGATGAACACGCGAGCTAAAATGTAGCAGGCTCGCCGCAACTACCAGGGCGGGGCGTTTGGCGCCTGAGCCGGGCACAAGTGGCGGTCGGCGGCAACTTTTAACGGGCAGCACGGTTCACGGCTCAACTTTCGCGCCCCGCGCTTTTGCCCTTTGCCGCTGCTTATGCCCACTGCCCGTACCATCTATTTTGAGAACAGCGTTGGCCGCATTTGGGAAGAGCCCGATGCCTACCTCCGGCTGGAGTACCGGCCCGGCCCACGCGAGGAAACGCACTTCCGGGCCTTGCTCAACCATTTGGCGCAGGCCCTGGCCCGCCGGGGCTGGCACCGCATTCTCGTCGACCAGCAGGCCATGGCGCCCTTCTCGCCCGGCGAGCAGGAGTGGATGACCACCCAGTGGCTGCCCCGCGCCGTGCACGAGCATGGCTACCGCCTCGGGGCCGTGGTGGTGGCCCACAACGTTTTTGCGCGCCTGGTTATGAACCAGTTGGTTATGGCCACCCGCGACCTGCCCCACACCTACCGCACGTTCGAAAGGGACGCGGACGCCGTGGCGTGGCTAACGTCCGTGAGGAATTGAGAAAGAGTTAACAGGGGAGAAGTGAGAAGTGAGAGGTCCGTTCGGTAATCCAGACGGACCTCTCCCCTCCCACTTCTCACCTCTCCTCTGTTAACTTTTCGCTGCCACTTCCACCGCTACTTGCCCGGCCAGCAAGTCCTCGAATGTCTGGCGGCGGCGGATGAGGCGCAGCTCGCCGCCTTCGAGCAGCACTTCGGCCGGGCGGGTGCGCGAGTTGAAGCTGCTGCTCATCTCGAAGCCGTAGGCGCCGGCGTTGTGGAAGGCCAGCAGGTCGTTTTCGCGGATTTCGGGCAGCAGCCGGTCCCAGGCGAAGGTGTCGGTTTCGCAGATGTTGCCCACCACGGTGTAGAGCCGCCCCGTGCCCTTGGGGTTGGTCAGGTTGCTGATGTGGTGGTAGCTGTCGTAGAACATGGGCCGGATGAGGTGGTTGAAGCCCGAATTGACGCCCGCAAACACCGTGGCCGTGGTTTGCTTCACCACCGCCACGCTCACCAGCAGGTAGCCGGCTTCGCTCACCAGGTACTTGCCCGGCTCGAACCAGCACTCCAGCGGCCGGCCGTATTCTTGCTCGAAATTCTTGAAGGCCGCCGCCACTTGCTGGCCGAGGGAATTCACGTCCGTTTCGGCGTCGCCGGGCTTGTAGGGCACCTTGAAGCCCGAGCCCAGGTCCAGAAAATCCAGCTCGGGAAAGCGGCCGGCGGCGTCGAACAGGATTTCCAGGGCCCGCATGAACACGCCCACGTCCTTGATTTCGGACCCCGTGTGCATGTGCAGGCCGCGCACGTGCAGGCCGGTGCCCTTCACCACGCGCTCCAGGTGCCGCAGCTGGTGGATGCTGATGCCAAACTTGGAGTCGATGTGGCCGGTTTGAATCTTGTAGTTGCCGCCGGCCTCGATGTGCGGGTTCAGGCGCACGCACACCGGGTAGGCCCCGCCAAACGTGGCCCCAAAGCGCTCCAGCAGCGAGATATTGTCGATGTTGAGGTTCACGCCCAGCTCCTTGGCTTCCACCAGTTCCTCAAACGTCACGCTGTTGGGCGTGAACAGAATGTTTTCCGGCTCGAAGCCCGCGTGCAGCCCCAGCCGCACCTCGTTGATGCTCACGCAGTCGAGCCCCGCGCCCAGGCCGTGCACGTGGCGCAGAATGCTCACGTTGCTCAGCGCTTTGCAGGCGTAAAAGAAACGCGTGGGGTGGCCCCGGAAGGCCTGCTCAAGTTTGTCGTACTGCCCGGTGATGGTCGCCGAGTTGTATACGTAAAGAGGGGTGCCGAACTGGTCGGCCGCGGCGCGCAGCGCATCGTTGATACCTGACATAGTTGCAAAAGTACGGCCTATTGTGGGGGTGATGGAGTGACGGGGTGACGGGAGTAAGGAAGCGAATACTCGGCGGAATGAACGTGGTGTAATTGACCGTCCTGCCGAGCTTGCCGAAGCGTCTCGCTCGCGCCGCCAATCAGTAGTACTACAACGATGCGAGCGAGATGCTTCGGCAAACTCGGCAGGACGTTCCTTTTTTACAGTTTCATCTCCTCATTTCTTCATCACCCTGTCACTTCACCATTTAAAAAATGCCCACCCCCCAACCCCTCGAAGTGTGGCTGCGCGGCCCCCTGCCCGACGTGCCGCCGCTGTTGCAGCCGGTGGCCCACGCGCTGCTGCAAGTCCGCGAAGAGCTCACCGCCGCCCTGCGCGACTTTCCGCCCGCACTGCTCAACGAGCGGCCCGGTGGCGTGGCCTCGGTCGGCTTTCACCTC
Source organism: Hymenobacter sp. (assembly GCF_031398885.1). Lineage (GTDB taxonomy): Bacteria > Bacteroidota > Bacteroidia > Cytophagales > Hymenobacteraceae > Hymenobacter. The sequence continues at coordinate 146,748 of NZ_JANNOD010000056.1, forward strand.
CAGCACATGGCCGGCGTGCTCGACCGGCTGCTGACCTACGCCCGCGCCGAAGCCCTGACCGCGGAACAGCTAGCGGCCTTTGCCGCCGAGGAACCGCCGCTGGCTCTCGCGCCCACGGCCGTAGCCGAGCTGGTACAGCGCTTCAGTGCGCACGTTGACGCCGCCCTGACGCAGCTGCGAACCACCGATGAAACAACCCTGACGGCACCGCGCGGCGTGGGCCGGGCGCAGGTGCCGTCCACGCTCATCGGCTTGCTGGTGCACGCCGCCGAGCACACCACGCGCCACCTGGGCCAGCTGCTGGTCACCGCCCGCTGGGTGACTTACGCTGCGATTAATGAAGAATGAGGAACTTATGCCCCGTTTACCAATTCCTCATTCCTCATTCTTCATTCTTTTACAGCATCTGCCGCAGGTCGCTCAGTTGGGTTATGCGCTGGGGGGCTTCGGTGGTGGTGAGGCGGCCAAACCCGTAGGTAGCGAAGATGAACGGCACCTCCGCGGCCTGGCTGGCGGCGAGGTCGCCGGCGGTGTCGCCCACGTACACGGGCGCCCGCAGGCCGTACTGGGCCACCACTTCGCGGATGTTTTCGGCCTTGGGCAGCTTCTTGGTGCCGAAGCACTGGTGGCCTTCGAAGTAATGCCCGAGTTGGCTGTGGGCGAAGAAAGCCTCCACGTACCCCAACTGGCAGTTGCTGACGATGAACAGGCGGTAGCCCCGGCCGGCCAGGTAGCGCAGGGTGTCCTCCAGCCCAGCGTACAGCGCGCCGCCGTGCGCACGGGCCGCGGCCAGCTCCTGGCGGGCGCACAGGGCGCGGTACTCGTTCAGCTTGTCCGCCGGCAGGCCGGGAAACAGTTGTTCGTACACCGCCTCGTACGGCTGCCCGGTCACGGCCCGCACCTGGGCCAGCGTCACGTCGTCGTCGACGTAATCCACGCTGTTTTTGGCAACCTGGAACGCCCGGGTGATGGCGGCCGACGCGTCCCACAGGGTACCGTCAAGGTCAAAGATTACGCTGTCGAAGCGGGACGGCATGGCGGGTGGTAAAAGAGAGAAGGAAGAGGGAGGAAAGAGATGGCGCGCGGGCGCGGCGGCGGTTGCTACTCGTACAGGTCCCGCGGGTCGGCGGCGGCCAGCTCTACCAGAAACTGCGCGATGTTGGTGGTCACGGCTTCCAGCAGGGCCTGGCCTTTTTCCGCGGTGGCCCCGGCCGGGTTGCCCGAGCCCGTATCGGCCGTCACCTGGCTCCACTCGCGCTGCGTCCAGGCCCAGCCCTGGCGCAGGGCCGCGATGCGGAACTGCTTGGCCGCGCCGTCGCCGGCTTCGGCCAGCGGGCGCACCAGCGCGGGGGCAATGTGCAGCATGGCGCTGGTTTCCAGCTCGTCGGCGTGGTCGCCAGGGGCCGTAAAGAACTGGCTCCGGTCGGCGGCCCGGAACCAGGTGAGCGTGCTCAGGAACACGGCCGGAAACTCGGCCTGCAGCTCCCGCAGAATTTGCCGGAAGTCGTTGCCGCCGTGCCCGTTCAGCACCACCAGCTTCGGCAGGCCTTGCCGGGCTAGCACCCGCACCACGTCGCGCAAAATGGCCAGCTGCGTGCTCGGGTTCAGGTTTATGTCGAGCGTGATGTCGAGCTGCCCGGTGTTCACACCGAACGGAATGTTGGGCAGCACCACCACTTTCGCCCCCCGGTCCCAGGCCCGGCGCGCGGCCTCGGCGGCCACGTACTCCACCTGCACGTTGTCGGTGGCGTAGGGCAGGTGGTAGTTGTGGGCTTCGGTGGCGCCCCAGGGCAGCACCACCACTTCGTACCGCATTTCGCGTACGGTTTGCCAGGTGGTTTCGGCGAGGATATAGGGCCGGGGGCTTGTCATCAGCGGGCAGGTTTACGGGGAAGAAAATTAAGCGGCCGGCCCTCCGACCTGTCTGGGCGGGCAGCGGCTGGGGTGCAAGCTGCCGGGGCTTTCTACCCGGCTCCGGGCCGCTCCAGCAGCACGATGGGCTCGCCCTTGTACGTGGTGCGGGCGTATTCGCGGTACCCGAACTTTGCGGCCAGCCGCAGCGAGGGCTGGTTCTCGGGGTGAATGATGCACACCGTGCGCACGGGGCCAAAATGCGCCTCGCCCCAGGCCACGGCGGCGGCCACGGCCTCGGTGGCGTAGCCTTGGCCGTGGGCGGCGGGGTCCACTACCCAGCCCATTTCGGGTGCCTCGCCCAGGGCCGGCGCCAGGTCGCGCTTGAGGTTGAGAAAGCCGACGGCCCCCACAAACCGGCCGCTGGCTTTTTCTTCCACGGCCCAGAACCCGTAGCCCAGCAGCACCCAGTGGCCGGCGCTGCGCAGCACCAGCTTCCACACTTCCTCGGCCGGCATGGGCTCGGAGCCGAAATAGCGGTGGTAGGCGGGCGTCCGACTCAGGGCAAACCACGCGGCGAAGTCATCGGCGCGGAAGCCGCGCAGGACCAGGCGGCTGGTTTCCAATACCGGAACGGCTTGCAAAGGGGAGACCAGGGAAGACATAAGGACGAAAATGGCCCGGCCAGGGAAATGAGCTACAGTTAATATCCTTTGGCTCAGGCCGGTAGGGCGAAGTGCGGATTTTGAATTACACCGAGCAGGTTGCCGAACGGGTCGAGCACGGCTCCGAGCAAAATCCCGCCGCCCACGTCGTGCACGGCCTCGCCGGGGTGGGCCCCCAATTCGAGGAGCCGGGCGAACGCGGCCGCGGCGTCGGGCACGCCCCAGTAGGCCGTGGGGCCGGCTTGGCCCGCCGCCGTGTGCTGCGGCACCAGCCCCAGCTCGTAGCCGCCCACGTTGAAGCCGACGTAGAACGGCTCGTCAAAATAAGGGGCCTGGGCCAGTGCAACGCGGTACCACGCGCGGGCCTCCGCCAAATCCCCGACCGGGTAAACCACCGTGCGCAAGCCTTGGAACATGAGGAAGGAGCTGAAAGAGTGAACGGGGGCGAAAGGTAGCCCGATTTTTCATCCTCCTTCGCCCCGGCCCGCCGGGGTTGCCGCCAGGGCCGCTTCAAGCAAACGGGCCCCGGCACTCTCTGTACCGGGGCCCGTTTATCGCGCGTGGCCTTGCCTTAAAACGAGCCGCTGTCGCCGCTGTCGCCGTCGAAGCCGCCCCCGCCGCTGTCAGCGGAAGAAGTGTCGTCGTAGGACGAGTTGTCGTCGGCCGAGAAATAGTCGCCCGAGGTGTTATCCGCCGCCGACTCATCGGCCGAGAAATAGTCCGGGGCGGGCGCGGCCCCGCCGTCGCGCGAGGAAAAGTAGTCGCCGGCCGCGCCAGTGCCGGCGGCTCCGGCCGCACCCGCGCCCGCCGCAGTGCCCGCGTCCAGATTACTAGCGCTGCCGTCGCCCGCCAGGTTATTGCCCGACGACGGGTCGTTGCCATCGGCCAGGCGGTTGCCGAGGTAGGCGCCGGCTGCCACGGCGGCCCCCGTGGCCAGAATACCGCCCATGCCCATGCCGCCGCCCATGCCACCCATCATCCCGCCCTGGTTGGGCGCGCCGCCGTAGCTGCCTTGCCCTTGACCGAAGCCGGGGCCGCCCGCGGGACCAGTGGGCCGGTTGGGCAGGAAATTAGGCGTGGCGTTGGGCGCACCCGGGGCCGGGTTGGCCGCCGAGCTGCGGCCCCGGAACATCCGAATCAGAAACCAGAGCACTCCCCCCACCAGCAAGGCCCCAATGAGCAGCGTGCCAATTCCAAGGCCGGACGATGCCGGCTCCGGCGCCGGTGCTGGGGTTTGTGCCACGGGCTCGGCCCCGATGGCAGGGACGGCGGCGTTGCTAGCGTCCACGCCGTTGGCACCGGCTGAGGCGGTGGCAGAGGCTCCGGCCGCGCTACCGGCCGGGGCTTCTTCCTGCGCCGAGCCGGGATTGGCCGTGGCCATCAGCGTGTTCAGGCCAGCCCGCAGCCCCACGAAGTAATTGCCCTGCTTGAAACCGGGCGCCATCTGGCCGATGACGCGGCGGGTGACGGCGGGCGTGATGGTGGCGGCCAGGCCGCTGCCGGGCTGGATGGTCACCTTGCGCTCTTGCTGGCTGATGAGCACCACGAGGCCGTTGTTTTTGTCGCGCTGGCCCACGCCCCAGGCGGTGCCCAGGGCCCGGCCGTAGTCGGCCACCTCGCGGCCCCCCAGCGAGGGCACGGTCACGACGACGAGTTGCGTGCCGGTGTTGTCGGCATAGCGGCGCAGGCCACTTTCCAGCTTCTTGGCGTCGGCCGGAGCCAGCAGCTGGGCCTGGTCGTTCACGAAGCGGAAGGGCGCGGGCCGGGGCGGCAGGCCAGCGGCGTCGGTTTGGGCGGCGGCCGGCTGGCCCAGGCCGGTGGTCAGAAATAGCCAAAGAAGGAGCAGGAGGCGGTTCATAGCTGAGCAGCTGAAGTGAAAAAAAGAAGCGTTGCGCCACCCTTGTACGGCCATCGCATCTGATTGGCCGTTTTTAAGACCTGGCCAACCACCGGAGCCGCGGCTTCGGGCGAGGCCCTTCCTCGCATTTTTCCTCGCATTGTTGAGGCGCGGGCGCGGAGCCTCCAAACAACTCTCTGTTATTCTGATGCGTATCACAAACCCTAACCAATGTTCAGCTTCATGAATAAGCCCCTCATTGCCCTAGGCGTAGTGCTGCTCGGCCTCACCAGCTGCGGCCAGAAGCCCGCCGAAGAAACTACCACCGCTCCTGCCGCCACCACCGCGCCGGCCCCCGCGGCACCAGTGGCCAGCGCCCCGCCCGAAACCGGCGTTGCCCGCGCCGAGGTGGCCCCGCCCCCGCCCGCCGCGGCCCTGGACACCCAGCCCGGCCCCAGAGGCACGCAGGTGGCGCTCACCAAGGCCTTGGTGCGGGGCGACATCCTGACGGTGGAGTTGCAGTACAGCGTGAGTCCGAACGCCGACAGTGAGCCCATAGTCCATGAGCCGTTGTCCCAGGTAAACTACATCGACGATGCCACTTCCCGGAAATACGGGGTATTGAAAGACCAGGAGGGCGCCTACATGGCATCGCCCATGAGGTCAGATAACAAAGAGCTGCGGGTTCTTACTTCCAAAACCGGCCCGGCCATCGTCACTGTGAAGTTCCCGGCGCCGCCCCCCACCAGCCAGACCATTTCCCTGACCATTCCCAACGCAGGCTCCTTCAACGGCGTGGCCGTGCAGCGATGAGCAGCCCGCGCGGAGCCGGCGGCTGGCTGGCGCTGGCCCTACTGGCCGGGGCCTGCTCCGACCCCCAGGCCACCACCCAAACTTCCGACCCTGGCCAGCGCCTGACCGGCAGCACCAGCCAGCCGGGAGCACCGGCCGCTACCTCCACCAACCAGCCGCCGGCCGCACCCGCGCCGCCCGCCACCGCCCGCGCGCCCCTCGACCCGGGCCAACGCCTCACGGGCTCGGTAAGCGACCTCGACGGTCTCATCAGCGACCTGGGCGGTAAGCAAACGGCGGCGGGCTTGGTCATCAGCTTCAACGCCGACGTGGTGTTTGATTTTGACAAGGCCGACCTCAAGCCCGAGGCCCAGCCCACGCTGCAAAAGCTGGCCCAGGTGGTGCGGCAATCAGCCAAGAGCCGCGTCCTCATCAACGGCTACACCGACGCCAAAGGCGACGATGCCTACAACCTGCGCCTATCGCAGCAGCGGGCCCAAGCCATTGCCGACTGGCTTCGTGCCCACGAGGCCGGCGGCGTGGGCCAGACCCAGGTGAAGGGCTACGGCGAAGCCAACCCCGTGGCCCCCAATGCCAAGCCCGACGGCAGCGACAACCCCGCCGGCCGGCAGCAAAACCGCCGCGTCGAAATTATTATTTCCTGACCGCGCCGCCTTCAACCGAGGCCTGGCGTCAGCCTGCCGGTTCCACCACCCGCGCCCAGCGCAGGCAGCCATCGGATACGGGGCCCGTCGGGCGAAAGCCGTTGCGAAGCAGCGCGCGCGGCCGGATGGTCGGCGTCGGTGCGCCCCCCTGGCCGTGAGCTGCTTCAGAAAAAGACCACGGCTGCCCGCCGACTGGCCAGTCGGCGAGCATAGCCGCGCCCGGCAAGGCGGGGAAGGGGAAATAATGCGACCTGTACATCTCGGCCGTGAGCGGCGCGGCGGGCGGCCAGCAGCAGCAGGCGGGAGGTGCGGGCAATGAGCGGAATCATGGGCCGATTACACGAAACGGCCGCACCGCTGCCACGCCTACGCCCTTTGCCAACGCCCGCAGCGCAGCCTGGGCTCTTCTTTTTCTGAGCAATGCCCGGTTTCTTGGAAGAGTGACTTCGGGCTGCGGCTGCGGCTAGCGAAGCTGTTGGGGAATTTATGTTCTTCACGAAGTAGGTGCGCAATCCCACCCTACCCGCTTTTGCAAGTCGCTTCGTGGCATGTACATAAAAGGCTGGGAGCATCGTGCAGCGCCGCGCGCCGCAGGACCGGAATTTGAATTCCCAAGCCCCTCGTATTTAGGAGTTGAGAAACCTGTGCTAACATTCGGATAATACCTTTACCTTCCCCCTTAAATTTACTTTCAACTTTCTTATGCCATATAAAATTACGCTAGTTGTCAGCCTGTTCTTGTTGGCCCGCTTGTCGGGTGCTACCTCCATCGGCGCCGTTCAAGGCAGCGGAGCGGCGGCGGCGGCGGGCACATACACGGTTGAGGGGGTCGTGACGGGCGTGTACCCCGGCCTGAGCCCCGCCGGCTTCTACGTGCAGAACGACGCGGCCACCGCCGACGGCGACCCCGCCACGTCCGATGCCTTGTTTGTGGCGCAGGTGGCCCCCATTGTGAGCGTCGGCGACCGGGTGCGCATTACCGGGGCGGTGCAGGAGGGCGCGGGCGCACCTTCGTTCAACCAAGCCGTGCTCACCGACCCGGCCATTACGGTAGTGGCGGCGGGCCAGGCCCTGCCGGCGTTTGTGGTCCTGCAAAACGCCGCGTTCTCGACCGCGACGGCCGAGCGTTACGAGGGCATGCGGGTGCGGTTTGCGGCCCCGCTGACGGTGACGGACAACTACACCCTCAAGCAGCGCGGCGAGCTCACGCTCTCGGCGGTGGGCCTGACGTACCAGGCCACGCAGTTTATCGACCCCAACGACGCCACCGCCACCGGCACCAGCAGCACCGGCACCGCCAACCTCGCCGCCGTCGTGGACTACCAGGCCGCCAACGACGCCAAGAGCCTGGTGCTGGACGACGGCAGCGCGGCCACCAACCCGCAGCCCACGCCCTACCTCGACCCCGCGCTCGGCACCGTGCGCGTGGGCAGCACCGTGGCCAACCTGCGCGGCATTCTGGGCTACGGCTTTGGCCGGTGGCGCGTGCAGCCGCTGGCCGGCGCCGACGCCCCCGTAATAGCAACGACGCGGCCCGCCGGCCCGCCCGTTTTCGGCCCGCTCGACCTGAAGCTGGCCAGCTTCAACGTGCTGAATTATTTCAACGGCGACGGGGAGGGCGGCGGCTTTCCCACGGCCCGCGGCGCCAAAACGCCGGCCGACTTCGCCCGCCAGCGCACCAAACTAATTGCGGCCCTCCGCCAGATGAACGCCGACGTGGTGGGCCTGACCGAGATTGAGAACGACGGCACCGGCGCCACTTCGGCCATTCAGGACCTGGTGAATGGGCTGAACCAGGCCATGGGCGCCAACACCTACGTTTTCGTGAACGACGGCAACTCCGTGCGCCAGCCCAACAACACCGACCTCATTCACTGCGCCATCGTGTACAAGCCCGCTGCTGTGCGGCCGATGGGCCCGCCGATGGTGGCCGCCGTGGAGGGCGTGTTTGAGCGCCCCCCGGTGGCCCAGATATTCGTCACCCGGCGCAAGGAGCGGCCCGACACGCTGGCCTTCGTCGTCAACCATTTCAAGTCCAAGAGCAGTGGCAGCGGCCCGGACGAAGACCAGAACGACGGGCAGGGAGCTTCCAACGAGCGCCGCCGGGCCCAGGCCCGGGCGCTGGTGGCCTTCATCAACCAGACGGTGATACCGGCCGGCGCCGCCCGGGTGGTGAGCGCGGGCGACTACAACGCCAACTACGAAGAGGACCCCATCGACATCCTGCGGGCGGCCGGGCTGGTGCCGGCCACCCCGCCCACCAGCGCGTCCTTCGTGTTCAAGGGCCTCACCGGCTCGCTCGACCACGCCGTGGTGACCAGCAACCTGGTGGGTTTTCTCGACGTGCAAAAGTGGCACATCAACTCGGGCGAGCCCGCTTTCCTGCAGTTCGACCAAGCCGGCGACGCCACCGACACCGACGCCCCGTTCCGCTGCTCCGACCACGACCCCGTGCTCATCGGCGTGAACTTCGCGGGCATCCGCAACGCCGCGTCGGCCAAGTCAACCAACCGCTTGTTCGTGTACCCCAACCCGGCGGCCGGGGCCCGGGCGTTTAGCCTGGCCGACGTGCCCGCCAGCGCCGGCTTGCTCACCCTGGATTTTGCGCTGCCGCAAGGCCCGCGGCTGCTTTCGCTGCACGGCACGCCGGCCCTCATCCAGGGCGAGCTCAACCGCTACACCACCCACCTCGCCCCCGGCATTTACGTGCTAAAGCTGCGCGGCAAGAATTACCAGCAAACCCAGCGCGTAATGAAGGAGTAGCTCACCGCGAGCCTGCCCCGCTCCAAGCCACGCAAACAGCCACGCCGCGCCCGGGGAAAAGCTACTCTACCACGGAAACAACCTGTCCGGCAGGCCCCGTAAAATCCCGGCTTGTGGGCGTCTCCGCCAAACCCGACCGGTGGGGCGGTGGGCCCGGCCTTCGCGGCCCGCACCGCTATTTTTTCGCGGCCAGCAGCGCTGGCAGCACGTATTTGGGCATCAGCTCGTTCGGCGGGGTGTCGCGGGCGGCGTTGTAGTTGCCCCCGGTGAAAACCACCACCGCGTCGAGGGCGGGCAGCACGTAGAGCTTCTGGCCGCCGTTGCCGGTGGCCATGCGGGCCTCCACGGTTTGGCCGTTCACCTGGAACTGCTGGTGCCACCAGAAGTAGCCGTAGGACTTGCTGCCCAATTGGCTGTACTTGCCCCAGGACTTCTCGACCCAGGCCGCGGGCAGCACCTGCTGGCCGGCCCACTGCCCGCGTTGCAGGTAGAGCACCCCGAACTTGAGGAAGTCGCGCGGGGTGAGGTAGAGCTGGGCCACGGTGGGGTTGGTGTTGTCGAGGCGGTAGTTCCAGCGGTAGTTGACGATGCCCAGGGGCTTGAACAGGCTGGTTTCGGCGAACTGGGGCAGGGGCTGGCCGGTAGCGTTTTCCACGGTTTTGCCCAGCACCGCCACCGCGCCCGAGCAGTAGGAGCCCGCCGCGCCGGGGGGGCTGGTCAGGGGTAAATCCAGCACAAACTTCACCCAGTCGGCCTGCGGGTACATCTTCTCCTCATTGCCGGCCGACTTACCGCCGTCGTTGTCGTTGCAGTCGAGGCCGGTGCGCATAGTGAGGAAATCCCGCACCGTCCAGTCCTGCTTGCGGGCGTCGGCGTTGGCGTAGCCGGGGTACTTGAAATAGGGCAGCAGCCGGTCCTGCTCGCTCTGGATGGCCTGCCGCTGCACCGCCGCCCCCACCAGCGCCGACACGAAGCTCTTCGAGGCCGAGCGCAGCTGGTGGAGCTGCTGCCGGTCGTAGCCGTAGAAATACTCTTCCAGCACCAGCTTGCCCCGGTGCCAGATGAGCACGCTGTGCACGTTGGGGTACTCCCGCTCGTCAATCAAAGCCTGCACCATGGCTTGCAGCGGGGCGGGGCTCAGGCCCCCGGCCGCCAGGCTGGCGGTGAGCAGGCCGTCGGCGACGGTGGCGGGCGGCTGGTAGGCGTAGCGCGGGCGGCGCCCGTCGGGCAGGCGCCGGGCGTACATCGAAGCCGGGGCCTTGGCCGTGGTGCCCGACAGCCGCTTGTAGAATGTGCCCCGCTCCACAAACCCCGCCACGGCCCCGGCCGCGTCGCGCCGGAACGGAATGGTGTCGCCCTGGCCGTTGAGGAACAGGTCGCGCCGCAGCCGGCGCACGGGATACTCGGCCTCGTCGATGACGGCCACCAGCAGGCTGTCCTTGGGCAGCAGCTGCAGCGAGCCGCCGTACTGCCGCTGGTACTCGTAGGTGCCCAGGTACTCGTTGAGCGGGTTGGGCGCAATGCGGCGGGCGGGCTGGGCCGCGGCGGCCGGCGCCAGCAGCAGCAAGGCCACCGTGGCCCACCAGGTACGCCGGGCGCGGGGCCGCCCCGGAAGCATTGTTGCTGCTGTTGGTTTCATGACCAGACCCGTTAGAGAGAGGCCCGAAGGTATTGCCTTTGTCGTAAAACCCGCTCCTGCCCGGCCGGCACCGCCATTGGCGCCCAAAACAAACCAGCCGCGCCCGGTACCGGGCGCGGCGGGGCGCGGCTGGCCGCTTGGGCACCACTAGCGCACGGCCGTGGCTTCCACTTCCACTTTCAGCCCCTCAAAGGCCAGGAAGTTTACTTCTACCATGGTGGCCGCCGCCTGAATGCCGTGCCGGGCTACCCAATCGGTGAACTCATCGAAGCACCCGCCTTCGCCAAACAGCGCGGCGGTGTCGGTGGTGTATATGCGCAGGTGCACGATGTCGCGGCACTGGTAGCCGGCCGCCGTCACTACCTGCTCCACGTTGCCGAGCACCTGCTGGAGCTGGGCGCGCATGTCGCCGGTGCTGGGGTTGCCCTCGGCATCGATGGCGGCCTGCCCGGCGCAATAGAGCGTGGCCGACGCTTGGGTTACTTCGACCGCCTGCTGATACGCGCTTTGTGACTGCCACTGCCACGGGTTAATTGCTCGCTTTTCCATGAGGGAGGTTGTTAAGTGCGCCCGGTCCACTGGGGCCGCGGCGCGGGGTGAGGTTGCGGAGGCAAAGGTGCCGGACGGCCCCGCCTGCTCGCTGTGACTTAACGCACTATTTCGGGAAGCGGCCCGGCTCCGCCAGCCGGCTCAGGGTTTCGCGCGACACGCCCAGGTAGGCGGCCAGCAGCGTTTTCGAAACCCGCTGCGGCAGCGTGGGGTACTGGCGCAGCAGCAGCTCGTACCGCTCGCGGGCCGGCAGGGCCAGCAGCGACAGGATGCGCTGCTGCGCGGCCACTCCGCCCCGCGTGAATTTGACGAGGAAAAATCGCGCCATCTGGGGCAGGTGGCGGCAGAGGTAGTCGTAGCCCGCCAGCGGCAGGCCCCACACGGCCGTGTCTTCGAGGCATTGCAGCGCCAGGGTGGCCGGCGTCTGGGCCAGGTAGGCCGCGAAGTCGCCTTCCCACCAGTCTTCCGAAGCAAACGACACCACGTGGGCCCGGCCCGCGGCGTCGGTATGCACCAGCTTCAGCAGGCCTTTCAACACGAAGTACATCTCCCGCACCCGCTCCCCTTCCCGAATCAGAAACTCATGCTTGCGAAACTGCCGGCGGGTGAACTGCGCCAGCACCAACGCAAATTCCTCGTCGGTGAGCGGCACAATTTGTTCCAGGTGCTCTCGTAACTGCTGCGGCATAGGCCCCTACATACGAAAACGCCCCGGTCGGGGGTATCCCCGGGAGCCCCCCAGCCGCCCCCGGGGCGAAGCGGCGGGGTGAAACCCCAGTATCTTCACCCTATGGAATCCTTGCTCTCGCGCATCACCACCAACCCGCGCCAGTGCGGCGGCCGGCCTTGCATCCGCGGCATGCGCATCCGCGTGGCCGACGTGCTCCAGCTCTTTGCCGCCGGCCTCACCGCCGAGCAGATTCTGGCCGAGATGCCCGACCTCGAAGCCGCCGACCTGCAAGCGGCCCTGCAATACGCCGCCCGCCAGATTGACTACCCGCGCCTCGCCGCATGACCCTCTGGATTGACGCGCACCTCTCGCCGCTCATCGCCGCGTGGCTGACGTGGACCTTCACCGACGTTCAAGCCGTGCCCCGGCGCGACCTGGGCTTACGCGATGCCGAGGACGAAGAAATCTTCCAGGCCGCCAAAGCCGCTGGGGTCGTCGTCCTCACCAAAGACGCCGACTTCCGCCACCTGCTCGACCGGTTCGGCCCGCCGCCCCAGGTCCTCTGGCTCACCTGCGGCAACACGTCCAACGAGAAGTTGCAAGAAGTGCTGCGCGCCACCCTGCCCGCCGCAATGGAGCTGTTAGCAGCAGGTGAGCCGCTGATTGAAATCGGCAACGCGCTGCCTTAGCTGGCCCCACGGCCTCCCACCACCACCCCAGCCGCTCCCGCGGCCGCGGCTTGGTGAGACTACATAACGAGCAAATCCCAGACCGTGTACTTCATACTCTCATACGGCTTGTAGACCACCACTTTTACCGTCAAGTCGCTTGGCTCATTGTCTGCCCACAAGTCAAAGTGAGCCATTGACTCATTAGTGTCGTCGATGTCAATAACCCAAACGGTAGCAAATGCTTCCATAGGTGGCTGCGTCAGCTTTCCCGGATATTGCCTTACAGCTTCTTCCAGCCACTCCGGTGTTTGTCGCTCCTCTTGGCTTTCATCCACCAGCTTTTGGTAGTTGCCATTTACAAGGTCAGTGACCACCTGGGCCATCAAGGCTGACAAATACTGATTCATAGCAGCAAGGTATCCTCAAAACCAAACCAGCCGCGCCCGGGGCGGGGGTGGCTGGAGAAGCTTTTTAAGCATTATTAGAAGGCAGTAGGTATCATAATCCACTTCCGAACACTAGAAACATAAAGATGGGTAGCTGCGTTTTTAATAAGGCTTTTAGCGAAAGTTTAGTAGAACCTTCCCATCTTTGCTGTAGAAAAGCTCTGTAGCTCCCGAACGCCCAAGTTCCACTTGGGAAGTTTATGTAGGGAGAACGGAGCTTTTTCTATTTCTTATACTTCGTAGTATCCACCTCTTTAGCATTGGGCACGAAAAGCCAATGTCTATAAGCATGGAGCCAACGGTTCTCCAGGCCGCCGCCACGTAAGCCGGTAGAACAGCCACAATTGAAAGCAGGGAGCAGTCTTTGGATTCGCCCATTGATGTGCTTGTACAACTTCTCTTTTGCAATGGTCCGCTTGCCACGGTACCGGGCACCATCTGGTTTTTCAAGGTGCTTGTCGTTAAGACGAAAGGCCATACTACCAAGCACTACATCCAGTAGCTGAAGTAACCGGTGAGCTTTAGAGTCAACTTCAGTGATATCATCTTTTCTGAATTTGATATGTGCTAATCTAAACTCAGGCTTCGTTTGCAATCCCTTGATATATTCCTTGAATGCCTGCCGCTTGGGCAAGGTGTCAGGCAAATAGTCAAAATATGCTCTTACATATACTGGACGGCCAGAATCGTTGCTATAAGACAAGCCAAAAGCATGCTGGAAGAAGTGATAATAAAGAATGAAATACTCATTCTGTAACTGTTCATCCGACAAGTTGAGCGGACGATTCGCATTCTGAGTAAACATGATTCGCACCTTTAACAACCCGGCATCCATCAGGTCGAAAAAGGTGTCCATCAAGGCAATATACTTATTCAGGTAATTTGCGGTGACCTTCTGCCATTTGATTTCATTGTTGAAATGATGCTCACGACAAACTTCGTCTATCGTTTTCTCTACGCGACGCAGGTCGCGTGAGCGGACTAAAACTCCTCCGTAGAAGTTCGAAAAAAACTTGCCATCCTTGACTGATTCGTCGCAGTAAATTCGATATTCCATTAGGTAAAAAAAGCAAAAAAGGAGGCCTTAACGCCCTCCTTTTTTGAATTAAAGAATATTCCGAATCAGACTACGACCCGCAGGCCTCGCAGGCGTCCGGGTTGTCCAGCGAGCAGCTCATGTCGCTTTGGTTCTGCTCGACCAGGGCCATCGGCTCCAGGGTTTCGGCGGCTTGCTTTTCCACCGTGAACTTGATGGCGTCGGCGGCGGCTTTGGTGCGCAGGTAGTACATGCCCGTTTTCAGGCCGCGCTTCCAGGAGTGGAAGTGCATGCTGGTGAGCTTGCCGAAGTTCACGTTTTGCACGTGCAGGTTCAGGCTCTGGCTCTGGCAGATGTAGGCCCCGCGGTCGGCGGCCAGGTCGATGATGCGGCGCTGCGAGATTTCCCACACCGTCTTGTAGAGGTCCTTGATGTGCTGCGGCACGCGGGCAATACCCTGCACCGAGCCGTTGGCGGCGATGATTTCCTGCTTCATCGCGTCGTTCCACAGGCCCAGGGCCACCAGGTCCTTCAGCAGGTGCTTGTTCACCACCATGAACTCGCCGCTGAGCACGCGCCGCACGTAAATGTTGCTCGTGTAGGGCTCAAACGACTCGTTGTTGCCCAGAATCTGGGCGGTGCTGGCTGTGGGCATGGGGGCCACCAGCAGCGAGTTGCGCACGCCGTGCTGCACTACCTCGGCGCGCAGCGTTTCCCAGTCCCAGCGGTTGCTCTCGGGCGTCACGCCCCACAGGTCGAACTGAAACTTGCCCTGGCTCAGGGGCGAGCCCGGGAAGGTTTCGTAGGCCCCGTCCTTGACGGCGAGGTCCTTCGAGGCCGTCATGGCGGCAAAGTAGATGGTTTCGAAGATGTCCTTGTTCAGGCCGGCGGCCTCGTCGCTCTCGAAGGGCATCCGCAGGGCGATGAACGTGTCGGCCAGGCCCTGCACGCCCAGCCCGATGGGGCGGTGGCGGAAGTTGCTGCGCTCGGTTTCGGGCACCGGGTAGTAGTTCACGTCGATGACCTTGTTCAGGTTCAGCGTGGCCTGGTAGGTCACCTCGTACAGCTTGTCGTGGTCGAAGGTCACGTTGCCGGCCTTGTCGGTGGTCAAGTAGCGGGGCAGCGCCACCGAGGCCAGGTTGCACACCGCAATTTCGTCCTTGTCGGTGTACTCCAGAATCTCGGTGTTCTTCGTAATCAGCCCGTTCACCGTCCAGGAATGCTCGGCGCTGTCCACGATGAGGCAGTAGGCATCTTCGCGGGGCAGCACCTCCAGGCGCTCAAACGTGGCGTGGAGCTTCTGCTTATAGCCTTCCTTGCGCAGGTTTTGCAAGTAGGCCGCGTTGCCGCGGTACTCGCCCAGGCGCGTGGTGCGCTCGGCAATCTGACAGGCTTTGACCGAGGTCAGCAACAAGCGGTATAATGGCTGGCTGGTGTAGAGCGCCTGCCCGCCCAGCCCGTTGGGCATGAGATGGGTTTCCTCGTCGCGCATTTTGGTGAGCGAGGCTTTCACGCCAAAGTTGGCCCACAGGATTTGCACGTCGGCCAGCAACGATTGCTGGGTCGAAGCCAACGAGCAGGTGGTAATTTCGCCGGCCTGCACCGTGCCATCGGCCAAATACAGCCCTTCCAAATAGCGTGACACGGTGCGCTTGCTGCCCGTCCATACAAAGGCGGGCACGGCTAGCTTACTGGCGCGGGTGAAGCCCAAGCGCTCGAAAATGCGGAACAGAATGCTCGAAGACAGCCGGTATTTCGTGCTCTTATCGGCCGTTTTGCACCGCTTGAACGTCGGCCGCTGCGCGGGCGCATAGGTCGCGGCGTGCTCGTTGCCGGTCAGGTGGGCGTAGTCGAATTCGGTTTCGTACTTTTCCACCACGCGGTGTACGGCCGCTTCAATCTCGGCACGTTGCGCCAGGGCATTATTCCAGATGTCGAGGTGAATATTTTGCTTGCTGAAGGTGCCATCACCAGCTACCAAGCCCGCCAAAAATGCCTCGTCCTCAAAATCGCCCTGGCCCCACAGGCCCTCAATTTGCTGCGTCGAGAGCTTGTCGCCGGCCACCAGCTCCTGGGCTTCTTTCCAGCCCACGTTCTCGACCCACACCTTGTGGTCGGGCGTCACTTTGTGGGTGTAGCCTTCGCGGGTGATGATGTTAACCATTTCGGCGTTGGGCCGGGGCAGGTACATTTCCGAAGCCGTCTCAATCCGCTCGCGGCCCACCACCAGGTTTTCGGTGCCGTCGGCGTACAGCTCGCCAATGGTCAGCAGCCCCTTAGCAGTTGGTACGCGCTGGTCGGCGGCGATGCAGCACAGGTTGCTCGACTTGATGGTGCCCAGGTTTTGCTGGTTGCTCTTGCCATTGGCCGCGTCCTTGAACAGCATGTAGGGCGTGCCCGTCTCGGTCTGGCTCTCCAGAATGGCAAACCACAGCTCCTGCGCCTTGATGGTGCGGCGGCCGCGGCCCTCCTTCTCGTACTTGTGGTAGAGCTTCTCGAACTCCGGGCCCCAGCTCGTGTCCAGGCCCGGGCACTCGTGGGGGCACATCAGGGTCCAGTCGCCGTTGGCTTCCACGCGCTTCATGAACAGGTCCGGCGTCCACATGGCGTAGAACAAGTCGCGGGCGCGCATTTCCTCCTTGCCGTGGTTCTTCTTCAAATCCAGGAATTCGAAGATGTCGGCGTGCCAGGGCTCCAGGTAAATGGCGAAGGCGCCCTTGCGCTTGCCGCCGCCCTGGTCCACGTAGCGGGCCGTGTCGTTGAACACCTTGAGCATGGGCACCAGCCCGTTGGAGTTGCCGTTGGTGCCCTTGATGTAGGAGCCCGTGGCGCGCACGTTGCTCACCGCCAGCCCGATGCCGCCGGCCGATTGCGAAATCAGCGCGCAGTTCTTCAGCGTGTCGTAGATGCCCTCAATCGAGTCGTCCTTCATCGTGAGCAGGAAGCAGCTCGACATCTGCGGCTTGGGCGTGCCGGCGTTGAAGAGCGTGGGCGTGGCGTGCGTGAACCACCGCTCCGACATCAGGTTGTACGTCTTGATGGCCGAGTCGATGTCTTCCTTGTGGATGCCCACCGACACGCGCATCAGCATGTGCTGGGGCCGCTCCACCACCTTGCCCTCCAGCCGCAGCAAGTAGCTCCGCTCCAGGGTTTTGAAACCGAAGAAGTCGTAGTTGTAGTCCCGGTCGTAGATAATGGCCGAATCCAGCGTGGCGGCGTTGTTGTGAATGATTTCCCACACGTCCTTGGCCAGCAGCGAGGCGTTGTCGCCGTTCTTGGGGTCCTCGTAGGTGTACAGCCGCTTCATCGTGCTGCTGAACGACTTGCTGGTCACCTTGTGCAGGTTGCTCACCGCAATGCGGGCCGCCAGGATGGCGTAATCCGGGTGCTTGGTGGTGAGCGAGGCGGCCGTCTCGGCGGCCAGGTTGTCCAGCTCCACGGTCGTCACGCCGTCGTAGATGCCGTCAATCACCTTCTTGGCCACTTCAATGGGCGACACGAAATCCATGTGCAGCCCGTAGCAGAGCTTCTCAATGCGCGCCGTGACCTTGTCAAACTTCACGGATTCGCGGCGGCCGTCGCGTTTAATTACTAGCATACCAGTCGTGTTTTGGTTGGAATTTATAAGAAAGCGGCCGGCTTCGGGAGCGCGGCCGCGAGGAGAGCGGGGGTGAAAAAGCAGTGCCGGAGCGCCAAGCGGTGGGCGCCCCCGTTGCATTCAATCCCGGAAATTACCGCCTGGGTTTGGGGAGGGCAAGGAAAAACTACAGAAGTTTTCCACACAGGACCTAAAACAAGCCGCCCGGCCGCTTTTTTCAAAGCAACCGGGCGGCGCAACGCACAAATCGAAACTAAAGCAGTTAGCCGGGCCTACCGGCTGACCGTTGCCGCCGCGTTGGGCTGGCAGGTCAGTATCACGCTGACTTCAATGGATTTGGCGATGTTATTCCGAACCAGGGCCGGAATTTTAATCTTGTAATCGGCCGGGGCCACCGAGAATTTAGAGGTCACCACCAGTTCATTGTCCCGCAACTGCAGCGTGCCGGGCACCCGCACCTTGCGCTTCACGCCGTGAATGGTGAGCAGGCCTTGCACGTACACCGGCTGCGGGCCGCTGCGCAGGGTGGCCTCGTCGGGCATCGTCACCAGTTGGCCCGTGAAGCGCGCCCTCGGGTACTTCTCGCTTTCGGCGTAGTTCTCGTTGAAGTGCTCCTGCATCAGCGAGTTCTTGAACTGAAAGTCCCGCATCAGCATCGAAAACGCCAGCTCCCCGCTGACCAGCTCGAAGATGGCCGCCACCCGCGGATTCAGCGCCTCAATGTCTTCGATGGGCGCCGTGGAATAAAAGGTGGTCAGGCCGCTGGCCGTGGCGTAGCGCAGTTGCATGGCTGTGGGCACGGCCGGCGCGGTGGCCGCCGGCGTAGCGGCCGCTTGGGCCCGGGCGGCGGGCGCCGCAGCTGCCAGGCCCAGCAGCACGAGTAAAACATACTTCATAAACCACTACCGGAAAGCGCGTGAATGCAAGCCCGGGCCAGCGCGGCCCGCATTGCCCCCAACTCTCCTTTTCCGGCTTCGGGGTTGCCTTCCTTCGTCGCCTTATTTCCGGCGGCTGAACCACCACACCGCGCCCACCGCCAGCACCGCCGCCCACGCCGCCAGCTTGGCCACCGTCGCCGGTGGCCCATCGGCCTTGCAGGAGCAGGACGTGAACACCGGCTGGCCGTTCACCAGCAGGCGACGGCGGCAAAAGGCGCACGGCGAAACAAGGGGGTCGACCTGGCCCGGCAGGGGCCAGCTGTCTTGCGGTTCAAGGGAGATGTTCATGGCTGTCAATACCGGTCGCCCGGCAATAGTAACCCACCAAAAAGCCCTGGCTCCGGGCAGGAGTCAGGGCTTTAAAAAAACTGCCGGGCGGGCCTACGCGGCCCGGGCAACTGGCTTTAGAAATCTTCGTCCAGCGAGAAGGCGTTTTCGGTGCGCTCGCTCATCACGCCGGCTTTCTGGTACTCGGCCACGCGCTTTTCGAAGAAGTTGGTCTTGCCCTGCACCGAAATCATTTCCATGAAGTCGAACGGGTTGGCGGTGTTGTAGATTTTGCCGCAGCCCAGGGCCACCAGCAGGCGGTCGGCCACAAACTCGATGTAGTTCGCCATGTTTTTGGCGTTCATCCCGATGAGGCTCACCGGCAGGGCATCGGTCACAAACTCCTGCTCGATGCGCACGGCGTCGGCGATGATGCTCTGCACCCGCTCGGGGTCGAGTTTGTGCTGCAGGTAGCCGTAGAGCAGGCAGGCGAAATCGCAGTGCAGGCCCTCGTCGCGCGAAATAAGCTCGTTCGAGAACGTGAGGCCGGGCATCAGGCCGCGCTTCTTTAGCCAGAAAATGCTGCAGAACGAGCCGGAGAAGAAGATGCCCTCCACGGCGGCGAAGGCGATGAGGCGCTCGGCAAAGTTCTCGGAGTTAATCCACTTCAGGGCCCACTCGCCTTTTTTCTGCACAGCGGGCACCGTTTCGAGGGCATTGAAAAGATAGTCCTTCTCCTTGGGGTCTTTGATGTAGGTGTCAATCAGCAGCGAATAGGTTTCGCTGTGAATGTTTTCCATCATAATCTGAAAGCCGTAGAAGCAGCGCGCCTCGGGCATCTGCACCTCCTGCATGAAGTTCACGGCTAAGTTCTCGTTCACGATGCCGTCGGAGGCGGCAAAGAAGGCCAGCACGTGCTTGATGAAGTGCCGCTCGTTGTCGTTCAGGCCGTTCCAGTCCTTCTGGTCCTGCGAGAGGTCAATTTCCTCGGCCGTCCAGAAGGAGGCCTGCGACTTCTTGTAGTACTGCCACACCTCATCGTTCTGGATGGGAAATAGCACGAAGCGGTTGGGGTTTTCGGCGAGGAGCGGTTCCATGATAATTGCGGGCGTTGGTGGCGGATTTCAGGGAGGAAGGTGGCTAGTCAACTGCCGAGTTCGGACAGATGTTTAGCGGCCGTTGCGGAAACAGAGGAGACCTTCCAGGACCAAATATAGCCCAAACTTCAGGGCCAATTGCCACTCATTTTAGCTTTTTTATTTGTTATTTTTTGATTAAGGCCCAGCTTTCTCCAAGCGCACCTCCACATCCAAGCGGCCCGGCTGACCGCGTGATTGAACCAAATCATCCTCAAAATCAGGCGTTTTCGGCTCACTTATCCACAATTTAGCTGTGGACAACCCCACTTGTCCCCAAATACTGCCCGACCACGGGCCGCTCGCGCCGTTTCTTAACCCGGCCGTAATCCAGCCGTCATTCGCCTGCGGGCCCTTTTGGGGCCGTATGCGCGGGCCAGCCAATGACGATTAACGACTTAGGCTTGGATATGCCAAACCGTCCTCGTACTTTTGCCTTCCCATTTCAGAAAAACCCGCGAAAGCTGATGTACGCAATTGTCAACATAGCTGGCCAGCAGACCAAGGTTGAGGCCAACAAATTCGTTTACGCTCACAGACTGGCCGGCAACGTCGGTGACACCGTGACGCTGGGCAACGCCCTGCTGACCGATGACAACGGCACGCTGACCATCGGCGCGCCCGAATTGAGCGTGGCCGTGGTCGGCACCATCCTCGCCCACGTAAAGGGCGACAAGGTGCTCGTCTTCAAAAAGAAGCGCCGCAAGGGCTACCAGAAAAAGAACGGCCACCGCCAGTCGTTTACCAAAGTAATGATTAACAGCATCGGATAAATCAATTAATAATTATGAATTAACAATTATGAATTGACTTGCTTCTGCCAGTCTGCTCATTTTTAATTCTTAATTTTTAATTCTTAATTAAAATAACATGGCTCACAAGAAAGGTGTCGGCTCGTCCAACAACGGCCGCGAATCGCATTCCAAACGTCTCGGCGTGAAAATTTTCGGGGGCCAGGCCCTCGTCGCTGGCAACATCATCGTGCGGCAGCGCGGCACCAAGCACCACGCCGGCGATAACGTAGGCATGGGCAAAGACCACACGTTGTTCGCGCTGATTGACGGGGAAGTGCAGTTCCGCAAGGGCCGCAAAGACCGGTCTTTCGTGACCGTGATTCCCCGCGAAGTGGTATCGGTGGCGGCTTAATTGCCGGTCCTGACAAGAACAAAAGGCGGCCTCTTGCGAGGCCGCCTTTTTCGCGTTGCGGTTAGGGAGTTGCTAGTGCCCGAAGCAGATGCCAAGGTTGAACTGGGTGGTGATGGTGACGGGCCCCGGCGAAGAGCCAAAGCTTACGTTGCTGCGGTTGGGGCCCGCGCCCACACCCGCGTTGAAATCGAACAGGAAGTTGCGGCCCAGCCGGCGTTGCAGGCCCCACACCAAGTTGAGGCCCGGCGCAATTTCATCGCGCAGGCGGTAGCGCTGCCGGACTTCCGTGTGCGCTTCCACCGCCAAGTAGTTGCCCACGAAGGGCCCGTGGGCCCGGTTGTGCCGGGCGCGGCCCGCCTGGTTGTAGTAGTAGCGGACCCCAACGCCCAGCGCGCCGGCCGGGATGGCAAAATTCTGGTCACCGTAATAGGTGTTCTGGCGGCCCAGCCGGAAGTCAGAATCAAGTTGCCCGTAGAGCGTGAACCTGGAACTGAGCGCATACTCGGCGCCGACCGACACTGGCAGCCGGACCGCTACTCCCTGATAGCCACTGTAGCGAAAGGCCCGGCCCGCATTGAGCCCGACTTTCAACAACCATTTCCCGGGTGCTTCCGCAGCCAAAGAAGTCGGCGCATCGGGTGAGGCCGGCGGAACAGGCGAGGCAGGAATTGTTTGGCCGAAGCTGGCCGTGGCTCCAGCCGCTAGCAGCAAGCCGGGTATGAGTAAGAGAAAGCGAAGAAGGCGCATGGCGGGCAAGTAGATGAAGGGTAAAATTCATCTGGTAGAGCCCGCAGCGGCGGTTACGGTTGCACTGGCGCGGAAGCTAGGCAGCGGGTACCGGGTTCAAGCGGTAGAGCACGGGCTTGCTGGGACTGGCATCCAGCTCCAGGCTGGTGATTTGAATGTTGAGCAGGTACAACCCGTCACTCACTGCATCGGGCACAAAAACCAGCTCCGTGATGGTGGCGCCGCAGCGGGGCTGCGCGGGGTAGCACCAGAAGGCGCGGTGGGCCAGGAGCTGGCCGGCGTCCTCTTCGCGGTCCACGCTGGGCAGGTCGAGCAGGAAGTGCTGGACGTTGTTATCAACCAGAAAATGCGCCAGCGCGGGCTCGACGTAGGCGGGATTGGTGCCGGAGTACCGGCGGGTGCGCTTGGCGTCGTCGTTGGGCAGGGTGCGCAGGACCAGTGCCTCGGGGATGGACCGGTCGGCTTGCGCGGCCAGGGCGGCTTGCACGTCGGCCAGCAGCACCACCCAGTCGCCGTTGGGCTGGGGGCGCGGGGCCACGCTCACCAGCCGGGCCACGAACAGGAAGCGGCGCAGGCACTGGTTGAGCGTGGCGGCCGGGTCGGGCGAGATGTGGCCATAACACTCCGTATGGGTGCCGTTGCCGTGGGGCGTGACGTGGACGCGCTGGTAGTTGGTGCTGCCGCCCAGCGCCACGCTGCCCACAAAGCTGCCCACCCGAATAGTGTCAACCTGCACCGGCTCGGCCCAGAAGCAGTTCACCTGGTCGTGACCGGGGGCCAGGGGCAGCGAGATATCAATGGGCGCGGCGGGGTCGTAAGCGTAGGCGCGGCCGGCGTGGGGGAAGGTGGGAAGCAATTAACAATTAACTGTGAGCAGTGAGCAGCAGAAACGTTGGGCTCATCTGGCGTCCGCGCAGTTGAGCAGAACCATTCTACGTACTGATTATTGATGATTCTTATTGATTACGAATCGAGCCGCACAAAGACCCCCTCGAGGTAAAAGATATTGTGGGGCTGCGGGTCATCGACGCCTGCTTCGTCTTCCGCTTCGCCGTCCTCGGCGGCGGGGTAGGTTACCGACAGTTTCAGCGCGACGCTGGGCAGGGGCACGGGCGGAGCGTCGTCGGAGTTGTATTCGAGCAGGGCGGGCCACTCGGCGGCAGCCAGGGCGTCGGCTACTTCTTCCCGCAAGGCCGCGGCGCGGTCGTGCGCCAGGCTCAGCAGGGTGTCGAGAGACTTGAAAGGCAGCGCGAGGTGGAAGAAGTGCGTGTCGTTGTCGAAGTTGGTGGTGGCCCACACGGTCACGTCGTCGGTGTTGTCGAAGACGATGGCCACGAGGTGAATTTGCTCCACGAAGAAGTCGGCGTCGTCGGCAATGCTGTCACTCAGTAGATTCATAGGGGGCTACGGCAGGGGTTTGGAACAGCTCCAGCGTGATGTGGTCGGCCAGCAATTTGCCCGCGTCGGTCAAGGTAAGGACTTCGTGCTGGATGCGGGCCCAGCCGCTGGCTTGCAGCGCGGCCAGGTAATCGGCGCGGGCGGCCAGCAGGTCGAGGCCGTGGTGGGCGCGCAGGTGGGCCAGGTCGCAGCCGCGGGCGGTGCGCAGGGTGGTGAGCAGGTACTCGTTGGCCCGGTCGGTGGCGGTGAGCTCGTCCACGGTCACGGGCACTGCGCCGCGCTCCAGCACGGCGGCCACGTACTGCGGGTTGTTGGCGAGGGTAAACTGGCGGTTGTGGCCGTCGTAGCTGTGGGCGCTGGGGCCCAGGCCCAGGTAGGGCACGCCGCGCCAGTAGTTGGCGTTGTGGCGGCTCTCCCGACCAGCACGACAAAAGTTGCTGATTTCGTACTGCTCGTAGCCGTGCGCGCGCATGGCCGCCAGCAGCAGCTCAAACTGGGTGGCCACGAACTCATCCGGCGCGGCCCGGAACGTGCCTTTCCGCAGGCGATGGCCGAAAGCCGTGCCCGGCTCAATGGTGAGGGCATAGGCCGACACGTGCGGCACGCCCAGCGCAAACGCGTTGGCCAGGTCCGCTTCCCAGACGTGGTGGCCCGGCGCGGGCACCCCGTATATCAGGTCAATAGAAACATTCTCGAAGCCCGCGTCCTGGGCGCGGCGCACGGCCGTGGTCGATTCCTCGGCGGTGTGGGCGCGGTTCATCAGGCGCAGGTGCGGCTCGTAGAAGCTTTGCAGGCCGATGCTCAGGCGGTTGACGCCGACTTGCCGCAACTCCTGCAGCTTGGCGGCGCTCAAATCGTCGGGGTTGGCTTCGAGGGTGATTTCGGCCCCCGGCGCCACGGCAAAGTGGCGGTGGATGGCGGCGAAAATCTGGTCCAGCTCCGCCGCCGTGAGCAGCGACGGGGTGCCGCCGCCGAAGTAGATGGTTTCCAGCGTGGCTCCCGGGTCCAGGTAGCTGCGGCGCAGCTCCAGCTCCCGCACGATGGCTTCGACCAAGCGGCTTTTCAGGGCCAGGGCAGTACTGAAGTGGAAGTCGCAGTAGTGACAGGCTTGCTTGCAGAAAGGAATGTGGAGGTACAGGCCAGCCATTGGGATGCGAGAGTGGGTGCAGGCTTTTCAACGGTATGCCACGAAACAACATTCCCATTGGCACTACCGGAACCCGGAGCCGCAAAGGTAGCCGCGGCCCGAAGGTGAGCGAGTGGACTCCGGCTATTCGGTAACCGGGCGGGCCTCGGTTGCTGAGGCATCAGCACTAAGTTTCATGGTTGGCAAAGTGTTTCAGGATAGCGCAGCCAACTCATCTCCCCGCTCGGTTTCCCAGGCGATGATTACGCACCTGACCAGCGCGGCCGTGAGAATTCCTGCCCGGCACCAATGAGCTGCTAGGAAGTGGGAGCCTGGCGCTTGAAGAGCAGCAACTGGAGCAGGAGCAGCGCCAGTAGCAGCCCTACTGCTGGGAGGAGCTGCGCGTAATACACCCCCCACCCGAACAAGCCGCCCAGCGCCAGCAGAGCCAGGGAAACGGTGGCATAACGCCGCCATCGGAGGTTCGGATGAGCAAACGCAAGCCCCACGTGAGTTGGCAGCAGCCACAGCAACTGGTAGTTCAACTGCACCGGTGTGTGCAGCGAAAACAACGTGAGGCCGAGCAGGACACAACCCGTTAGCCCTACTCCGACGAACAGGGCGCGGCGTATGCCTCGGCCAATCAAGGCGTAGCGGGCGGGTAAGCACTGGGCCATCAGCATGAGTATTCCCAGCCCTGAAAAGAAGAGCGTCGGGGTCCACCAGGGCTGCTCCTGCTCAAGCAAGTGCGGCCTGACGACCAACAACTGCCGGGTGCGAACCACGAAGGGACGTTGCTGCCGGTCGGCGCGGGCAAAAGCTTGTTGTAGTTCGGTGGGTAAGAACAGCCGTTGGCGGAACGTGGTGGGTTGGTCGGCGGGCCAGCCCAGGCCGAGATTTATGCCCAGGTTCAGCCAGGGGGCCGGGGCTAGGTAAGGGGCCAGGAGCTGCCGGAAGGTGCGGGAAGATGGTACGTGAGCGGAATCCAGGCGCAACGGCACAGCGGCACTGGTGCGAACCAACTCGAAGAGGCGAGTGGTGCAGTTATCCGCAAAAAACTGGTATTGGTAGAAACGGGCTGGCGAGTGCCGCGTCGCTTCCAAGCGGTCGTAAAGCCGTTGGACTTCGCCCGGATGCAGCGCCAGTACTTGTTCGGACAGCGCGCGGTTTTCTTGTTGGTAAGCCCGCTGAAATGCCTGAAATGAGGTGGCCGACAAGAAATAGCGCAAATCGCCGCGCAGAAAGCGCCAGTAGAAGTGCGGCGTGTCAAAATCGAACGTGCCGTAGTTGTATACCCGGTCCAGGTTGCGCAACGGGTCCGCGATACGCAGGGCGGAATGGCCAAATAATGCGTAGGTTTCCGAGCCGGGGCCGCAGGTTAACAAGCTGATAGTCGCCGTGTCCGACAAAGGAAGGGGGACCGCCAGGAGATGGCCCAGACCGCTTCCCCACAACCAGAGGCTTCCCCAAAGGAAAAGGCGAGCAAGCATTAAAGCAGTAGCGAGGCCGTTGGGTGAAGGGTCAGAAATGGACGGTTTTCACGGAGAAGCACCGCATTTAACGGCCATCGGGTGGTGCCCGCAAACCTACCATTTTTCCGAGCAGGTAGCTTAACTGTTCAACGAACGGTGGTTCAAGCTCGCGAGTACTCAAGCACTCCTTGCCTCCAACTGGGAAGCATGAGAACATCGTGTGGCTACACTCGTTGGGCAGGGCCAACGGGCTGCCCGGGGGTTTACCTTCGGGAAATTAAATACCGGCTTTTGCGTTGGTCCATTCCGAATGAATACCCGGTTTCTGCTGCGCTGTTTGGGAATGCTGCTGCTGGGCTGGCTGACCGGCTGGCCGGCGCACGCCCAGACGCCCACGCTCGACCCCAACGCGCCCAACCAGCCCGGCCTGGCCACCCCGCCCCTGCCGCCGGCCCCGCCGCCACCCGCTCCGGCGGCTCCGCGCCGCCTCGGCCGGCCGCGGGTGCTGCGCCTGGATGCCGAAGCCGCCGACCGGCCGCTGCTGCGCCGCTACAAGGTGCGGGCGGCGGTGCCCGACTCCCTGAGCGCGTTGCGCGAAATCCGGGAGCTGGTGCTGGCCTTGCAGGGCGACGCCTACCTCACGGCCTCGGCCGACACCCTGCGCTGGGGCCGCGACACGGTGCGGGTGCGCCTGTACGTGGGCACGCAGTTTCGCTGGGCCTACCTGCGCAACGGCAACCTCGGCGACGGCCTGCTCACCCGCGCCGGCTACCGCGAGAAATTCTTCCGCCAAACCCCGTTCGTGCCCGCCGACTGGGTCCGCCTGCAGGAGCGCGTCCTCACCGAAGCCGAAAACCAGGGCTTCCCTTTTGCCACGGTGGGCCTCGACTCGATTCGGCTCAGCGACCGCGACATTGCCGGCCGCGTGGTGCTCAAGCGGGGCCCGGCCGTGGTGTTCGACTCGCTGCAAATTGTGGGCAACACCAAGACCAAGAAGCGCTTCCTGACCAAGTACCTCCAGATATTTCCCAACCAGCCCTTCAGCCAGCAGCGCGTAGCCGCCGCGGCCCAACTGCTGCGCCAACTGCCCTACGTGAAGCTGCGGGCCGAGCCCGAAATCCGGTTTGCCAAGGGCCGGGCGCGGGTGTACCTGCTGCTCGACGACCGGCCCTCGAACCAGTTCGACGCCATTGTGGGCATCCTGCCCAATGCCGACCAGCGCAAAACCGGCGTTCAGATTACCGGCGACGTCACCATCAACCTGCGCAACATCAAGGGCGGCGGCAAGCAGATTGGCCTGCAATTCCGCAAGACCGACGCCCTTTCGCAGCTGCTCGACGCCCAGTACGTGCACCCCAACTTTTTCGGCACGCCGCTGGAAGTGGCCGGCACCTTCAACCTCTACCAGCAAACCAACGCCTTCCTCACCCTGCGGCCCCGCGTGCAGGTCACCTACCCCACGGCGCGGGCCGGCCGCATCAGCTTCTTCACGGAGCAGCGCGGCTCTTTCCTGCTCAATCCCGACAGCCTGAGCACTGCGCTGCCCGAGAACATCGACTCGCAGTACAATTCCTACGGCCTGGGCTACGCCTGGAACAGCCTCGACGACCTATTTTTTCCGCACCGCGGCTACCTGATAACCGCCCAAGGCGCCGTGGGCACCAAAACCATCACCCGCAACGGCGTGCTCAAGCCCGAACTCTACGACGGGGTGCTGCTGCGCTCCACCCAGTATTCCTTGGGCCTGCGGGCCGAGCGTTATTTTCCAGTGAAAAAAGCGGGCGTGCTGCTGCTGCGCCTGCGCGGCGAAGGTCTTGTTAACCCCCGCTTATTTACCAACGACTTGTTCCGCCTCGGGGGCCTGAACTCCCTGCGCGGCTTCAACGAAAACGAGTTTTACTCCAGCTCCTACGCCGTGGCCACGGCCGAGTTCCGCCAGTTCATCGGGGCCGACTCCTACGCGTTTTTGTTTGCCGACCAGGCGTATTTCCGGCACGACCTTGCCACCGACCGCTACGCCGACCAGCCCACCGGCGTGGGCGCGGGCCTGAGTTTCCGCACCGCGGCGGGGCTGTTCCAGTTCGTGTATTCGGTGGGGCAATCGAGCTACGCCCAGCAAGGGTTCGGACTGAAAACCTCCAAAATTCACTTCGGCCTGACCAGCCGGTTTTAGGATGGGGCATGGGCTCCGTAGTCCATACCCAAAATTGAATTAGAACCGCAAAATTCGCGCGGTGGAGGTGTCATACCGTCCGTTTTTCGGCTTTCGGAACACTGATTCCGCCAGTGTGGCCGGGGCTCAAAAAGTTATGGCCAAAAGCCCGCCAATACGACTGATATTCAGGCGCAGTACGCCCTCATTCAGATTGGTACATCATTTGTCATGGTGGGTGCGAAGCCGCTCCTAAAACCGGCCCCCTGCCATGAAATTTATCAGCTCGAAGTTCATCCGTTCTATCGCCCCGCAGCTTGACTTGCTCAACACCATCGGGGGCGGCGTGGCCCAGCCCCAGCTCCGCATCGACCAGCGCCCCAAGGGCGTGACGGTGCGCGTGGCCATGCCCACCGTGCCGGCCGACAGCTTCCGCGTGGTGCTCAACCAGCAGCGCCTCACCGTGTTCGGCGAGTACCGCCACGAGCCCGCCGACCAGTTGGCTGCCCCCCTCTTCATTCAGGCCCTCGACCTGCCCGCCAACCTGGACCTGGCCCGCATCGATGCCGTGCACGAGGGCAACGAGTTGCGCGTGCGCATCCCCTTCTTAAACCCCAGCGACCAGCAGCGCGAAATCGACATCCGCCACAACTAATCCGGCCAGTGCCTACCGTGGTTTATTCGTCCATACTATCTGTTTATTAGTCTTATAACGCCGGGACCGACCGGCACCGCAGTCCACTGATAACGCCGGGACCGACCGGCTGCTGCCCCCGTCTTTTGGCGTTCACCCTTGAGCCACCGCCCACAGCGGTGGTTTTGTTTTTTGAGGTGTTTCGGTAGTGTAAGACGGTTACGGAGCACGTAGCATTCCGTCGCGCCAACCTCACCCCCTGACCCCCTCTCCCGCAGAGAGGGGGCACCGGAAATGCTTTAGCCAAAAGTTATTATAGCTTTTCTTTCAGGAGGCCCGCGCTACCTGAATAGCGGGATTATCAGCACGAAGCTCATTAGCAGCGAGAGGTAGAACCAGCCCATTACCTGCCCGCGGTAGCGGCGCGGCATCCGGTTGCTGAGCACCAGCATGGCCGCGATGACCAGTACCAGGTGCGCCACGAAGAACACCATGGTCTTTACCCAGTTGCTGACAATGGTGTTTTCGGCCTGGTACTGGTCCGATTCGCCCAGGCCCGAGGTGAGGTAGCGCAGGCCGTAGAAAGCCAGCGTTTCGAAAGCCACGAACAGCACCAGGCCCGCCAGCAGCGCGGCTTTGGAAGATTTTTCGGTTACGTCGGCCATCGGAGGTTACGGGCGGGGGCGGCCCTGCACCTCGGCGGTGCGGGCCTTGATGTAGAGTTCTTCCACCTTGGCGCGGGCCCAGGGCATGCGGCGCAAAAACGTGAGGCTGGACTTCACGCTCGGGTTTTCGGCGAAGCAGTTCATGTGCAGACGGGCGTCGAGCTCGGGCCAGCCGTAGGCGGCCACCAGGTACTCAAGGATGCCGGCGAGCGTGACGCCGTGCAGCTCGCGGATGAGGTGGCCGGATTCGTCGCGGGCATCGGCGGCGCGGAGGAAGGACATAGGGGAACGGGACGGCGGGAAGCGCAAAGTTCGCGAAAAGCCGGGGCCCGGCACACCACGGCCGCCGGCCGGGCGTTATTTTTGGGTCCTTCCATTCCATTCCGTCCTTGCCTGCCGCCCGTCATACCGCTAAAGTCCCCCCGCACCGCGCGCCGCCCGGGCCGTGGCGCCGCGTGCTGTTGGCGGGGCTTCTGCTGGGCTTGCTGCTGGGCGGCGCGTACTACTTCCGCCACCAGGTGCAGCTGAACCGCTACGCCCGCCGGGCCTGGGCCGCGCTGACCAAAGGCGGCCTCACGGGCCGCGAAAAAACCCCGCTGCTGACCGGCTACTCGGTGCACGGCATCGACGTGTCGTCGTACCAGGGCCGCATCGACTGGCCCACGGTGGCCCGCAACCGGGTGCGGTTTGCCTTCATCAAAGCCAGCGAAGGCGGCACGCTGCGCGACCCGCGCTTCGCCCGCAACTGGCGCGAGGCCCGCGCCGCGGGCGTGCTGTGCGGGGCCTACCACTACTTCCAGCCCAACCGCGGCGGCCAGCTCCAGGCCGACCTGTTTGTCCGCACCGTGCCCCTGGCCCCCGGCGACCTGCCGCCCGTGCTCGACGTGGAAGCCGCCAATTTCCACGACGTGGCCGTGCTGCGGCGCGAAGTGACCCGCTGGCTGCGCCTCATCGAGGCCCACTACGGCGTGCGCCCCATCCTCTATTCCAACCACAGCTTTTACAAGCGCTACTTGGCCGGGCATTTCGACAACTACCCGCTGTGGCTGGCCCACTACGAGGTGGAGCGCCCCGCCTTGGCCACCAGCAAGTGGATAATCTGGCAGCACTCCGACGAAGCCTACGTGCCGGGCATCCGCGGGGTGGTGGACTTCAACGTGTTCCAAGGCAACTTCCAGGCCCTGCAGGCGTTGCGCGTGCCAGCCACGGCCGCGCGGGCGGCTCCGGCCCCAGCTTCGGCGCGGCGTTGACGGGCCGGGTCTGAATTTTATCTTTCACGCGAGCTGGTTCGCAACAGTTGGCCTCGCGATTCGGCAAATGACCATGGCATCTACCCAAATTCAGAGAATAGCGCCGGGAAACACGGGGGCAGTGGGTGCTTTTTGGCGGGCGGCCCGGCTCCTGCCGCTGCTGGCACTCGTCCTGCTGGCCTCGTGCAGCAGCACCCGCGAGGTGGGCAAGAGCCCGCGGGCGGCCCCGCGCGGGGCCTACTCGCAGAAAGGCCTGGGTTCGTACTACGCCAATAAATTTGCGGGCCGGGCCACCGCCAGCGGTTCCATCTACCGGCCCGGCGAAATGACGGCGGCCCACAACACGTTGCCCTTCGGCACTCTCATCCGGGTGACGAACACCCGCAACGGCCGCTCGGTGGAAGTGACGGTCACCGACCGGGGCCCCCACACCAAGGGCTACATCGTGGACGTGTCGCGCCGCGCCGCCGTGCAGCTCGACATCATCGAAGCCGGCGTGGTGCCCGTGCAGCTCACCGTCATCAAACCGGCCGGCAACTCCCGCTAAGTTTGCCCCGCCGGCCGGCCGGCCGGCTTTATCCCAACCCGTATTCGTTGCCATGAACATCCGCAAGAAAGTACGCTGGACCTTGCCACCCGGCACCAACCGCTACGCCGCCCTCGACCTTTGGGTGCCCGCCGCCGAAGACGAGGGCTGGTCGGAAGCCGAAATCCAGCACGTCCTCGACGAAGTAGTGGAAGCCGAAGACAATGCCGCGGGCCTGGAAGTGCTGGCCTGGTACACTTTCAAGTAGACCTTGGAGCGGTTCTGTACTTTACGCAAAGAGTGAAAAATTGAGAGTTAAAATTCAGACAAATAGAATTTCAACTTTAAGGCTTACGCAGTTGATGAGCTGCACCAGCCGCAGCGCGGCGACACGTAACTGCGTAAGTCCTGAACGTTTAACTGCTTTCAAGAATACGCCTGGAAACCGCCGTATGTATTGCCCCCCGGGAGCTCAACTCGGGGGTTGCTTGCCCGGCGGCTCTCAACTATTTCTCGGTACTAACTGCGCGCCGGCGCGGGGCGCAGCGCCTCACGCAGCCAGGTGCCCGCCAGCGCGGCCAGCCCCCCCACCAAGCCCGCCACCACGCCCGTGACGACGACCAGTGCCGCCGCCGAACCGCCCAGTGGCAGCAGCTCCGCCACCCGGTGCGCGAGCAGGCCCTGGTTCTGGTAGGAGTGCCAGGCGGCGGGCAGCAGCCAGCTCAGCCCGGCCCCGCCAAAGCCCGCCCCAAAGGCAACCCGCCCTGAGGGTGCCAAGACAAACCCGACGGCCCCCGCCATCGCGGCCAAGCTCCACCACGGCAAGTCGAGCTGAACGGCCGAGGCCAGCACGAAAATGAGCAACAGCAAAAGCCAGGGGTTACGCCAGTTCATGCGGGCAAAGGTAAACGCTGCGCTTAATGAGGAATGAAGAATGAAGAATGTTATGTCGAGCTTGCCGGGACATCTCGCTCGCGTCGTTGAACGATTGAATCACTGCTGCACGCGAGATGCTTCGGCTGCGCGGCCGCCAGAAGAGCATGACGCTCCCTTTGCCCATTCTTCATTCCTCATTCCTCATTCCTCATTAAGCGCAGCGTTCAAGCGGCAGCCAGCACCTCGGCGTCGTTGTTGGCCGGCGAGTTCACGCGCTTGCTGATGACGTATTCCTGCATGGCCGCGGCGTCGTAGGGCGCCAGCAGCTGCTGGTGCGCGGCCAGGCCCCGGCCGTCGTCGAGCCAGGCTTGCTCGGCGGCGCGGCTGGGCAGGATGACCGGCATGCGGTTGTGAATGCTGGCCATCAGCGCGTTGGGCTCGGTGGTGATGATGCTGAAGGTGGGGTGCAGTTCGCCGGTGCCGCGGTCGAGCCATTCGTCCCACAGGCCAGCGAAAGCGAAAGGCTGCTCATCGCGCAGCAGGATGCGGTGGGGCACCTTGCCCGCGGGCGTGGCCTGCCACTCAAAGAAACTATCGGCCAGCACCAGGCAGCGCCGCCGCCCCAGCAACTGCCGAAACGAGGGCTTCTCGGCCAGCGTCTCGGCGCGGGCGTTGATGGGCTTGGGCCCGGCGGCCGGGTCGCGGCTCCAGCTCGGCACCAGGCCCCAGCTCAGCAGCTGAATCTGGCCGGGCGCGGCGTTGGTGACGACGGGCAGCCGCTGCGAAGGCGCGGCGTTGTAGGTCGTCGGGGCCGGCTCGGTGAAGGCGGCGTCGAAGCGCTGCTCGACCTTGGGAGCCGGGGCAATGAAGGTGTAGCGGCCACACATTTTTATAGGCGATGAAGTGATGAGGTGAGCGAAGGCGAACCGGACCCGGCAAGGCAAAAGGACCTTGTCAGGTTCAAACGCGCCGGGTATACGACAATCGTTCGAACCTGATAAGGTTCTTCGCCGGCTCGGGATGACAAACGACTACCTCATCATCCAGAACCCTCATTCCTTACGCTTACTTGTACAGCAGCTCGTAGTATTCCCGGGCCATGCGGCCCGACTCGAAAGCGGGCTCCACGTCCTTCATGGCGGTTTTCGCCACTTTTAGAAACTGCTGGGGCTGGTCGTAGTACAGGGGCACCACGGTGTTTTCGAGCACGTCGAGCAAAGCCGTAGCCTCGGAGTCGTCCTTCACGTTGTCGGGCAGAACGACGTCGGCGATGGGGATGAGGAAGCCGTTTTCGCCGTCGCGGCAGAACTCGGGAATCCAGCCGTCGGCGATGCTCAGGTTCACGCAGGCGTTCATGGCGGCGGTCATGCCGCTGGTGCCGCTGGCCTCGCGCGGGAAGCGGGGCGTGTTCAGCCACACATCGGAGCCCTTCTTGATGGCCGCCGACAAGCCCAGCTCGTAGCCGGTGAGCACGGCGCAGTTCTTTAAGGAAGTCGTGCGCTTGATGATGTCGTTGAACAAAGCCACCGCGCCGTAATCTTTCGGGTACGGCTTGCCGGCCCAGATGATTTGGATGGGCCGCCGGGCATCGGTAACCAGCCGCGCAAACCGCTCGAAGTGGCGCAGAATCAGGTCGGCGCGCTTGTAGCCGGCGAAGCGCCGGGCCCACACGATGGTCAGCACCGCGGGGTCGAAGATATTGCCGGTCTGGTCGGCCACTATCTTGAACAGGTCTTTTTTAAGCTCGCGCTTGCGGGCCAGCAGGGCCGCGTCGTCCTTGCTTTTGAGGGCGGCGGCCAGTTGCGGGTCGCGCCAGTAAGTGCCGTTCTGGCTGTTGGTGATGGGGATGATGGGGCAAATGCCCTCGTAGTGGCCCCACATTTCCTGGCTCACGGTGCCGTGCACCTTGCTCACGGCGTTGGCCTTGCGGGCAAAGCGCAGGGCGGTGAGGGTGTAGTTGAGCGCGTCGCCGCTGCCAATGCGGGCCACGCGACGGATTTCCTCCTCCGGCACCGCGCCGAAGAAACTCATGTCGGTGAGCAGCTTCATGGGGCGCTCCTCGTTGCCGGCCAGCTCGGGCGTGTGCGTCGTGAACACGAGGCGCTTCTGCACCTCGGCCAGGTCGCGGCCGTGCTTTTCGTAGAGGTAGAACGCCAGCGGCAGGCCGTGGCCTTCATTGAGGTGGTACACGTCGGTTCGGCGGCCGAGCAGGTCGAGCAATTTGCCCCCGCCCACGCCCAGCAGGATGCTCTGGGCCACGCGGGCCGCGGCGTCCGGGTCGTAGAGGTGGTGGGAGATGGTGCGCGAGAGGTGGTCGTTCTCGGCGATGTCGGTGGTGAGGAAAAACATCGGCACCGTGCCGAATACTTCGGGGGCCAGGTACAGGGCCTTCACGTGCACGTCGGCCCCGTGGATGGTGATGGGAAACACCAGGCCGGTGTCCTCCAGGAACGAGTAGTGCTTCTGGCGGAAGTCGGCCCGCATGCTCTGGTCCTCGTTGCGGCCCTGGTCGTAGTAGCCAAAGCTCCACAGAATGCTGATGCCCACCAGGTTTTGCTTGAGCTCGTAGGCCGAGCGCATGTGCGAGCCGGCCAAAAAGCCCAGGCCGCCGGAGTAGGTTTTAAGGGCCTGGTCGACGGCAAATTCCATCGAGAAATACGCCGCCGCGGCTTTGAATTTAGCCGCCGGGGCGTAGGGGTTGAACGTAAAAGCCATAAGAAATCAGGGGACGCACGCCGCGGCCTGCGCCAAAGGAGAGAAGTAAAAGGTGAAGCGCGTGAGCCGGAGTCGGGGCCCATTGCGGCCGCAAGGTCCGACGCTTTTGGCAAGAAAAGCAAAAGCCCGATGTTCCAACTGCGTCGCAAGGCGCGCGGCAGCCCGCGTCACAGCGCCGGTAAGAGCCCGTTGAGATTTCAAAACAACGCTTCAACGGCGCGGGCACCTGGAGCACCGCCGCGCATCACCGGCCGGCATTCGGCACCTTATTTCTCGATGCCTTTCAACTGCTGCAACTTTCGCAGGGTTTCCTGGGAGGCCTGGTGCTGGCGTTCCACGGCCTGGCGGGCGGGCCCGGCCAGGTCGGCATTGGCCAGGGCTTCGACGTAGGCTTTGATGGCCCATTCTTCGCCGTAGATGTTGGAGTCCAGAATGCTTTTCTCGTCGCGACCGGTCACCAGGGCCTTGGCGTCCATGAAGCCGCGGTAGAACTTGCCTTTGAGCGTGGTGCTGCTTTCGGCACCGCCCCCGGCGGCCCGGGCAAAGCCGTTGAGCTCCTGCACAAACTGCTCGCTCTGCTGCACCAACTGCTGGTAGTAGGCTTGGTTGGGGGCGTCCTTGGTTTCGCGGGCGGCCGTTTTGTAGCCCTCAATCCGGTCGTTGATGAACAAGGCCAGCTCGTTGAGCGTGTCGGCTAGTTTGGAGGTTTCGGCCATGGGGTTAGGAGTTTGTAGCGGAATAAAACGCGGGCGACACGCGCCGGCCGGTGGTCAGGCGGCCACCACCGGGCGTAACGGTGCCCGGCCGGCCGGGGTTGACTCCCGACGCCACTTTCTCGCTCCAAAGGCGGGGCGCTGTGGTCCACGGCGGCACGGGTTGCCCGCATCGGTGGGAATGGACACAATCTCATAACCCGCCCCCGTGCCGCGCAACTGGCTAATCTACCTAGGTTTGTCGCGCTATTTCACCCCTTCCAAACCCTTCCAAAACGTATGCGCCTGACCTTTTCCGCCCGCCCCCTGGTAGCCACGCTGCTGGGGGCCGTCCTGTTTGCCAGCTGCTCCAGGTCGGAGCCGACGCCGGCCACTCCCAAGGCCGCTGCCGTTACGCAAAACGTTTCGGCTCCCGGCTTCCCCGAAGGGTTTGCGACCGGCACCAAAACCTCCTACGCCACGGGCAGCGTCACGCTCGGGTCGGGCTCCTGGACGCTGAACGAGGCGCTGATTGGCAACACCACGGCCGACGCCAAAACGGGCGCGCAGTCGGCCCGCGTGCGCTACGACGGCTCGCTGAGCATGAACTTTAGCCTCACCGCCGGGGCCGGCGCCGTGACCGTGGCCCACGCCCGCTACGGCTCCGACGGCAGCGGCACCTGGGAGCTGTGGGCCTCGGCCAACGACGGCGCCTCCTACGCCCGGG
Organism: Hymenobacter sp.; assembly: GCF_031398885.1. Classification (GTDB taxonomy): domain Bacteria; phylum Bacteroidota; class Bacteroidia; order Cytophagales; family Hymenobacteraceae; genus Hymenobacter. Next base: position 182,397 of record NZ_JANNOD010000056.1, read on the forward strand.
TGGGCAGCGCCGTGACCACCAACAGCTCCGCGCTCAGCACGGCCTCCTTCGCCGTGAACCTGGCCGGCTCCGTGCGCTTGCAAGTGCGCAAAACCGACGGCGGCAGCAACCGCATCAACTTCGACAACATCACGGTGGAGAGCTACGGCGGCGGCACCCCGCCCCCGCCGCCCCCCACCGGCGGCGGCAAGAAATTTCTGTTCGACGGCTCGCACGGCGAGCTGGCCGGCAACGCCGACTGGGTGCTGGACGTGAACAGCGGCGTGGCCTCGCGCTACCCCACGCCCGCCCAAAGCGGCATCACGAGCAGCACGCCCGAAACCTTCTGGACCGGCGCCGTCTCGGCCTGGGGCGTGGCTTTGGTCAAGCTGGGCCACACCGTGGAGCAGTTGCCCAGCGGCGCGGCCATTAGCTACGGCAACGCGGCCAACCCGCAGGATTTGGCCAACTACAGCGTGTTTGTGGTGGATGAGCCGAATACCATTTTTACGTCGGCTGAGAAAACGGCCATCCTGCGGTTTGTGCAGAACGGCGGCGGCCTGTTTATGATTACGGACCACATTGTGTCGGACCGCAACAACGACGGCTTCGACTCGCCCGAAATCTGGAACGACTTGATGGCGAACAACTCGGTGCAGACCAACCCGTTTGGCTTCGCAATAAACTCCGACAACATCGTGGAAAACAGCAGCAATGTGCGCCCCGGCCCCAACCCTATCACGAACGGCTCGCAGGGCGCGGTGTCGCAGCTCGCGTTCTACAACGGCGCCACCATGACGCTTAGTCCCGCCGCCAACGGCACGGTGCAGGGCCTGGTGTGGCGCCGCACGGCCAGCCAAGGCAACAGCCTGGCCATGGCCGCCAGCAGCACCTTCGGCAATGGCCGCGTGGTGATTATCGGCGACTCCTCGCCCGCCGACGACGGCACCGGCTCGCCCGGCAACACGGTGTACGACGGCTGGGGGGAAAACGTGAGCCACCCCCGCCTGCACCTCAACGCCTCGCTCTGGCTGGCCAAGCTGCAATAAACTGCCGCGCGCTAGAGCTGCCGTACCCCTGGGGTGCGCCCGGCTGCAATCGCAAAAAAGCCCGTCCCCGAAATTGGGGGCGGGCTTTTTTGCTAAATAACGGTCGGTAAGTGTGCGCGGCAGGACGGGCGAATTCGTTACTTTGGGTTCCCACCTTACTCTCCCGCATTATTCCTATGATTTTCATACGCTCGCTGACCGCGGCTGCGCTGATACTCGCGGCCAATTTGAATGCTTTCGCTACTCCGCGGCTTTTTGCCGCCAACGCTCCGGTGGCCAGCCGCCCCGCCAAGGCCGCGCTCGTTACCCGCGTCGACCCTACGTTCTGGTTCGTGGGCATGAAAAATCCCAAGCTGCAGTTGCTGGTGCACAGCCCCGGCATCGGCGCCAGCAAGGTGGCGCTGGCCTACCCCGGCGTGACGCTGGATGGCACGCAGCCGCTGGAAAACCCCAATTACCTGGTGGTGAACCTCACCATCGGGCCCGATGCCAAGCCGGGCCTGCTGAAGCTCCAGTTCCAAGGCGCCAAAAAGCTGGTGTATTCCTACGAATTGCGCGCCCGCAGCACCGACCCCAGCCGGGTGCAGGGCGTGACGGCGGCCGACTTCGTGTACCTGCTCATGCCCGACCGGTTTGCCAACGGCGACCCCAAGAATGACGTGGTGAAGGGCACCCGCGCCCCCCGCGTGGCCCGCGACTCGATGTACGCCCGCCACGGCGGCGACCTCAAGGGCATTGAGCAGCACTTCGACTACCTCAAGGAGCTGGGCGTGACAGCCATCTGGCCCACGCCGGTGGTGGCCAACGACATGCCCAAGGCCAGCTACCACGGCTACGCCCTCACCGACTACTACAACGTGGACCCGCGCTACGGCACCACGGCCGACTACGCCCGCTTCGTCCAGAGCGCCCACAAGGCCGGGCTAAAGGTGGTGCACGACGTGGTGCTCAACCACATGGGCTCCTACAACTACCTGCACCTCGACCCGCCCGCCCAGGACTGGGTGCACCAGTGGCCGGCCTTCACGCGCAGCAACTACCGCGACGCGGCCTTCAACGACGTCCACGTGAGCAAGCACGACCGGGAGCAGTTCGGCAGCGGCTGGTTCGACACCACCATGCCCGACGTGAACCAGAGCAACCCGCTGGTGGCCACCTACCTCATCCAGAACTTCATCTGGTGGGTGGAGTACACCGGCCTCGACGCCTACCGCATCGACACCTACCCCTACTCCGACCGCAAGTTTCTGATGCAGTGGGGCGAGGCCCTGGCCACGGAGTTTCCGAGACTGGGCGTGTTTGGTGAGGCCTGGGTGCAGGGCACGGGGCAACAGGCGTTTTTTGCGAAAAACATTCTGCCGCCCGTCGACGGCTTCAAGTCCAACCTGCCCGGCGTGACGGACTTCCAGTCGCAGTACGCCATCAACGAGGCCCTGACCAAGGACGCGGGCTGGACCGACGGCATCGCCAAACTCTACTACGCCCTGCAGGGCGACTGGATGTACGAGGACCCCCTGCGCAACGTGGTGTTCCTCGACAACCACGACTTGAGCCGCTTCTACTCCGTTATCGGCGAAGACTTTGCCAAGTACAAGATGGGGCTGGCTTGGCTGCTCACCACCCGCGGCATCCCGCAGCTCTACTACGGCACCGAGGTGCTGATGAAGAACTTCTCGGCCCCCGACGGGCTGGTGCGCGAGGACTTCCCCGGCGGCTTCGTGGGGGATAAGAAGAACTACTTCACCGCCGCGGGCCGCACCGGGCCAGCCGGCGAGGCGTTTGCCTACGTGAAGACACTGGCCAACTACCGCAAGACCCATCCGGCGCTGCATTCTGGGCAGCTCACGCAGTTCATCCCGGCGGAAGGCGTGTACACCTACTTCCGCCATTCTGATGCGGGCACGGTGATGGTAATGATGAATTCCAGCAAGGACGAAAAGACGGTGGACACCGGGCGGTTTGCCGAGCGGCTGGCGGGTTTTTCCTCCGGGCAGGAGGTAACTTCGGGAGCGGTGCTTGCGGACTTGAAGACGATGAAAATTCCGGGGCGCACGGCTTGGGTGGTGGAGTTGCGGAAGTAGTGCGGTATATTTCTCGCTGAGGACCGCAGAGGTTTACGCAGAGGTTCGCTGAGTTATGGTGCACGAAAACACGCTTTCTTTCGACATCCGCAAATCGGCTTTTCAGGTGCACACGGCCCTTGGACCGGGGCTGCTGGAGTCGGTGTACGAAATAGCTTTGGCGTACGAGCTACGGCAGCTTGGCTACGAGGTAAAGACGCAGGTGCCCCTGCCCATGGAGTACGCCAGCCAACGAATGGACATCGGCTTTCGCTTGGATTTGCTCGTGAACAACCGGGTAATCATTGAAATTAAATCCGTAGACGCAATGCTGGATGTTCACAAAAAACAGTTGTTGACTTACCTGAAACTCTCGGGCTGCAAGCTGGGCCTGCTCATCAACTTCAACGTAGCCCACGTCAAGGAAGGAATCGTACGCATCGTCAACGGCCTGGAAGAAGAACCTCAGCGAACCTCTGCGTAAACCTCTGCGGTCCTCAGCGAGAAATAAATATGACCGACCTCACCGACCAAGTAGCCATCGTATCCGGCACGAGCCGCGGCATCGGGCGGGCCATTGCCCTGCTCCTGGCCTTGCAGGGCGCCAAAGTGGTGGCCGTGGCCCGCACCGAGGAAGAACTGGCCGAGCTCACCCACAAAACCCAGGGCCTGAGCCTGGTGGCCGACGTGACGATGGAGTCCGACGCGCAGCAGGTGGTGGAAAGCGCGCTGCTGCACTACGGCCGGCTCGATATTCTGGTGTGCAACGCCGGCGTGGGCTCGTTCAACGAGCTGGAAAACTTCACCGGCAGCGAATGGGACCGAATATTCGACACCAACGTGAAGGGCACCTTCCTGCTGTGCAAGGCCGCCGTGCCCCACTTCAAAGCCCAGCAGCGGGGCCACATCGTGGGCATTGCCTCCGACGTATCGAGGCGCACCTTTGCCCACGGCACGGCCTACGGCGCCAGTAAGTACGCTCAGGACGCCGTACTGGCCAGCCTGCGCAAGGAAGTACGGCCGCACGGCATCAAGGTCAGCACCATTTACCCCGGGCTGGTCGACACCTACTTCAACGACACCACGCCCGGCCGCCCGGAAACCGAGAAAACCCACCTGCGCCCCGCCGACGTGGCCCAGGCCGTGCGCTACGTGCTGGAGGCCCCGCCCCACGTGGTGATTGACGAGCTGATGCTGCACCCACTCTCGCAGGAGTATTGACGCTGTGCTTAATGAGGAATGAGGAATTTTAGTTATCTCCGCCAATTCTACATTCCTCATTCTTCATTCTTCATTAAGCGTAGCGTTATCTTGCCGGCCATGAAAAAACTGTTACTGGCCGGCGGCCTCTTGACCTTGGCTGCTTTCTCTTTGCCCAACCCACCCGTGGACGACACACGCCCCACCGCCACCGACCCCAATACCACCGCGGAAGTACCCCAGGACCATAAACTCGTCATCTACCAATTGATGACGCGCCTGTTTGGCAACAAAGTGGCCCTGAACAAGCCCTACGGCACTATTGGCGAGAACGGCTGCGGTAAATTCAACGACATCACCGACAAGGCCCTCGACGAAATCAAGAAGATGGGCGTGAGCCATGTCTGGTACACCGGCGTGATTGAGCACGCCACCATGACCGACTACACCGCTCAGGGCATTCCGCCCGACGACGCCGACGTGGTGAAGGGCCGCGCGGGCTCGCCCTACGCCATCAAGGACTACTATGACGTGGCCCCCGACCTGGCCGTGGTGGTTAAGAACCGCATGGTCGAGTACGAAGCCCTCATCAAGCGCACCCACGACAAGGGCCTGAAGGTGCTCATGGACTTCATTCCGAACCACGTAGCCCGGTCCTACAAATCGGACGCCAAGCCGCCGGGCGTGGTGGACCTGGGCACGCTCGACGACAAAACCAAGGCTTTTGCGCCCAACAACAACTTCTACTACCTGCCCGGCAAAAGCTTCGTGCCGCCCGCCGGCCACCACCCGCTGGGCGCGCTGAAAGGCCCGCGCGAGGACGGCAAGTTCTTCGAAATTCCGGCCAAGGCCACCGGCAACGACGTGTTTTCGGAAGCACCCAAGCTCGACGACTGGTTCGAAACCGTCAAGCTGAACTACGGCGTGGACTATGCCAACGGCCGTAAGCCCTTCTTCAGCCCCGTGCCCGATACCTGGAAGAAGATGCGCGACATCCTGGTGTTCTGGGCCGGCAAAAACGTGGACGGCTTCCGCTGCGACGTGGCCGAAATGGTGCCCGTGGAGTTCTGGGCCTACGTCATCCCCGAGGTCAAGAAGGTGAAGCCCGACATCGTATTCATCGCCGAAGCCTACAACCCCAAGGAGTACCAGACCTACCTCGACAAGGGCAAGTTCGACTACCTCTACGATAAAGTGGGCCTCTACGACGGCCTGCGCAAGCTGATGCGGCAGGAAGGCACCACCGAGGACATCACCAAAGTGTGGAAAGAAGAGAGCAACGGCTTCTCGTCGCGGATGCTGCGCTTCCTGGAAAACCACGACGAGCAGCGCATTGCCTCCAAGGAATTTGCCGCCGACCCGCGCCGCGCCATTCCGGCTATGACCGTGACCGCCACGCTGGCCAGCGGCCCGGTGATGCTCTACATGGGCCAGGAAGTGGGCGAGGCGGCCAACGGCGTTGCCGGCTTCAACACCGGCGACGGCCGCACCACCATCTTCGACTACTGGGGCGTGCCCGAGCACCAGAAGTGGCTGAACCAGGGCAAGTGCGACGGCGCCAAGCTCAACCCCGAGCAAAAAACCCTGCGCGACTTCTACGCCCGCCTGCTGACCCTGGCCAGCACCAGCGACGCCATCCGCCGGGGCCGCTTCTACGAGTTGCAGGACGCCAACAACCTGGGCAAGGAGTACAACCAGCGCTACCTCTACGCCTACCTGCGCTACACCGATAAGCAGCAGGTGCTGGTGGTGGTCAATTTCAGCAGCGACAAAACCTACCGGCCCGTCATCAACATCCCCGCCGAAGCCGTGACGGCCATGGGCCTCAACCCCAAAAAATTCTACACCTACACCGACCTTCTCACCCCCGAGGAGCCCCGCAACGCCCTGAACCTAACCCTGGCACCGCTTTCGGCCTGCATTTTTGAGATAAAGCCCCGGTAACGTTGCCGTAGTCCGCAGGCGAATCAGTAGATTTGAAGGCGGCCGCACTCCTGCTTTGGGAGTGAGGCCGCCTTTCTCCTTTCCCTGGCAATTCCCACCCCACGTCCGATGGCATCTGTCGCTGCGGCTCCGGCCACAAGTATTCGCAAGAAGCCCCGCCTGAGCTTCTGGCAAATTTGGAACATGAGCTTCGGCTTCATGGGCATTCAGTTCGGCTTCGCGCTGCAAAACGCCAACACCAGCCGCATCTTCTCCAACCTGGGGGCCAACGCCGACGACATTCCGATTCTGTGGGTGGCCGCTCCGCTCACCGGCCTCATCGTCCAGCCTGTCATCGGCTACCTCTCCGACCGCACCTGGAGCCCGCGCTGGGGCCGGCGGCGGCCGTTTTTTCTGATTGGGGCCGTGCTGGCGTCGCTGGCCATGCTCGTCATGCCCAACTCGCCCACGCTCTGGATTGCCGGCGGCATGCTCTGGATTATGGATGCGTCCATCAACGTGAGCATGGAGCCATTTCGGGCCTTTGTGGGCGACAAGCTGCCGGCCGAACAACACACGACGGGGTTTGCTACGCAGTCTTTTTTCATCGGCATCGGGGCCGTGGTGGCCTCGCTGCTGCCCACCATCCTCACCAAGTTCGGGGTGGCCAACGAGGCGGTGGCCGGCGTGGTACCCAACTCGGTGAAGTTTGCTTATTACATCGGCGCGGGCGCTTTTCTGCTCTGCGTGCTCTACACGGTGCTCACTTCCACCGAGTACCCGCCCGAAGACATGGCAGCTTTCGAGCGCGAGAAAAACCGCGTCACGCTGCTGGAAGGCATCAAGGAAACCTTCACCGGCGTGCTGCACATGCCCAAGGTGATGAAGCAGCTGGCTTCGGTGCAGTTTTTCACGTGGTTCGGGTTGTTTTGCATGTGGATTTTCACCACCCTGGCCGTTACCAAGCACCTGTACCACACCACAGACACCAACTCGGCGGCTTTCAACAAAGGCGCCAATTTCGTGGGCGTCGCGTTTGCCGTGTACAGCGGCGTCTCCGCGGCGTTCAGCCTGGTGCTGCCCATCGTGGCCCGCAAATTCAGCCGCAAGCTCACCCACATGCTGTGCCTGACGGCAGGCGGGGTGGGCCTGCTGTCGGTGGCCTTCATCACCGAGCCGTGGATGCTGTATCTCTCGATGATAGGCGTGGGCATTGCCTGGACCAGCATCCTGTCGGTGCCCTACGCCATGCTGGCCGGCGTCATTCCAGCCAACAAGATGGGCCACTACATGGGCGTGTTCAACGCCTTCATCGTGCTGCCGCAGGTGTGCGCCTCGCTGGGCCTGCCCTTCATCATGAAGCAGTTCCCCAGCCTCGACCCGCTGAATGTAGTGGTATTAGGCGGGGTGCTGATGATAATTGGCGGCCTGCTCACGCTGCGCGTGTCCGACGATGAAAAAATTCGCCTGCCGGCCGAAGGTGAGCAGGGCCTGACTCCGGCCTTTGAAACACCCGCCACGCCGAACCCAGCGGTTTGAATGAGTAGCAAATCCAAGTTGCGGACTGCCGACTTGCCGCCCCGCTGGGGCCGTTGTTCAGCAGTCCGCAACTTGGATTTGCAAGCAGAACTACATCTCAAGTAGTCGTTCAGAAGTAAACGAGTTGTCAGTTGCTCGTTGTTCGTTATTAGTCAGACATTTATCAAGGGGCTAACAACTGACAACGACTGCCTGACAACTTAATTATTTGCTACTTTTCAACAATCATCTCCGCCACTTCGCGGCCGGTGGCCAGCGCCGCGTTCAGCGAGGGATAAGCCGCCCAGTCGCCGCAGTGGTACAGTCCCTCGCTCAGCTTTAGGGGCTGCCGGGCGGGCTGTCCGGGCAGGTACACCGGCAGCGCCGCCGCGATGCGGTAGCTGCGCAGGTGCTCCCACCGCCGCGCCGCCGGCCCGAACCACGCGGCCAACTCCTCGCGCAGGCGGGCGGTGAGTTCTTCTTCGCCCAGGCTGCGCTCGCCGTGGGTGCTCACCGATACCAGAGCCCGGCCGGCCGGCGCGTAGGCCCCGCTCACATCGGCCGGGAAGCTCACGTTGTGCGCCAATGCGTTGGGGCCGGCGTTCAGCCGCAGCAGCTTGTCGTTGCGGCCCGGCGAATGGCCGCCCTCGGTGGCAAAGTACGTGCAGGTGGTGAGGCGGGCCGCCGTGGGGCCGATGAGCGCGTGGGCCGCAACGGCATCGTTGGGGTTGCCGCTCCGGCCGGCCAAGAGGCGTAGGGCGGTGAGCCCGTCGGTGGCCAGCACAATGGCCGAACCTTCCAACACCTCGCCCGAGGTGAGGCGCACCTGCGTGCCATCGACGAGGCCCGCCACGGACGTGTTGAGGCGCACCGCGCCGGAGGGCAGGCGCGCGGCCAGCTGCTCGGGCAGCTGCTGCATGCCCAGGGCGGGCACGGCGGCTTCGCCGGTCACGAACTGCTGGAACACGAACTCGAAAAAGTTGCTGGCCGTGGTCAGTTCCCGGTCGAGAAAAACGCCGCCGAAAAAGGGTTTGAAAAACGTATCTATCATCCGCTCACTCCAGCCGTAGCGCCGCAGAAAGGTGAGCGTGGCGGTGGCGGGGCGGGCCAGCAGTTCTTCGGGCTTGTGCTTGAGCACGTGCCGCACCAGGCTGAGAATGCGCAGCTTGTCGGAAAGGTCGCCAATGGGCGAGGTCAGGGCCGAAAAGGCGGCTAGAGGCCGCTGCAGCGGGTTTTGCAAAGTGGTTTCGCGGCCATCGGCCAGCCGGATGACGGCGCCCGAGCGGAAGGCTTTGAGGTTGAGGGCGCGGTAGTCGAAGATGCGCCGGGCCTCAGGGTAGTTGGTGAGCAGCACCTGAAAGCCGCGGTCGAGCCGAAAGCCCTCGGGGGTGAGGTCGGTGCGCACGCGGCCGCCCACGGCGTCGGCCGCTTCGAGCAGCCGCACGGGCCGGCCCGCGCGGTGCAGCCAGGTGGCGCAGGCTAGGCCCGCCATGCCGGCCCCGATGATGATGGTGGGTTTCAAAGAACTCATAGAAAGGGCGGGCAGAAATTTCTTAGAAGCTGTTTGAGTTATTTTTTGGTGGCATGAGAACAATGTAGAGACGCATCCTGGCGTCTCGTCGTGCGCGCAGGTCGGCCAATTGCGTTCAATGACGAGACGCCAGGATGCGTCTCTACATCGACCAGCGGCTAATTCAAACAGCTTCTTAACTCCAAAACCCGGAAATGGAGGGGCTTGCGTGCAGGTTAGCGCAACGAGAAAGCCCGGCGCCGGCAGGGCCCAGCCTCCCAGCGTAGCGGCCAAACCGATGCCTCAAAACAGCTTGGGCAGCTTGTGTTCCTTCCACTTCTTGCGGGTCTTCATCGTCCAGAATTCCGCCACGCCGTCGCGCCGCAGGCTGAGCTGCCAGGCGCCCACGGGCTGACCCAGGCGGTAGCCCGTGACCTGGTCCCGCGGGAATTTCTGCTTGAGCACGGCGTAGTCGGCCGCCGAAACGTCTTGGCCCACCTCGCCATGGCAACGCAGGCACAGGGCGTTGTTGGCCACGATGGGGCGCTGGTAGAAAAAGACTTCCTGCGACTCCCGCCGCACGGTGCGGGCCGTGTCCGGGCTCAGCGCCTGGGCCAACAGTGCGCCCTGGTTGGCCGGGTTGCGGGGGCGGGGGCTCACGCGACGGGCGGTGGCTTTGAGCACGCCGGCCAGCGAATCAACGAATCGGTAGGTTTCGGGCCGGCAAAAAGCGGCGGCCCGGGCCACGCCGCCCGCGGCCAGCTCGCGGGCCAGGGTTTGGCGCAGCAGCGTGTCGGCGGTGGCCGTCAGCGAGTCGCCGGCCCAGCGGGTGGCCTTGAGCAAGTCCTTGGGCATGATGCGCTTGACTTCCCAGTTGGCGGTTTCGACGCCGATGCGCTTGCTGTCCTTGAGGTGCTCAATCTGGTCGGGCCGGCAGGCGGCCGTCGCCAGGACCAACAGCCAGCCGGCCGGAGTCAGCGCGCGTCTCAGGGCCCGGGTCGCCGGGCTGAGGTGAGGTAATAAAGTATTCAAAGCGAAAGGCAACATGCTGCTTAGGCTAACTCCGAATGCGCCGGGCTGCGTTCCTGCAGCAGGTAAGCTTTTAGTTCGTCGTACTTAACCGCCAAGGGCACGCTTCGTTTGGCGCGGCCCTGCAAGGCCGCCACCACGGCCGGCAACGGAATGGCCCGGCCGAGGATGGGCTCCACCACGGCGGGAAACTTGACGGGGTGCGCCGTGGCCAGCAGCAGCCCCGCGGCGGCCGGGTGCCGGGCCTGGTAGCGCCGCAGGGCCGCGTAGGCCACCGCGCCGTGGGGGTCGAGCAGGTAGCCGTGGTCGGCCCACGCCTGCCGGATGGCGGCCACCGTGTCCGCGTCGCTCACGGTGTCGGCGCTTAGGGCGGCCCGCAGCCGGCCCAGGTCGTGGCCGAACAGCTCCAGGATGCGCGCGAAGTTGCTGGGGTCGCCCACGTCCATGGCGTTCGAGAACGTGGGCACGGCGGGCCGGGGCGCGTAGGTGCCGGTGCGCAGGTAGGCCGGCACGGGCTCGTTGGTGTTGCAGGCGGCGATGAAATGCCCTAGCGGCAGGCCCGACGCCTGGGCCAGCAGCCCCGCGCACAGGTTGCCGAAGTTGCCGCTGGGCACTGCTACCACGGGCGGCGCGGCCCCGGCCGGCCACTGTTGCCAGGCGAAGCAGTAGTAGAGCTGCTGGGGCAGCCAGCGGGCCACGTTGATGGAGTTGGCCGAGGTCAGGAAGCGCCGCCGGGCCAGCTCGGGGTCCCGAAACGCCTGCTTCACCAGCGCCTGGCAGTCGTCGAAGGTGCCGCTCACCTCCAAGGCGGTGATGTTCTGGCCCAGGGTGGTGAGCTGCTGCTCCTGCACGAGGCTGACCTTGCCGGAAGGGTACAGAATCACGACTTCCACCCCCGGCACGCCCAGAAAGCCGCTGGCCACGGCCCCGCCCGTGTCGCCGGACGTGGCGACGAGCACCGTCACGGGTGGGGTGTCGCCGCGCCGGGCGAAGTGGCCCAGGCAGCGGCTCATAAACCGCGCCCCCACGTCCTTGAACGCCAGCGTGGGCCCGTGGAACAGCTCCAGCGCCGCCACGCCCGCCGCCACCGGCACCAGCGGAAATTCAAAATCCACCGCTTCGGCGCAAATATGCTGCAGGTCGGCCTCCGGGATGGTGGCGCCCACGTAGGGCCGCATCACGTTCAGGGCCACGGTGGCCCGGCTCAGGCCGCGCAGCTCGCGCAAAAAGCCGGCGGTGAACTTGGGAATGTTTTCGGGGAAGTACAATCCGCCATCGGGCGCCTGCCCGGTGAGGGTGGCAGCACGAAAATCAACCGGCGGCGACTGGTGGCGGAGGCTGTAGTATTTCATTCTGTAGTTGCCAGTTGCTCGTTGTCAGTTGTCAGTCTATCAGCGAAAAGAACGTCATGTCGAGCTTGCCGAGACATCTCGCATGCGGCAGTAACTCAATCGTGCAACGAAGCGCGCGAGATGTCTCGGCAAGCTCGACATGACGTGCTGGTTTAGTGCATAGTCACAAGACTTCCTCCACCACCCGGGCTCCTTCGGTGCCCACTGGCCCCACGTACGTATTGAAAGCTATGCCCAGCTCGGCAAACACGCTGCCCATGGCCGCGCCCACCGCCTGCGCCGTGGCTTCGGTCTGGTTCAGCATAAAAATGGACGGGCCCGAGCCGGAGATGCCCCCGCCCAGCGCCCCGGCGGCGCGGGCCCGAGCCCGCGCTTCGGCCAGGCCCGGGATGAGCGCCAGCCGCGCCGGCTCCACGATGTAGTCGTCCAACGAGCGGCTGATTAGTGCGTAGTCCGCCGTCAGAAACCCGGCCACCAGCCCGGCCACGTTGGCCCACTGCCGCACGGCCAGGCCCAGGGGCACGGTGGCTGGCAGCACCCGGCGGGCGTCGCTGGTTTTCACCTCGATTTGGGGGTGCACCACGGCCACCCACAGCGGCGGCGCGGCCAGGGCCGTGATGTCCGTCACCGGCTCCAGGGACCGGACCACCGTGAAGCCGCCGAACATGCCGGGCGCGATGTTGTCGGCGTGGCGGGCGCCGGAGGCCACCATCTCACCGGCCAGGGCAAACTCCACCAACTGCATTTTGGTGAAGCGGTTGCCCAGCAGGGCATTGGCTCCCACCACGGCGCCTACGGCGCTGGCGGCGCTGCTGCCCACGCCGCTGCCCGGCCGGATGCCCTTGGTGATTTCCACGTCGAACCCCGCGGCTTCGGGCACCTCGCGCAGCAGCGCCAGCAGGGCCACGCCCGCCACGTTGTGAGCCGGGTCGGTGGGCAGGCAGTAGCCATCGAGATGCCGGATGCGCACGCCCGGCACGGCGGTGCGCCACATGCGGATGGTATCGTAAGGAGCAGTCAGGGCCAGGCCCAGCACATCGAAGCCGCAGCCCAGGTTAGAAAGGGTAGCGGGGGAATGAACGAGAACGGAATCGAGCATGAGCGAAACGAATTAAAAACGAAGAACGAAGAATGGCTTGTGCCACTCCCCTCCGCACCCCGATTTTTAATTCTTCATTTTTAATTTTTAATTCGTTTACAGCCCTGCCGCGCGCACGATGTCGGCAAATACTCCACTGGCCGTGACCTCCGCACCGGCGCCGGCGCCCTTCACCACCAGCGGCTGCTCCACGTAGCGGTCGGTGTAGAAGAGCACCACGTTGTCCTTGCCACGCAGGTCGTAGAGGTCGTGGCCGGGCGCCACCTTTTGCAGGCCCACGGCGGCCTGCCCGTTGGCGTAGCGGGCCACGAATTTCAGGCGGGTGCCGGCGGCCGTGGCGGCGTCGTACAGCGCGCGGAAGTGGGCTTCGTGCGCGGCCATTTGGGTATAGAAAGCCTCCACGTCGCCTTCGAGGCAAGCGGGTGGCAGGAAAGAGTCGATGGCGATGTCGGCCATTTCCATTACTTCGCCGGCTTCGCGGGCCAGGATGAGGATTTTGCGGGCCACGTCGCTGCCGCTCAGGTCGAGGCGCGGGTCGGGCTCGGTGTAGCCTTCGGTTTGGGCCTGGCGCACCACCTCGGCAAAGGGCCGGCGGCCGTCGTAGTGGTTGAACACGAAGTTGAGCGTGCCGGAGAGCACGGCCTCCATGCGCCGGACCACGTCGCCGCTGCGCGTGAGGTCGTTCAGGGTGCCGATGATGGGCAGGCCCGCGCCCACGTTGGTTTCGAACAGAAAGCTGGCGTTGAACTCCTTCGACAGGCTTTTGAGGCGGGCGTAGTGGGCGTAATCGGAGGAGCAGGCCACCTTGTTGCAGGCCACCACGGCCACGCTCTTGGCCAGCAGGTCGGCGTAGCAGCCGGCGGCGGCGGGGTTGGCCGTCACGTCCACGAAGATGGAATTGCGCAGGTTGCGGCCGATGATAAGCTGGGTGAACTCGGCCAGCGTTTGGGCGGGCGCCTGGGCCAACTCGGCGGGCCAGGCGGCCAGGTCGAGGCCGGTTTCGTGCACCAGGCAGTGGCGGCTGTTGGCGATGGCCACCACCCGCACCTGCAGGCCCAGCTTCTCCAGCAGGTGGGCCTGCTGCTGCGCCAGCTGCCCCAGCAGCTTGCTGCCCACGTTGCCGGGCCCCAGCAGAAACAGGTTCACCTGCTTCACGGTGGCCTCGAAAAAGGCTTCGTGCAGCACGTTGATGGCCTTGCGCACGTCGGCGGCGCGGATGACGGTCGAGATGTTCTTCTCCGAAGCGCCCTGCGCGATGGCCCGGATGTTGACCCCGTTCTGCCCCAGCGCGCCAAACAGCTTGCCGCTGATGCCGGGGTGGTCCTTCATGTTGTCGCCCACCAGCGCCACAATGGCCAGGCCGGTTTCGGGCCGCAGCGGCTCGATGCGGCCGGCCGCAATTTCGGCCGCAAACTCCGCGTCGACCGCCGCCCGGGCCGGGGCCGTGTCGGCCTCGCTCACGCCCACGCAGATGGAGTGTTCCGACGAGCTTTGGGTGATGAGCACCACGTTGATGCGCTCGCGGGCCAGGGCCGCAAACAGCCGCTTCGAGAAGCCGGGGATGCCCACCATGCCGCTGCCCTCCAGGTTGAGCAGCGCCAGGCTGCCGATGCTGGAAATGCCCTGCACCACAGCGGCCGTGGGCGGCGGCGCCAGTTCCACCAGCGTGCCGGGGTCGGCCGGGGCGAAGGTGTTTTTAATCCAGAGCGGAATGCCGCGCCGCATCACCGGCTGGATGGTGGGCGGGTAGAGCACCTTGGCTCCGAAGTGCGACAGCTCCATGGCCTCCTGGTAGCTGAGGCGCGGAATGGGCCGGGCGCTGCGCACCAGGCGCGGGTCGGCGGTCATCATGCCGCTCACGTCGGTCCAGATTTCCAGCTTCTCGGCGCCGAGCGCGGCGGCCAGCAGGGCGGCGGTGTAATCGGAGCCACCGCGGCCCAGCGTGGTGGTGTTGCCCTGGGCGTCGGCCGCGATGAAGCCGGGTACTACCCACGAAACGTCGGGGTGCCGGGCTTGGAAAGCGCGCACCCGCTGCTCGGTGGCGTCAACATCTACTTCGGCATTGCCAAAACGCGAATTAGTGCGAATCAACTGGCGGGCATCGGCCCACACCGTGTCCAGCCAAAAGCTGTGGAAATACACCTGAAACAGCCGCGACACCAGCAGCTCGCCGTAGCTAACTAGCCGGTCAAGAGTGCGGCCCGACAGCTCCCCCAGCGCCGTAATCCCGCTGCCTAGCCGGTGCAGCTCCAGGAAATCATCCGTGATTAAGGCCACGGCTGTATCCATTGGCGCTGGCGGCAACCGCAACTGTTCGGCGGCCAGCAGGTGGCGCTGCTCCAACTGCTGCAATATCTCCTGGTAGGCGGGGTCGTCGGCCGCCGCCAGTTGACCCGCTTTAATCAGGGCATCGGTGGTGCCGCCCATTGCCGAAACTACCACCACCACCGGGCCTTCATCAAGCGCCCGCAAGGCAATGGCAGCGCTTTTCTCAATGCTCTCGGCGGAGGCCACCGACGTGCCCCCGAATTTCAACACTTGCATAGCCGTTATTCGTTGCTGGTTGTCAGTTGTCAGGCATTTGAAACCACGCTTTGTGAGCAGGACTAGCAACTGACAACTAGCAACTGACAACAAACAGAACCAGAAGCCCAAACGGCGGTGTTTGGATTCAGTACCTTTGCAAACTACTGAACTATTTCCCGAACACCCGATGCTCGATAAACTAGAAGCCATCAGCCAGCGCTACGACAACGTCAACGAAGAACTGATGCAGCCCGACGTCATGTCGGACCTTAAGCGCTACAAGTCACTTAACAAGGAACTCAAGGAACTGGGCAAGATTGTGGCCGAGTACCGCAAGTACCAGGGCGTGCTCAGCAACATCGAAAACGCCCGCGCGGTCGTTTCCACCGAGAAGGACGAAGACTTCCGCCAGATGGCCAAGGACGAGCTCGACGAGCTGCTGCCCGAGCAGGAGCGCCTGGAAGACAGCATCAAGGACCTGCTGCTGCCCAAAGACCCCAACGACTCGAAGGACGTCATCATGGAAATCCGGGCCGGCGCGGGCGGCGACGAGGCGGCCCTGTTCGCCGGCGACCTGCAGCGCATGTACATGCGCTTCGCCGAAAAGCAGAACTGGAAAATGGAGCTGATTGACGCCATGGAGGGCACGGCCGGCGGCTACAAGGAAATCATCGTGGCCGTGCGCGGCGAGGACGTGTACGGCAAGCTCAAGTTTGAGAGCGGCGTGCACCGCGTGCAGCGCGTGCCGGCCACCGAAACCCAGGGCCGCATCCACACCAGCGTGGCCTCCATCGTGGTCATTCCCGAGGTGGAAGAGTTCGACATCGAGCTGAACATGGGCGACATCCGCAAGGACTACTTCTGCTCCAGCGGCCCCGGCGGTCAGTCGGTGAACACGACTTATTCGGCCGTGCGCCTCACCCACTTGCCCTCCGGCCTCGTGGCCCAGTGCCAGGACCAGAAGTCGCAGCTCAAGAACTTCGACAAGGCCCTGGCCGTACTCCGCTCCCGGGTGTACGACATGGAGCTGGCCAAGAAAAACGAAGCCGACGGCCTGGTGCGCAAAAGCATGATTGGCGGCGGCGACCGGAGCGACAAAATTCGCACCTACAACTACCCGCAGGGCCGCGTTACGGACCACCGCATCGGCTACACCGTCTACAACCTGGCCAGCGTGATGGAAGGCAACGTCGACGACTTCGTGGAGCAGCTCCGCATCGCCGAGAGCGCCGAGCGCCTGCAGGAAGGCGTGACGAAGTAAGCAAGACAGCGCGTTGGACGGACAACTCCCCTCCTTGGCAAGGAGGGGATGTTTCAGCGAAGCTGAAACGGGGGTGGTCAGGGCGTCCGCGCAGTTTGCACCATTAGGTTTGCATTCATCCGTTGTTGCAACAATTTCCTCCCAACCTGCCCGTTCAACGCCCCAACCACCCCAGCCACCGCTTCGCGTTGGCGTCCCCTCCTTGCTGAGGAGGGGAGTTGTCCGTCCAACGCTTCCCATGCGCCACCTCTTCCCGCTCTTCCTCATCCTTAGCTGCCTGCTCACCTTCCTGCCCGGCTGCGAGCCGAAGGAAGACCTGGTGCAAACCTCCGGCCGCCTGGAATTTGCGGCCGACACGGTGCTGTTCGACACGGTGTTTACCACCATCCGCACCGTGACCAAGCGGTTGTGGGTGTACAACCGCAACCGCGGCGCGGTGCAGACGGACGTGAGCCTGGGCGGCGAGGCCGGCCCCACCTACTCGCTCATCATCAACGGCGACGCCGGCCCCGCCGCCAGCGGCGTCACCATCCGGGGCAACGACAGCCTGCTGGTGCTGGTGCGGGCCGTGCTCGGCGACAACGGCCAGAGCGCCGCGCCCAAGCAGTACCTCGTCACCGACGAGCTGCGCTTCCGCACCAACGGCAACGAGCAGAACGTGAAGCTGGTGGCCTACGGCCAGAATGCCTATTTCCACCGGGCCGACATCATTGCCCGCGACGAAACCTGGCGCACCGACAAGCCCCACGTCATCATCAACGCCGACTACGCGAGCGGGGGCCAAACCTACCCGGTGGGCGTGGCCGTGCTGCGGGGCGTCACGCTCACCATTCCCAAGGGCGCCCGCGTCTACGCCCACGCCGGCGCCTTTTTGCAGGTGGACGGCACGCTGCTGGTGGGCCAGGACTTCGTGCCCGGCACGGGCATCACCGACACCGTGAAGGCCAGCAACGCCAACATCGTGCGCTTCCAGGGCGACCGGCTGGAGCCGTTCTACGCCGACGTGCCCGGGCAGTGGGGCGGCATCGTGTTCACCAGTAGCAGCCGGGGCAACCGCATTCGCTACGCGGAAATCAAGAATGCCGTCTTTGGCGCCTTGCTGTTCAACCCGGATAACGTTACGCCCCGGACGGACCTGGCCCTTGAGAATACCGTGATTCGCAACATCTCGGGTTCTAACCCCTCCTTCGCCAACGCCAACGCCTCCACCGGCGCGGGCATCCTGAGCTACTCCGGCGAAGTGACGGCCACCAACTGCCTGTTCACCAACTGCGGCGAGTACGCCGTGCGGGGCGTGGGCGGTGGCACCTACGACTTCAACTTCTGCACCGTGGCCAACTACACGCCGTCGTTCCGGCGCGAAACGCCCTCGCTCGAATTCACCAATGCCTTCGAAACCCGGGCTGGCGTTGTCAAGCGGCCCACCAGCGTTAGCATCCGCAATTCCATCGTGTGGGGTTCTTACGAGGACGAGCTGTTTCTTGAGAACAACGCCGACCCCAACTATGCATTCAATGTGGTAAACACGTTGCTGCGCACTAAGGAGTACGAAGCCGGCACCAACGCCCCCGGCAAGCCCGGCCTGGCCGCCCCGGCCCTCGCCAACCTCGTCAACGCGGACCCGCAGTTCAAGCGCACGCCGCTTTCTTTCCTGGGCGGCGCGCTCGACTACAGCCTCCTGCCGGCGTCCCCGGTCGTCACCCCCAAGCGCCCCCGGGCCGGCGCCGCACCCGCCGCCGACATCCTCAACCTGCCGCGCCGCAACGCCAACGCCCCCAGCCTGGGCGCGTTCGAGTCCACTCCCTAGTTTGGGTATCCGGGGCTATTCTACCCGCCCGGCCGCGGCGTAGCGCAGCGTGTCAAAAAACACGAGCTTCTGGGTTCCTACCACCTCGTAGCGCCGCAGCTGCCCGTTCTGCAACTCAAACCGCAGTTGCTTTTGAGCCGAGAACAGCGCATTGTTTTGCACCACGGTGGCGGCCACTTCCTGGGCGGCCGCGCCCTGCTGCACCACCGTCAGGCGGGCCACCGGGGCGTTGGGCTGGCCGGGCCGGCGGGTGTAGGTGCGGCGCAGGCGCCCGTCGGGCAGCAGCACCGAATCCACGGCGTAGGCCCCGCGCAGGGCGGCCTTATTGATGTCGGCCTGAAAAAAAATCTGGAGCTCGTCGGCCCATTTCACGGCGGGCACCCGCACGGTTTCAACGGCATTGCCGCGCAGGCTCACGCGCTTGGTGACGGCGGCGCGGCGCTGGGCCAGTTGCGCCACTTGCTGCGTGAGCAGCCCCTTCACGTCGAAATAAAGCGGGCGGCGCGCGGCCGGCGCGGCGGGGCCCGCGTCGCCGCAGCCCGCCAGCAGCCCGGCGCCGGCCAGCAGCCACGGCCATTGTCCCAGCAGCTCACTCATCCCCACCAGGCCGTGCCTACGCATTCGAGGCAGTGGTTTTGTTGCGGCGCAGCAGGCTCACGCCCGTCATCTCGGCCGGCTGGGGCAGGCCCATCAGCTCCAGGATGGTGGGGGCCAGGTCGCCCAGCTTGCCGTCGGCCAGGGTGCCGGCGTAGTCGTTATCGGCCAGGATGCAGGGCACCAGGTTGGTGGTATGGGCGGTGTTGGGCGAGCCGTCGGCGTTGCGCATGAACTCGGCGTTGCCGTGGTCGGCAATGATAATACTGGCGTAGCCGGCGGCCAGGGCGGCTTCCACCACGGCGCGGGCGCAGGCGTCGGTGGTTTCCACGGCCCGCACCACGGCCTCGAACACGCCGGTGTGGCCCACCATGTCGGGGTTAGCAAAGTTCAGCACCACAAAATCAGCCGCCTGGGCTTGCAGCTCCGGGATGAGCGCGTCGCGCAGTTCGGCAGCGCTCATCTCGGGCTGCAGGTCGTAGGTGGCCACCTTGGGCGAGGCCCGCAGGATGCGCTGCTCGCCCGCGAACTCGGTTTCGCGGCCGCCCGAGAAGAAGAACGTCACGTGCGGGTACTTCTCGGTTTCGGCAATGCGAATCTGGGTTTTGTGGTGCGCCGCCAGCACTTCGCCCAGGGTGTTGTCGAGGTTGTCCTTCTCGAACACCGGCGTCACGCCCACGAAGGTGTCGTCGTAGTTAGTCAGAGTGAGGTAGTGCAGGTTGAGGCGCTGCATCTGGAAGGCGTGGTTGTCCTGCTGGGTGAGCACCTCCGTGATTTCGCGGCCCCGGTCGGTGCGGAAGTTGAAGCACAGCACCACGTCGCCGTCCTGAATGGTGGCCAGCGGCTGGCCGTCGGGCCCAGTCTTCACGATGGGCTTGAGAAACTCGTCCGTCACGCCCTCCTTGTACTGCTCCTGGATGGTTTGGATGAGGTTTTGCGACCGCTCGCCCACGCCGTGCACCAGCAGGTCGTAGGCCACCTTCACCCGCTCCCAGCGGCGGTCGCGGTCCATGGCGTAGTAGCGGCCCACCACCGAGGCAATTTTGGCGCCGCTGCGCTCCAGGGATTCTTCCAACTCGTTGAGGTAGCGCACGCCGCTCTTCGGGTCGGTGTCGCGCCCGTCGGTGAAGGCGTGCACGAACACGCGCCGCACGCCCGCCTCGTGGGCAATGGTGCACAGCGCCTTCACGTGGTCGATGTGCGAGTGCACGCCGCCGTCGGAGAGCAGGCCGATGAGGTGCACGGGTTTGTCGTTGGCCACGGCGTACTCGAAAGCCTTCACCAGGGCCGGCATCTGACCCAGCTTCCGCTCCCGGATGGCCTTGCCGATGCGCACCAGCTCCTGGTTTACCACCCGGCCGGCGCCGATGTTCATGTGGCCCACTTCCGAGTTGCCCATCTGCCCCTCGGGCAGCCCCACGGCCTCGCCCGAGGCCTGCAGTTTGCTGTGCGGAAACCGCCGCAACAGCTCGTGGTAGAACGGGGTGCGGGCGGCGTCCACCGCCGAAACCGCCGTATCCTGCGCGATGCCCCAGCCATCGAGAATAACCAATAAAACCTGTTTACTCATGCCGCAAAGATACGGCCGGCGGCCCCGTGGGTTGGAATCATCTACCTTAGGCGTTGCTTTTCCGCCGCCTTGCCCCGTGGTGCGTTTGGTGGCAGCTTGGCGGGCCGTTGGACTTCCTGGCACCATTTTCGCTCATAATCTTACCGCGCATGACGCACTTATTACCCCAATAATGAAACGCTATTTTTTTAGGGCACTACTTTTAAGTTGGTTATTCCTTTTTGGCACCGGCGCGGCCCACGCGCAGGTCGACAACCTGGGCGCCGTGGGCTCGGCCATGCGCAACGGTTCCTCCCGCGAGCTGTCGCAGTACCTCGCCGCCACGGTGGAAATCGGGTTCGACGGCGACAAGCAGAGTTACAACGCCACCCAGGCCGAAATCGTCATCAAGGATTTTTTTGCCAAGAACACTCCCAGCAACTTCGAATTCATCCACCAGGGCGAAAGCCGCGAGCACATCCAGTACGCCATTGGCCGCTACACCGGCCGTAGCGGCACCTACCGGGTGTTTGTGAAGCTCAAGCCCTCGCGCGGCGCCCCGGTTATCGACACCCTGGACTTCACGAAAGAATAACCTGACAAGCCCCATTCCGAACCGGATGGGGCTTTTTCGTGGGCCGTTAGCAACCGCGTTGGGTATTTGTCATCCTGAATGCAGCGGACGGCCTTATCGCCGTCGAACCACCCGCGGCGGCGCGGCTGAGTTCCTTCGTTGCACTCGGGATGACAGGCGAAGCCGATGGGTGCATGTTCGGCTTTATTCGCAAAGGCGAGGGCCGTACCTTTGCGCCGTGCAAACCCCCACCCCTGCTTACCTCACGCCCGAGGCCCTGACCGCCTTCATCCGCACCGCCTTGGCCGAGGACGTGGGCGACGGTGACCATTCGGCCCGGGCCGCCATTCCGGCCGATGCCCGCAACCGGGCCCACCTGCTGGTAAAAGGCGAAGGCCTGCTGGCCGGCATGGCCCTGGCCCCACTCATTTTTGAGGAAGTAGACCCCACCCTGCAGTTGCACCTGCTGCTGCCGGACGGGGCCCGCGTGAAGCACGGCGACGTGGCTTTCACCGTGGAAGGCCCCGCGCGCAGCATCCTCACCGCCGAGCGGCTGGTGCTCAACTGCATGCAGCGCATGAGCGGCATCGCCACCTACACGGCCCACTTGAACACGCTGCTGGCCGGCACCAATGCCAGGCTGCTTGATACCCGCAAGACCACGCCCAACTTCCGCATCTGCGAGAAATGGGCCGTGCTGATTGGCGGCGGCGTGAACCACCGCTACGGGCTGTTCGATATGATTATCCTGAAGGACAACCACGTGGACTACGCCGGCGGCGTAGCCCCGGCCATTGCTGCCACTCAGAAATACCTGGCCGACACCGGCCGGCAGCTGCCCATCGAAATCGAAACCCGGACGCTGGCCGAGGTGCAGCAGGCGCTGGCCACCGGCGGCATTGCCCGCATCATGCTCGACAACATGCCGCCCGACCAGCTGCGCGAGGCGGTGGCGCTCATCAACGGGCGCTTTCCCACGGAGGCCAGCGGCGGCATCACCGAGCAGACCATTGCCGAAGTGGCCCGCACCGGCGTCGACTATATTTCCGTGGGCGCCCTCACCCACTCCGTCAAAAGCTTGGACTTGAGCTTAAAAGCCTATTAACTAGTTGTCTGTTGCTCGTTGTCAGTTGTCAGGTTGTTCTGGTGGCGGCAACGGCTAACAACTGACAACGAACAACTGACAACGAACAAATGAACCAACCCAACCAACGCGGCAGTGGCGGCGGCTTCCGCCAGTCGCAGCAAGCTTCGCCGCTGGCCATTCGCACCAAGAAAACGCAGTTCGATACCAACACCTACACCCGCCTGGCCCTGGCCGACGTGTGGCGCAAGGACTGGGTGTACGCGCTGGTTCCATTTGCGCTGGGGCTGCTGCCGGCTATTTTCGTGCATTCGTGGTGGTGGCTGGGGCTGGCCGTGGTGCTCACGGTGCTGTTTGCGCTGCTGCGCTCGGCCCAGGTAACGGGCGTGGCCCAGATGGAGCAGAGCAAGCCGCTGTTTGAACGCATGAACTTCGAGATGGACCAGAAGCAACTGCTGCTGCGCGTGGGCCCCGAAAAAGCCATGCAGTTGACCTGGGACATGATAGGCCGCGCCCGCCGCGACGCCGACGCCTACCGTCTCTACCTCAAGCCCGGCGCGCCCCCGGCCGACACCGCCCCGTGGCGCCTGTGGCTGGCCCGCACCTTCGACGTGCCGGTGTTTCTGCACCTGCCCCTGCGCATCTTCAACTCGCCCAACGACCAGAAGCTGTTCGAAGCCCTGCTGCGCCGCAAGAACCTGCTGCCGGCCGAGGCCGGGGCCGCAACCGTTTAGTCCAGCAGCCGGTACGCAGTTGTTACCGGGTGAGTCGCAACGGCCGGCCCAGTGACGCCGCTTTCGCCGACCACGTGCTTTTTTTACATTCGTTACCCTGCAAATTTTATCCCGATGAAACTGACCCACACCCTGTTGCTGGCTTTGGCGGCCACCGCCCTGGCCTCGTGCAGCGCCGAGCCTTCCGACTGGCGGCCCGACGACAAAGTATCCGTTGACATGGTGGCCCCCGGCACCCGCGCCACCGACAACTTCGACCAGAACACCGACTACGCCCCCAACCAGGCCAAGGGCGCGGCCATCACCAAGCCCATCAGCTCGTCGGCCGATTTGGACGAGCGGCCGAAACCGTCGGCCGAATCGGCCATCACGGCCAACGCCGAAGAGGGCCTGCGCAAGCGCGGCCGGCTGAACGACGCGGGCAAGTCCAGCCAGGCCGACACCACTGCGGACGGCCACGAGATACAGCGCTGAGCCGCCGGCCCGGCCGGACCATTGGTGCAAGCGGCAGCTTTGCCCGCCCGCTGGCGGCCGCAAAGCTGCCGCTGCTTTTGAGTGAAGCATGAAAAATAAGGAATGAGGAATTGCCAACAGCATGACTCTTTATTCCTCATTCCTCATTCTTCATTCCTCATTCTTTTCTCCATGGGGTTTGCTATTTTTCTGCTGCTGCTCACGGTGCTGGGCGCTGGCGCCGCGGCGGCCTGGGTGCCGGTGGCGCGGGGCAGCCGGTGGCTCAAGCCGCTGCTGGCCTTCAGCGGCGCGTACCTGTTCACGCTCACCATCACGCACATTTTGCCCGAGGCCCTGCAGTTGCTGCCCGCGCACCCGCAGCAAATTGGGTACTGGGTGCTGGCGGGCTTCTTCGGCCAGCTGCTGCTCGAAGTGCTCTCGCAGGGCGTGGAGCACGGGCACGTGCACCACGAGGCCGCCCACGACCCGCACGAGGGCGGGGGCCGGGTGCCGTTTCTGCTGCTGGGGGCGCTGGTGGTACACTCCTTTCTGGAGGGCAGCATCCTGGTGCACGCCCCGGAAGTGGGGCAGATGAGCCAGAACTTCTACGCCATCGTGGTGGGCGTGGCCTTGCACCACATGCCGGCGGCGTTTGCGCTGGCCACGCTGCTGCGGCTGCGGTTCGGCGGCTTCCGGCGGGTGTGGCCGTGGCTGCTGGTGTTTGCGCTGGCCTCGCCGGTGGGCATCGTGGTGAGCAACTACGTGGTATTGGGCGAGCTGCTGCGCGGCGGCGTCTACGCGGCTTTGCTGGGGCTGGTGGCCGGCAATTTCCTGCACGTCTCCACCACCATTCTATTTGAAACCAGCCCGGAGCACCGGCTCAACTGGCCCAAGCTGGGTGCCACGCTGGCCGGGCTGGCGCTGGCTTTAGTCGTGGCGTGACAAGCTCAGCAGGTAGCTTTGAGCACCGATAGCAGGACGGAAGGAATTCTGTTTAAATATGCCGTAAAAGGCCTCGATTCACCAAGTTTACCGAATGAAAATGGTGCCTGGGTGATACTTGCTGTAGTCTGGCTTTGGCGATGAAGCTAACCAAATATCTACCCTTGTCTCTGGAAGTTCAGGTGTTGGACGCAGGATGTGAATTTGCCCAATGGCTGCGGGGGCAATTCGAAGGACTGCGACTGCTTGCGCTTCTAGCGGGTGGCCATTGAGCGCAAAGGTGAGCGGGCCGCGTAGGCCGAGTTGGTGGCCTAGCTGAACGAAAGACTTACTGCGAATACGTTTCGAGGAGGTAATGTCGAGCACATCAACTCCTAAATTCTTTAATTGAGGCGCTATTTTCTGGGCACCAAGTGTGTATGCTCCTTTGTACACCACTATTTTCTTTATTTCCCTAGTATCCTGTGCCGTAAAATCAGCTAAAACACCATTAATGATAATAGTGGAGTTGAGCACATACAGTGGGTCGGGTATTGGTGCTTGAAGCCTGCTGTAAGAAGTAGTTTCCTGCGCATGACTTCCGATTGGGGCACTGCTTAGACCAATTAAGAACAATAGGTGAAGCCAATTACAATGCATGGTGAATTCTGTAAAAGTGCAAGTGATGGCGCGGAGAGAACAAGGCTGAGAACTATGATATCTGCTCAGACTGGCCCAAAAACGCATGTTGTGTTAAAAGAGAATTCTCGCCCTTCGACGCCCCTGCGTGCTCCCCAATCTTGCTGCCTATGGCCCACTTCGCAGATACTCAAGCAGCCTAAGTAGGGTGAGGTGCAGCCAGCCCCCTGGCCTTTCCGTCGGGCATTTACAATTCCTCCAGCGGCCCGTTGCCGCGCACGAATGCCTCCAGCTGCCGGGCCCGCGCCGTCTCGTGCACCAGCGCGGCCTGGAGCCGCACCAGCCGCTGGCGCATGGCCAGGATGACGTCGAGTGCCTCCGGGGCCAGGCCCAGCTCGTGGTGCAGGCGGGCCAGGCGGGGCAGGTCGTCGGGCTCGTCGACAAACACGGTTTCGGGCGCGGGGGCCGGGCGCAGCAGGCCCGCCTGCAGGAACTCGTGCAGCGCACCCGGCCCCAGGCCGTAGCGGGCCGAGCATTCCTGAAAAGTGAGGATGAGAACGTGGGCGTCCATGGCAACAAGGCAAGGCGTTAGGCTTCGGCGCGCAGGGCGGCCAGCTGCTGAATCAGCTCTTTTTCCGGTTCGGTGAGGCGCTGGGGCAGCACCAGGGTCAGGCGCAGGTACAAGTCGCCGAACTGGCCGGCCTGCTTGTATACGGGAAAGCCCTTGCCGCGCAGGCGCAGGCGGGTGCCGTTCGGGGTTTCGGGCTTGAGCGTGATTTTGACGGGGCCGCTCAGGGTTTCCACCGTGTGCTCGCCGCCCAGCAGGGCCTTGTAGAGGGGCACGGGCGCGTCCTGGGTCAGGTCGTTGCCGGTGCGGGCGTAGCGGGCATCGGGCCGCAGGCGGAAGGTGATGAGCAGCGAGCCGCGGGGCCCGCCGTTACGGCCGGGGCCGCCCTGGTCGCGCAGCCGAATGGTCTGGCCGTCGGCCGTGCCGGGCAGGATGGTCAGGCGCAGGTTTTTGCCCTGCACCGTGATGGTGCGCGGGCCGCCGTGGTAGGCTTCTTCCAGGCTCAGCTCCAGCTCGGCCTGGTAGTCGGGCCCGGCGCCGGGCCGGCTGCCGCCCGCGCGCGCGCTGCCCCCGCCGAACAGAGAGCCGAAGAAATCGGAGAAGTCGTCGCCTTCGTCGAACGGGCGGCCGCCCCCGCCGCCCTGCGTGTACTGGCTCCAGTCGAAGCCGCCGCCGGGCGGGGCGCCCCGGCCCGCGCCGCCGGGCTGCTGCTGGTAGCGCTGCCAGTCGGCCCCAAACTGGTCGTACTTCTTTCGTTTATCGGGGTCGCTGAGGACTTCGTTGGCCTCGTTAATTTCCTTGAAGCGCTGCTCGGCGCCGTTGTCGTTCGGGTTCACGTCGGGGTGGTGCTGGCGGGCCAGCTTGCGGTAAGCCTTTTTGATTTGGTCAGCCGTGGCCGTTTTTTCCACGCCCAGCGCCTTGTAATAATCTTTGTAGTCCACGGTGGAAGGATTGGGTTAGATGTGCTGAGGGTGGAATTTACGGTTTTCCGGCTTCAGCCCAACGCCCCCTGGCGGCGGCGTGGCGGCGCAAGTTCATCATTCGGCATTTGAATTTCCCCAGCCCGCCGCGGCGCCCGGGCGGTGGGCTCGCCCAAGAAAGGCGGTATTCCAGCCGGGCGAAGCTGGCCCCGGTTTTGCACTCGTACATTACCTTGGCGTTAAGCCGTGTGCTGAATACGCCGTATCTTGCGTTCGCCAGCAGTTTATACTCATTCTTCCATATTTCATCTTACACTTTTCCATGAAACTCCGACACGTTTTTCACTGCTTGTTTGTGGCAGTGCTACTGGGCGAGGCGGCCACGGCGCAGGCCCAAACCAAGCTGCCGCCGCGCCGCACCGGCGGCGTGGCGCCGCGGCCCCGCATGGTGGCCACGGGCGTCGGCCTCAAAGACGGCCTCACGATGCAGAAAGGCCGGGTTGTGCTCACCGAACTGGGCGTCACCAACCCGCTCACGGCCGACAAAAAACTCATCAATGGCGTCCGCATCAGCCCCACCGGCCTCGTGACGGCCAAGGACAGCAGCACCATTCAGATGGCCGAGGGCGACGTGGTGTCGCTCACGGGCCGCGTCACCAGCCGCGCCTCCATCGCGGAGGCCGACAGCTTGCTCAAAATCAAGACCTTTGACATGCGCTACCCCGGCAAGCGCAAAAAAATGGAGGAGGAGCGCGCCCGCAAAGAAAAAGTTAAAATCAAGCTCGCCGAGGACAAGGCCAAGGCCAAGGCCAAGCGCGACAAGTAGCCCCCCCGCAGCCACTACCTGCCGGGCGCAGCCGGGTCTTTGGGCCCGGCTGCGCTCTTGGTTTGGGGGCGCCGGGACTGGGGCGCCGCACCGGCCGGGCCCTATCTTCGGGCCTCACGTTTTCGGCCCATGCTCTTTTACACCGTTATGAAACCGCTGGTGCAGGTGGCCCTGCGGGTGTTTTTTCGCCGCGTGGAGGTGCGCCACCCCGAGCGCCTGCGCCTGCCCGGCCCGCTGCTGTTGGCCAGCAACCACCCCAACACCCTCATGGACCCGCTGCTGGCCGCCGTGAACCGCCGCCAGCCCATTGCCTTCCTGGCCAAGAGCACGTTCTTCAAGAACCCCGTTCTGCGGGCCGTGCTGGAATCGGGCAACTCCATTCCCATTTACCGGGCCCAGGACGCGGGCGAAGCCGGCCCCATTACGGCTGAGCAGCGCGCCGCCCGCAACGAGGCCACCTTCGGGCGCTGCTACGACTACCTGGGCCGCGGGGGTACGCTCATGATTTTTCCCGAAGGCACCAGCATCAGCGAGCGCCGGCTGCGGCCCCTTAAAACCGGCGCCGCGCGCATTGCGCTGGGCACCGAGGCCCGCCACGGCTTCCGGCTGGGCCTGCAAATCGTGCCGCTGGCCATCAACTACTTCGACCCCAGCAAGTTTCGCTCCGACGTGCTGCTGAACGTGGCCCCGCCCATTGCGGTGGCCGACTTTGCCGCCGCCTACGCCGCCGACCCGGAAGCCGCCGCCGACCAGCTCACCGAGCGCATCCGCGAGGCCCTGGAACAAAACCTGGTGGTGAGCAAGGACGCGGCCGACGACGCCCTGGTGCAGCAGGTGGAACGCACCTTCGGCGACCACCTCAACCCCGACGACGACCCGGCCACGCTCTACGACAACTTCCAGCTCAGCCGCACCCTGCTCGAAGCCCTGGCCTGGGCCGAGCAGCACTTTCCCGAGCGCCTCACCGCCGCCCGCCGCCAGTTCGATGCCTACCTGGCCAACCTGCGCCGCCACCGCCTCACCGACGCCGCCCTCGACGACCAGCGGCGCGGCTCCGTGGCCGGCTTGGTCAACCTGGTGCTGGGCGCGCCGGTGTGGATTTACGGCGTGCTGAACAACTACCTGCCCTACAAACTGCCGTCCCTGGTGGCGCAGCGGGCCACCAAAGAAGCGGAGTTTGTGGCTCCCATCATGATGGTCATGGGCATGGTCACCTTTCCGCTGGCCTACACCCTGCAGGCCGCCGCCGTCCAGCACTGGCTCACCCACGACTGGCGGCTCACGGCACTGTACGTGCTCACCCTGCCCTTCGCCGGGTTCTACGCCCTGGGCTACTGGAACATGCTGGCGGCCCGGCTGCAGGGGCTGCGGGCGGCGCGCCTGTTCCGCACAGCCCCGGCCGCCGGGGCCGAGCTGCTGCGGCAGCGGGCCGGGCTGGTGCAGGAATTAGAGGAAGCCCGCACCGCGTTTCTGGCGCGGTTCAGCAATGGGTGAATGGATGAATGGGTTAGGGAGTGCCGTTACGAGCTTGGCGCATAACGGCACTCCCTAACCCATTCGCCCATTAGATAAACGCTCCTGCCAGCAGCGCTACGGCAATGATGACCACCGACGGCACTTTTTCCCAGAGCAGCAGCAGAAAAGTGGTGCCCACCAGCAGCGGGTTCAGCGGCAGGGTATCGATGGGGCCCAGGTGAAAGGGCAGGGCCAGCAGGCGGTCGGGCAGCGGGTGGTAGAGCAGGAACGTGGCCGCGCACACCAGCCCGGCGCTCACGGCGTTGATGCCTTCGAGCGAGGCCTGCACCACGCGGTACTGCCGCAGCCGGTCCCAGAACCGAATGACGAAGAAGATGAGGAACGTGCCCGGCAGGAAGATGCCCGCCGCCCCCACCAATGCGCCCAGTACCTGCATGCCCAGCCCCCCGGCCGGCCGCATGGCCAGCGCCCCGATGTAGGCCGCCAGCGAGAAGTTGGGCCCCGGCATGGCCTGCACCAGCCCCAGCCCCGACAGGAACTCCGGCCCCGTGAGGTAGCCCTTGAACTCCACGAACTCGGCGTAGAGCAGCGGGGCCAGCACCTGGCCGCCGCCGAACACCAGCGAGCCGTTGCGGTAAAAATTCTCGAACAGGCGCACCGGCAACAACCGCGTGTAGTGCCCCAGCACGGCCGCCCCCACCAGAATGCCCAGCCACAGCACGAAGTTGGCCCACTCCACGCGCAAGGGGCTTTTCTCCTGAATGATGGCGTGCTTGCGGTAGCGCGCGGTGGTCACGGCCCCGCCGGCCAGCAGCAGCGTGGGCAGCATCCAGGGCAGCTGGAAAAAGTAGGCCAGCATGGCCGCGGCCACCATCAGGGCCACCGCCGTTTTGGTGTGGATGACCTTCTCGGCAATGCGGTAGGCCGAGAACGCGACGAAGCCCACCGCCACCGGCTGCACGAACTGCACCAGCGCCCCCACCCGGGCCGGGTCGAGGCGGCTCAGGGTGAGGCCGGCCAGGGTCATGAGCGTCACGGCCGGCGTCACCCAAATCAGCAACGTGAGGTAGGCCAGGTTGGGCCCGCCCAGCCGGAAGCCGATGACCGTAATGGTTTGGGTGGAGGTGGGCCCGGGCAGCAGCGCGCACAGGGCTTGCAGCTCCAGCAGCTCCGCCGTGCTCAGGTAGCGGCGCCGGTTCACCAGCAGCCGGAAAAACATGGCCAGGTGCGCCTGCGGCCCGCCAAAGGCGGTGAGGGCCAGCACCGCCACGTCCTTCAAAAAAATAATGCCCCGCACCCGCCGCGTCCGCTTGCCCGAGCGCCGCGGGGGCGGCGCGAGGGAAACGGGCACGGGCGGGGGTGGGGCATTGTTTGGAACGGAAGCCGGAACGGTCATGCCAGACAAAAGAGAACGTCATGCTGAGCGGAGCCGAAGCAAAACTACCACGGCACAAACTCAAACGATGGGATTAGTTAAGGGGGAGAGATGCTTCGGCACCGCTC
>NZ_JANNOD010000057.1:0-67636 GCF_031398885.1 Hymenobacter sp.
ACAAAGTCGAGCGGTTTTTCAGCCGCCTCAAGCAATTTCGACGCTTGGCTACGCGCTACGACAAGACGGCCAGCAGCTTTTTGGGAATGCTTCATTTTGTCTCGGCCTTGCTTTGGCTTCGCTAATTGTCCGTACAACCTAGCGTAAGCTTTTGCGAATAAGACGCCGCCAGCGTTTTCCACACTTTGCACAAAAAATTAATGGTTCAGCTTATCATTCAATGATTTAAGTCGCGACAGACTGTAACATCTACCCCCAATACGTCCGTACTGCAAGGGGGCTGCGGGCCAGCAATGGTGGCCGTTGCCCCGTGCTCACCGATTCCTTTCCACCCCCCTCTTTCCATTTTATGAAACGTTCCTTCCTTCCTCTCTTGGCTACCGGCCTGCTCGCCCTGGCTTCCTGCGGCGACGCTAACAAGTCTACTTCGGCCGCGGGCGGCAACGCCAGCGACAACAGCATGACCGACTCGGCCACCGGCGGCGACACCGCGTCGGCCACCATGCCGGCCGGGTCTGAAGACCCCGACAACCAAGCCCAGAACGCGGGCTCGGCCAAGGGCGCGAGCGGCAACGGCGCCATGGGCGGCAGCGAGGCCCCCATGGGCGACCCCAACGGCCCCACCGCCCCGCACAAGGACGACAACGAGTTCCTGAAAACGGCCGCCCACAGCGACCAGAACGAAATTCAGCAGAGCAAAATGGCGCTGGCCAGGGGCGTGACCGGCATGGCCAAAGAAATGGCCGACAAGATGATTGCCGACCACACCAAATCAACGGCCGACCTGAAGGTAATCGCGGGCAAAAAAGGCGTGACCCTGCCCACCGACATGGACGCCGAGCACAAGGCCATGGTCCCGGCCATGGAAAAGCTCTCGGGCAAAGACTTCGAAGCCAAGTACATCACCCAGATGGAGGTCGACCACCAGAAAACCGCCAACACCATGCGCGCCCACGAGAAAATGACGCAGGACGCTGACGTGAAAGCCTTCATCGGCAAAACGGTGCCCGTAGTGGAGCAGCACTTGAGCATGGCCAGGATGGACGGCAATATGAAGCTGTAGCTAAGCGGCGTACGCTTTGGCTGATTTATTTGCAAAAGGCCCCGGCTACGTTGGTAGCCGGGGCTTTTTCTTATGGCCTTGGTAGTAAAACTCGCTCAAGAAACCGCCGCGTACTTGCTCACTTTCAGCTCCTCGGCCAGGAAGCGGGCGGTGTGGCCTTTGCCGGACTTGGCCACCTGCTCGGGCGTGCCCTGGGCCACGATGGTGCCGCCGCCGCCGCCGCCCTCGGGGCCGATGTCGATGACGTGGTCGGCTACTTTTATCAGGTCGAGGTTGTGCTCGATGATGAGGACGGTATTGCCCTTGTCAGCCAGTTTCTGGAGCACGTCGGCGAGGTGGCTGATGTCCTCGAAATGCAGGCCGGTGGTGGGCTCGTCGAGGATGTAGAAGGTTTTGCCGGTGTCCTTTTTGCTCAGCTCGGTGGCCAGCTTCACGCGCTGGGCCTCGCCGCCGCTGAGGGTGGTGGCCTGCTGGCCCAGCGTGAGGTAGCCCAGGCCCACCTCATTGAGGGTCTTGATTTTGCGCAGGATGCGGGGCTGAAACTCGAAGAACTCCACGGCTTTTTCCACGGTCATGTCCAGGATGTCGGTGATGGACTTGCCTTTGAACCGGACTTCCAGCGTTTCGCGGTTGTAGCGGCGGCCCTTGCAGGTTTCGCAGGGCACGTGCACATCGGGCAGGAAATTCATCTCGATGGTGCGGATGCCGGCGCCCTCGCAGGTTTCGCAGCGCCCGCCCTTCACGTTGAACGAGAACCGGCCGGGGCCGTAGCCGCGGATTTTGGCCTCCGCCATCTCCCCAAACAGTTGCCTGATTTCGGTGAACACGCCGGTGTATGTGGCCGGGTTCGAGCGCGGCGTGCGGCCAATCGGCGACTGGTCCACCTCAATCACCTTGTCCACCAAGTCCAGCCCGTCCAGGCTGGCGTAGGCCAGCGGCTCCTTCTTGGCGTTGAAAAAGTGCTGGTTCAAAATCGGGTACAGCGTGTCGTGGATGAGCGTGGACTTGCCCGACCCGCTCACCCCGGTCACGGCCACCAGCTTGCCCAGCGGCACGCGCAGGGTCACGTTTTTGAGGTTGTTGCCGGTGGCCCCTTTCAGCACCAGCTCGGCGCCCTCGCCCTTGCGCTTCTTCTTGCGCATCTCGATGTGCTTCTGCCCGCTCAAGTACTGCGAGGTGAGCGAGCCGGAGCTGAGAATCTCCTGCGGCGTACCCGAGGCCACGATGTGGCCGCCGTGAATGCCCGCGCCCGGCCCAATGTCGAGCACGTGGTCGGCGTGCAGAATCATGTCCTTGTCGTGCTCCACCACAATGACGGAGTTGCCGATGTCGCGCAGGTGCTGCAGGGCCTTGATGAGCCGCTCGTTGTCGCGCTGGTGCAGGCCAATGCTGGGCTCGTCCATGATATAGAGCACGCCCACGAGCTGGGTACCAATCTGGGTGGCGAGGCGGATGCGCTGGCTTTCGCCGCCGCTCAGCGTGCGCACCGGGCGGTGCAGGTTCAGGTAGTCGAGCCCCACTTCGAGCAGGAAGCCAATGCGCTTGCGGATTTCCTTAAGCAGCTCGCGGGCAATGACGTTCTGGCGCTCCGTCAGGCGGCTTTCCAGCCCTTCAAACCAACCGGCCAGCTCGTTCAAATCCATCACCGACAGCTCACCGATGTTCTTGCCGTCCATCTTAAAGTGCAGGCTCTCCTTCTTGAGGCGGTAGCCCTGGCACTCGGGACAGGGCTGGGCCTGGGCGTACTGCGCAATCCACTCGCGGATGTTGTCCGACTCGGAATCCATCTGCCGGCGCAGGAAGGGAATGATGCCCTCGAACGGCTCAGAATAGGCGCTTTTGTTGTCGTCAGCCTCATCCTCCGTGATGCCGTGGAGCAGGCGCTTGAGCAGCTCGGCGGGCAGCTTGTCGAGCGGCGTGTTGAGCGTGGCCTTGTGCTTTTTGAGGATGAGCTGCAGCTGCTGAAAAATCCAGATGTCGCGGTAGTCGCCCAGCGGCGCGATGCCGCCGCGCGCGATGCTCAGCTTGCGGTCGGGCAGCACGCTGTCTTCCGTGATTTCCTGGACCTCGCCCAAGCCGTTGCACGTCGGGCAGGCACCGTAGGGTGAGTTGAAGCTGAACGTGTTGGGCGCCGGGTCGTCGTAGGCAATGCCGGTGGCCGGGTCCATCAGAAAGCGCGAGAAAAACTGCGGCTTGGCCTTTTCGCCCTTTCCATCTGGGTCCAGCACCAGCATGGTGCCCTTGCCGTGGACCAGCGCGTTCTGCACCGAGCCCGAGAGGCGGAACCGGTCCTCCTCCTTCACCACGAGCCGGTCAATCACGATTTCGATGTCGTGAATTTTGTAGCGGTCCACCTGCATCTTGGGCACGAGGTCGAGCAGCTCGCCATCCACGCGCACCTTGGCGAAGCCCAGCTTGGCAATCTTCTGGAAATCTTCGCGGTAGTGGCCCTTGCGGCCCTTCACCACCGGCGCCAGCACCACCAGCTTGCGGCCGTCGAAGTGCCGCAGGATGTAGTTGATAATCTGGTCGTCGCTCTGCCGAATCATCTTCTTGCCCGTAGCGTAGCTGAAGGCCTCGGCCGTGCGGGCGTAGAGCAAGCGGAGGAAGTCGTAAATTTCCGTGATGGTGCCCACCGTGGAGCGCGGGTTGCGCGAGGTCGTCTTCTGCTCGATGCTGATGACCGGCGAGAGGCCCTCAATCTTGTCCACGTCGGGCCGCTCCAGCCCGCCCATGAAGCTGCGGGCGTAGGCCGAAAACGTCTCCATGTAGCGCCGCTGCCCCTCGGCGTAAATCGTGTCGAAGGCCAGGCTCGACTTGCCCGAGCCCGAAATGCCCGTGAACACCACCAGCCGGTTACGCGGAATTTTCACCGTGACGTTCTTCAGGTTGTGCTCACGGGCGCCGTACACCTCAATGAACGGGGCTTCGAGGTGCGGCGGGGCGGGGCTGTAGCCGTTGAGCTGGCCGTGGGTGTGCGCCGTGGTGGGGCCGGCGGCCGGCAATTCGGTCATCGTGCGCACGGTGGCCGCGGTTTCGGCGGTGGCCACGGCAGCGGCGCGGTTTTCGGCGGGGTCTTTCGCCGCGGCGGCCTTGGCTTTAGCGGGCGCAGACCTTTGGTTGGGGGCTTTGGCAACCGGGGTGTCGGTGGATTTTTTGGCCATTCAGGAAGGCGGCGAATAAGGGCGCAAAGGTACGAAACGGGGAGCCCGAAGGCTAATGCAAACCGCATGTTTGCCAGCTGCACGGGCAACTGCCCGGTCCGGGGCGTTGGGGCACAACAGCCAGCCGGCCGCGTTTGTGCCCGCCCAAGCAAATGACTGCGCAAACCACCGCCCCGCTCATCTGCTACTGCCCCGCGCTTACTGGCACTGTCCTTGCCAAAGAACGAGCTTCCCCCCTTATTTTTAGTCCGTGCTTATGAAATCCCTCCTCAACTCGTTGTGCTTTGCGCTGCTGAGCGTGTTTGCGCTGGCTACCGCGCCGGCCGCGCAGGCCCAGGTCACTATCAACATCGGCCCGCCCAGCTGGGGCCCCGCCGTGCCGGCCGGCGCGCAGTACTACTACATCCCCGAAACCAACGGTTTCTACGACGTGCCCGCCCGCCAGTACGTGGTGTCGCGCAACGGCCGCTGGGTTCGCACCGCCACGCTCAGCGGCTACAACCCCGCCACCTTCCGCCCCGTGGTGATTGACTACGTGGGCGCCCAGCCCTGGATACGGTACAACGAGTACAAGGTGAAGTATCCGAAGAAAGGCCACCCCCACGGCCTGCCGCCCGGCCAGGCCAAAAAACTGTACAAGAACGGCTACCGGGACGGTCGCCACGACGACGACGACCGCGACGATGACCACGGTCATAAGCACAAGAACAAGGGCAAGGATAAAGATTAATCCCGGCGGCCCTTAAACTTTCCGGCTAATCAGTTGCTCTAAAATTTGGCTTTTCGGCCGGGCAGTGCCAACGCGTGGTTAGCCGCTTTGCTTACGCTCTATTCTCTTCCCCAAAAACAATGAATTTCCTCCTCAAAATAGTGTGCACGGGCTTGTTGGGCGCCTTCGTGCTGCTGGCGGTGGCGGCGCCGGCCCGGGCGCAGGTCAACGTGAACATCAACACGGCTCCGCCCGCCTGGGGCCCGTCCGTGCCGGCCGGCACGCAATTCTACTACATCCCCGAAATCGACGGCTACTACGACCTCTACGCCCGCCGGTACATCGTATTTCGCAAGGGCCGGTGGGTGCCCGTAGTGGCACTCAGCGGCTACGACCCCTACGCCTTCCACCCCGTGGTACTCACCACCTACCGGGGCCGCCAGCCGTGGGCCTACGTGCGCGAGCACCGCGTGCGCTACCCGCGCCCCGTGGTGGTGGTGCGGCCTCGGCCCGTGGTGGTGGTCCGGCCCCGCCCCGTGGTGGTGCGGCCCGTGGTGGTACACCGCCACTCGCCCCCCGGCCAAGTCAAGAAAGCTTACCGCGCCGGCTACCGCGAGGGTCGGCACGACGACCATGGCCACGGCCACAAGCGCGATTAGTCGCCCAACGCCCACCCCTAGTTACCAAAAAAGGCAGCCCCGTGCGGGGCTGCCTTTTTTCACACCAAGCCTTCCTGATTCTCGCCTTAAAACGCCGCGTTCTTCGGGTAGCGCGGGAAGGGAATCACGTCGCGGATGTTGGCCATGCCGGTCACGAACAGCACGAGGCGCTCGAAGCCCAGGCCGAAGCCGGCGTGGGGCGCGGTGCCGAAGCGGCGGGTGTCGAGGTACCAGTCTAGCTCGTCGGCGGGCACGTGCATCTCGGCCATGCGGGTGGTGAGCTTGGCGTAGTCCTCCTCGCGCTGCGAGCCGCCGATGATTTCGCCGATGCCGGGGAATAGCACGTCCATGGCGCGCACGGTGCGGCCGTCGTCGTCCAGCTTCATATAGAAGGCCTTGATTTCCCTCGGGTAGTTGGTCAGGATGACGGGCTTCTTAAAGTGCTTCTCCACCAAGTACCGCTCGTGCTCGCTCTGCAGGTCGGTGCCCCAGTCCACGGGAAACTCAAACTTTTGCTTGGCCAATTTCAGGATTTCCACGGCCTCGGTGTAGGTCAGGCGCTGGAAAGCATTATCGACCACCGATTGCAAGCGGGCCAGCAGCTCCTTGTCGTACTGGTCGTTGAGGAACTGCAAGTCGTCGGCGCAATGGGCCAGGGCGTACTTGACGAGGCTTTGCAGGAAATCCTCGGCCAGGTCCATGTTGTCTTCCAGCTCGTTGAAAGCCACTTCGGGCTCTATCATCCAGAACTCGGCCAGGTGGCGGGCGGTGTTAGAATTTTCGGCCCGGAAGGTGGGGCCGAACGTGTAGATGCTGCCCAGCGCCATGGCCGCCAACTCGCCTTCGAGCTGGCCCGAAACCGTCAGGTTGGTTTGCTTGCCGAAAAAGTCCTCCGCGAAGTCCACCGAGCCGTCGGCGGTGCGGGGCGGGTGCTCGGGCGGCAGCGTGGTCACGCGAAACATCTGGCCCGCGCCCTCGGCGTCGGAGCCGGTGATGATGGGCGTGTGGACATAGAAAAAGCCGTGGTCGTTGAAGTACTGATGCACGGCGAAGGCCAGCGCGTGGCGCACGCGCAGCACCGCCCCGAAGGTGTTGGTGCGGGGCCGCAGATGGGCAATTTCGCGCAGGGCCTCCAGCGAGATGCCTTTTTGATCGCTGCCTCGACGTTGTATCGGGTAAGTTTCGGGGTTGGCGGTGCCCAGCACGGTGATTTCGGTGGCCTGCACTTCCACGGCCTGGCCCTTGCCCTGCGAGGCCACCAGTTGGCCGCGCACGGCCACGCAGGCCCCGGTCGTGATTTCCTTCAGGCTTTCCTCCGGGAACTGCTCGGCCGCCGCCACCACTTGCAGGGTGTGGATGGTGGAGCCGTCGTTGAGGGCAATGAACTGCACGTACTTGTTGCCGCGGCGGGTGCGCACCCAGGCTTTGACGAGGACTTCGCGGTCGAGCTCCTGGCTCGAAAGCAGTTCTTTGACAGTGGTGCGACGCAGGGTGGTTGTGGCCATATAAAGCAGGATTTAAGCGGGCAAAGGTAGCTTTTTTACGCAAGGCCCCACCCCTATTTGCGCCACAGCCGCTGCCACAGGCTGCGGGGCGGGGCCGCGGCGGGCGCGGGCGGCGCAACCGGGGGGTGCATTTCGACGAGCAGGCCGCGCACTTCGGCCGCGGGCAATCGCCGCCGCAGCCGCACGGCCGGCCGGTGGGCGTCGTGCAGGCTGGCCAGGAAGCCGGCGTCCCAGCTGCGCTGCAGGTACTTTTCGCGCTCGGTGGCCAGCAGCAGCACGTTGCCCCGCACCCGGGGCTGCGACGACACCGACGCGTCGCCCGCGGCGAACTGCGCCGGGTTGAGGGGGCCGCCCTCGTAGGCCAGCGCATTAAGCCACTCCCACAGGTTGCGGTCGGTACCCTCGGGCGAGGCCGTGTGGTCGCCCTGTGCGAAGCGCAACAGCTCGGCCGAAGCCAGCGCGGGGCGCTTTTTCAGCTTGAGGGCGGCGGCCTGCGCCAGCACCAGGGGCTGCAGCAGCGTCAGCAGGTGAAACGTGTTGTTGACTTGCGACACCGAAACTTCCAACCCGGTTTCCTGGTCCGGGAACAGCACCCAGAGCACCTCTTCGTCGCTGGTTTCCGCGAGTCGCAGCAGGTAGTCGAAATGGCCCGATAGGTCTTCGTTCGCCCCCAGCCAAGCCAGGGTTTCGGCCTGCTGCTTGAATAAGGCCCGGCCCGGGGCCGAGCGGCACAGCAGGGCCATGAGCCCGATGACGGTGAAGCGCCAGACGGCTTCCGCCGGGGGCGGGCCGGCGTCCTGCAGTTGCCGCAGGCGCGTGAGATGCTCCAGCCCGCTTGCCAGCAAAATAACGGGGCTCGCGCCGTCCTCCACCAGGCTCCCGCCGAATACCAGCAGGGCCGAGGCTTTGGCGGCATCAAGGCTTGGCAAGCGGGCGCTGAGCGAGGTCAGCACGTCGTTTTTTTCGGGCAGGGGCAATGTTTTGGCCCACGCCAACGCGTCGTTTACTTCGGGCTCGTCGAAGAGTTCATCGGCGTTATTGGAAGGAAGCACCGCCCAATCCAATAAAGTGGTCAACTCGATTTGCGTGAACATGGCGGCAGTGGAAAAAACGGCTGAATGGCGCGCAGTCAAAAGTAAAGCCGCCCCACAAGATGCCCCGCCAATCACCCCCTGAGCCGCCCGGTTTTGCTCATCGTTGCGAAAGCCTGACGGCGCGCCCTCAACTTTTCGTGCCAAATTTTAGCAAAAACGGCCGCGGCCCCGCGCTTTCCGTAATTTCGCTATTATGCAACGCCTCGACCTCAAACAGCTCCTCTCCCAAAAGCTTAGCCCGCAGCAGATTCAGTTTATTAAGCTGCTGCAAATTCCGACGGCGGAGCTGGAGACGCGCATCAAGGAGGAGATGGAGGTGAACCCGGCCCTGGAAGAGGACGAGGCCGACGACGAGCCCGAGGAGCCGGACCGCGACGATGAGAGCGACGACTCGGACGACCCCGACGCCAGCCTCGACAACGACGAAAACACCCTGGACGAGGACTTCGACGACCGCGGCGCCCAGGACCAGGCCGACGAAATGCCCGAGCCCGAAATTCAACCCAAGGACGACGGCCCCGCCGACACCGAGGCCAACGCCGACAACACCGACCTCGACCTGAGCGACTACCTCAACGACGACGAAATAGCCGGCTACAAGATGCAGGGCGACGGCCCCGGCGAGGAAGAGGAGCGCGACACGCCCCTGGCCGACACCAGCGGCTCGCTCCTGGATTCGCTGCTGGACCAGCTCCACTTTGCCGACCTCGACGAGCGCCAGGAGGCCATCGGCCAGCAGCTCATCGGCTCGATTGACGGCGACGGCTACATCCGGCGCGACCTCTCGGCCATAGCCAACGACCTGGCGTTTTCGCAGAATCTGGAAGTGAGCGTGCCCGAAATTGAGGCCGTGCTGCGCGTGGTGCAGCAGTTCGACCCGCCCGGCATCGCGGCGCGCGACCTGCCCGAGTGCCTGCTGCTGCAGCTGGAGCGCCGGCCCCAGGACGAGGCCACCACCAACGCCAAGCGGATATTGACCGACACGTTCGAGGAGTTCAGCAAGAAGCACTACCCGCGCATTCAGCAGAAGCTGGGCCTGGAGGACGACGAGCTGAAGGAGGCCATCAACGTCATCCTCAAGCTGAACCCCAAGCCCGGCGGCAGCGGCCCCAGCGGCCTGGGTAAGACCCAGTACCTGATGCCGGACTTCATCCTGACCAACGACAACGGCGTCTTCAACCTGACCCTGAACGCCCGCAACGCCCCCGAGCTGCGCGTGAGCCCGGCCTACACCGAGATGTTTCGGACCTACGACAAGGCGGCCAAGAAGGACCAGAAGATGAAGGAGGCCGTGACCTTCGTGAAGCAGAAGCTGGACTCGGCCAAGTGGTTCATCGACGCCATCCGGCAGCGGCAGAATACGCTGCTGCGCACCATGAACGCCATTGTGGAGCTGCAGCGCGATTTTTTTGCCGAGGGCGACGAGGGCAAGCTCCGGCCCATGATTCTCAAGGACATTGCCCAGCGCATCAGCATGGACATCTCGACGGTGAGCCGGGTGGCCAACTCGAAGTCCATCCAAACGGAATTCGGCATTTATCCGCTCAAGTATTTTTTCTCCGAAGGCATTGCCACCGACTCGGGCGAGGACGCCAGCAGCCGCGAGGTGAAAAGCATTCTGCGCGAGCTGATTGGCAAGGAGAGCAAAGAGCGGCCGCTGAGCGACGACAAGCTGGAAAAGATGCTCAACGCCCGCGGCTACAACATTGCCCGCCGCACGGTGGCCAAGTACCGCGAGCAGCTCAACATTCCGG
This sequence comes from Hymenobacter sp., assembly GCF_031398885.1. GTDB lineage: Bacteria > Bacteroidota > Bacteroidia > Cytophagales > Hymenobacteraceae > Hymenobacter. Next base: position 9,949 of record NZ_JANNOD010000057.1, read on the forward strand.
TGGCCCGGCTGCGCAAGGAGCTTTGAGGTCAGTCAACAGTGAGCAATGAACAGTGAGCAGTTGCACGGATGCCCAGTATGGGAGAATTTATTATTTTACCTAACCGCCGCAGCCGCTAACTTGCTGTTAATTACCCACTGCTAACTGTTCATTGCTAACCGCTCACTGCTCATTGAAAACTGCCCTTCCTACCGACCCCGCCGAGCTACGGGACCTCTACCTGAGCGAGCGCGCCCGCCGCAAGCACGCCGAAGCCGAGCTGACGCAACTGCACATAGCCAGTCGCATTCCCCACCTCAACCCCAACCCCGTGCTGCGCCTGAACGCGGCCGGCGAACTGCTGTTTGCCAACCCGGCGGCCGAAATGCTGGCGCAGGAGCTGCAGGCCACGGGCCCCTCGCGGGTGCGGCCGCAACTGATGCAGGCCGCCACCCAGGCCCTGCGCACGGGCGAAGTGGCCCAGCGCGAGCTGCTGGCCAACGGCCAGCACTTCCTGCTCTTTACGGTGCCCGTGGTGGAGGAAGGGTACGCCATGATGTACCTCACCGACGTGACGGCGCGGCGCCAAGCCGAACAGGAAACCCGCGAGCAGCGCGAGTTTTACGAAGCCATTCTGGCCCACTTGCCGGCCGTGGTGGCGGTGCTCGACGCCGACCAGCGCTACCGCTACCTCAACCCCTACGCCCAGCCCGACCCGGCCAAGCGCATATCCCACCTGGGCAACACCTTCGCCGACCGCTGCGCCAACCTGGGCCTGCCCCAGTCGCTGGCCGCGCGCCGCCGCCGCCTGTTCGACCGCGCCGTGAAGGCCCGGCAGATGGTGAGCTGGGAGGAGCGCTGGCCCGGCTCCGACGGCGAGCCGGCCGTGTACTGGCTGTGCTACTACCAGCCGGTGTTTGGGCCCGATGACGAGCTGCGCATGATGATGGGCTACTGCCTCGACATCACCATCCGGCGCCAGGCCGAGGCCCGCACCCGCGAGAGCGAAGCCCAGGTGCTGGCCCAGCAGTCGTTCACCACCCTGGTGCTCGACCTCAACCCCAACCTCATTTGGGTGCGCGACGCCGCGGGCAACACCATGTTCGAGAACGCCGGCATGGCGGCCCTGCGCCAGCGCATCAGCGAGCTGGCCAGCACCAGCACCATCGAAGAAGCTCTCGAACCGGAGGAGGTGAAGCGCTCCTTCCGCGCCGACTTGGAGGTGCTGCGCACCGGTCAGGAGCTGACCACCGAAACCTCGGCGCAACTGGCCACCGGCGAGGTGCGCTGGTACCAGACGGTGCGCTGCCCGCTGGTGCTGGCCGACGGCACGGCCCAGGTGCTGGGCGTGCGCACCGACATCACCGTGCTCAAGGCCGCCCAGCACGCGGCCGAAGCCGCCGCCACCGCCCGCGAGCACTTCCTGGCCAACATGAGCCACGAAATTCGCACGCCCCTCAACGGCGTGCTGGGCATGACCAGCCTGCTGGCCAAAACCGGCCTCAACGAGCAGCAGAGCAACTACACGGCCATCATTCAGCACTCGGGCCGCCACTTGCTGAACGTGGTGAACGACGTGCTCGACATGGCCAAAATCACCTCCGGCAAGCTGGAGCTGGACCAGGCGGCGTTTAACCTGTGCGACTCGATGGCCAACGCGGCCGAGCCGCTGGTGCTGCAGGCCCAGGAAAAGGGCATCCGGGTGGTGGGCACGCGGCTGCGCGAGTCCTGCCCGCTGCCGTGGGTGCTCGGCGACTCGTACCGGCTGAGCCAGATTTTGATTAACCTGCTCTCGAACGCCATCAAGTTTACCCCGGCGGGCGGCACCGTGACGGTGGCCGGCCACTACGTGAGCGAAACCGAGGACACCCTCACCACCGAGTTCCGGGTGACGGACACCGGCATCGGCATCGCGGCCGACAAGCTGGAGAGCATCTTCCAGGAATTCACCCAGGCCTACGCCGACACCACCCGGCAGTTCGGCGGCACCGGCCTGGGCCTGAGCATCAGCCGGGCGCTGGTGACGCAGATGGGCGGGCGCCTCACGGTGCAGAGCGAATCCGGCCGGGGCAGCTCGTTCTCGTTCATCACCACCCTGCCCAAGGCCAGCCCCGAGGAACGACGGGCCGCCCTGGCGCCCGTGGTGCCGGTGCAGGAAGCCGCCGTGCGCGGCCGGCGGGTGCTGCTGGTGGAAGACAACCCCGTGAACCGCGAAGTGGCCCAGCTGCTGCTCGAAGGCCACGGCGTGGTGGTGGACGAAGCCGCCAGCGGCCTCGAAGCCCTCGACCTGTTCGAGCGGCACCGCTACGACGCCGTGCTCATGGACATCCAGATGCCCGGCATGAACGGCCTGGAAGCCACCGCCCGCATCCGCGCGCACGCCGACGCCGGGCGGGCCAGCACGCCCATCCTGGCCCTCACCGCCAACGCCTTCCGGGCCGATGCCGAGAAGTACCACGCCGCGGGCATGAACGACACCCTGCCCAAGCCCTTCGACGAAGCCGAGCTGATGAGCAAGCTGGCCTCACTCATCGCGGGGGTACAAGGCCCCCTGGTGGAGCTGAAAGCACCGGTAGCGGCCGCCGCGGCCCTGGCTCCCGCGGCCCCCGTATCCGTTGGCGCTGCCAAACCGGTGGTTGCACCGCTTGCTTCGGAGGCGCCGCCGTGCTTCGACCTGACCTTGCTGCGCCAGACGGCCCGCGGCAGCACCATTTTCATGAACCGCATTCTGGCCTCTTTCCACGCCAACACCCCCGGCAGCGTGGCCGACCTGCGCGCCGCCCACGCCGCCGCCGACTGGCCCGCCGCCGCCGCCGTGGCCCACAAGCTGCGCCCCTCCCTGCGCCTGCTCGGCGCGGCGGGCGCGGCGCCCTGGCTGGAAACCCTGGAAGCGGAAGCCACTACCGAACCCGAGCGGCAAGCCGCCGCGCAGGCGCTGGCAGCCGGCTTGGATGAGTTACTGGTGCTGCTGCCGGCCAACCTCGCCCCCTGACTCCCTCTCCCGAAAAGAGAAAGCACCGGCCGTGCCCATCCTGGCCTTGCCCAGTAACTACTGGTGAAGGCCGCAGAAAGGGGGGCAGTCTTCACGCAACACGTTGGTGCCTGGTGCGGCAGTGAACACCTCCGGCGCAACGGCGGCAGCCAACAAGTTGTCGGTTGCTCGTTGTTCGTCAGGTATTTATCAAGAGGGCTAACAGCTGACAACTGCTGCCTGGCAACTTAGTTGTTGCCGTGAGCTGGCCCCGGCCCCCGCAAAGGGGCGGCCCCCTTCCGTTTGAACATAACGGCGGCAGCCTAGCCTACCAGACAGTGAAGAAATCGAGCCGCAGGCGCTATGGTCCGTAGCGGGTGGCACGCGCACCCGCGGCGAGCGTCCGGCGCGGGCAGTGGCGCCCACAAAAAAACAGCCGACCCACGGCCGGCTGCTTCCCTTGTTTTCAACCGACAAAGCGGCTTACTTGAACAAGGCCAGCGCCTTGATGAAGGTTTGCGACACGCCCCAGGCCAGGGGAATGCCCACGAACAGCCAGGCCAGGACCAGCGACCCGCCCGAGTTGGGTCCGGTGGCGGCGGAAGAATTAGGTTGTGGGTTCATATCAACGTCAGGTTAGAAGGGGAAAGACAGCGGCTTAGCGGGCGCCGACGGGCACCGGCGCGGGCGCGGGCGTGGTGGCCACGTGGTAGCGGGAGTTCACGGCCGACACCAGCAGGTTGGCTACGAAGCCGACCACCAGCACCCCGGCCATGGTGTAGAACACCGTCTGGTAAGCGGCCGCGCCGGTCAGGCCCTTGGCCTTCTGCTGGTCGTGCAGGTAGTTCACCAGCAACGGCCCCAGCACGCCGGCCGTGGACCACGCCGTGAGCAGGCGGCCGTGAATGGCGCCCACCTGCATGGTACCGAACATGTCGCGCAGGTAGGCCGGAATGGTGGCGAAGCCGCCGCCGTACATGCTCATAATCACGCAGCACACGATGACGAACAAGGTGAGCGAGGCGCTGGCCGCCAGCGAGGGCACCAGGGCGTAGAGCGCCACGCCCAGGCCCAGGTAAATCATGTACGTGGGCTTGCGGCCAATCTTGTCCGAAGCCGACGACCAGAAGAAGCGGCCCAGCAGGTTGAACAAGCTGAGCAGGCCCACAAAGCCGGCGGCCGCCGCGGCGGTTACGCCCCGGCCCGCGCCCATGCTCGCGTCCGAAAACGACTCCTGAATGAGCGGCGAGGCCGATTCCAGCACGCCGATGCCGGCGGTCACGTTCATGCAAAGCACCACCCACAGCATCCAGAACTGCGGCGTCTTGATGGCGTTGTCGGCGTCCACGTTGGCCGTGGTGATGAGGGCGCTGGACTGCGTGGGGGCCACGTAGCCTTCCGGCTTCCAGCCCTCGGCCGGTACCCGGATGTTGAACACGCCGTACATCATGAAGGCCAGGTAAATCAGGCCCATGGCGATGAACGTGGGCGCGACGCCCATCGGGGCAAAGTCCTTGAACTGCGCCATGAGGGCCACGGCCAGCGGCGAGCCAATCATGGCGCCGCCGCCGAAACCCATGATGGCCATGCCCGTGGCCACGCCTGGGCGGTCGGGGAACCACTTAATCAGCGTGCTCACCGGCGAGATGTAGCCGATGCCCAGCCCGCAGCCGCCCACGAAGCCGTAGCCGAAGTACACCAGCCAGAGCTGGTGCAAATGCACGCCCAGCGAGGCAATGAGGAAGCCGCCGCCAAAGCAGAGCGCCGAGGCCAGCATGGCCTTGCGCGGCCCCACGCGCTCCAGCCACTTGCCAAACACCGCCGCCGAAAGGCCCAGCAGCACGAAGGCAATGGTGAAGATGACGGCGAGCTGGCCCGCCGTCCAGTCCAGGGCGTCGGGCTTGTCCACGTTGCCGCTGATGAGGGCGCCCATGGGCTTCTTGAACACGCTGAACGCGTAGGCCTGCCCGATGGCGAGGTGAATGGCCAGGGCCGCCGGCGGCACCAGCCAGCGGTTGTAGCCGGGGCCCGCCACGGTGCGGCTCCGGTCGAGCCACGAAGAGGAAGTGTCTGCCATGAAAGAGTGGGAATTGAGGTGAGAGAAGTCGAACCCGGCGAAAATCAAAGCACGCTCGCCACCGCGCCCACGTGCCTCGAATTGTTGGGAACGAAAGGTAGCCGGCTTTTTAACAGATTGATTACTTGCGATTCAAAAATTTTGCTAAACAGTTATAGCTGGGGAAATCAATGGGGAATGAAGAATGAGGAATGAGGAATTGGCCATTGGCTCCTAAATTCTTCATTCTTCATTCTTCATTAAGCCGCAGGCGTCACTCGTCGCTGCTGAGCTTGCCGCCGGTCACGTGCACGAGCGAGCCGGTCATGAATGAGCCGTCCTGGCTGGCTAGCAGCACGTAGGCGGGGGCGAGTTCTTCGGGCTGGCCGGGGCGCTTGAGGGCGACTTCGTGGCCGAACTTCTCGATTTCGGCCAGCGGCATGGTGGCGGGGATGTTGGGCGTCCAGACCGGGCCGGGCACCACGCAGTTCACCCGAATGCCCTTCTCGCCCAAATACAGGGCCAACGACTTGGTCAGGGCGTGGATGCTGGCCTTGCTGGCCGCGTAGTCCACCAGAATTGGGATGCCCGTGATGCCCACGATGCTGCCCGTGTTGATGATGCAGTCGTCTTTTTGCAAGTGCGGAATGGCGGCCTGCGCCATCCAGATGTAGCCCAGAATGTTGGTGTCGAAGGTGCGCCGGATTTGCGCTTCCGGGATGTCCTCGAACTTCTCCTGGCTTTGCTGGTAGGCGGCGTTGTTCACCAGAATATTGAGCCCACCCAGCTCGGCCAGGGTGCGGCGCACGGCCTGCTTGCACTGCTCGGGGTCGCGCACGTCGAGCTGAAGCAGCAGGCACTTGCGCTTCTCCTTTTCGACCAGCCGTTGGGTTTCTTCGGCATCCTGCAGGTTCTCGTTGAACACCACGGCCACGTGGGCGCCTTCCTTGGCAAAAGCCAGGGCCACGGCCCGCCCGATGCCCGAGTCGGCGCCGGTGATGAGGGCGACTTTGTCGCGGAGTTTGCCCGCGGCCCGGTAGTTGGCCAGGTCCGAGTCGGGCTGCAGGCGCATGTCGGCTTGCTTGGCCGGGTAGGGCAGCTTTTGGGCCGCGGCCTTCATGTCCTTGGCGGTGGGCCGGCGCTCGGCTCTGGTTTTGGGCGCAGCGGGCGCGGCCTTTTTGGCGGGCGCCGAGGGGGTGGGTTTCTTGGTAGCCATCGACAGCGAATGAGGTGGGCCTTGCTCTACGCAAAAGCCCCGGTACAGGGTACGGCCGGGGCTCGCAAGCAGTTTGGCCGCCGTGCAAAGGCGGCTAGCCGCGGGCCACGCCGGCCGCGCCGACGGTGCCGTAGCCGCCATCGACCAATAGCTCTTCGCCCACCACGTAGCTCGAATCGTCGGAAGCAAGGAAAAGCACGGCCTTGGCAATTTCCTCGGGCCGGCCGGCGCGGCGCAGCGGCACCTCGCCCGACGCGTGGCCGTAGAAGCCTTCGACTTGCTCGTCGTCGTAGCCCGCGCGGCCGATGATGGGCGTGCGGGTGTAGCCGGGGCTGACCACGTTCACGCGGATGTTGCGGCCGGCCAGCTCGTTGCTCAGGTTGCGGGCCAGCTGGCGCACGGCGGCCTTGGACGCGGCGTAGAGCGAAGCCCCGGGCATGCCCGCGTGGATGACCGTGCTGGCGTTGATGACCACCGCGGCGCCGTCGCGCAGCAGCGGCTCGGCCTTTTGAATGGTGAAAAAGACGCCCTTCACGTTGATGTCGAAGGTTTCGGCGTAGAGGGCCTCGGTGCTGTCTTGCAGCGCGCCGCCCTTGAAAATGCCGGCGTTGGCAAACACCACGTCGAGGCCACCGAACTGGGTGTTGATTTGGGCGAAGAGCTGGTCCAGCTCGGCCAACTGGCTCACGTCGCTGCGCACGGCCAGCGTGCCGGGACCGACGAGCCGCGCGGCCTCGTCCAGCGTGGCCTGGTCGCGGCCGGTGATGATGACCTGGGCGCCCTCCTGGGCAAAAAGTTGGGCGGTGGCCAGGCCAATGCCCGAGTTGCCGCCCGTGACGAGGGCGACTTTTCCTTGCAGCTTGTTCATGAGAATCACCTAAAAATGAAGGATAGCGCCGGCAATATGCCGGCGGCCCCGTACTGACATTTTCAGGATGTATTTGTTGGGCAGCCACCAAAAAGTAACGTTAGTACCTTTAGGAAACTGTTGTTGATAATCAGGCTGAAAATTTTTATGAAAAAAGAACGGACGGCGCCCGTGTGCGCCATCACGGCGGCCCTCGACGTGCTGGGGGGCAAGTGGAAAGTGTTTGCGCTATCGCAGTTGGCTCAGCACGGCACCCTGCGGTTTGGCAAGCTGCAAAAGCTCATCCCCAACGTGACCCAGAAAATGCTGACCCAGCAGCTGCGCGAGCTGGAAGAAGCCGGCCTGGTAGCCCGCGAAATTTTCGCCGAGGTGCCGCCCCGCGTCGAGTACCGCCTCACTGCCCACGGCCTCACCCTGCACCCGGTGCTGGGCGCGCTGCGCAACTGGGGCGAGCTGCACCGCGAGGTGCTGGGCCAGGCCGCGCCGCCCACCGCCTGCGAGCTGGCCGAAAAACTGGCCCGGTCGGAGGCGGGTGCCGAAACCCGGCGGGCGGTGGCGCCCTAGCCTACCCTGTTGCGAAGCGGCGCCGGGCATTGGGCTACAGCCGCCGCAGCACCACGCGGCGGTTGCGGGGGCGCTGGGCGGGGTCGGCGTTGTCGGCCACGGGCTGGGCGCCGCCGTAGCCCACGGGGCGCAGCTGTCCGGCCGCCACCCCGTGGGCCGTGAGGTAGAGGCATACGGTTTCGGCCCGCTGCTGCGAGAGCTGGCGGTTCAGTTCAGCGCTGCCCACGTTGTCGGTGTGGCCCTGCACCTCCAGCCGCAGGTCGGGGCGGGCCGTTAGGGCGCGGGCCAGGCTGTCGAGGCCGGCGCGGGCGGCGGGCAGCAGCCGGGCCTGGCCCTGGTCGAAGTACACTTCGGGTAAGGTCACCTCCTGGCCTTCTGCCAGGGCCGCGACCCGCTCCGTGGCCGTGGGAGCGGGCCCCGAAACCGACGCCGGTGCTGCTGGTGCTGCTGGCGGAGGCGCCGGCAGAGAAGCGGCCGCCCGCCCGCGGGGCCCCGAAACCAGTGCCGCGCGGGCGGGCGGGATGACTGCGGGCCGAGGCTTCGCCACCGCAGCCGGTTTTGCCGGGGCCGCCACCGGGCGAGCTTCGGCGGGCAGCTTGGGTTTTTCGGTGAATAGGTAACGGGTGGCAACGGGAACCGGGCCAGCCGCGCCGCCGGGCAGCGCCCACCTCAGTCGGGCGCGGGTGTCCAGAATGTCCTGGTAATAGTCAACCCGCAGCCGGTAGGCCACGCCGGCCGTGAGCGGGACGCTGACGGTGTACTCGCGCCGGGACTGGTCGCGCCACTCGTTCAGCAGCACCCGGTCGTTGAGCCACACGCGCATCCCGTCGTCCACGCTCATTTGAAAGCGGTAGAGGCCCGTGGTGGGCACCACCAGCCAGCCGAGCCAGCGCACCGAAAAATGCTCGGTGGGCAGGCCCGGCGCGGGCTCGCCGTGGCCCCAATCGAAGTCCACGGTCGGGTCGCGCCGCACCAGCATTAGGCGCTCAAACTGCTCGCCGTCGTAGTACTGCCCGCGCAAGCCGTCGCCCACCGGCCCCGGCGCCTGGGCCCCGGCAGACGCAGCCAGCAACCACAGCATCAACAGTAGCAGTAGCCGCCCCCGCAGGTTAGAATAAACGAACCGAGTCATGCGGCCAAAACGCACCCGAAGCACCCGGCAGTATAGACTCCCTCAACTCCAGCTATTTCTGCTTACTTGAACTCGTTGCCGCAATGAAAACAATGGTGCCGCTTGCCCCGCACCGGGAAGCGCAGCAGCACCGAGAGCAGGCCCGACCACAGCCCGTAAGTATTGCGCGTGGCCGGCCCGTAGGCCACGTCCGACGACCCGCAGCGGGGGCAGCGCGGGGCCACAGGGTCGGGCGCGTCGGCAGCAAACGAGGCTTCGTCGGGTCCGGTGGCCAGGGGCACGGGCTCGGCGCGCAGAATTTCCAGGGCCGCTGCCGCGTCGCGCTGGCGCACGTGCAGCCGCACCCCGCCGGTAATGGGGCTGTAGAGCGGCATGAGGGCCACCAAGTTCTCGTTGCTCAAGAAGCACGGAATGCCCGCCGCCTCCAGCCGGGTACGGGCCAGGTTGGCCGCCATCGGCTCGTAGTATGATTCCAGGAAAACGACGGAGTCGGAAGTGGACATGCCGCGTAAGATAGGGCGGAGCGCGTAAAATTACCGCACGGGCTGCGTGGTAATCTGCTCGATTTCCTTGGCCGTGTGGCTGGCTTGCAGGGAAACGAATTCGGCCTGCCGCGCACGAATGCGCACTTCGTCGCGGGCCGGCAGGTCAAGGTGAATCTGCTTCACCTGGTCGTTTAGCCGCCGGTACACGGCCCGCGTGTAGTCCCACTGCCGGTCGGTCCAGGTGGCGCGCTGGGCGCGCACCGACCGCACGAACTGGGCGTAGGCGGCGGGCAGGTCGGCGGGGGTGAGGTTGTCCAACTGGCCGGAATAGGGCCCCATCAGCTCCTTTTCCATGGCAATTTCCTGGCGCGGGTCGAGGGGCCGGGCGCGGCGGGCGCGGTTGGCGGCGTCGTAGCGGGCCGTGGCCTTGCCCACGCGGGCCACCTTGCGGGCCGCGGCCCGGGCCAGGGTGTCCAGTTCGCGGACGCTTTCGCGGGCCACTTCCTGCCGCTCGCGGGGCGTCGAGTCGCAGCCGCCGAGCAGCAGGGCGGCGAGCAGCCACGGGCCGCAAGGGCTTTTCAATTTTGCTCCGAAAAGGTTAAGTCGTTGGCTCATGGCGTAAAGGCTGTTTGGTAATTCAGAAACCCCTGGGTAAACGTCCTGCCGAACGCCGCCGGGGCATCGGGCCAGTGTCGCCCCAGCCGTTCAACGAGGCGGGCGGGAGGCCCCGGCGGCGCTCGGCGCGACCGGCCGCTGAATTCCTGAACAGCTTCGGCAGAGAGGAGCCCCTAAAACCCGCCCCGGAGCGCCTTCTACGGCTGCGCCAGCCGAAAGGTCAGCGTCAGCTCGTATTCGACGGGCACGGCCTTGGCACCCAACTGGGCCGGTATCCACTCGTTGGGAACGGTCTTGGCCACGCGCAGCGCTTCCTGGTCGCAGCCGCCCCCAATGCCGCGCAGCACCCGGTGGGCCGCCGTGTGCCCCAGGGTGTCAACGACGAACCCCACGGTGACCTGGCCTTGAATCCGGCGTTCCTGCGCCTGTTCCGGGTACTGCAACTGCGTGGTGTAGGCCGCCAGCGCCGCATCGCCGCCGATGAACAGCGGCGGGCGGTCCACGGCGCGGCGCGTCCATTGGCCGGGGCTCACTTCAATGCTGTAGATGCTGTTGCTGACGGGCCGGTAGTACAGCAGCTCCTTCACCGAGTGGTCGTAGCGCTGCACCACTACTTTTTCCTGCGAAGGCGTAACGCCGTAGTATTCCCACACGCCCACCTTGGTGCGGCGGTCAAGCATGCCGCTTTCCCACTTGGTGGTGTGCATTTTTTGGGCGTTGGCGGTAAAAGCTAGCACCAGCAGCAAAAGCTGCCAACAGGTGTAGATGGTACTTTTCATGGGCGGGTGGGGTGTAGAAGACGGAAGGACAAGGGTTCGTTCGCTTTCGGACGGCTAATGTCGGGAAAGGTAATAAAATGTTCCTTTTCCTTCCTCTCATCACTCCAGCAGGCCGCCGTCTTCCAGCTGCTCGCGCAGGCTGAACTGCCGCTCCTGCAGGCCGGGCAGGTGCGGGCAAATTGCTGACAGCCGGCCCACTACCCGGAGCGCCCGCCGGTACTCGCCCAGTTGTTGGAAGATGCCCGCCTGGCCCCAAAGCGCCCCAAAATGGCGGGGTTCCCGGCGCAGAGTTTCTGCAATGTCGGCCAGGGAGGCCCGGTACTCGCCCCGCAGGTACCGGGCCGTGGCCCGCTTGTTCCACGCCTCGGTGACGTCGGGGTTAAGTAGAATTATTTGAGTAAAATGGGCGATGGCCAGCGTGTGGTCGCCGGCCTGCATGGCGCGCATGCCGGCTTCCAGCTCCTTGTCGAGGGCCGCGTCGCCGGTGCTGAGCCACAGCTGCCAGATGCCGTTTTGCAGGGCCTCAATTTCGGCCGGCGCGGTGGCCGTGCGCAACTGGGCAAACAGGTCGTCGAGCATTTTCAGTGAACAGTTAGCAGTGAACAGTGAGCAGTTGTGCGCGGAGCAAACACCAGCAGGGCGGGGCTGCTCATTGCTAACTGTTCACTGTACACTGATTTTAAAATAGCTCCTTGGCCACTTTGCGGATGCTCTCGGCCTTGCCCATGGAGTAGTAGTGCAGGCAGGGCACGCCGTGGGCCATGAGCTCGCGGCTCTGGTTCAAGCACCATTCGATGCCGATGGTGCGCACGGCGTCATTGTCGCGGCACTGGCTCACGGCTTCCACCAGCGTTTCGGGCAGGTTGAGGTAGAACGTGCGGGGCAGCATGGTGAGCTGGGCCTTGGTAGTGAGCGGCTTGAGGCCCGGAATGATGGGCACCGTGATGCCGGCGTCGCGGCACTGCTGCTCGAAGCGGAAGAATTCCTCGTTGTCGAAGAACATCTGGGTCACGATGTAATCGGCGCCGCGGTCCACCTTGTGGCGCAGGTAGCGGATGTCGGCGTTGTAGTTGGGCGCCTCGAAGTGCTTTTCGGGGTAGCCGGCCGTGCCGATGCAGAAGCTGGTGGCCCAGCTGTCGTCCTGCTCCTGGTCGAGGTACTCGCCCTTGTTGAGGTCGGCCACCTGCCCGATGAGGTCGCAGGCGTAGGCGTGGCCGTCGGGCTCGGCCTTGAACACGCCCTCCGATTTGATGGGGTCACCGCGCAGGGCCAGCACCGAGTCGATGCCCAGGAAGTGCAGGTCAATGAGGGCGTTTTCGGTTTCCTCCTTCGTGAAGCCGCCGCAGATGAGGTGGGGCACGGTGTCCACGTCGAAGCGGTTTTTGATGGCCGCGCAGATGCCCACCGTGCCGGGCCGGCGGCGCACGGTTTTCTTCTCCAGCAGCCCGTTGGGGTGGTGGCGGTACACGTACTCCTCGCGGTGGTAGGTCACGTCGATAAACGGCGGCTTGAATTCCATCAGCGGCTCAATGTTCGAAAAGAGCGTGTGGATGTTCTCGCCCTTTTTCGGCGGCAGCACTTCGAAGGAAAACAGGGTTTTGCCGGCGGCGCGGTCCAGGTGGTCGGTAACTTTCATGTAGTGAGCTGTGAGCTGATAGCTGCTGGCTATTTAGCTTTTGACAGTGTTTGGCTGGTGGTGGTGATAGATGGAACAGGCGCTGACAGCCAACAGCTATAGGCTAACAGCCGAAGCCACCGGTTCGTAGTTCAAATTTGGCATCAGCCAGCGCTCCAGCTCGGCGGTTTCCACGCCCTTGCGCCGGGCCATGTCGGCCACCTGGTCGAGGCCGATGCGGCCCAGGCCGAAGTAGCGCGAGTCGGGGTGGGCGTAGTACATGCCGCTCACCGACGAGGCCGGGTACATGGCCAGGTTTTCGGTGAGGACGATGCCGACTTTATTTTCCGCGTCGAGCAGCTGAAACAAGGTGATTTTCTCGGTGTGGTCGGGGCAGCCGGGGTAGCCAGGCGCCGGGCGCACGCCGCGGTACTTCTCCTGGATGAGGTCGTCGCCGGTGAGGTGCTCGTCGGGCGCGTAGCCCCAGAACTCGCGGCGCACCCGCTCGTGCAGGCGCTCGGCAAAGGCCTCGGCCAGGCGGTCGGCCAGGGCCTTCACCAGGATGCTGGAGTAGTCGTCGTGGTCGGCGTCGAACTGCTCCAGCAGTTTCTCAATGCCGATGCCGGCCGTCACGGCAAACCCGCCCAGGTAGTCGGCACGGCCGGTTTCTTTCGGGGCCAGGTAGTCCGAGAAGGCCACGTTGCGGATGCCCGGCCCTTTTTCGCCCTGCTGCCGCAGCGTGAAAAACTCGGTGGCCACCGTCTCGCGCGAGTCGTCCTCGTAGATTTCGATGGTGTCGTAATCCACGGTGTTCGCCGGCCAGAAGCCCAGCACGGCGCGGGCCGTAAGCAGCTTTTCGTCGATAATCTTTCGGAGCATGGCCTGAGCGTCCTCGAACAGCTTGGTGGCCGCCTCGCCCAGGGTTTCGTCGGTGAGGATGCGCGGGTAGCGGCCCTTCAGCTCCCAGGTGTGGAAGAACGGCGTCCAGTCGATGTATTCGGCCAGCTCGGCGAGGTCGTAGTTGTCCAGCACTTTGGTGCCGAGGAAGGTGGGCTTGGTGATGCTCGTCGTTTCCCAATCAGCTTGGAAGCCGTTGGCGCGGGCGGCCTCGATGGGCAGGTAGCTTTTGTCGCGCTGGCGGCTGGCATAATCGGCGCGCAGGGCAGCGTAGTCGGCGGCCACGGTTTCTGCGTAGGCGGCCTCGCCCGAGCCGAGCAGGCCGGCGGCCACGCCCACCGAGCGGGAGGCGTCGTTGACGTGGACCACGGCCCCGCCGGGGTAGGCGGGCGCAATTTTCACGGCCGTGTGCAGGCGCGAGGTGGTGGCCCCGCCGATGAGCAGCGGCACCTTCATGCCGCGCTTCTGCATGGCCTGGGCCACGTACACCATCTCGTCCAGGCTCGGCGTGATGAGCCCGGAGAGTCCGATAACGTCCACCTGCTGGCGCTGGGCTTCGTCCAGAATCCGCTCCAGCGGCACCATCACGCCCAGGTCCACGATGTCGAAGTTGTTGCAGGCCAGCACCACGCCCACGATGTTCTTGCCGATGTCGTGCACGTCGCCCTTCACGGTGGCCATCAGGATTTTGCCGGCCGTCTGGCGGTCGGCGCCGCGCTTGTCGGCCAGCAGGTACGGTTCGAGGTAGGCCACGGCCTTCTTCATCACGCGGGCCGATTTCACCACCTGCGGCAGGAACATTTTGCCGGCCCCGAACAGGTCGCCCACCACGTTCATGCCGGCCATCAGCGGGCCCTCAATCACGTCGAGCGGGCGGGCCAGCTCCTGGCGGGCGGCTTCGGTGTCCTCGTCGATGAATTCGGTGATGCCCTTCACCAGCGCGTGGGCCAGGCGCTCCTGCACCGGCAGGCTGCGCCAGGCGTCGGCCACCACGGCCACCTTGCCTTTTTGCTGCACGGTGTCGGCAAATTCGAGCAGGCGCTCGGTGGCGTCGGCGCGGCGGTTGAGCAGCACGTCTTCCACCAGGCCGAGCAGGTCCTTGGGCACTTCGTCGTACACCGCGAGCTGGTTGGGGTTCACGATGCCCATGTCCAGCCCCGCCCGAATGGCGTGGTAGAGGAAGGCCGCGTGCATGGTCTCGCGCACCGCCTCGTTGCCCCGGAACGAGAAGCTGATGTTCGAGACGCCGCCGCTGGTGAGCGCGCCCGGCAGCGTGGCCTTAATCCAGCGCACCGCCTCGATGAAGTCGACGGCGTAGTTGCGGTGCTCCTCCATGCCGGTGCCGACGATGAGGATGTTGGGGTCGAAGATGATGTCCGTCGGCGGGAAGTCGATGCTCATGAGCAGGTCGTAGCTGCGCTGGCAGATTTCCTGGCGGCGCGCCAGCGTGTCGGCCTGGCCGTCCTCGTCAAACGCCATCACCACCACGGCGGCGCCGTACTGGCGCACGGTGCGGGCCCGCTGCAAAAACAGCTCCGGCCCTTCCTTCAGCGAAATCGAGTTGACGATGCTCTTGCCCTGCACGCACTTCAGGCCGGCTTCCAGCACGCTCCACTTCGAGGAGTCTATCATCACCGGCACCCGCGCGATGTCGGGCTCCGAGGCGATGAGGTGCAGAAACGTCGTCATGGCCTGCTCCGAGTCGAGCATCCCCTCGTCCATGTTGATGTCGAGGACCTGGGCGCCCTCTTCCACCTGGGTGCGGGCCACGGCCAGGGCTTCCTCGTAGGCGCCCGTGCGGATGAGTCGGGCGAAGGCGCGCGAGCCGGTCACGTTGCAGCGCTCCCCCACGTTCACAAAGAGCGTGTCGGGGCCTATGTTGAATGGTTCGAGGCCGGACAGGCGCGTGGTGTGGGCCGGGGGGATGAGGCCAACTTCCTAGGCTTGTAACGCCGCGCCAGCTTACTCAATTCCGCAATGTGCTGGGGCGTGGTGCCGCAGCAGCCGCCCACCACCGTCACGATGCCCTCCTGCAGGTATTCTTCCACCAGCGCCGCGAACTCCTCGGCCGACTCGTCGTAGCCGCCGAAGGCGTTGGGCAGGCCGGCGTTGGGGTAGGCCGAGATGTGCACGTTGGAAATGCGGCTCAGCTCCTCCACGTACGGCTTGAGCTGGTTGGCCCCGAGGGCGCAGTTCAGGCCCACGCTCAGCAGCGGCAGGTGGCTGATGGAGTTCCAGAACGCCCCCACCGTCTGGCCCGAGAGCGTGCGGCCCGAGGCGTCGGTGATGGTGCCCGAAATCATGAGCGGCACCTGCCGGCCGCCTTCGTCGAAGAACTTCTGCACCGCGTAAATCGCGGCCTTGGCGTTCAGCGTGTCGAAGATGGTTTCGATGAGCAGGGTATCCACGCCGCCGTCCACCAGGCCGCGGACCTGCTCCAGGTAGGCGGTGGCCAACTCGTCGAAGGTCACGGCGCGGTAGCCGGGCCGGTTCACGTCGGGCGAGAGCGAGGCGGTGCGGTTGGTGGGCCCCACGGCGCCGGCCACGAAGCGCGGCTGCTCGGGCGTGGAGTACTCGTCGGCCGCCTCGCGGGCCAGGCGCGCCGACTCGTAGTTCAGCTCGTACGCCACGTGCTCCAGGCCGTAGTCGGCCTGCGCGATGGTGGTGCCCGAAAAAGTATTGGTTTCCACCATGTCGGCCCCGGCCGCGAAGTACTCGGCGTGGATGCCCTTGATGAGGTCGGGCCGCGTGAGGCTCAGCAGGTCGTTGTTGCCGCGCAGGGGCTTGGGGTGGTCGGCGAAGCGGGCACCGCGGAAGTCTTCCTCGGTCAGCGGGTGGCGCTGAATCATGGTGCCCATCGCGCCGTCGAGTATCAGCAGGCGCTGGCGCAGGATTTCGGGAAGGGGAGACGGGGCGGCGAGGGTGGCTGTGGACATTTCTTTCGGGGGGGTTAACGGGCCAATAAGCGCGTATCCAGAAAGAAACCCGTACGGCGAGGTACGGTTCCGGCTGACATCTTCTTTCACCAATAAATGCGGTGAAACGGGAGGTGGCACCTACTCGCGGTAGGTTGCCAAGACGTCTTCGGGCCCGGTCCCTCGGTCTTTCTGGATAGCAGCGCAGGGCGAAGATACGACGCAACGGCAAAAAGTGTTTCCGCGGTTCAACCGGGCCGCAAAAACGAAGCCCTGGCCCGCGTTCCATTTGGTGCGGGCCGGGGCCGGTTCATTTTTAACTGAAGCAATGGCTAGTCCTTCTTTTTGGTGCCTGCCTGCTCGTAGCCTTTCCAGCAGGGGTCTTTCTTGGCGGAGCTGCTTGCTTTTTTCGTCGGCATGATTTCAAGAAACAACGTAAGAAAGTAACCGGCGGCCCACGCGCCGGGACTATCTTCGGCCTCCAGCCACTGGCACCGCGGCCCGATAACCTGTACGCCGCCCAAAAGGAGGGGTTTTAGCAACCCCACGAAATCACGCGTAACTACGGCTTCTCCGCCGGGCGCAGAAGTGCCGCGCCGCCACCTGGCGCAACCCGCGGGCCAGCTCACTCGGCATCGAAGAGCAGGACGGGCGACTTGACCAGCTCGACTTGCTGGCGGTCGTTCTTGAGGAAGAGGCGGGCCTTTTCCACGCGCTCGTCCGTCTCGACGTAAAGCGTAAGCGGCAGGGCCGGGTTCGCCGCGTGCAGGCTTTGGAAGGCGGCCAGCGTCTCGGCCTCGTCGAAGGCCCGCACCTGGATTTGGCGCCGGCGCCCGTAGCCAGCATCGACCAGTAGGAGCAGGTTGCTTGGCGCGGGCCGGAGGGCCGGGTGGAGCAGGGCCTGGGCGCGGGCCGGGGCCGCCTCCGGGGCGAGCGGGTGGTTGTCGACCTGGGCGTCGACGCCGCGCAGGCCGTAGTCGTAGAGCTTCAGGGGCCGGCTGAAAGCCACTTGCCAGGGGTAGGTTTTCAGGTAGGCGTCCCACTGGCGGGTATTGAGCGCGCCGGTGCGGATTTGTTCCTGCACGGCGGGCGGCAGCTTGGCTCGTTCTTGCTGAATCATGCGCGGGCGGTTGGCCGCGGAGTTGAAGCGCTTGAAGTCAAAGTCGATTTCGCGCCCTTCGTAGCGGCCAATCAGGACTTGGTTGCGGCCCGAGAGCCAGACGACGACCACGCCCTTGGGCAGCAGGCACACGGTGAGTTCGTTGTAAGTGTCGTGTTTTTTTTCAAAGGTGTTCCAGAAGCCTTGTTTGAGCAGGTCGTAAATGCGCCGCTGGGGCAGCAGGAAGTGGCCCTCGTAGAACTTGTCCTCGGGGTAGGAGAACCAGCGCACCTCCAAGCTGTCCGGGGCCGGGGACATGCCGTCGCCGCTCACGTAGGTGGTGGAAGAACTGCCCCAGTCGCCCTCCAGGAAGCTGGGCGAGACAACAAAGCTCTTGCCGTCGGAGGTGAGGAAGCGGCCCTCGACCACTTCCATGGGATAGCCCTCGGCGGCGGCGGGGCCGGCCGTGAGGGCAAATTGCTCGGTTTGGTAAGGCTCCACGGGGCGGCAAGTGGAAAAGGTGAGCAGGCAGAGTCCGGTCGCAAGTGAACCAATGAGGGAAGGCCGGAACAAGCGGCGGAAAGGCAGGGGCATGGGCGGGGAGGAAAAAGAAACGTTAGCCGGGCAGCACCAGCCGGTGGGGCAGGCCGTCCTGGAGGCGGTACTCCATGCCGAGCCGGTCGCTCCACGACAGGTGCAGATAGCGCTGGCGCAGCCACTGGTAGGCGGCCGCGGGCAGGGCCGGCAGCACCGGCTCGGCGGGCCGCTGGGCAAACTGGGCCAGGGCGTGGGCTTCGAGCTGGGCCTTGGCGGCGAAGAGCGGGTGGGCGGCGTCGATGATGTAGCGGATGCCGCGCTCGTCGTCCTGGTTGGGGCTGCCGAACTGCAGCCCGCTCTGGGCCGCCGCGGCCAGCTTGAGCATGATGGACAAGGCCACGTACTGGTACGTGTTGGGCACCCGGCGGGTGCCGATGGGGTAGGCCGGGGCGTCGCCCTGGCGCCAGTGGCGCAGGTGCTCGGGGGCGTACCAGCCGCGGGCGTGGAAGAAGGCAAACACGCGGGGCCGCTTCGCGTAGCTGTGCTCCTCGGGCACCGTCTGGGCGTAGCCGCCGCCGACGTCGGAGTGGGCGCCGGGCAGGCGCAGCTCGAAACCTTTCTTGCGCTGCAGGGCGCTGGCGATGGTGGTGCCGGAGAAGTTCATCCGGTACTCGTCGGCGGCGGCCAGGTGCACGACTTGGCCCAGGGTGGGGTCGTCCAGGGTCAAGTGCAGTTCGGGCACGTCGTTGCGGAACTCCTTATCGCCGTTCTGATAATGGTGTATGGCCTTGACCTTGTAAGTGTCATCGACGGGGTCGCTCGGAACGTATTCGCCCGTCTCGTCAAAGGAAGATACGGAGTCGAAGAGTCCCACGAACTTGATGTTGACAACGTCGGGCTTAACGCCTAACGCCTGGCACAGACTGTTGAGCCGCCCCCGTGAGTCCGCCCGTCGGGCGCAGAAATGCCGCGCCGCTGCTGCGCCCCGACTAAAGCCAAACGCGTAAACCGTCAGTTCTTCTAAATATTCGAATCTATTTTCTTGGCCGTATTTTCCTTTTATTTTTTCGGTGAGTCTACTAATACCTTCATTTACCCGTTTCACTACCCCAGTGGTTCCTGCCCCAAAGGCCCCTCCCGCCGTGTTGTCAGGGCCATCATCGCTGGTGCCAATGCCCTCCATATATAGAGATACTATACGTTCGCCGGGCACCTTCTTCTTGTGCATGAAGTAGAGGATGGCCACGTTGGAGTAGTACTGCTCATAGCTGGCCCAGTCGTCGGCGTTGAAGCGGTGCCGTTGGTACGAGGAGTCCTTGAGCCGCTTGGTGATGTTGTTCTGGTTGTTACCCGTGCCGTCGAAAAAGATGGCGGCTTTAACTTTGACGCCCACTTTGCCGGGGCCGGGTTCGGGCTCCTTGCCCACCACAGCCTTGCCGATGCCCGGCGGCGAGCTTTGCGCCATGCGGTGGAAGGGAGTGTTCATGGCTAGTCGTTGGGGGTGGTCGTATCGGTGGCGGTTTCGTCGTCCTCGTCCTCGTCGGGCAGGCCCAGCAGGGGGGCTGTGCCCAGCAGGGTGGTGCGGCTTTGCTCCAGCCCAGCGGGCGGCGGCGGGCCGGGCGCGGCAATTTGCAGCGTACTCAAGAGGCTCACCACCCCGCCCACGGCGCAGCGGATGGTGCTTTTTTCGAGCAGCGGGTGGCAGCCGTCGGCCATCACCGTCACCAGCTCGAACGGCTTTTCCCAGACCAGCAGGGCCGGCACGCAGGGCTGGTTGTTTTTGAGGGCGCAGGTGCCGAAGGGCGCGAACGTTTTGTCGAGGGTGGTGGCGACGAGCTTGCTTTGCAGCCACACGCTCTGGTTGCTGGTCACTTGCAGCGGCACCGGCAGCGTGCCCTTGTCGCAGCGGCAGGGCGCGCCGCCGCACACGAATTCCTGGCCTTCCTGGCTCATAGCGGTAGAATGGGCGTAACAGTGAGGTGATATTCTTTGCAATATAGGTCCCGGTAGGCGCAGCGCACCGTCAATTCCACGGCGGTTGGCAGGCCGGTGCTCAGGGCAAAATCGTGGGTGGCCGCGTAGGTGCGGCGCACCTCGGCGGGGGCCACGGCGATGCCCAGCGCGGCGGCCACGCGGGCGGCCGCGGCCGCCCCGTCGGCGTCGGGGCCGGCCGGGTCGGGCGCGCCGGTCAGGTGCAGCCGGGCGCGGTCGGGGGCCGCCGGGTCGGGGGGCGCCAGGCGCAGGGTTTCGAGAAAGCACAGCCCCAGCCCGTCGAAGAACTGCGGAAACGCCCGGGGGGCCGTGTACGGCTGCCCGGCGTCGAACGCCTGCGCGTAGAAGTTGCCCGGCAGAGCGGCGTAGAGGTAGTCGAGGGCCAGCGAGGGCCACAGGCCGGCGGGCCGGGCCAGCCGCCGGGCCACGGCGGTTTCCAGCCCGTCGAGCAGCGCGCTCGGGGTTGGGTAGCGCTGCCGCAGCGCCTGCCGCAGGCGCGGCCACCCCGCCCGGATGTCGGCGTGGTTCACCAAGGCCAGCAGCGCGCCGGTCGGGGCCAGGTCGAACACCAAATCAGCGTAAAGCCCCCCCACCAACAGACCGATTTCGTCGAATGCCGTGGGGTCGGGCGTGTCCAGGCCCAAGGCTTCGGTGCGCAGGGCCAGCCGCCAGCCGCCCGGGTGGGCGGCCACCCGCAGGCCCACGGTACGAGCCAGCCGGCTGCGCTGCCGGTCGCCGGCCACGAATTCGGTCCATTCCGTGCAAACGGCGTAGCGCGCTTCGGCGGGGATGGGCCGCAGCGCCAGCGTCAGGCGGTGGGAAAGGCCGGCGGCCGGTCGGGGGTGGGGCGCGGCGGCCCACAAGGGGGCGCCGGCACGGGGTGTGTGGAGCACAGAGGCAAGCGGGTAGATGCGCGGAAGAGAAGAAGGGCGGCCCCGGGGGCTAGGCCTGCGGCAGCCGGTCACGTCGCGCGCACACTGGCGGGCCTGCTTGGCCTCGAAGCGCTGGAACAGGATTTCGGTTGGTGGGCGGGAGCGCACGCTTGCCCAGGTCGGCAGCCAAGGGCAGAGCTTCTTGGAGCAGGGCCGTGACAATGCTGGCGTCGCCGGCTTTGTTAAAGCTGGTGCGGTTGAAGCCGACGCGGCCGGCCAGGTTCGGGTCGGGGTTGGTGGCGCTGGCGGCGTGGGCCTGCCGGGCGGCCAGGCGGGCGCCCAAGGCCTTGAGCTGCGTTTTGGCGCCGGCTTTCTGCCGGGTGGCGTCGTCCTGGGTTTCGGCCAGCACGGCGTCGTCCCGGTTGGCGGCGTGCTCGGTGCGTGGGGGCGCGGTTTCGGCCTCCAGGGGCTGGTAATTGTTCTGGTCGGTCAGCAGGCTGGCCGCGGTGGCGGTGCCGCGCGCGCGCAGCGCGTTGCAACGATTGTTGTCCATATTGCAGTGGGTAGATAGTAGCCTTCAAACATAAACATTTTTCCACGCCCGGCCGGGCTGACCACCGGCCGGCTTTAGGCAAAGGCCGGCTTCACGCCGGCCACGTTGTCGAGGTGGGCCGCCGCAAGCGCGTGCGTGGTTCCGAACAAGTAGGATTTCCGGGGCAGGCCCTGGCCCGATACCTCCCAGAGCAAGGCGTTGTTGGCGGAGGTCAGGACGGGGCAACGAGGCGGCGGTTGAGAAGCATGCGCCTGGGCCGGTGCGGGAAGGCCAGCACCGGACCGCCCCAGCAGGGCGAGCAGAAACCAAAGAATTTTCACGGGAATGGGGGGCAAGGGTGAAAGACAAAAGGCAAAGCGGTGCCCGGCACCAGCAACGAGCCGGCGGTGGAGGCAGGAAACACGATTTTGAGGAAGGAATTCGGAGGGGCAGTATCCATGCGGGCGTGGACCTTGGGCTCAGGCGAGCGGCCATTCAGGGCTCACCAGTCAGGTCGCGCTGGCTGGCTTCGAGCCGGGCCATGAGGGCCCCGCACTGGCGGCTCACCACGAACCGCCGCAGGCGCCGGCCCAGCAGCAGCACCCCGAGCGTGCAGGCCCCGATGATGCCCAGCACCTGCGGGTCGCCCAGCAGCCGGGCGGCGCTCCAGCCATAGTAGGAGAGCGTGGCGAGCAGGCTGCCCAGGAACACCACCGGCGCAGCATACGCCACCAGCGCCACCTGAAACGCGTTGATGGCCCGCACCAGCCCCAGCGTAGCGCCAATGGCCTCGGCGGTTTGCCGCGACAGGTCGGGCGGACGGAAGCGGCGAAACTGCACGGTCAAGTACCCCAGCTGCACCGCGCAGTAGAGCAGAATCAACCCCACCGAAAACAGGTACTGCGGGTTGCCCGGCTGCAGGAACAGGAAGGCCACTGTCGCCGCCGTCAGGCCCACCACGAAGCCGTACTGGCGGCGGTAGGCCCGCAGCAGCCGGGCCACGTCGTGCTGCGAGCGGCGGCGCAGCTCGGCGCGCAGGTCGGGCGCGGCGTACGAAAACTCGGACGCATCCCAGTTTTTGGCGTTCCAGGCGTCGGTCAGTGCCATAGTTGTTCTACGCGGTGGCGGAGGCGGTGGAGGCGGGTGCGCAGGGCGCCGGGGCGCAGGCCCAGCGCCGCGCCGATTTCTTCGGGGCTGTAGCCGTCCATGGTCATCACCAGCAGGGTGCGGTCCACGGCGCTGAAGCGCCGCAGCACGTATTGCAGCCGGTCGTCGGCTTCGAACGGGGCGGTGGGGGCGGGCGGGCCGTCGGCGTCGGGGGGCAGGTCGGCAGCGGCGTGCTTTTTGGTGCGCTGCAGCGAGGTCAGGGCCACGTTCAGGCCGATGCGGTAGAGCCAGGTGGAGAAGCGGGCCGCGCCCTGGAAGCGCGGGTACGCCCGCCAGGCCTGCAGCAGGATTTCCTGGCGCAGGTCCTGGCGGTCCTCGGCCACGTCGGCGTACAGGTACACCAGCTTGTTTAGCAGGCCCTGGTGCGCCTGGACCCGCCGGATAAATTCCCGTTCCTGCTCCTGTGCCTGCATCGGCCCGAATATCGGCTACGCCAGCCCGCGGCGGGCCAGCTCCTGGCCGGTGGCGCGGGTCTTTTTTAGGTAGTCGTCGAGGGTGGTGATGATGCCGGCGGTGGTCAGGGCAATGGGGTAGAGCCCCGAGACGCCGGCCATTACGATGACGAGCAGCATCAGGCCGGCCACCACGGCCACCATTTCGCGGGCCTTGCGCCGCCGCCGCCGCAGCTGCTCGTCAGAAAGGGCATCAAGGGAAAGGGCGGCCTCGGCGCGGCACGCGGCGGAAGGAGTGAGCCAGGTTTTCATGGGCTTGCTGATTTTTGCCTCGTTAGTCAGCTGCGCCGCCGATTTGTTACAGCACCCGGCGCTTTTTTAAGTTGTCAGGCAGTAGTTGTCAGTTGTTAGTTCCTTGGTAAATACCTGACGAAAACGAAAGACTAACAACTGACAACTCGTTTACTTTTGGACGACTACTTAGAACCTATCCGAAAAATACTTGTGCTGCTGAAAGCCCGTCATGCTGAGCGCAGCCGAAGCATCTCGCCCGCTTCGTCCGAATTGCCGCAACAAAGCGGGCGAGATGCTTCAGCTGCGCTCAGCATGACGTTCAATTCATTTTTCGGAGAAGTTCTTAACCCCCGTTGCAGCCTACCAAACGGTAGCCCCCGCGGGGCGACATGCCGGTAGTACTGGCCGGAAAAACGGGTTTCTGAGCCCCCGTGGGGCGACACTTATTGGCGCAAGTGTCGTCCCACGGGGGCGTAACAAACCCGCACATATTGGTTTTATTGCCCACATGCCGCCCCGCGGGGGCTACCGTTCGGTAGGCCGCAACGGGGGTTGCTTGGCAAGTGCCCCAATCTGCCGCCCTCGATTCCGTCGCCTTTGCCAGCGCCCCCGGCTCGGGCCCTTTAAGCACCCGGTCGTTAGTGCCAGATTCCGCACCTGGCGCCCGTCCGATTTCCGTAATTTTGCGCCGGCAGCCCTCACAGCCCCCACGCCGGCCACACGCCGCCCGCCGCGAACACCGGCGGCTCCGGCGGCAGCTCCAGAAACGCGTCAGCCCCCAGCAGCGCGGCCAAATCGCCGGAGCCGCCCACGCGCAGCGGCGTGGCCAGGCGGCGCCCTTCCGCGTCCACCGTCAGGCGCACGGGCACGAAATGGGTCAGTTGCGGCTTGAAATGGATGTCGACGGTGAGCATGGCCGGCAGCGGGGTTTCTGGCGTGGCGGCAGAAGCTTCGGCTGCGGCGGGCTGCTGCACGGCGCGCAGCCAGGGCCGCACGTAGCGGCAAGCCGTGAGGAACGTCGACACCGGGTTGCCGGGCAGCCCAAACACCACCGGCCCTTCCGCCCGCGCGCCGAACCACAGGGGCTTGCCGGGGCGCTGGTTTACCTCGTGGAAAATTTCCTGCACGTGCAGCTCGCGCAGCAGGCCGGGCAGGTGGTCGGCGCGGCCCTTGCTCACGGCCCCGCTCAGCACCACCGCATCGAAGCCCGCGCCGAGGATGTTCGTCAGGCCCCGGCGCAGGGCGTCCACGTCGTCGGTGAGGTGAAACAGCGACCCGTCGGCCCCGGCCTGGGCAAATAAGGCTTGGAGCGCGTACGCATTGGAGCGCCGAATCTGGTGCGGCAGGGGCGTTTCGTTGATGCCCACCAACTCGTCGCCGGTGCTGACCACGGCCACCCGGGCGGCGCGGACCACTGCGATTTCGGCGGCGCCCACGGTGGCGGCCACGGCCAGCTCGGCGGGGCCCAGGCGGGTGCCGGGGCGCAGCAGCACGTCGCCCCGGCGGCGGTCGGCGGCCTGGCGGTGGACGTTGGCGCCGGGCGCGGCGGGCGGCGGAATCTGCATGGTGGCGCAGTTGTCGGCCAGCACAATATCCTCGTAGCGCACCACCACGTCGGCGCCGGGGGGCAGCACGGCGCCGGTCATCACCTCCACGGCGGCCAGGGGGTTTCGCAGCGGCCGGGGCGGGGCGCCGGCGTACTGCGTGTGCTCAACGACGAATGCCGTTTGGCCGGCGGCCCAGGCGGCGTGGGCCACCGCGATGCCGTCCATGGCCACCCGGTCGAAGGGCGGAAAGTCGCGGTCGGCGGTGAGGGTTTCGGCCAAAATACGGCCGGCAGCTTGGGGCAGCGGCACGGTTTCGGGCGGGAGCGGGCGGGCGGTGGCCAGCACGCGGGCGAAAGCTTCGGCGACGGAGAGCATGGGGGTAGTTGTCAGTTGCTAGTTGTCAGTTGACAGGCGGAAATTGCGCACGAATGCGGTTGCAACCGCCCGGAAGGTAACGCACGTCCACCGCGGACGCCGTAATTTCAACCAAACATGGCCTGTTGCCACCTGTTCACCGACAACTAACAACTAACAACTGACAACTGACAACTGACAACTAAAATGGCTTTCACCCACGTCAACGCCGCCAACGAGCCCACCATGGTGGACGTGGGCGCCAAAGCCCCCACCCGCCGCCTGGCCCGCGCCCGGTGCCGCGTGGTGCTGGGCCCCGAGCTGCTGGGCCGCGTGCAGGCCGGCGAGATGCCCTCGCACAAGGGCCCGGTCATTCACACGGCCATTTTGGCGGGCATCATGGGGGCCAAGCGCACGGCGGAGCTCATTCCGCTCTGCCACCCGCTGGGGCTCGATGATTGCCGGGTCTCCATCGTCCCCGACGGCCCCGACGCCCTGCGCGTGGAGTGCACCGCCGTGGTCACGGGCCGCACCGGCGTGGAAATGGAGGCCCTGACCGGCGCCACCGTGGCCGCCCTCACCATCTACGACATGTGCAAGGCCTTCTCGCACGACATCACCATCGAAGGCGTGCAACTGGTAGAGAAAACCGGCGGCAAGCGCGACTTTCTGCGCGCGTAAGGGTTTACACAATGCCAACAGGTGCTTGCGGCTCGTGTCGGCGGCATTGGCCATATTTCACAACTGCATTTTGAAAGCAACTACTTTCCTTGTGTGGGGCGCCGGCCTGCTGGCGGGTGCCTGCACCGGCAGCGAGGGACCGGCCCGCCAACAGGTGAGCGCCGCGCCGCTGAGCACGGCAGTCCGGGTCGACAGTATGCGCTACGTCGACGCCGCCCGCTCCCGCCCCATTCCCGTGGTGACCTACGCCCCGGCGGCGAGGGGCGCCGCGAAGCCGACTCCCGGCGCTAGCCTGAAAGTGGCGCTGCTCAACCACGGCTACGGGGAGCGCAACACGGCGTATTCGTTTTTGGCGCGCAACCTGGTGGCGCACGGCTATTTCGTGGTCAGCTTGCAGCACGAACTGCCCGGCGACGCGCCCATCGCCACGACGGGCAACCTGGCCGAGGCCCGCCGCCCGAGCTGGGAGCAAGGGGTGAAGAGCATGGTGTTCGTGCTGCAACAGCTGCGCCAGGCCCACCCGGAGTTTGACTACCGCCGAACGCTGCTCGTGGGCCACTCCCACGGGGGCGACATGGTGATGCTCTGCGCCCGCGAGCACCCCGACCTGGCCTGGCGGGTTATCTCCCTGGACAACCGCCGGATGCCGCTGCCGCGGGTGCGCCGCCCGCGGCTGCTCTCGCTGCGGTCGAGCGACCAGCGGGCCGACGACGGGGTCCTGCCCACGCTGGTCGAGCAAACGAAGTACCGAATACGAATTGTCCAGCTCACGACCACCCGGCACAACGACATGTGGGACGGAGCCACCGCGGAGCAAAAGCGGGAAATGAACACCGTCATTTCCCGATTCATCGCCGAGTAACCGGCCGGCCGGCCGCCGCGGTGCCGCGCGGCCCGTTGGTGCGTTCCGGGCTTGGCGCATTCCGAGCCGGCCGCGCAATCATTCATGCTGCCTTCAGCCCCAAACGTATGCCCGCTACTAATTCCGAGCCGCTGAAAACCAAGCACGCCGCCCTGGCCCGTCCCGACATCGGCGAGTTCGGCCGGCACGAGCTGGCCATCCTCGGCGCGC
Organism: Hymenobacter sp.; assembly: GCF_031398885.1. Taxonomy (GTDB): domain Bacteria; phylum Bacteroidota; class Bacteroidia; order Cytophagales; family Hymenobacteraceae; genus Hymenobacter. The sequence continues at coordinate 36,580 of NZ_JANNOD010000057.1, forward strand.
CCTGCGCCGACATTCAGGCGCTGGTGGCCCGGCTGCTGCCCCACCTGGCGCCCGCCCTGCGCGTGGCCTACGTCGACGCCGACCACGGGGCGGGCGACGCGGCGGAAACCGCCGAAACGCCAGGGTCGGCGGTGCCTCAAGTGGCCGAAAACGGCCTTGCGGCGGAGCTGGTTGACAAAATCACCCACCGCCAGCTCAGCCTGACGCGGGCGCTGGACAAGTTCTCGCAGCCCGAGCTGCTGGCCCACGAGAGCGTGGTGCTGGTGAACGGCAACCACTTCCGCGCCCGCCAGCAAGTCGTCATCGTGGACCCGCGCAAGCCGCTGGACCGCAAGCTCGACCGCCTCACCGACGTGCGCTTGATTCTGCTGGCCGACGGCCAGACCGACCTGCCCGCCGTGCTCATTGAGCACCTCGGCGCCGCCCCGCGGCCACCCGTGCTGCGGCTGGCCGACACGGCCGGCACGGCCGCCTTCATCCGGCAATGGTACCTGCTGGCCGCCCCGGTGCTGCGCGGCCTGGTGCTGGCCGGGGGCCGCAGCGAGCGAATGCAGACCGACAAGGGCGCCCTGCACTACCACGCCCTCGACCAGCGCCAGCACACGGCCGCGCTGCTCGGCGAATTCTGTCCCGACGTGCGGGTGTCCGTCCGCCCCGACCAGGCCGCCGACCTGCCCGCCGGCCTCACCGCCCTGCCCGACACCTTCCTGAACCTGGGCCCGCTGGGCGGCGTGCTCTCCGCGTTCCAGGCCGACCCCAACACCGCGTGGCTGGTGCTGGCCTGCGACCTGCCCTTCCTCACCCGCACCACGCTGGCGTTTCTGGTAGCGCACCGGCAAGCCGGCCGCCTGGCCACGGCCCTGCGCAGCCCCTGGAACGGGTTTCCCGAGCCGCTGGTCACCATCTGGGAGCCGCGCAGCTACGGGCAGCTGCTGCGCTTTTTGGGGCTGGGGTATTCCTGCCCCCGCAAGGCGTTGATTAATTCCGACATCGAGCTGCTGAACCCGCCCGTGCCCGCGGAGCTGCGCAACGTAAACACGCCCGAGGAGCGGGCCGCCGCTGAGCGGGAGCTGACCCGGTAAGGCCCGTTTGTTCGGGGCACCATCATGCTACAAGCGCCGGCGGCCAGCCGTTGCACCGGAGCAAAGTTTCGAATTCTTAACTGTTTGAGAGCCTGGCTTCCTTGCGGATAGTCGGGCTTTTTATTGGGTTGGGGGCACACTTTTCAGCAACGAGAGGGCGTTTGTGGCGCAGGTTGGCACACTTTTCGAAAGCGGCCGGCCCGAGTGTTTTATGTTTTATTCAAACCCTATTACTGACATGAAAAAATCTGCATTGCTAATCGGCGCTTTGCTCGCTACTGCGGCCATCTCTTCGGCCCAGGCCCAGGATATTCGCCTGGGTTTGCGCGCCGGCGCCAACTACTCCAACCTGGCCGGCAACGTCAAAAACCAGGATACCTACAACAACAAAGCCGGTTTCCTGGGCGGCGTGCTGCTCAACGTGCCGGTGACCAGCGACGGCTTCTTCTCGGTGCAGCCCGAGGTGCTTTATTCGCAGAAAGGCTTCGAGAACAAACCCACCGAATTTACCGGCCTGCTGGGCGCCAAGCAGAAGCGCGAGGGCAACGTGAACTACAACTACCTCGACGTGCCGGTGCTGCTGAAAGTCAATGCCGGCGGCTTCGTCGCCGAAGCCGGCCCGCAGTACTCCTACTTGCTGGGCGCCAACGACGAAACCCGCACCACCACCACGCCGGCTCTGGGCGGCGCCCCCACCACCACCGAGGCCCAGAACAAACGCGACCTGAGCGGCCTCAACCGCAGCGAGCTGGGCTATCTGGCCGGCATTGGCTACGAGGCCAGCAACGGCCTGAGCCTGAGCCTGCGCTACACCGGCGCCCTCAGCGACTTTGTGAAGAGCGACGACAACACCTACTTCAACGGCGACCTGAAAAACGCCCGTCACTCGGCGTTTCAGCTCTCGCTGGGCTACCTGCTTGCGGGCAAGTAGCCCAGCGTCTGGCTCTCATGCTGAGCGCCGGTTAATTTAAGTTTCAAAAAACCCGGTTCCTGCGCAGGAACCGGGTTTTTTGGTGAAACGATGCAAGCTTACGGGTGCGCCGCCACCCACGCGGTGCCGTCCTCGTATTCCTCGCGCTTCCAGATGGTGACCACCTGCTTGAGCGTGTCGATGATGAACTGACAGGCGGCGAAGCTCTCGGCCCGGTGCGGCGTGGCCACGGCCACCACCACGGCCACGTCGCCCAGCGCCAGCGTGCCTTTGCGGTGCACCACGGCTACGGCCTGTAGCATGGGCCACCGCTCCGCGGCTTGCGCCACCACGTGGCCGAGCTGGGTCAGGGCCATGCTGTCGTAGGATTCGTAGTGCAGCCGGCGCACGGCCCGCCCGCCCGACTGGTTGCGCACCGTGCCCACGAAGGCGTTGACGGCGCCGGCCGCCTCGGTTTGCACGGCGGCCAGGGCGGCGGCCACGTCAATGGGCTGGTCAGTAATGGCGAGGTGGGGCGTCATTTTTCAGTGAGCAGTGAGCAGTGAGCAGTGAGCAGGGCGTGCTTTTTATTGCTCACTGCCCACTGATAACTGCTCACTGACTTTCTATCCGCCGGCCACGGGTGGGATGAGGGCAATTTCGTCTACCGGCTGCAGGGGCTGGTCGGGGGCGGCGTACTCGTTGTTCACGGCCACGGCGCAGCTGCGCAGCTCCCCCAGCGCGGGGTACTGCCGGCGCAGCTCGTCCAGCAGCGCGCCCACGGTGGCGGGCGCGGGCGCCGGCAGCTCGATGACGGACGCACCCACAATGTCGCGGGTTATGCCGTACAGGGCGATTTTTAAAGACATATCTTCGGCGTAAATTTTGGATGGGAAACCAGCGCCGGGCCGCTTCCGGGGCCGGCGCCGCGGCTGGGCACTGAACACCTTTTGTTCGGCGGGGGTTTAGCGCAAGCCGGCCGTTCTACGTACAGCCCGACAAATTTGGTGATAAACGTGCTTCCCGCTGCTCCTGCTTTGGCTACTCCGGTGGTTTCGCCCCTCTTCGACCAGCACGGCCGGCCGCTGGAGTACCTGCGCCTGGCCGTGACGGACCGCTGCAACCTGCGCTGCTTCTACTGCATGCCCGCAGAAGGCATCCAGTACCTGCCCAAGCACGAGCTGCTGAGCTACGAGGAAATGCTGCGCCTGACCGGCCTGCTGGCCACGCTGGGCGTGCGCAAAGTGCGCCTCACCGGCGGCGAGCCCTTCGTGCGGCGCGACCTGGTGCCGTTTATGGAGCGCCTGGCGGATTTGCCGGGCATCGAGGACCTCAGCCTGACCACCAACGGCGTGCTCACCGCGCCCCACGTGCCGGCCCTGGTCCGCCTGGGCGTGCGGGCCGTGAACCTCAGCCTCGACACCCTGGACCGCGCCCGCTTCGCCGGCATCACGCGGCGCGACGAGCTGCCGCGCGTGCTGGACACGTTTTACGCCCTGCTCGACGCCGGCATCCGGGTTAAAATCAACGCCGTGGTGATGGACGGGCAGAACATCGACGACCTGGTGCCGCTGGCCGACCTGAGCCGCACGCTGCCCGTGGACGTGCGCTTCATCGAGGAAATGCCCTTCAACGGCGGCAGCCACGCCGCTGGTCCCGCCTCGCTGCCGTGGCACCACGTGCGCATCCGCCAGCATTTGGAGCAGCACTTTGGCGAACTCACGCCAGTGGCCACGCCCGCCGGGGCCACGGCTTCGGACTACGCCATTGCCGGCCACGCGGGCCGCGTGGGCATCATCGCCGCGTATTCGCGCACTTTCTGCGGCACCTGCAACCGCCTGCGCCTCACGGCCGAAGGCGGCCTCAAAACCTGCCTCTACGACCAAGGCGGGCTCGACACCCGCGCCCTGCTGCGCGGCGGCAACACCGACGCCGAAATCACGGCCGCGCTGGCCGCGGCCTTCCGCTTCCGGGCGGCCAATGGCTTTGAGGCGGAGCGGCAGCGGCCCCTGCACCAGCTCAGCTTCGAGAGCATGGCCACCATCGGCGGGTAGCGGCGGCGGGCGGGCGCAGTGAGGGCACGCTTGCTCAGGCACGAATATTTAGAAGCTGTTTGAGTTATTTTTTGGTGGCATGAGGACGATGTAGAGACGCATCCTGGCGTCTCGTCGTGCGTGCAGGTCGGCCAATTGCGTACAACGACGAGACGCCAGGATGCGTCTCTACATCGACCAACGGCTAGTCCAAACAGCCTCTTGAGAGTTAAAAGTTGACTGCTCAATGCTATGACTTTTAACTTTTAACTCTCAACTTTTAACTTTTCTAGCGGTGGCGGTACACGGCGGCTTCAAAGTCGACGAAGCCGGGGTAGGAGGCGGTGTCCATAAAAGGCAGGATTTGCGTGCCCTAGAAGCCGCCAATGCCGTTTTTGCGGTCAATCCAGTAGAAGAGGTTGGCCAGGCCGGCCCAGCTCAGCGAGCCGGCGGGGCGGCCGGTGGCGGCGGGCTCCTCGTTGCGCTGGAAGGTGTAGGCCCAGGTTTTGGTGATGCCGGGGTCGAACTCGCCGTCGTTGGCCAGCGAGGGAATGGACGTTTTCCAGCCGCCGCTGGTCAGGTTATTTGGCAGGCCGTTCTGGGCCATCTGCTCCACGGTTTCGGCTTTCAGCACGCGGCCGTGGGGGCCGGCGCCGTCGTTGAGGAACATGCGGATGAACTTCATGTACTCGCCCACGCTGGCGTAGAGGGCGTGGCCGCCCATGTCCATCTCGGGAGGCTGCGGCAGAATCAGGTCGGGCAGGGGCGTGAGCTGGCCGTCCTGGGCGCGGTCGTGCAGCAGGGCCCGGCGTTCCTTCATCGGCTCGGTCAGCGTGAAGCCGATGTCGGCCATGCCCAGCGGGGCCCAGATGCGCTCGGCCATCACCGCGCCCAGGCGCTGGCCGCGCTGCTGCTCCACGACGCGGCCCAGCCAGTCGATGCCCACGCCGTAGGTCCAGGCCTCGCCGGGGTCGTGCAGCAGCACGGTGCGCACCGAGGCGAAGGTACTCGATACCACGGTCGGGATGCCGTGGGCGGTGCGGTAGCGCAGGTCGTCGGCGCTGAAAAACTCGTAGCAGAGCCCGGACGTGTGCAAAATCAGGTCCCGCACCGTGATGTCGCGCTTGGGCGCCCGGGTGCGGGGCCGGCCGTCGGCGTCGAAGCCGTCGAGCACCTGCAGCTCGGCAATCTCGGGCACGTACTGCTTGGCCGCGTCGTCGAGCCGGACCCGGCCTTCCTCCACCAGCTGCATGAGGCAGACGCCGGTCATGGCCTTAGTGGTCGAGAACAGGGCCATCACCGAATCGAGCGTCATCGGCTGCTCGTGGCCCAGGGCGCGCTTGCCCGCGCAGCCCTCGTAGAAATTGGCGTGGCGGTCGGTGGCCATGGCCACCACGCCGGGGGCCCCGCCGGCCCGGTGCACCGAGTAGTGAAGAACGGTGTCGGCGGCTTGCTGCATGGTTTGTGGCATCTGCGGTAGTTGGGGGGTTAGTGCGTCGGCTGACGCGGTGAACCGGCAGCGGTGACTCCGCCCTCGGCAAAAGTTGATGGCAATTCAAATGGAGCGGCCCCCGGACATTGGCGGGAACAATCGGTTTCCCGCGGGCCCCGGGCATCTTCGGCTCTGCTCGCAACTCCGGTACGGCGGCTGGGCCGCCGGTGCGGGCCCCGGCGGGCAGCAAAGTTTCCAACGGGCCAAGCATCGGGCTGATGCGGTTGCAATGTATTTTTTTGCTTCCGCTAATCCAACACTTGCACATAATTTTATTTGTCCCAAACTACTTGAGAGACAATGAACAACCGCCACCCGCATGGTTGACCCTGCGGCTGCCGGAAAGGGAAGGCGGGACCGGGCAAAAATTCAGGTGGGAAGGGCCGCGTTCGCGGGCCGCCGCGGACGCAAGCAGTTGCGCCTGCTGCACCCGGCGGCGGCTGGCAGTGAGTGAGCGTGGCGGCGTTTAAGTTTTTATTTAAGAGGCTGTTGCGTCTGGTTTAGCTCCTGTGTTTGGAGCGGAAACGTTTGCTGGAACGCGAGCAGCTCTTTGGCGAAGCTGGCAACTCCGGGGCGCGGGCCGGCGTTGGGGAAGCTTGTACTTTGCGAAAAAGCGGAGCGCGCAGCAGGACAGTAAACATGATTTCGCTGACATATCCCCCCGGGCCTATTTCCAGAAAAGCGCACCGGCTGGCGGTGGGGGCCTTGTTTTTCCTGCTGGGGCTGTGCTTTGCCAGCTGGGCCTCGCGCATTCCGAGCGTGCAGCAGCGCATGGGCATTTCGGAAGCCGGGCTGGGCGCCGTGCTGCTGGCCGTGCCGCTGGGCCAGCTGCTCTCGCTGCCGCTGGCCGGATGGCTGGTGGCCCGAGAAGGCAGCCGCAAGGTGGTGCTGGGGGGCGTGCTGCTCTACGCGGCGGCCCTGGTGGCCCTGGGCTGGGCCGGTAGCCTCTACCAACTGGTGCCGGGCCTGGTGCTGTTCGGCGTGGGCGGCAACCTGACCAACATCGCGGTGAACACCCAGGCCGTGGGCGTGGAGCGGCTCTACCCGCACAAGCCCATCATGGCCGCGTTTCACGGGCTGTGGAGCCTGGCGGGGTTTGTGGCGGCGGCCATTGGCTCGTTCATGATTGGCCACGCCATCGCGCCGGGCGTGCATTTTGCGCTCATCGGGTTATTTATTCTCGCCGGCCTGGCCGTCAGCGCCGGCTACACCGTGCGCGAGGACCGCGGCGTGGACCCCGACCAGCCCATTTTCGTGCGGCCCGACCGGGAGCTGCTGGGCCTGGGCGCCATTGCCTTCTGCGCGCTCATCTGCGAGGGGGCCATGTTCGACTGGAGCGGCGTGTACTTCAAGAAGGTCATCCGGGCCGACAAGGACTGGGTGGGGGCAGGCTACACCGCCTTCATGAGCACCATGGCGCTGGGCCGCTTCGGGGCCGACAAGCTGGCCGGGCGCCTGGGCGCCCGGCGCGTCATTCAGCTCAGCGGGCTGCTCACGGCCACTGGTCTGCTGGTGGCGGTGCTGCTGCCCACGCTGGGCACGGCGCTGCTGGGCTTTTTGCTGGTGGGGTTCGGCACGTCGGCGGTGGTGCCGCTGGTGTACAGCGCGGCGGGCCGCTCGCAGCGCATGTCGGCGGGTATGGCGCTGGCGGCGGTGTCTACGATTGGCTTTTTCGGCTTTCTGCTGGGGCCGCCGGTCATTGGCTTCGTGGCCGGGGCCACCAGCCTGCGGGTGTCGTTCGCGCTCATTGCCGGCATGGGCCTGTGCGTGTCGGCAGTGGCGAGCAAGGTGCGGGTGTAGGGCGGAGCTGGCTCCGCCCGTCGTTGAGTGGCACTGGTGATGGGACAGAAAATCAGCCCGTCATGCCGAGCGCAACCGAGACATCTCGCTCGCATCGTTCACCGATTGAAGTAGTATTGCACGCGAGATGCCTCGGCTCCGCTCGGCATGACGTTCTTTTGAATCTGCTTTACTGCCCCAACCCATCCAGTCCCAACCCATGGAAACGACTTCATCCGTCACCAAATACACCTGGGACGCCATGCCCCGGGAGCAGCTGTCGGACCAGCTCTCGCGCCGCCTCATCACGGGCCAGGACGTGATGCTGGCCCACGTTTACCTCAAGCAAGGCTGCATCGTGCCGCTGCACCACCACATCAACGAGCAGATAACCTACATTCTGGAGGGCGCCCTGCGCTTCCACATCGGGGCGGCAGACGGCGAGGAAATCATCGTGCGGGCCGGCGAGGTGCTGCACATCCCGTCCAACGTGCCGCACATGGCCGAGGCCCTGGAGGACACCCTCGACGTGGACATCTTCAGCCCGCCCCGCCAGGACTGGCTGGACAAGTCGGACGATTACCTGCGTAAGAAATAAGCGCATGGACCTCGGACTGCACGGAAAAGTGGCTTTGGTGGCCGCCGCCAGCAAGGGCCTGGGGCGCGCCGTGGCCGAAGAACTCGCGGCCGAAGGCGCCGCGCTGGTGCTCTGCGCCCGCGGCGACGAGGCCCTGCAGGCGACCTGCGCCGCCATCGCGCAAGCCAGCGGCGGGCCCGTGCTGGGCGTGGCCGCCGATGTTTCGAACCCCGCCGACGTGGCCCGCGTGGTGCAGGCCGCGCTGGCCCGGTTCGGCCGCGTCGATATTCTGGTAACCAATGCCGGGGGCCCGCCCGCCGGCACCTTCGACGCGCTGGACGCCGGCGCCTGGGAGGCCGCTACGCGCCTGCTCCTGACCAGCGCGGTGGAGCTGACCCGCGCCGTGCTGCCCGGCATGAAGGCCCGGGGCTGGGGCCGCATCCTGAACGTGACTTCCATCTCGGTGAAGCAGCCGGTGGCCAACCTCATGCTCTCCAACAGCCTGCGCGCGGCCGTGACGGGCATGGCCCGCACGCTGGCCACCGAAGTGGCGGCCTCGGGCATCACGGTCAACAACATCCTGCCGGGCTACACGCGCACCGAACGGGTGATGGAGCTGGCGGCGGCCACGGCCGCGAAAGAGGGCATATCGGCCGACGCGGCCACCGCCCGCTGGGAAGCCGAAATTCCGATGCGGCGGCTGGGCGAGCCGCGCGAGTTTGCCGCGCTGGCAGCGTTCCTGTGCTCGGAGCGGGCCAGCTACATCACCGGCACCTCCGTTCCGGTGGACGGCGGCTGGATTCGCTCGCTGCTGTAAGCGGCTGTTTGCGTTGCTGGGACTGTGGCAGAGACGCATATTTGCGTCTTATCGTCCGCGCCGCCCGCATCGTTTGGGCGGTATCGGGCAACGATAAGACGCAAAATATTGCGTCTCTTCGTCCGCACCGAACGCCTGTCTCCGCACCTCCTCGTTCAACGCCGAGACGCAAGTATGCGTCTCTACCTCGTCCCAGCAACCGGAAGTTAACTCCAACAGCTTCCAAAGGCGGCGCCGTACCTGTCCCCGTGTGCAGCGCGTAAATCGTCCGCCGGCTGTAGAGACGGGTATTCGCGTCTCGGCGGTCCCGATTCCGCCCGGACGATGCCCGGTGGCGCGGGCGCCGAGACGCGAATACGCGTCTCTACCTCGTTCTCGCGCGGCAGGGCAAACGGGGCGGTAGGGGCGCCCGGCCTGTGCGGTGCCCGCTGGTCAAGTAAAATGCGGGCGAGTCCGTTGTGGAGGATGGTCAGGTCCCAACAAGCCCGTGGCCATCCGGTTGTCGATGCTACTTATGCCCCCCGGGGTCCGCCATGAAACAAGAAAAATTGCTGCTGTTCCTGCTCGCGGCCGTGCAGTTCACCAATATCCTGGACTTCGTCATCATGATGCCGCTGGGGCCGCAGTTGATGCCGGCGCTGGGCATCGAGCCCCAGCAGTTCGGGCTGGTTATCTCGGCGTACACGTTCAGCGCCGGGGCCACGGGCCTGGCGGCGGCCTTTTTCCTCGACCGCTTCAACCGCAAAACGGCGCTGCTGGCCCTCTACCTCGGCTTTGGGCTGGGCACGGTGGCCTGCGCCCTGGCGCCGGGCTACGGCTGGCTGGTGGCGGCGCGGGTGCTCACCGGCGCGTTTGGCGGGGTGCTGGGCTCGCTGGTGCTGGCCACCGTGGGCGACGCCGTGCCCGAAAGCCGCCGCGGGCAGGCCATTGGCATCGTGATGGGGGCGTTTTCGGTGGCCTCGGTGGTGGGCGTGCCGCTGGGCCTGTACCTGGCCAGCCACTTTTCCTGGCACCTGCCGTTCATCGTGTTGGGCGGGCTGAGCCTGGCCATCTGGGCGCTCATCTACTTCGTGATGCCCGACATGCGCGGGCACATCGGGCCCCGGGCGGTGCCGTTCGGCGAGCGGGCCGCGGCGGTGTTCGGGCTGTTTGGCAACCCGTCGGTGCGCTTCGCCCTGCTGCTCACGGCCGTGATGATGCTGGGGCACTTCAGCGTGATATCCTTCATGAGCCCCTACTTGGTGAGCAACGTGGGCTTCACCAACGCCCAACTGAGCTACGTGTACCTGGTGGGCGGGGCCGTCACGCTCGTGACCTCGCCGCTGGCGGGGCGGCTGGCCGACCGCTACGGCAAGGTGCCGGTGTACACGCTGTTTACGCTGGCCACCGTGCCGGTGATGCTGGTAATTACCCGGCTGGGGCCCGCGCCGCTGCCGCTGGTGCTGCTGCTGGCGGCGGCGCTGTTTGCGGTCAGCGGGCGGTTTGTGCCGGCCACGGCCCTGGCCACGGGCGTGGTGCCGCCCCAGCAGCGCGGCTCTTTCATGAGCCTGAACACGTCGGTGCAGCAGCTGGCGGCCGGCACGGCGGCCTACCTGGCCGGGCTCATCGTGGTGAAAACCGCCACCGGCAACCTGCTGCACTTCGAGTGGGTGGGCTACCTGGCCGTGGCCGCCAACCTGCTGAGCCTGCTGGTGGTGCGGCGCATCGGCGCGGCTGAGCCCGTGGTGGTAGCGCCCGCGGCCGGCGTGCCCGTGGCGGCGGTAAGCGCCGAATGAACGGCAAGAAACTGTTGGAGTTAGTTTGCAGACCGCCAGCACAGTGTAGCATCGCATCCTTGCTTCTTGCCGTTCGCGCCGGTTGGACCGTTTGAACCGGTTGCCGTTCAACGACGAGACGCGGGGATGCGGCGCTACCTCCATCTTCGCAGCTCAAAAGAATAAACTCCAACAGCTTTTAAAACTCCAACAGCTTTTAAAGGAACGGTCGTGCACAGCGCCCAAGCACCGCGCGTATCGTTCAACGGTTGGATTGGTGACCGGCGCGAGCTGCTTGGCTACGCCAGCCTTCGGTTCGCTGCGCTCTGCACGACGTTCTGCCTGCCCCTTTCATCTCCTACCCCCTCCCCCACCGCCAGCGGATGCCCACGTTTGCCGGCGTGCTGCCGGCCATGTTTTTGGGCGCTCTTGACCAGACCCATTGTGCCCACGCTTTGCCGCGCATCGGGGCCGGCTTGAATGGCCTGGAACGATTCGCGTGGGTGGCCTGGGCGCTCGGCGCAGTGCTCACGCTTACGGTGGCGCGCGCTGCTGGTGCCGGAGCTGCCGCTGCGCAAGCGCAACGAGGGGCCGGTGGGTAACCCCACAGGACCCCCGCGCCGCGCACAAACCCGATAACCACTCCATGTCGTTCGCGAAACTGCCCTAACAACGGACAACGAACAACTGACAACTAATAGCTAGTGCTGCCCCAGCCCCGCCCAGCCGCGCCGCATGGCGTAGTGCACGGCCGTGCCCACCACCAGCCCCACCAGGTAGCCGTAGGGCAGCCCGGCGCAGAGCAGGCCCACCAGCAGCGCCACCAGCAGCTCGGCGCGGCTGCCGCTGATGTCGCGCAGCAGGGCGGCCAGCGTCAGGGCCTCGAAGAGCAGCAACGTGCCGAGAATGGGCAGCGGAAAAATCTGCACCACCTGCGCAAAGCCTTGGCTGAAAAACAGGCCCAGCGTGAGAAATAAGCCGCCGTAGATGACCACCGAGCCGCCCGTGCGCGCCCCAAACGCGTAGTGCCCCGCCATGCCACCCGAGCCGTGGCACACCGGAAAGCCGCCCAAAAAGGGGTTTACCAGGTTCATCAGCGCGTAGGTGAGGCTGATTTGGCGCACCGTGAGGCGGCGCTCGGGGTAGTAGTCGGCGGCAATCTGGCGGGTGGCCAGGATGGAATTGCCCAGCGAAAGTGGAATCTGGGGCAGCGCCAGCAGCAGCGCGCCGGTGAGAATGTCGGCCGCTTCGGGCCGGTGCCAGGTGGGCAGGCGCAGCCCAATGGCGCGCTGGGCCGTGGCCAGGTCCAGCTTGAACACCAGCGCATACGCCACGCCCAGGCCCACCACCAGCAGCGCCGCCGGCCAGCGCCGGTTGCCCAGCAGCACCACGATGATGCCGAACGCCGCCGCCGCCAGCGCGTAGCCGGCCGGCCCGTCGGCCGGCACGTACTGCTTCAGGGCCAGCGTGGCCAGTTGCAGGGCCAGCCCGAACTGGATGCCGCGCACCACGGGCTTGGGCACCAACCGCGCCAGCGCATCAATCAGCCCCGTCACCGACAGCAAAAACATGCTGACCCCGATGGCCAGCCCACCCCCGAAGATGACCCGCCCCGGGATTTTCTGAGCAATAACCAGCGCCGCAAACGCCTTGAGCGGCTGCACCGGCATGGGCATCCGGTACCAGAGTCCCGAAAACACCTGCATCAGCCCGAACAGGATGAGCACCCCGGCGCTGTCGACGCCCGAGGCGGCGATGACGCCGATGAGCAGCGGCAGGTCGGTGCCCAGGTCGCCGAACGCGCCGGCCAGCTCGTTGCGGTCGAAGCGCAGGGGCGGGCGGACGGGCGGCGCCGGGCGGGGCGGCGGGGCGGGGGCAGCGGTTACGTCCACGGAGAAGCAGTTGGGGTGGCGGGCGCAAAAGTGGGGCCGAACGCCAATAGAACGTCGTGCTGCTGGAACATCATGCGCAACAAAACGTCATGCCTCGGCTACGCTCGGCATGACGTTTTGATACCTCAAAATTACGCAAGCACACCGCCCGGCAACCCCGCTACTTCTTGTTTTTCAGCAGGCGGGCGGCTTCGCTGGCCTGCTCGGCTACCTGGCCCAGGTACTCGCCGCTGGTGTAGCCCTTGCGGAAGCGCAGCGGCTTCAGGCGCTTGCCCAGCGCCTCCACGGCCTGCTCGTGGTCGAGGGCGCCTTCGTTGTGGGCCAGGAAAATGGTGGCCACGCCGTTGCCGATGAAGTTGGTGATGGACCGCGCCTCGGACATAAACCTATCCACGCCCAGCAGCAGGGCCAGGCCTTCCACCGGAATCACCTTCATGGCCGTGAGCGTGCTGGCCAGCACCACGAAGCCGCTGCCCGCCACGCCCGCCGCGCCCTTGCTCGTCACCATGAGAATGCCCATCATGGTCAAAATCTGGCCCCCGGAAAGGTCCACGTGGAACACCTGGGCCAGGAAAAGCGTGGCCAGCGAGAGGTAGATGGTCGTGCCGTCGAGGTTGAACGAGTAGCCCGTGGGCACCACCAGCCCCACCACCGGCTGGGCGCAGCCCATGCGCTCGAGCTTTTCCATCAGCCCCGGCAGGCCGGCTTCGGACGAGGACGTGCCCAGCACAATCAGCAGCTCGGCCCTGATGTATTTGAGAAACGACCACATGCCGATGTTGCAGTAGCGCAGAATGGCCCCCAGGATGAAGAAAATGAACACGGCCATGGTCAGGTACACCGTCACCATGAGCTTGCCCAGCGGTAGCAGCGTGGCAATGCCGTACTTGCCAATGGTGAAGGCCATGCCGCCGAACGCGCCGATGGGTGCGAAGAGCATCACCAGGTGCAGCCCCCGAAACACGTACTTCGAAGCTTCCTTGAGGAAGTGAATGATGGGCTGGCGGCCAGCGTACTTGCTGAGCGCGATGCCCAGCACGATGGCAATGATGAGGACCTGCAGCGTAAGGTTGTCGGCCAGGAAGTGGCCCCACGAGAACTCGCCGGCCCGCTTGGTGAACTCGCCCACTTTGTCGGTGCCGAGCTTGCCCACGGCCACGCCGTCGCCGGGCCGCACCACCGCCGCCACCGCCACCCCGATGAACAAGGCCAGCGTGGTCACCACCTCGAAGTACAGCAAGGCCTTGCCGCCGATGCGCCCCACCTTCTTGAGGTCGCCCATGGTGCTGATGCCGAGCGTGATGGTGAGGAAGATGATGGGGTTGATGAACAGCTTCACCACGTCGATGAAGCGCTTGCCCAGAAACTCCATCTTCACGGCGGTGGCGGGCGCAAAGTGCCCCAGCAGCGCCCCGGCCACGATGGCCGCCAGGACCAGCAGGGTCAGGTGTTGGGTAATGTTACGAAGTTTCATGGCGGCGTAGTTGTCAGTTACTGGTTGTTGGTTGTCAGCGTTCAGGCGTCAGCAATGGTCAGCACAGCCTGACAACTGACAACGAAAAACCAACAACTACTGCAGCCACCAGCCCAGCGCGGCCAGCAGCGGCAACGAAAGCGGAATGCCCAGGCCCACCATCTGGGCGGCCAGGGGCGGGTCGAGGCCGTAGCGGTCGGCCACGGCGCCGGCCGTGTTCATGGGGCCAATGGCGGCGCCGAGCACGCAGAGGTCCACGGCCGGGCCGTGCTGCCGGGCCAGGCCGTGGTACACGCCCCAGACCAGCAGCGGGGCCAGCAGCAGCTTGTAGCCCAGGCCGAGGCCCAGCAGCCGGGCCCGCGACCGCGGCACGGCCAGTTGCAGTTGCAGGCCCACCGAGAGCAGCGCGACGACCGGAAACGGCGCGCTCAGCTTTTCCAGCACGCCGCGCACCAGGGCCGGGTGGCGGTAGCCCGCCGCGTTGGCCCCCAGCGCCAGCACGAAGGCCAAAAACGGCGGAAACCGCACCACGTTGGCCCCGATGCTGCGCCAGCTCGGCCGGGCCGCCCCGTACCACGCGCCCACCACCACGCCCAAGGTCACGCAAATCAAAATCGAGCCGGCCAAGCTCATCACGATACCCATTTCCAGCCCGGCCCGGCCGTAGAGCAGCTCGAAAATGGGGAACCCCACGAACGAGACGCTGCTGATGCCGCCCGTGAGAATGAGGGCGCCCACCGTGCCGCGGGCCAGCCCCAGCCGCCGCCCCACCGCCGCGAAAAACGCCCAGCCCGCCCCGAATATCAGCCAGGGCATGAGCATGGGCAGCAGAAACCGCTGGTCGAGCCGCGCCTCGGCCAGGTGCAGAAACGTGAGGGCCGGCAGCAGCACCGCCAGCAGCACCTGGTTGAGCACCGCGTGCGAGCCCGGCGGCACCACCCGCCAGTGCCGTAGCGCCGCCCCCGCACCCAGGCAGACAAGCAGCAGGACGAGGTTAGTCATGGGGCGATGGGTTCGTTCTGGTGTTTCGCCTCACGGGACCCCTCCGGGGCCGGCCCCCTCTCCGGTGGAGAGGGGGGAGCCATGGCGGCGCGGGATTTTATCTACAATTGAAGAGTTAAAAGTTAAGAGGCAAGCGGGTCTTTGACTTTCAACCCTTCCCTTGTAACCCTCAACTGTCGACGGGCTCCCCCCCCCCTCTCCATCGGAGAGGGGGCCGGCCCCGGAGGGGTCCCGTGAGGCGAACGCTAAAACGTCAGCGTCAGATTGCCATAGTAGTACGCGCCGTTGAAGCCGAACTGGGCCACGTTGCGCGAATAGGGAATCTCGCCGTTGGAGTAGCTGGCGAAACGGGCGGCGTCCACCCGGTCGGGGTACACATTGGTGAAGTTGTTGGCGCCCACCGTCAAGGCAATGGCACTGGCCGGGGTGTACACCAAGGACAGGTCGAACACGGTTTTGCCACTGAATTCCTGGCTGATGTGGGGCACATAAATCACGCTGGTCACGCCGCCGGTAGTCACGGTGCGGTTGTTCGGCTTCTCGTAGGCCGTCACCGCCCCGAAGTAAGTCGCGCGGGGCGTCAGGCTGAACTTGCCCAGCGAGTACGTTGCCGAGAGCAGCACCTTCCGGCGCGGCTGGGCCCGCTCAATCAGCCCAATACTCACCGTGTCGATGAGCAGCACGCGGTTGGCGGTGCCGGCCTGCAACTCGGCGGGCGTGTCGGCGGTGCGCACGATTTTGGTTTCGTTCAAGGTGCCGGCCAGGCTGACGCTCAGGCGGCTCTGCTCGCCGAAATCGGTCTTGTAAGTCGTCACTAAATCAAGGCCGCGGGTGCGGGTGTCAATGGCGTTGGTGAAGAAGCGAATTTCCTCGACATCGAACGCCGGTGTTTGCAAGGCCACGATATCCCTTTTAATCAGCCGTTCGCTGACGATGATGCGGTCAGTAATGTCAATCTGGTAGGCATCGAGGGTAAAAAGCAAGCTATTGCTGGCCTGGGCGGCCACGCCGACGCTGTAGTTCCAGGAAGTTTCGGCCTTGGGCTCGGCCACGCCCAGCGACTTTATCCGCGGGTCGTCGTTGCGCAGCTGCTTGGTTTGCACGATGGAGCCGGCCTGCACCGTGGAGGTGGTCACGCTGTTGAACGTCTGTTGCAAGGAAGGAGCTCGGAAGCCGCGGTTCACCGAGCCGCGTAGCGAAAGGCCCTCGGTCAGCTTGAGGCGCGAAGCGAATTTGCCCGACACGTTGGAGCCGAAGTCCGAGTAGTTCTCGTAGCGCACGGCCGCCGCCAGCAGCAGGCGCTCGGTCACGTCGCTCTCCAGGTCGACGTACCCGCCCACGTTGGTGCGCGTGGTGTTGGTCTCCTCGTCGGGCGCGATGCCCGGCCGGCCGTTCGAGAACGGGTTCTTGCGCGGCGTTGGCGGCGTGGTCGGCGCGGGGTCCGCCAGCGCCCCGCGCGCGTAGGATTCCGGGCTGCCTTTCACCAGGGTGAACTGGTCGGCCCGGAACTGACCGCCAAAGGCCACGTTGAACGTTTTGGTCCCGAAGAGGCCCTCGTAGTTGCGCGACACGTTCACCTCGCTCGTGCTCTGGCCAAAGGTGCTGCGGCCCACGTAAAAATCGGTGGGCGACTCCGCGCCCAGCGAAGCGTTGGCGGTGTTGTTGGCAAACAAGTCGAGGTAGTTGTAGCCGTAGCCGGAGCTAAAGTCCAGGTTCCAGCCGCCGGCCACCTTGCGGCGCAGCCCCACCACGGCCGAGTAGTCGTCGCTGCGGCCCGGCAGCTTGGGCAGGTAGCCATCGGGAAACAGCGGGCTGTAGTTGCCACCGGCGGTCGCGCCGTTGCGGAAGAACCCGTAGGCCAGAATGTCCTTGCGTGAATACCCGCCGAAGCTATACACCGACCATCCGCCCTCGCCCACTGGCACGCCCAGGTTATAGAAGCCCTGGTAGATATCGGCCTGGTTGCTGCCGTACACGCCTACTTTGAAGGGCGTGCCAACGGGCCCGTACACGCCGCGCTCGGCCCGGATGCGGTTCTCGGTGGCGAGCTGAGGAGCAGTTGGGGCGGCGGGAAGAGTAGAGGGGGCATTGAAGGTGGTGTAAACTCCGCCCACGTAGTTGTCCGTGCGGTTGGTCTGCTCCTGGCGCTGGTACTGCAAGGTCAGGTTGAGGTAGCCGGGGTTGGCGTTGCCCAGCTTCAAGCCGTAGTTGGCGCCGGCCAGGTACTGAGCGCCGTCGCCCTCCTTGGTGATGCCGTACTGCGCTTTGGCGGTGACCACGCCCGTGCTCTTGTTCAGCCCTAGGTTAATCACGCCCGCGATGGCGTCGGAGCCGTACTGGGCCGCCGCGCCGTCGCGCAACACCTCAATCCGCTCGATGGCCAGCGCCGGAATGGCGTTTAAGTCCGTCACCACGGTGCCGGCGCCCACGGTCACGTTCAGGTTCAGGGCGGAGAATTGGTGGCGGCGCTTGCCGTCCAAGAGCACCAGCACCTGGTCGGGCGAGAGGCCGCGCAGGCTGGCCGGGTCGGCGTAGTTGGCCACGCCGTTCACGCCGGTTTTGGCCGAGTTGAACGAGGGCGAGTTGAACTGCACCTGCTGGCCCAAATCGACCTGGCCGGTGGCCTGCAGCTCCTTGGCGCTGAGCACGTCCACCGGCGAGGGGCGCTCCACGTCGGTGCGGGGCAAGCCGCGCGAGCCCACCACCACCACCTCGTTCAGGTCCTGGGCGCTCACCTGCAAGGCTACCTCAAGCGTGGAGCGGTTATCCAGCGGAATCTGTTGGGCCTGGAAGCCGACGGCCGAAAAGATGAGCGTCGCGCTGGGCTCGACGCTGATGGTAAAGAGGCCCTCGCTGTTGGCGGCCGTGCCGTTGTTGGTGCCTTTTTCAAGCACCGTGGCCCCGGGAATAACCTCGCCCCGGCTGCCGAGCACGTGCCCCGAAACCTCTAGCTTTTGCGCGTTTGCCGTCAACCCAAACAGGACGAAGAGCAGTAGTAGTATTTGTTTCATGAAACTGTGGCTGGTAAAAAAGTGGTGAAGAAAAGAGTAGAGAAACGATTCAACCTTGGGCGAAAACCGCCCGGCGCCGGAAGTGTTCGGGCGCCGAACGGGGCTGACCCGCGCCGCGCGCATGCCGCCCAACAAATCGCCCGGCGGCACCCGGTTGTTGGCTAATTAACTGTCAAACTCAGCGTGAAGCAACGCGTGAAACCGCGTTTGGAGGCAACCTCTTATTTTAAGCGAAACGTGAACGGTAATTCGTACAAGACGCTGACGGCGCGGCTACCCAGCCGGCCGGGCACCCAGGCGTCGGGCACGGTGCGGCTCACGCGCAGGGCTTCTTCGTCGCAGCCGCTGCCGATGCCCCGCACCACCCGGCGGGCGCCGACGTGCCCGAGCGTGTCAATGACAAAGCCGATGATGACCTTGCCCTCCACGTTGCGGGCCAGGGCCGCGGCCGGGTAGTTGAGCTTGGCCGTGTACGCGGCCAGCGCCTCGTGCCCGCCAATGAACCAGGGCGCCTGCGTCAGGGCGGTCCGGGTCCAGGTGCCGGGCGTGGTTTCGGCTTCGTAGGTCTGGTCGTCGAGCCGGGAGAAGAGCAGTTTGCCCGTCGTGTGGTCGTAGCGCTGGGACACCACCCGCTCTCCAGTAGCCGAGTAGCTGAAGTATTCCCATTCGCCAACTTTTTTGCCTTTGCTAAGCGCGCCGCTTTCCCATTTGGTGGCACGCTGGTTTTGGGCGGCCGCGCACAACGGTAAACAAGCCATCATGCCGAGGAGTAAATTTCGGAGCACAAGCAAGAAGAATTATGTACTACAGTAATCCCAGTTGGGGTAAGGCTGGTAAATATAGGAGCCTTAGCCTCATTAAAATCAAGGTTTTGAATGTACTCAGCGTCTTTGTTGATATTGCATTATATTTTATTGCTGACATCCAAATAAGTACCAGTCAGCGCCCGGCCCAATAATTTATTGCACATTCTCCAACTGCTGCAAGTTGGCGGCGTGGCGCGCGGCAAAGAAGCACAAGGGGTTACGCGTTACTTTTTGGTTCCGCGAAGGAAGCACCATCCGGCACGATGCTCAGCCAAGCGGGCGCTCATGCCGAACGCAGCGGAACAGCCACACCGCTGCGTCGGGCCGGCCTGGGTTACCGCTGCGGGAACCATGCCGGGCCACGTCAGCCCTTTGGGTTAGCAAGCGTGACGCTGGCTAAGACACAAGGTTTTCGGCCGGCCTCGGCTTCTCCAGTGCGGTTCTCTGGTTCGTGTGCCCGGTGCGCTTGGGCAACCCCATGAAACTTGCGTCGCTGTTTTGCGCTTATACTTGGCCAATTGGTGGGCACGGTTCGTCTCGCCAAAACCGCCGCATTTTTCTCATGGAGCCCGCCATCCTGCTGCCCGCCGCCAGCTACGAGTTTGCCCGCATTGAAAAGGTGAGCGGCGGCGGCCCGCCCGTACCGGCCTCCGACCAGCTCGCCGCCGAGGAGCCGCTGGAAATTCGCGTGGGCTACGAAGTGGACGGCCAGCGCCGGCACCGCACCCTGTCCGTGACCATGCGCACGCCGGGGCACGACGAAGAGCTGGCCGCCGGCTTCCTACTCACCGAAGGCCTCATCCATAGCAGGGCCGACGTGCTGGGCATCATCCCCTGCCCCGACGTGCGGAAGGCCGAGGAAGCCGGCAACGTGACCCGCGCTGAGCTGGCGGCCCACGTCAAAGTTGATTTCGGGGCCCTGGAGCGGCACTTCTACACCAGCTCCAGCTGCGGCGTGTGCGGCAAAACCAGCATCGACGCCGTGCGCACCGCGGCCTGCCCCGTGCTGCCCGCCGCTGGCCCGCGTCTTGCCTATGAAGTCGTCCACCAGCTGCCCGGGCGCCTGCGCGCCGCCCAGGCCGGCTTCGAGCAAACCGGCGGCCAGCACGCCGCCGCCCTGTTCACCCCGGCCGGCGAGCTGCTGCTGCTGCGCGAGGACGTGGGCCGCCACAACGCCCTCGACAAGCTCATCGGCGCGGCGCTGCTGGCCGACTGGCTGCCGCTGCACCAGCACGTGCTGCTGGTGAGCGGCCGCGCCAGCTTCGAGCTGGTGCAGAAAGCGGCGGCGGCGGGCATCGGCATCCTGGCCGCGGTGGGCGCCCCGAGCAGCCTGGCCGTGCAGGCCGCCGAAAGCTTTGGGATGACGGTGCTGGGTTTCGTGCGCCACGAGCGGTACAACGTATACAGCCACGGCTGGCGGCTGGGCAGCTAGCCGCCCCACCGGTAATTTGCTCAATTGCTATAGTTAATTGCAACGGCCGAGGGGCCTTTGCGTTACATTTGGGACCGCTCGCTAGGCGGCCGTTTTGCCCATGAAGCTTCGCATCGAAGACGATACCTTGCGCCTGCGTCTTTCCGGGGACGAAATCGAGGAGTTTGCTGGTTCCGGCCGGGTCACCGCCACGGTGCATTTCGGCTTCGGGCCCGAGCAGCAGCTCACCTACGCGCTGGCGCGGGGCTCGGAGCCCGCCCAAACCTTGCCCCATGCCGAGCCGGTGCAGGTGCACTACGAGCCGGGCGCCATTACGGTGCGGGTGCCGTTTGCGCTGGCCCGGGCGTGGGTCGAAACCAGCCAGGTTGGTTTCGCGCACGACGTGCCGCTGCCTGATAACCAGCGCCTTCGCATCTTAGTTGAAAAGGATTTAGACTGCCGCCACCGAGGAAGTGTTGAGGGTTGAGCTTTAAGTTTTGAGGGCGCAGCCGGCTGATGCGTGCCTCCGGCCCAAAAAACTTGACGTTTCCTGAAATCAACATTCAATCATTAAAAATCAACACTTTAATATGGAAGATTCCCCCGTGACCGACCCCAGCAAAGCCGGCAAAGCGCACGAGCAGCAGGCCAGCGACGCGCCCAAGAGCGGCGAGCGGCCCGACCAGGGCACCGCGCCAGCCGCCGACTACGAAATCCCCGCCGCCGACCACCCCACCATGGCCGGCCACGAAGCCAGCGCCGACGCGCCCACGCGCCGCATTCCCGCCCTGGAAACGGCCAATGCCAAGTACCTGCACCCCGTGCTGGCCCAGCCCACGGAGGCGCTAACCGGCCTGCGCCTCGAAGGCCGCGAGAAAGTGGCCGCCGGCGTCACGGCCGTGCTCAAGTCCATGCAGTTCAGCTGGGGGCAAGACGGCGTGGGGCGCGGCACCAAGGCCCTGCTCGGCCTCAACCAGAAGGACGGCTTCGACTGTTCGAGTTGCGCCTGGCCCGACCCCGACGAGCACCGCTCGGTGGCCGAGTTTTGCGAGAACGGCGCCAAAGCCACCGCTTCGGACGCCGACGACAAGGCGGCCGGCCCGGAGTTCTTCGCCCGACACAGCCTGGCCGAACTCTCGCGGATGACCGACCGCGACCAGAACAACGCCGGCCGCCTCACGCACCCGCTGGTGAAGCGCCCTGGCGACAACCACTACTCGCCCATTGCCTGGCCCGATGCCTTCGACATCATCGCCAAGGAGTTGAACGCGCTGGATTCGCCCGACGAGGCGGTGTTCTACACCTCGGGCAAGGTGCCCAACGAGCCGGCTTTCCTGTTTCAGTTGTTCGTGCGCCAGTTCGGCACCAACAACCTGCCCGATTGCTCCAACATGTGCCACGAGAGCAGCGGCTCGGCCCTGAGCCCCACGCTGGGCCTGGGCAAAGGCTCGGTCACGCTCAACGACATCCACGAGGCCGAGGTCATCCTCATCATTGGCCAAAACCCGGGCACCAACCACCCCCGTATGCTCTCGGCCCTGCAG
Organism: Hymenobacter sp.; assembly: GCF_031398885.1. GTDB lineage: Bacteria > Bacteroidota > Bacteroidia > Cytophagales > Hymenobacteraceae > Hymenobacter. The sequence goes on from NZ_JANNOD010000057.1 coordinate 58,164, forward strand.
AAGGCCAAGCGCAACGGCGCCAAAATCATCAGTGTCAACCCGCTGATTGAGGCCGGCCTGGTGGCCTTCAAGAACCCGCAGGATTTCATGAATCCGCTCCGGGCGCTGGGCGCGCTCATGGGCGACGGCACCCCGATTACCGATGTGTACCTGCAGGTGCGGGTCGACGGCGACATGGCCCTGCTGCGCGGCCTGATGAAGCACCTTTTCGAGGCCGAGGACCTGAACCCCGGCCAGGTGGTCGACCGCCAGTTTGTGGAAGAGTTCACCACGGGCTTCGAGTCGTTCGAGCAGAACATCCGCAACACGAGCTGGGAAGACATTGAGGAGGTGAGCGGCATTTCGCGCGCCCAGCTGCTCGAAGCCGCCAACCTGCTGGCCCACAAGCAGAAAATCATCACCTGCTGGGCCATGGGCATCACGCAGCAGCGCAAGGGCGTGCAGACGATTCAGGAAATCGTGAATCTGCAGCTCATGAAGGGCGCCATCGGCAAGCCCGGCGCGGGCACCTGCCCGGTGCGCGGTCACTCCAACGTGCAGGGCGACCGCACGATGGGCATCTGGGAGCGGGTGAATTCCACCTTCCTCGACTCGCTGGAGAAGGAGTTCAAGTTCACGGCTCCCCGCGAGGACGGCCTCGACGTGGTGGAGAGCATCAAGGCCATGCACCTGGGCAAAACCAAGGTCTACTTCGGCCTGGGCGGCAACCTGCTGGCCGCCGGCCCCGACACCGAAATCATCGCCGACGGCATGCGCAAGCAGAACCTGACCGTGTACGTGGGCACCAAGCTCAACCGCGGCCACCTGGTGACGGGCAAAACCAGCCTGCTGCTGCCCTGCTTCACGCACGTCGACATCGACCTGCAAAAGTCCGGGCAGCAAATGACGTCCTGCGAAAACTCGATGGGCGTGGTGAGCCAGAACAAGGGCATTCTGGTGCCGCTGGCCGGCGAGATGCTGAGCGAAGTGGCCATCATCTGCGGCATGGCCATTGCCACGCTCGGCGACCGCACCACCACCGACTGGGTGGCCATGACGGAGAACTACGACGTCATCCGCGACCACATCGCGCGCGTCATCCCCGGCTTCGAGGGCTTCAACGAGAAGCTGCGCCGCCCCGGCGGGTTCTACCTGCCCAATGGCCCGCGCGAGCGGAAGTTCACCACCAAGAACGGCAAGGCCAACTTCTCCACCACCACGTTGGACAAGCCGCACCTCGAACCCGGCCAGTTGGTGCTGATGACCGTGCGCAGCCACGACCAGTTCAACACCACCATCTACGAGTACAACGACCGGTACCGCGGCATCCACAACGAGCGCCGGGTGCTGTTCATGAACCCGGCCGACCTGGCCGACCGCGGCCTCAAAGCCCAGGACCTCATCGACATCACCAGCCACTTCGAGGGCGAGGAGCGCCGGGTAGAGAAGTTCGTGGCCGTGCCGTACGACATTCCCCAGGGCAACGTCTGCGCCTACTTTCCCGAGGCCAACCCGCTGGTGCCCATCACCAGCGTGGCCAAGGTGAGCAATACGCCCACCTCCAAGTACGTGGTGGTGACGGTGGTGCCCACAGCGGTGAACAACGAGAAGCGCGTGCAGGCGCGCGAGGCAATGATGGCGCAGGCGTAGCTACCCGCCTCGCCTGGAACCGCTGCCCTGGCCCTTCTCTTGGCGAGAGGGAGAGCCTAAAAAGTCAAAAAGCCCCATCTCTGTGCTGAGGTTGGGCTTTTTGACTTTTTAGGACTGACACCGCGAATTACCTTGTGTACTGATGCCCGAGAGGACCACTGACTTTGAGATTACCGCCGTTCAACTCAATTTTGAACTGCCATTGTTGGAATTGTTACTGAGCGTGGAGCGGCAAATTGCGCGGGCACCAGTGGAAGTGGCATTTGTCTTCGACAAAGACAAAGAGCTCATTGTGAGTCGCCAGGGTGCAGTAAAACTGATACGATTTGCTGACACGGAGCTGGCAAGAATGACCGACTGCATCCTGACCCATAATCATCCAAGCCATGGGCCCTTGAGTCGAGAAGACGTAGAATTTGCCCATGATTACGAACTACGTGAGTTACGAGCCGTGGCGGGACGTTGCGTCTATCGATTGTTGCGGCCTGCCCTCGGTTGGAATAGGCTACTCCTGGCGGAGGTTTGGGAAAGTGAAGAGAGGAAAATTATTCGCCAGTTTCGACAAGACCGCAATCGACGGCGAGCCGAACATAAAATGAACAGCTTGGTAACAACCGTCGTTAAGCGGTTATATTTAACTACTATTCGAGAGAAAATATGAAAAAGCGTATGACAACCGGACTTGCTACTGAAAAAGCTGCGCAAATCCGCATCAAGCATCTTTTGGATGCGGCTGAAGCTGATATGCTACAACTGCCCCAACAGCTAAGAAAACTCTCAGAAATCAGCAAGCAAAAAGCCGCCCAGTAAGCGGCTTTTTCTTTAAAATTGTAATGCAAACTGGCTATGCCGATAGCTCCCCAGTCTTCTCCAAGTCGAACAGTTCGCCCAGCAACTCCACCAACTGGCACGCGTCGTCGCGCTTGCAGGCCGATTTGAGGTGCAGCACGTGCTGCTTGAGAATCTTCTGCATCAGCGAGCGGGTGGCTTCGTCGAGGAGCTTGCTTTCGGCGGGGGTGGCGCGCTTCTGGTAGCGGTCCAATTCCTCCTGGCGCAGGGTTTCGAGGCTGGCCTTCATCTTCTGGATGAGCGGCGAAACCAGCATTTCCTTGGCCCAGTCCTGCAGGCCGGCCAGGCTTTCGGCGATGATGGCGCGCACCCGGGGCACGGCGGCCAGGCGGGTTTGCAGCGCGGCCGAGGCCTTGCTCTGAATGGCGTCGATGTTGTAAATCAGCACGCCGGGCACCTGCTCCACGTCGGGGGCAATGCTGCGGGGCACGCTCAGGTCGACGAAGAACTTGAAACTGAGCACGTCGAGGTTTTCCACCAGCTCGCGGGTGAAGAAGGGCTCGTCGCAGTTGATGGAGGAAATAATGACGTCGGCTTCCTTGAGCGCGGGCACCAAATCCTCAAAATCGATGAGGCGCATGCCGCATTCTTCGGCCAGGGCCTCGGCCCGGCTGCGGGTGCGGTTGCAGATGGTAATGTCGCCGAAGGCCTTGCTGGCGGCCAGGTGGCGGCACACATCGGCCCCGATTTCGCCCAGGCCCACCACCAGTACGCGCGGGTTGGCCACGTCGGCGGTCAGCTCTTCCACCAATTCCAGCGCCGCGTAGCTGATGCTGGCGGCACCGTCGCGGAAGCTGGTTTCGGTCTGAACGCGCTTGTTGGTAAAGAAAACCGTGTGCAGCAGGCGGTGCAGGAAGGGGCCGGCGGCGTCGGCATCGGCGGCCCACTGGTAGGCCATCTTTACTTGGTTGCTGATTTGCAGGTCGCCCACCACCTGGGCGTCGAGGCCCATGGCGACTTCGAACAGGTGCTGGGTGGCCGCGTCGGGGGTGAGCAGCAGGTCGAAGTAGGGGAGAAAGGCGGCGATGTCGGCGCGGTCCTTCAGGTGGCCCAGGGCCAGGATGATTTCGCGGCTGCGGTCGTCGTCGGCCGCGTAGTAGACTTCGGTGCGGTTGCAGGTGCTGAGCACCAGCAGGTCCGAGAGGCCCAGGTCGTGGTGCAGCGTGTGCAGGAAACGGCGACAGGCGGCTTCGTCCAGCGAAAGCAACTCCCGGATGGCCAGCGGAGCTTTCTTAAACGAGAGGCTAACGGCCTTGAACGGATGCGACATAGACGAAATCGGCACGAAACCGGCCCACAAAAATACGGCAGGATTCGGCAAGAATGAAACAGCTAAATCGGGCCCGTGGTTCGGGTCAGAATACAATTTTCCGGGAGCCGCCGGACGGGTCCCCGTACCTTTGCATCATGCCCACACAAACTTCACCCGCTGCCAATCGTCCACTTGCTGCTGTCCCCGCCGCGGTTGCTTCCGGGGCCAGCGGCGGCGAGAAGAGCGGGACGGGGCGTCCGGCGGCCGGTCCGCCCGCGCCGCTGGCGTGGGCGCTGCTGTTGGTGCTGGCCGCCATCTGGGGCACGTCGTTTATTCTGATGAAAAAAGGCTTGCTGGTGTTTTCGGCCACGGAGTTGGGCGCTACCCGCGTGAGCGTGGCGGCCCTGCTCTTGCTGCCGTTTGCCCTGCGCCACGTGGGCGGGGTGGCGCGCAGCCGCTTCAAGTGGCTGGCGCTGAGCGGTGTGGTGGGGACGTTAATGCCGGCGTTTCTGTTTGCCTACGCCGAAACCAAGCTGGCCTCGGGGCTGGCGGGGGTGCTCAATGCCCTGACGGTGGCGTTCACGCTGCTGATGGGGGCCTTGCTGTTTGGGCAGCGGCTCACGGGGCTGCGGGTGCTGGGCATCGCGCTGGGGCTGGTGGGCACGGTGGTGATGCTGCTGCTCGGCGGCAGCGGCGGCTCCGACACGCCCACCGGCGAAGGCAACGCCTGGTACGGCCTCTACATCGTGGCGGCCACGCTCGGCTACGGCGTGAGCGTGAACGTCATCAAGCACAAGCTGGGGGGCCTCACGCCCATGGCCGTGACGGCGGTGCTGCTGCTGCTCATCGGCGGGCCGGCACTGGCCTACCTGCTGCTGGGCACGGCGTTTCTGCACAAGCTGGCCACCGTGCCGGGGTCCTGGACGGCGTTTGGCTACATCGCGCTGCTGGCCACCATGAGCACGGCCGTGGCCATGGTGCTCTTCAACCAACTCATTCAGCAGTCCACGGCGCTGTTTGCCTCGTCGAGTACCTACCTCATTCCCATCGTGGCCCTGGCCTGGGGCGCGCTCGACGGCGAGACATTCAACCTCTGGCACCTGCTGGGCATGGTCGTCATCCTGGCCGGCGTGCTGATTATCCACCGGGCGCGGTAGGACGCTGCTTGACGCTGCGCTTAATGAGGAATGAGGAATGAGGAATGAGGAATGAGGAATGAGGAAGTTCGGGCCCTCTTGCTGTTTTCCAATTCTTCATTCCTCATTCCTCATTCTTCATTCCTCATTAAGCGCAGCGTCAAAACGCTGCCGTTATGCCTAGCTGTCCCCAGCGGTGCGGGCGGCCGCCCGCAAACTCTGGCGATACCCAGGTGCCGGTGGCTGCGAAGCTGAAGCCGCCGCACGCCAGCACCACGCCGCCGGTGCCGCGCAGCAGGGCCCGGCGTACGTCGTCAGCAGCGATGGTGTAGGGGTTGGCATCGGTAAAAATTCCGCCCTGCAGCGTGGCGTTGTAGCCCACGAGGCGCGCCTCGAACGTGGCCTGGCCGTAGAGCTGCCAGCGCCGCAGGCTGGCGCGGCTTTGCGGACCCGCCACGCCCAGGTTGGCCAAGTAGGGGTTCAGCCGCCCGGCCCGTAGGCGCACGCCCGTGCCGGCGTACGTGTACAGGGTGCTGAGCGACGCCTCGGCGCTGCCCAGCAGCTCGGCGCGGCCGGGGATGGCCAGCAGTTGCTTTTCAAAAGCCCCCCGGTAGCCCAGCACCAAGTCGTTGCGGACCTGGTTGCCCCAGCCGCGCGGCTCGGAATTATTCGTGACGCGGTGAATGGCGGTTTGCAGCTCCTTGCCCCCGGCGGCGGGACCAATGAAGCCCGCTTCCAGCGCCGTGGTCAGCCGCTGCCGCCCGGGCCGGGTGCTCACCCGAAAAAACGACGCGTACACGTAGGCCGCATACGGCCGGTCGCCCACGCGGATGAACGGGTCCTGAATGCGCAGGGGCGTGAAGCCGTCGTAACGCAGCGTGATGCCGTGGTGCTGCTGGCTGCCGCGGGCGCCGCCCGGCAACAGGTACCGCACCGGCGAGCGGGCCAGCGCCGGGTGCACCAGCGTCAGGGTCATGCCCTGGGTGAAGTAGTAGTCGGTGCGAAAAAACAGGTCATTCGCGTAGGTGTAGCCCAGCAGCCGGTCGGCGCTGACGGGGCGCAGGGTATCGGGCGGGGCGGTGGCGCGGGCGGGGCTGGCGCGGACCAGCAGCAACAGCGCAAACGGAAGGGCTGGCGAATAGCGCATGAAGTGGCGGAACCTGGAGGCTTGCGGTCACACGTACGTGGCCTGGCGGGGCGGGCGGTTTGCAGCGGCCGGAAATGGACTGGCAACGCCCGGCTGCTGCCGGCTCAGTGGCCCCGGGCCTAAGATTCCGGCCCCACGTAGGGCCACTCCTGAAACCGGGCCGGCAGGCCCGCTTGCCGGGCATTGCCGCGCACGTAGGCCAGCACGCGGGTCAATTCGGCTTCGTCCCGCACGGTGTATTCGAACCAGCCGGTTTGCCAGAACTCGGCCTCGGGCGGCAGCTTGGGGCGCACCAGGCGGCGGCAATGGGTGCCCGTGCGCAGGTGCAGCAGGTCCACAGCTTTCGCAAAAGACAGGTCACTGTTTTCGGGCAAATGCAGCACGAGGTGCGCGTGGTTGGGCAGAGTAGCGAAGCCGTGGACCACGAAGCCGGTTTCCTCCAGCATCATGATTTCGCCGGCCAGCACTTCGGCCATCTTTTCGTCATCGAAATAGGCCGGGCCGATGGGCGCGCGGTCGAGCACGGCGTCGAACTTGGCAAAAAACTGCTTTTGGGCGCGGCGGGGGTCAGTGCCAGCTTCCTGGGCCTGCCGCCGCTCAGCCGCCAGCGCGCGGCCGGTGGCGGCGGGCACGGTGCCGCGCAGGCGAAAGGTGAGGAAGGAAGTTTCGCCGGGGGCCATGCGCGGGGGCATTAGGGAACGTGAAGCTGTTTATCCGGCTCCCGAAGTAGGGTGCGGGGCTGGCCCCCGCCCGTCGTTGCCCGAACTACCCCTTTTTTCGCAAACCACTTCGCCACGAGTGTAGCAATTCCGGCGCTGGTCCAAATGGGGGTGGTAACCTACAATACAGCTGATTGTTAACTGCTTAAAAATGCAGTCAACGAGGCGCAAAAGCATTTTTCTACTCGTTGCAGTTAGTTGACATAATCCTGCCACCTCATTTTAAACCACCGCCACTATAAAAACCCATAATCCAACTTATCCTCCTAAAGTGGATTATGGGTTTTTATAATCCACCTTTCGCCATTGTACTAACCACTGCCGGCTGCCCCAGCTTGGAGTTGGAATACCCGTAGCCGAAGTACACGCCGAGCCCAATCAGCAGCCAGACAAAAAACAGCGTCCAGTTGCTGATGCCGAGCTGGGTCATCAGGTACAGGTTGATGAGCAGGCCCAGGGTGGGCAGCAGCGAGAGCTTCTTACGGAACGAGAGCACGCACAGCGCGATGCAGGAGAGGAAAAATATCAGCGTCGGAATCTGGTGGGCGAAGCCGCCGATGATTTTGCCGCCCCCGTCGAGCAGCAGCCAGCCGTGCTGCCCGCTGAGGTCTTGCCAGAAGCCCTGGTTGCCGGTGGCGTTGTAGCGCAGGAGCAGAAAAGCGCCCCCGGCCAGGATGAGCGGCATCAGCCACTGCCCGTTAACGTAGGGCACCTTGAAGCGGGCTTCGGAGCGGCCGTAGGGGTCGATGACGAGGATGCCGCCGCACACCAGCGCGAAGGCGAACAGCGTGCCGATGCTGGTGAGGTCCACTACCAGGTCCATGTTCAGGATGAGCGCCGGCACAGCCACGAAAAAGCCCGTGACAATGGTGGCGAACGAGGGCGTGTGGAAGCGCGGGTGAATGCGCGAGAACACCGGGGGCAGCAGCCCGTCGCGGCTCATGGTGAGCCAGATGCGCGGCTGGCCCAACTGAAACACCAGCAGCACCGAGGCCATGGCAAACACGGCGCTCACCGCCACCAAGCCCGAGAGGCGCGGCATGCCAATTTCGGCAAACACGAAGGAGAGCGGGTCGCCCACGCCGAGCTTGGTGTAGGGCACCATGCCCGTGAGCACCAGCGTGATGATGACGTAAAGCACCGTGCAGATGACCAGGGCGTAGAGCATGGCCTTGGGCAGGTCGCGCTGCGGATTTTTACATTCTTCAGCGGTGGTCGAAATGGCGTCGAAGCCGATGTAGGCGAAGAACACCGCCGACACGCCCCGGAGCACGCCGCCCACGCCGTTGGGGGCGAAGGGCGTCCAGTTGCTGGGCTGCACGTAGAACGCGCCCACCGCGATGACGATGAAGACGATGACGAGCTTGAGCAGCACCAGCAGGTTCGAGGCGTTCTTGCTCTCTTTGATGCCGACGTAGACCAGGGCCGTAATGGCCACGACGATGGCAAAGGCGGGCAGGTCGACGACCAGGCGCCAGTTGCCGAACAGCTCGGGGGCCGTGGTCCAGGCTTTGTAGGCCTCCAGCTGGGTGGGGCTGGCGGCGCTGAGCGGCTTGCCGGCCTGCATCAGGCCCAGCACGGCCTCGTAGCCGGCGTGACCGGTCTGGAAGCCCATCGTGAGCCAGACCGGGATGTGCAGCCCGATGCCGTCCATGAGTCCGGTGAAGTAGTCCGACCACGAAATGGCCACCACGATGTTGCCCACCGCGTATTCCATAATCAGGGCCCAGCCAATAATCCAGGCTATGAGTTCGCCAAACGAGACGTAGGCATAGGTGTAGGCCGAGCCGCTGACCGGCACGGTGGCCGCGAACTGCGCGTAGCACAGCGCCGAAAACGCGCAGGCGACGGCCGTGAACACGAACAGCAGCGACACGGCCGGGCCGCCGTCGAGGCTGGCCTTGCCGATGGTGCTGAAAATGCCGGCCCCGATGATGGCCGCGATGCCCAGCGCGGTGAGGTCGCGCACGGTGAGGTGGCGGGCCAGGCCGCCGGGGGAAGGGCCTTCGTGGTCGGCCGGGGGATTCTGCAGAATGGCCGCAATGGTTTTGCGGCGAAACAGGGACTTTTCAGGAAGCATGCAAAGGCGGGAAGCGGGTTTGGGGGCGAAAAGATAAAACATAAAGCGGGGGGCGTGTGGAATTGCCGCGCCGTGGGCATCAAAGCCGTACTGCCCATTATCCCCGTCAGGCCCATGCGCTCGCCCATTTTACTCACCATTCCGCAGCCCTGCAACGAAAGCTGGGCCGCCATGACTCCGGCTGCTACCGGCCACCACTGCGCGGCGTGCCAGCAAACGGTGGTCGACTTCACCCGGCACACCGACGCCGAAATCCTGGCCCATTTGGCCCGGGCCGCGGGCGCCCGCACCTGCGGGCGCTTCGCGGCGGGGCAGTTGGAGCGGCCGTTGCAGCGCGCCGCCCCGGCTGCCCTCACGCGGTGGCGGGCCTGGCTGGCGGCGGCCATGGCGGTGTGGGCGGTGCGGGCGGCCGGCGGCAGCAGGGCGCACGCGCAGGCTCCGGCCGAGATGCACGAAATGGGCAAGCGTGTCGCGAAGCCTGGCTATACCGAGGCTATTCGCAGGCCCGATGTGGCGCCGAGTGTCTCGTCCGGCTATAGCTATACAGGTGGAGGTGATAATCCGGCCTGCGCTTTACAGGCCGGGGTGGTAATCCGGATTGGACTTTACAGGTGAGGAAGATAAGCCGCGAATTTATTTCCGCCGCCAGGGCTGGGTGTCA
>NZ_JANNOD010000061.1:0-30769 GCF_031398885.1 Hymenobacter sp.
CCCAAGGAGAGGGGAGTCTGACGCCAGGGCGGGACCGGTGCCCCCTCTCCACGGGAGAGGGGGTCAGGGGGTGAGGTTGACGCCGGAACGAAGCGGCGGAGAGGCTTCGACCAGCCGACGCCCGATGAGCGGGACGTTCCACAAAAGTTTCGGCCAACGCGGCCAGCTGCTCAGTCCTCCTCCCCTTCCTCCTCTCGTTCCGTTTTCGCCTCGCGCAGGAAAGCGGCGCGGCGCGGCGCGGGCATGCGGCTGTGCTCGCCGCGCACGGCCTGCCAGATGTTCTCGTTGAAGGCCAAATCGGGCGCGGCGTCCTCGCGGCTCAGGTCGAATTTCTCGGCCCGGCGGGCGGGGGCGTTGTAGGCCGTGTTGCGGACGTCGAGCGGGGTGGTGGCGGGGCGGGCGGCGTAGGGCGCGGCATTCATTTTCGGGGTGAAGCAGGCCCAGAGCGGCGTGGCGGCGGCGTCGTACTGGCTCATGGGCGGCAGGCCGAGGATGAGCTCCAGCGTGCGCAGCATGCCCGACGTGGTGTAGGCGGTGTGCACCACGGCGTGGCGGCGCACGTGGGGGCCCATGAGGTAGGCCGTGGAGCGGTGGGCGTCCACGTGGTCGGGGCCGTTCTGGGCGTCGTCCTCCACTATCATCACCACCGATTCCTTCCAGACCGGGCTTTTCGAGAGGTGCTCGATGAGGCGGCCCAGGGCCAGGTCGTTGTCGGCGGCGTAGGACAGCGGGGTGAGCGCGCCCTTGCGGGCGCCGCTGGTGTGGTCGTTGGGCAGGCGGATGATGCTCAGGTTGGGCACGGCATTGGCGGCCACCAGCTGGTCGAAGTCCTGTTCCCAGATTTTCTCCCGGTCCACATCCGTGATGTTCATGTCGAAGCCCGGGTACGCCTCGCAGAAATGCCCCGCGATGGCCGGCACGCTGGCCTTGCCCTTGTACACAAACTCGCCGTAGGAGCGGTAGCTGCGGCCCGCGCGCTGGCAGTAGTCCCACAGGAAGCCGTCCTTGGGCTCGGCCACTTCGCCGCGGTTGCCCTCGAAGTCGTAGTTGCCACCCCGGCCGCTGTAGTTGGCGGGCCAGCTCTTCTCCACGAAATCGTTGGCGTAGGCGGCCGTGCTCCAGTTGTGGCCGTCGGCGCTCACCTCGGCATCCACGTAGAAATTGTCGAGCAGCACAAACTCGCGGACGAGGGCGTGGTGGTTGGGCGTCACGGCCTCCGGGAACAGGCACAGGCTCACGTCGCCGTTGCCGGCGGGCAGGTCGCCGAGCACCTGGTCGTAGGTCCGGTTTTCCTTGATGATGTAGAACACGTGCTTGATGGGCGACGGGTCGCCCACGCGCTGGGGCACGGGGTTGCCGGCCGGCACCTCGGGCGCGGCCTCGCGGGCCTTGGTGAAGGGCGTGTTGGCGTAGACCTGGGCCGAGAACGCGGCCAGCGCCGCGGCGTCGGGCACCGGCAGGCGCAGCAGCGAGCCCGGCAGCAGGCCGGCGATGTAGCCGGGCGCGCGGGATTCGTCGCGCACCGGGTTGGGCCCGTTGGCGTTGGGCCGGGAAGTGCCGCCCTTGCCGTTGGCGACGAGCAACTGAGCCCCCGCCACGCGCACCGCCGTGGGGTACCAGCCGGTGGGCACGAAGCCCAGGGGCCGGGCGGCGGCCGGGTCGCGCACGTCGAACACGGCCAGGCAGTTGTTGTCGGCGTTGGCGATGAAGAGCTGGGTGTCGTCGGCGTTCAGGGCCACGCCGTTGGGCGTGCTGCCGGCGGGCGAGGCCGGAAACAAGGCCGTGTTGAGCGTTTCCGTCACGCGGGCGGCGCGCGTGTCGATGACCGACACCGAGTTGCTGTTGGCGTTGGCCACAAACAAGCGGCGGCCGTCGCGGCTCAGCACCATGTCGTTGGGGTGGCTTTCGACGGGAATGGCCGCCAGCAGCTGCTGCTTGTCCACGTCGTAGGGAACCACCGCCCGGCCGCCCCACAAGCTGATGTAGAGCCGGGTGCCGTCGGGGCTGAGCAGGACGCTGTAGGCCGTAGCCGGCAGCGGCAGCACGCGCAGGCGCTGCCGCGTTTTCAGGTCGAAGGTGTAGAGTGAGTTGTCTTCCCGCGTCACGGCGTAGAGCAGGTTGCGGCGGCCGTCCACGGCCAGGCCGGCCACGCCAATTTTCTGCTTGGGCCACCGGTCGCCCAGCACCAGGGCGCTGTCGGGGCGCAGCTTCTGGCCCTCGACTTGGAAGCAGTGGATGCGGTTGTGGTGGCCGCCCGAGGCGTAGAGGGTGCGGCCGTCGGGCGCGAAGGCCAGACCGGCCCAGGCGGCCGGCACCGCGCGGGTATCGAGCACCTGCCCGGTGGCGGCGTCCAGCAGTTGCACCGAGTTAGGACCCCAGCCAGCGTTCACCACCGCGGCCAGACGGCCGTCGGGGCTGATTTGCAGGTTCATGGGCAGGTCGCCGAGCGGGGTGGCCGTGCCGGCGGGGCTCAGCTTCCAGCCGTTGGGCAACTGGGTTTGGTTGGTGCCGGCGATGGGGCCGGGCAGCACGCCGGGCGCGTCGGGCGCGGGCTTGGTGCTGGGGCTGCCGGTGCAGCCCAGCAGCGCGAGCAAGCTGAGCAGCGGGGCGAAACGGCGGAGTGAAAAACGAGTTTGCATGGACCAGGCACAACGCGGAAAGATTGCCGCGTTGGTGCCGCGAAGGTAGCTTACCGGCCCGGCCGCAGGCATTACGGGGAAGTTACCGATTGCCCCTGCTGCCATTTACCGGTTCGTGTACCCGCTCCAAGCTGCCATTTACCAGCCCGGTAAAATAGAAACACCCAGGTGCCGTTGTGGTCGTATTCTTCTTCGTTCGGGTTGATTTTTATGCTGCGTCGTTTGCCGGGTTGCGTGCTCTTGCTATTCCCCCTTTGCCAGTTGTTGGCCCAGTCCTGCCCCGCCCCCACCGACAGCGCGGCCCGCGCCGATGCCTCGGCTTTCTGGCGAGAGCAACTGCGATTTCCGCGGGTGCGGGCAGCGCGGGCGGCCACCGGGCCCGCCGTCGCCCGCCGTCTTCACTCGCATGGTTTGGACCCGCAACGGCTGGAGCTTTTCCTGCGCCTCCTCAAAACCCACCGGGAGCTGGAGGTGTGGGCCCGCAACCGGGGCGCGGGTCCGTTCGTGCTGCTGCACGCCTACCCGCTGGCGGCCACCTCGGGCACGCTGGGCCCCAAGCGCCGGGCCGGCGACCGCCAGGTACCGGAGGGCTGCTACGCCATCGACCGGTTCCACCCGCGCAGCAACTTTCACCTGTCGCTGGGCCTCGACTACCCCAACGCCGCCGACCGCGCCCTCGGCGAGCCCAACCCCGGCGGCGACATTTTCATCCACGGCGGGGCGGCCACCGTGGGCTGCCTGCCCATCACCGACGCGGGCATCGAGGAGGTGTACCTGCTGGCCGTGACGGCGCGGGCGGCCGGACAGGCCGTGATTCCGGTGCACATTTTCCCGTTTCCGCTCACCGAGGCCGAGCTGGCCCAGCGCCCCGGTAGCCCGCACCAGGCCTTTTGGCGGGGGCTGATGCCTGAATACGCGAGTTTTGAAAAATACCACGGCGCCACCAGCCCCGCCCAACTTGCGGCGACCGGCCCGTAGTTTACGCGGCGGAGGGCCGTACTTCGCGTTCACCTTTTTAACAACGGCCGCTGCCGGAAGGAGGGTGGCGGGGCCTTCCAACGCCAGCCGCTACGGGCAACCCTGGCATGAGCAGCCCTGAAACCGTCGCGGCCCGCGAACACCAGTTGGCTTGGTTTTTTCGTTTAGCTGCCTTATCAACCGCTTTCAATGCCCATGACCCGCTTTCTTTTCGTTCTTCCGCTGCTACTTTCTCTGGCAGCCCGCGCCCAGCGCCCCACCGATATCTGGTATTTCGGCCAGCAGGCCGGCCTGACGTTCGGCGCCGACAAAGTGCCTCAGCCGCTCAACGACGGCAAGATGAGCACCTACGAGGGCTGCGCCGTGGCCACCACCGCCAAGGGCGAGCTGCTCTTCTACACCAACGGCGAAACCGTGTGGAACCGCCAGCACCAGCCCATGCCCAACGGCAACAAGCTCATGGGCATGGGCGTGAGCACCCAGTCGGCCCTCATCGTACCCGACCCCGGCTCGGGCAACATCTTCTACATCTTCACGGTGGCCCCGCAGGGCACGCCCAACGGCCTGCGCTACTCGGTGGTGGACATGACCCGCGCCGACGGCCTCGGCGACCTGCCCCGCGTGAACCTGCTGCTGATTCAGCCCGTGGCCGAAAAGCTGGCCGCCGTGCGCCACGCCAACGGCCGCGACACCTGGGTGGTGGCCCACCGCTGGAACTCCAACGCCTTCGTATCCTACCTCGTCACGCCCGACGGCATTTCATCGGCCAAGCCCATTTTCAGCAACGTGGGCAGCATGAACTCCGGGCCCGGCCGCAACGCCATCGGGGCGCTGAAATTTTCGCCCAACGGCCGCAACCTGGCCGCCGCCCTCTGGCGCGAAACCAACAAGTTTGAGCTTTACGACTTCGACCGCAGCACCGGCAAGGTGAGTAACGCCCGCGGCTTCGCCGGCTACCCCGAAGCCTACGGCGTGGAGTTTTCGCCCGATGGCACCAAGCTCTACGGCAGCTGCAACGGCGTGGGCGGCGGCGAAACCCGCATCTGGCAGTTCGACCTGAAAACCAAGCAGGCCCTGCTGGTGGGCAAGTCGGCCAACCGCAAAATCGGCGCTATGCAGCTCGGGCCCGACGGCCGCATTTACGTAGCCCGCGAAGACAACCCCAACCTGGGCGTCATCCAGGCGCCCAACGCCCTGGGCAAGGACTGCAAGTACGTGGACGAAGGCTTCAAGCTGGGCGGCCGGCGCAGCAAGCTGGGCCTGCCCGCCTTCGTGGTGGTGCCGGGCAGCTAGCGCGGTCCCTACTCCTCCCCCACTTTACCAAACTTGAAGCGCAGAAAACCCAGCGCTAGCGACACGTAGGGCTTGTTTTCGGTGAAGTAGCCGGTGACGTCGCGCGAGGCGATGCCGGCCTCGTAGCTGTCGGTGACGAACGTGACACCCAGGGGCAGGCCGAAGCCGTAGCCGGCCCCCGTCGAAGTACCCGTGCTCAGGCGCACCCACGGGGCGGGCTTGAAGTCGACGCCCAGCCCGAAGTACGAGGAAGCGAAGTTGCCGGCCACCTCGTTGAGCGGCGCGGTCACGTCGAAGCCGGCCTCAAACCGGTCGTCGATGCGGTAGGCCACCCCGCCCCGGAACTTGGCCGGCAGCTTGGCCGAGCGGCGCACGTCGGGCGCGTACTGCAAGGGGCTTTCGGAGTTGTTGCCGAACACCCGCGCGGCCTCCTCGAAGATGTTATACGTCTGCAGGCCCTCCGAGTCGGTTTTGCGGATGGTCTGGTCGGCGGCCGTGAGCAGGTTGCCTTTCCAGGTCATCGAGCCCAGGTCGGTGAGTGAGGCGCTGAGGCGCAGCTGGTCGCCGATTTCCGCCGCCAGGCCCACGTCGAAGCCGTGGCCGGAGCCCACGGCCTCAAAGTCGCCGCCGTCGCGGAAATCGAAGTTGGGGCCGGTGGCAATGTTGCCGTACTGCACGTTGAACAGCGGCGAGAGCGAGCTGTAGGCCTCCACGCGCCCTTCCTTCACCTGAAAATCGACGGCGCCAATGCCGCGAATGTAGCGGTAGCCCACCCCACCCGAGAGCTGAAAATTTTCCTGGCTCACCAGGGGCGCGCCGTAGGCCACGTTGTACTCGTCGGTCAGCGCCAGCTTCATTTCCGTGCCGGCCAGGGCCACCGACACCCGGGGCAGCGCCGCGCTCTGGAACACGGGGGCGTCGCGGCCCAGAAAGAAAATTTCCGCCGCCGTGCGGTTCAACGACACCTCCGCCGTCAGGCGCTGCCGCCAGCTCGCGGCCACCGACCCGTAGGGCAGGGCCACGGCCACGCTGGCCAGGCTGTGCTCCAGGCTGCCGTTGAGCGCGTTTTCGTTGGCGAAGTTGCTGACCAGAGCCGTCCGCTCGGCCGACGTAATGTTGTCATCGGGGCTGTAGATAATCTTGTTGAGTTGATTGTTGGTCAGGGATTTAGATGAGGCTCCCACTCCAAACTCCAGCAGCGAAAACGTGACCCGGGCCCCGCCGATGCGGCCCAGGTTGCCGGGGTTGATGCCGATGGCCTGGTAGTCGGCGGCGAAGGCGTTGGCCACGCCGCCCCGGCCGGTGGCCGTGAAGTTGCTCAGCTCGTTCTGGGCGCGCAGGGCGGCCGGCAGGGCCAGCAGCGCGGCCAGCGGGAGGAGGCGAAAGAGAATGCTCATGTGCAGAAAAGAAGTGGGGGGTTTAGCTTGCGGTTGGATGGGCAGCGTGGGGACCAAACGTTTGAGAATTATTTAGAACGTCATGCTGAGCTTGCCGAAGCATCTCGCCCGCTTCGTTGAATCACGCTGACAAAGCGGGCGAGATGCTTCGGCAAGCTCAGCATGACGTTCAAGCATAGCATGTCGTTCAGACTTAGGATGACGTTCAATATTTACACAGCAGGCCCCTATCCGGCCGCAAGCTAATGCCTATCCTTCGATATTTTGCCTCCCAAACGCCTTTCCGCCGCTGAGTACGCCGCCGGCATCCGGGCCGGCTCACGCACGGTGCTGGGCCGCGCCATCACGCTGGTCGAAAGCACCCTGCCCGCCGACCAGGCCCTGGCCCAGGAGGTACTGCAAGCCGTGCTGCCCCACACCGGCCGCAGCCTGCGGGTGGGCATCACGGGCGTGCCGGGCGTGGGCAAAAGCACGTTTATCGAGGCGCTGGGGCGGTATTTGGTCGAAACCCGGGGCCACCGGCTGGCCGTGCTGGCCGTGGACCCCAGCAGCCAGCGCGGCGGCGGCAGCATCCTGGGCGACAAAACCCGGATGCCCTGGCTGTCGGCCCACCCGGCGGCGTTCATCCGGCCCTCGCCGGCGGGAAGTAGCCTGGGCGGCGTGGCCCGCGCCACCCGCGAGGCGTTGCTGCTGTGCGAAGCGGCAGGGCACGACGTCATCTTCGTCGAAACCGTGGGCGTGGGCCAGTCCGAAACCACCGTGCACGGCATGGTCGACTTTTTCCTGCTGCTGCTGCTGGCCGGCGCCGGCGACGAGCTGCAGGGCCTCAAGCGCGGCATCATGGAAATGGCCGACGCCCTGTGCATCACCAAGGCCGACCAGGGCAACGAGCCCGCCGCCCGCCGCGCCCGCCTCGACTACCAGAACGCGCTGCACCTGTTTCCGCCCGCACCCTCGGGCCAGGCGCAGCCGGTGCTCCTCACCTCGGCCGTGGGCGGCACCGGCCTGGCCGAAGTTTGGGAAGTCGTCGAAGCCTACGCCGCCGCCACCCGGGCCAGCGGCTACTTCGCGCAGCGGCGCCAGCAGCAGCAGCTCCAGTGGCTGCACCAGAGCATTGCCCAGGCCCTGGAAAGTCGGTTCTACGCCGACGAGGCGGTGCGCGGGCGGCTACCGGCGGTGCGGGCGGCGGTGGCGGCCGGGCAGCTCACGCCGTTTGCCGCGGCCGCGGAGCTGCTGGGGCTGCGGTAACGACCGGCGCAGTAGGGGCGGGACGTGCAGTCTGGAGCGGTTTCAGAGTCAGTGTCCACGGCGCAACCTCACCCCCGGCCCCTCTCCCGCGGAGAGGGGGGCCGAGAAAGAAGTATACTGACCTGGAAACGGCTCCAATAAGCCATTAGAGCGGTTTCACCAACCGCGTAGTCGCCAGGCTCCCCTCTCCGCGGGAGAGGGGCCGGGGGTGAGGTGAAGCTGTGGACCCGACTGGCGAAACCACCCTAAAACTGGAAATAAATGAAGGAGCTGCTGCTCTTCTGGGTCAAAATGAGCAGGGCCAGCATTCCCGTCCAGACCAGGCTGATGAGCCACCAGGGCAGGCGGGCGGCCACTCGGACCAGCGACGTGTCGCGCATCAGCCAGTGGCTGACGACCAGCAACACCGTGATGATGCCCACTTTGTAGATGTCCACCGTGGCCAGCAGGGGCTTGCCGGCGGGAAAGGCCCCGAACATGGCCAGCAGCAGGCGAGCGGCCCCGCCGAAGTCCGGGGCCCGGAAGAACACCCACGTCACGTTGACGAAGAAAAGCGTGAGCAGCGCCAGCCCGAACCCGCTCATGCGCTTGCCAGCCAAAGACAGCGGAACCACCGAGGCCCGGTACACGGCCGGCTCGGCCCGCGCCCGCTCGGGCGGCTCGGGCCGGGCGTCGCCCATGCCCGCCCAGCCCCGCACCAGGCGCTCCACGCACAGGAAGAAGCCGTGCAGCGCGCCCCACACCACAAAGGTCCAGGAAGCGCCGTGCCAGAGGCCACCCAGCAGCATGGTTATCATCAGGTTGAGGTAGGCGCGGGCAGGGCCCCGGCGGTTGCCGCCGAGCGGAATGTAGAGGTAGTCGCGCAGCCAGGTGGAGAGCGTGATGTGCCAGCGCCGCCAGAAGTCCGAAAACCCGATGGCCGCGTACGGGTACCGGAAGTTGTCGGGCAGCACGAAGCCCAGGCACAGCGCCACGCCGATGGCGCAGGTGGAGTAGCCGGCAAAGTCGCAGAATATCTGCCCCGAAAACGCCAGCACGCCCGCCCAGGCGTCGAGCATCGGCAGCGGAAACGGCACCCCGAACACGCTGTCGGCCGCGCCGGCCAGCAAGCCGTCGGCCAGCACCACTTTCATAAACAGGCCCAGCGAAAGCAGGAACAGCCCCCAGGTCAGTTGCGCGGTGGTGGCCCGGCGCGGCTCCTGGAACTGCGGAATCAGGTCGGCGGGCCGCACGATGGGGCCGGCCACCAGGTGCGGAAAAAACGTCACGAACAGGGCGAAATTCAGGAAGGATTTTTCCGGCGGGGCTTGGCAGCGGTACACGTCGAGGGTGTAGGAGAGGGTGACGAAGGTGTAGAAGGAGATGCCGACCGGCAGGATGAGGTCGGGCTTGGCCGCCTGGAAGGCAATGCCCACCGAGGCCAACAAGGCGGTAAAGTTTTCCAGCAAAAAGCCCCCGTACTTGAAGAAGGCAATCAGCCCCAGGTTCATCGCCAGGCTGACGGTGAGCAGCAGCTTACGCGGCCCCGGCCGCTCCTCCCGGGCAATGAGCCGGGCCACGTAGAAGTCCACCGCCGTGGCCAGCCAGAGCAGCAGCACGAACGGCGGGTTCCAGACGGCGTAGAACAGGTAGCTGGCCAGCAGCAGGTTAATCTTCTTCACCCGCCAGGGCAGCGGCAGGTTGTGCAGCACCAGCAGCACCACAAAAAAGAGGACGAAGCCGTAGGAATTGAAGACCATGTTTTTTGGCTGATAGCTATTAGCTGATGGCTGTTAGCTCTTAAGTAGCAGACGAAAAATCAACGGACAGAGCTATCAGCCAACAGCTGTCAGCCAGCAACTCAAAGACGGATGCGCCAGCCGGTTTGCTGCTGCATGATGGGGATGAGGTCGCGGGTGAAGGTGGCCGCGTCGCGGGGCGTGAGGTGCGACCATTCGGGGCAGCGGTAGCGGGCCAGGGCCGGGTAGTCGGCGAAGTGGACGCCCGGCGTGCGGGTGTCGGCCAGCAGGCGGTCCCAGTACTGGGCGCGGGGGTAGCCTTTGTTTTCCGCCGCGCGCAAGGGCCCGTCCGAGGGGCAGCGCACGAACACCACGCGCCCGCCGCGGGCCCGAATCTGGTCCACCGAGCGTTTTACCGACGCGAGCAGGGCCGTTAGGGTGTCGCCCCCGTTCCCGCGCCTGCCGCTCATGCCGCCGGGCGCCATCCACACGCGCCGCATCTGGGCTTGCAGCGCCGTGTCGGCCACGAACTTGTCGGTCATCCGGGTTTGCCGGTCGAAGTTGTTGTAGGCAAATTTCTGCGGAAAGAGCGGGGGCGTGAACACCCCGGGGCGGTTGGGCACCGCCAGCCGGGTCAGAAAAACGTCCAGCGTGAGCCGTTCCTCGTCCAGAAACACCAGCGCGGATTCCAGCCGCCGGTTGAGGTGGAAGCTGAGCTGCTGAGCCAGCGACCACTTGGGGTAGGCCTTCAGACGTTCGAGGGCCCGCTTCTCCTGGCGCGAGCCCGACGGCGCGAAGAAAATTCCCTCTACCACGTCCACGATGACCGTGCCCTTGAAGTTGACGTCCTTGCCCAGGTCGGTGAGCACGGGGCGGGGCGAGGTGCCCACCAGCGCCAGCATCACCGGCCGCTCGCCGGTGAGGCCGGCCCAGGTGTCCTGGTCCAGGTCGAACTTGATGCGGGACGAGCCGATGACCACCGGCCGGGCCGGCGTGGTCTGGTAAATCAGCTTGCGTTTGCTGGCCCACAGGCTTTCGTCGTCGTTGTAGGAGATGGCAAACCCCTGGCTGCGCCAGTGCCATTCCCAGCCGGCTACGAAGGCCGCGACGAGCAAGGCGGTCAGCAGAGCGGCTTTCAGGAGCGAGGCGGGTTGCATACCATGCGGGGATTAAGCCAGCCAGAAGCGGCCCGGGAGGGCATCGGAGGCAGCGTTTGCAGGTGCAAATAAAGAAGAAAATTTGTTTTAAATCATAATAATTGATAATTTATATGTAAAATATCAAAAAAACAACGGCGACTGCCACCCCTTGTATTGACAGCGGCCAAAGGGGTTTCACCGTTGGCATCCCGGCGCCGGTGCGGGGCCCCACCAGAGGGGCTCGGGCTGAAGTGGGCGGGCTTGCTGCCAGCCCTGGCACTGCCCGGCGGCATGGGATAAGCAGCGCAGCTTGTGCTGACTGACGGCCTAAGGCATGAGCTTAGGCTGCGGCCCTTGCGGACCTACCCAGCTTGCCGGCCGTGTTCCGGTTTGGGTCAGGGGCGGCGGTCGATGATGTCGACGGCCCGCCGGGGGGTGAATTCTTTCTCCACGTTGGCGTAGCCACCGGGCGGAATGCGGCGGCCGCTGGTGGTGACGAACGTGGGCTTGAGGCGCAGCGTCAGGCGCATGGGCTGCCGGTCGCGGTCAGCCAGCCCGGAAACGAGGGTGAGCAGGCCCACCTCGGTCTGCGCGCCCAGGGTGCTGCGCAGGTTGCTTTCCAGAATAATCAGGGCCAGCTTGGTGCCGCCGTTGCCGCGCACCTCGGTGCGGTCGGTGGTGCGGCCCGTGGCAATTTGTTTGCCGTCGAGCAGGGCAATGTATTCCATCTCGCTGAGGGCCACGTCTTCGTCGTTGGGGTTGCGCATTTCCAGGTTCACGCGCATGAGCAGGGGCAGCTTGCCGGTGGCGTACACCGCGCCGATGACGGCCTGCTGCGCCGCGCTCAGGTCCGCCGATTCGCGCACCTGGGTCACGTCCACGCCCGCCACGTTGGCTTGTTCCACGGCCAGCAAGCGGATGTCGACGCTCCTCAGCGCGCGGGCCTGTTGCGCCTGCTCGTTCACGCTGCACTGGCTCAGGCCCAGCACGGCCACCAGGCCGAACACGGTCAGTCGGCTAAATTTCAACGGATGGTGGGGCAGCATGAGGCGCGGAGTTAAGCGGGGGGGGGGGGAAATATTGCAGACACATACTGCCGGAAGCAAAAAGTGTTGCCCGCCCCGCCCAAATCATTCCCAAAAAGAGCCCCTGCGGCCCCAACGACCACCCCGCCCTACCCCCGCCGGGGCCGCAGCGCCAGGTAGTCGAGGTAGTAGAGCACCTTCACCGACACCGAGTTGTTGTGCGGCGTGTTGATGGTGTTGCTCAGGTTGTCGAAGTACTGCGGCGTGGCAGCGTTGGCTTCGAAGAACGCGGCGCCGGCGTTTTTCCACACGATGCTCACCTGCGAGCCGGGCGCGAACCACCACGAGTACACCGCGTCGATGTTGAAGGCGTTGAAGGTGTTGTCGCGGTTGCGTTCGTAGTACGGCTCCGGGGTTTCGACGCCATCGGGGCGCAGGCGCGAGAAGTCGCGGTAGTGCACGTTGCTCACGTAGTGCCGCAGCCGGATGTTGAACGACATGCGGTTGGTGAAGGTATAGGTGGCCGTGGCGGTGTTGGTGAAGGTGGTCACGTCGCGGCGGCCCAGCAGCACGTCGCCGCCGTCGCCGCCAAAGGCGCGCAGCAACGGTGCATCGAGCGAATCCTGGCTGCTCAGGTTCGGTTCGCCGCCCACGCCCACGTAGCCAATCTGATTGTAGCGCACCCCGTACCCCATCTGGTACACGAAGCTGAGCTGGTTGCTGGCCCGATAGCGCGGGCCGAGGCTCAGGTCGATGCCGGTGCGGCCGGTGCGCGCGCCGTCGGCCGCGAAGAACCGGGCGCCGTAGTTGAGGTCAAGGGCGAATTTCTTGCGGTAATCGGACGAGAAAAAGCCATTGAAGCCGAAGGTGGCCGGCTTGCGCACGTAGTAGCGGCCCAGCGGCGCGCGGCGCGGGTCAAAGTAGTCGCGCGTCTGAGGCGCGGCGTCTAGGTCAAGGCCCGCCGAGAGGAAGCTCTTGGTGAAGGTGGTGTTGCCGCCCGCATAAAATCCCACGTCCTGGTACCGGGTGGGCCGTTGCAGCAACGACTGGTTAACGCTGGCGTAAGTGCTCAGCTTGTTCACCTTCCAAAACGGCTTGTAGATGTTGTAGTTCGCGTTCACTGACTGCGAAATGCTGTTGTTGCTGAATAGCAGGCCCAGGTCGTTGGGGTTGTAGGTGCTCGACTCGATGCCGTGGTCGACGCTCCAGGTAAAATTGCCACTGATTTTACTCAGGTTCACGTAGTACTTGTAGCCGTTGCGGTCATCAATTTCAGCAGTTTCGTTGAAGTCCTTGCCGCGGCGGTGGGAGTAAACAACCTGGCCGTTGACGGCGTATTTGTTGGCCTGGTTGGCGAAGCGGAACAGCCCGCCGGTCACGTTGGCGTCGTAGGTCTGGCCGGCGCGCGTCACGTTGGTGTTGACGAGGCTGACGTAGGAGTTGTTCTTCAGGCTCTGGTCGAGCACCACGATGTTGTAGTTGCTGAACGGCTGGGTGAGCACCTCGCGCCGGGCGCCGGTGGTGCTGTCCTGCAGCGTGGCGTACACGTCGTTGCTAAGGGCGTTGAACACGCCCACGCCCAGGCCCTTGCGGGTGCGGCCCGACACCTTGGTGGCGTTCAGCAGGCGCGTCACGCCGGGGTTCTCCACCACAAACTCGCCCTTGCGCCGGCTGCCGTCGCTTTCCTGAAAGCCGCCGCGCAACTGGTCATCCACGCCCCCGAAGCCGATGGGCGTGGCCCCCACCCGGCGCGAATAAAACAGCCCGCCCTTGTTGAAGAGCTCGGTGCCTTCGGTGAAAAACTGCCGGTTCTCGTTGAACTGCACCTCGAAAGGCGACAGATTCAGCACCTGGTTGTCGCTCTGCACCTGCCCGAAGTCGGGCACCAGCGTGGCGTCGAGCGTGAAGCTCTCGTTGATGCCCCACTTCACGTCGGCCCCGCCGTTGAAGCTGGTCGTGGCGTTTTGCTTGCCCTGCTCGTTGTAGGGGTAGTGGTTCACGTAGCTCGACACGTAGGGCGTGAGCGAGAGGCGCAGCGGCGGCTTGAGGTCGCGCAACTCCTTGAGCTCGCCCCACTGGTTCACGAAGCCGTCGACCTGCGGCTTCACTTCGTTCCAGAAGAACTTCTGCCGGGTGCTGCGCCGCTGCCGCCCAAAATTGATGCCCCACACCTGCTCGGCGGCCTTGCTGAAGCGAATGGCCGAGTAGGGAATGCGCATTTCGGCCACCCAGTCGGTGCCGCGCAGGGCGGTGCGCGAGTCCCACACGGCGTTCCAGTTCACGTCCTCGCCGTTGGCCGGCGACTGGCGGGCGTCGAGCTGCACCCCGCCCGAGGTCAGAATGAATTCGTACCCGTTGAGGTGGTCGTTGTAAGTGTCGAAAAACACCCCAAACCAGTCGGAGTTGCCGATGTTGTCCCGGTCGCTCAGCTCGCGCAAAATCGAGTCCTGCGCCACGTCGTGCATCACGGCGCCCACGTAAATGGCCGCGTCGTCGTAGAGCACGCGCACCTCGGTGGGGTGCTTTTCCAAGCGGCCCGGCGTGGGCTCCAGCTCGTAGAACTTGTCCGCCACCGGCGCCTTCCCCCACGCCGCTTCGTCGAGCACGCCGTCGAGCTTGAGCGGCCCGCTGATGCGGACGGCCTGCAGTTGCCGCTTGGGGGCGGGCTTGGCCGGGTCGGTGGCCGAGGTGACGACGGGCGCCGCTGGTTTTTCCTGGCCCCGGGCCGCGCCCGCCACCATCCCCAACCAACAAAGCAGCAAGAAACAGCGCATACAACTCCCCCGAAACAATGTGACCTTTTTGATAGGCCAACAGATGCGCGCAAAGGTCCGACCGTTGCGCGGCGGCGCCTAATTTTCTCGATTAATAAACGGGTGTTAACGTCGAAAGCGGCTGGTTTCTCCGCGAAAACCAGCCGCTTTCCAACCTGCCTTCGCCCCTATTCCTGGGTCGAAATCGTCATGTTGAACGTTTTGCCATCGTCGTGGCCGGTCAATTTGCGGTACTTCGCGGCCATTTCCTCCGGCTGCCGCTTGCCGTTCACCGTCAGCCCCGCGCCGTTGAGCTGCACCTGGAAGCTCTTGTCGTTGGGGCCAATCAGGCCGTCTTTGCGCAGCTCGTCGCGCAGGGCTTGGGTGTCCGGGCCGGGCGCCAGCGGGGGCAGGGGCGCGGCGGGGCCATTCGCATTGTCCGGGGCCAGGGGGGGCAGAGGGGCCGTGGGCGCCAGGGCGGCCCGGGGGGCGCGCGGCGGGCGGGGCGGGCGTGGCGGCGGCGCCATGCCGTCGCCTTCGATGGTGGTGTCGCTGTTGCGGCTTATCATCATCGTGCCCGTGGCGCTCATTTTGCGGCCGTTCTTGCTTTCGTAGAGCTTCAGGTATTTTTGGAATACTTGCCGGGGCTGCTCCTTGCCGTCGACCACCAGGCTGCGGGCCGTGAGCCGGACCTGGAAATTTTCTTTGTCCCGAATCAAGCCGTCCTTCACCAGCTCCGCCACAAAGGCTTCGTTGCCCTCGCGGTCGCGGTCGGCGCGTGCCCGCTGCTGCTCCCGCAGCTCCTGTTGGCGCTCGCGCATGTTTTCCTGCTGCTCCTGGCGGCGTTCCCGCAGGTCTTCCTGCATTTCCCGCTGCCGCTCGCGCAGCTCTTCTTCGCGGTCGTGCAGCTCTTCCTGGCGTTCCCGCATTTCTTCCTGCCGCTCGCGCAGGTCTTCGCTCATCGGCTGCCCGGCGCCGCCCAACCGCAGTTGCTGCGCCGACGACGCGCTTTCGGTCTGCTTGAGCTGGTCCCGCACCTCGGCCAGGCGCTTGTTAAGGCGCTTGCGTTGCTCAGTGCTCAGGTTTTTCACGGCCAGGGCTTCGAGCAAAGCCCGTTCGGCGGTGCGCAGGGCCTCCCGCTGCTTGCGGAGGGAAGCCGTGGGGTCGGGGCCAAAAGCGCCGGGCGTGACCAGCGTAAAATTCCGGTTGGCGTTGCCGTTGAGGTTGTAGCCGTACGTCCGGCTAAACCCTTTTCCGAAAACGTCGGACCTAATTTCGGACCTGATTTGATTGTCGGGACGCCGCGTCCTGAGGTCGTATTCCCGCCGGAACTCGCGCCCGAACCGGTCGCTACCTTCCCCGTCGCTGCGGTAGACAAAACCCCGCATTTCCGGCGCATCCGCCGGCACCACTCGGATGATTTCCACTTGCTGGCTATCACCGCCCTTCCTGCCCTTGGTTTTGCCGCCGCCCGTTTCGGTTTCCACGCGCTGCCCGTTCACCACCAAATCGGTCAGGCGGCCTTTCGTATCCTTGGTGACAACCACCGTGCCGGCTCCGCGCTGAAACGCCGACGGTGCCATTTCACGGCCATCGACGATGACGCGGCGGTTCCCGCGCGCGCGCTCCGGGATGGTCCGCATTGCCCGGCGACGCACTACCGTGTCCTCCTCCAGTTCCCCAGCCAGGTCCAGGGGAGCCGCATCAGGTGGCGACAACGGTGTTAACGGCGGCATTGCCTCATCCGTCTCAAAAGTTGTGGCCGCGCTTCCATTGCTGCGTTTGGTCGTATCGGTTGAATTCCGCGACGGGCCGGCCGGCCCGTCGAGCGCGGCCGGCTTGCTAACTGGCCCCTGAGTGGGCCGCGCCAGGGGTCCGGCCAGGACCACGCTGCTGCCCAACAGCCCCAAACCACCCAGTACCAGCGCCCCGGCCATCAGGCCTTCGGCCAGCGTGGGAGCGGCCGGCCGGCGCTGCACCAGGCGGCGTACCCGGCTCAGCAGGGCCCCGCGCCCGCCCATGGCGGCCAGGGCCAGGCGCGGCGCGGCGGGCACCACGGCGCTTTGGCTCCACTCGGCCAGGGCCGTGAGGGCGCGGGCCAGGCGCAACGGGTCGCCGCCCACCAGGGCCGTCGCGGCATCGTCGCAGCAGTTCTCGCGCTCGGTGCGCACGCAGTTGGCCACGAACCACACCGCCGGATGGTAGAAAAACAGGGCCTCCGCCACGGTTTGCAGCAGGTTCACGAGGTAGTCGCGGCGCAGCACGTGGGCCAGCTCGTGCGCCAAAATGGCTTCCAGATGCCCCGGTGCCAACCCCGCCACTGCCCCCAGCGGCAGCAGAATCACGGGCCGCACGTGGCCCACCACCAGGGGCACCCGCACCAGCGCCGACTCCAGCAGTGCCACTGGCCGGCGCACCCCGCTCCGGGCCGCCAGCACCGCCAGCCGCTCCTGCCACGCCGCGCTCAGGGGCCGCACGCGGTAGCGCCGCAGCCGCTGCACATACAGCAGCCCGCCCAATAGGCGCAGGCTCATGGCCAGCAGGCCCAGCAGCCACGCCACCACCAGCAGCGGCAGGTGCCGGTCGAAATAGCGCAGGCCCGAAGCCAGCCAATCAGGAGCGGCGGCCGCAGGAGAAACTGCCGCGGAAGCTGTCGGCAGCATCTTTGCTCCGTTGGCACCAGCCGTGTTTTCCGGCTGCGCACTCGATGCTGCCGCCGGCGCCCCCCCCGATGCGGACGAAGCCGGGACGGGAGGATTCCGCACCGATTTCACGGGCAGCGCCCACTGGTTTTTTACCGCGCCGGGGCCTTGCAGCGTTTTGCTGCCCGCCCCCGCCTGCAAATACAGCCCGAACGTGATGCCGGCCAGCGCCACCACCGCGCCCAGCGCCCCGGCCGAGGCCACGTAGCGCACCTCGGCGCGCTGCCGGCGCAGCAGCAGCAATGCCCCGGCCAGCACGGCCGCCACCAGCGCCCCCTGCCACAGCGAGTGCAGCAGCGTCCAACCCAAAGCCCGCGTGAGCGCGGGCGAAACGAAATTCTCAAGCGCGGTCATCGTCGTCGGAATTAGGAGTGGAGTTTTGAATTTCAATGTCGTTAAGCAAGCGGCGGATCTGCGCCAGCTCGTCGGCCGAGGTCGGGCGGCTGCCGAGGGCCTGCATCACCAGCTTCAGGGCCGAGCCGCCAAACGTGGCATCCACAAACTTGTCGAGGAGCAGGCCCTGGGTTTCCTGCTCGCGCACCGCGGCCCGGTACACGTGGCTGCGGTCGGCATCGTCGCGCCGCACCAAGCCTTTCTCCAGCATCAACTGCAAAATCTTAAGCGTAGTGGTGTAACCCACCTCCGTTTGGCGGCGCTGGCTCAGGTTGTCATTGACGGCCCGCACGGTGGCCGGCCCGTGCTGCCAGAGCACGTGCAGGATTTCCAGCTCGGAATCCGTAGGTTTGGGAGGTGGTGCTTTGCTCATAGCGAAAGTTACGAATTACTACGAATTATTTCGTAGGACGCAGCAAAGATGATACGAATGAGTTCGTAGTTGCAAGGAAAACCTACGAAATATTTCGTATTTATTGGGAGCAACAAGCTAACTGCCTACTTTACAGCGAAATAATTTCTGCCTGCTTCTCCAACTCGCGCATCCCCCCGTCAACCTCATTGACTTAGCCGGGCCAAAGTAGACCCGCGACCCCGCCCGCTTCATGTGTTTTGCGGGCCGCTCCTCACCCACCGCCCGGCAGGTGCGCCCGGTGAGCGCCGTTCGGCAGAAGCACCGCGCCGCGTTTCGTTTCGAAAAGCTCCGGGGCTACGCCGACGGCTCCGGTTTCCGGCGCCGCGCCAGCGTCACGCGGGCCCGGTGGCAGATACCTCCCAACGGCGGATTGAACTTGCTGACGCTGATTCTGACCTTGCGCACGTGGGTCAGCTCGGCCATGATGCGGTCGAGCACGCGGTGGGCCACGTGCTCCAGCAACCGCGCCGGCGCCCGCATTTCTTCCGCCACCAGCCGGTAAAGCACCTCGTAGTTGACGGTCTGGTGCAGCTTATCGGATTCACCGGCCGCCAGCAAATTGGTGGTGATGTACAGGTCCACGCCGTACTTATTCCCAATTTTCTGTTCCTCGTCGTAGTAGCCGTGGAAGGCGAAAAATTCCAGTCCTTCGAGTGCGATTTGGCCCATGCTGTTGCGGTGCTGGTTTGTTGAAAGCGCGGGCGGCGGTGCCGGTGCTGGCCGCAAAGGTTGCCGCAAAAAAAGAAAGCCTGCTTCAACAGCAGGCTTTCCAAAGGCAGGGATGTCTGAAGCAGCGAGCCTCACCCAATCCTACCAAATACGCGGGCTAAATCTCATCAAAAAACGACTTTTCGGCCACAGCTACTTCCGCTGGCGCCGGCATTTCCACGCCCGGGTGGGTCATGGACTGGGGTTGGGTAATCTCGGGCCGGTCGGGGCCGATGGGCCGGATGTCGGGCGCTGTGGGGTCCACCTGCGGCGCGCCCGGCTGCGGCACCTGCGAAGGCGCGGGCTGCTCGATGTTGGGCGGAGGCGCAATGCCGGGGTTTTCGGGGGGCGCCACGGGCCGCTCAATGTCGGGGCTGGGGGCTGTGCCGGGGTCGGGCTGCTGGCCGGGCTTGGGATTGTAGCCCTGGGCTGGGCGCGTTTCAGCCCGGGGTTCGGGGTTGGCGGCGTGGGCAGCCGGCTGCGGCGCGGGGCGCGCAGCGGCGGCAGAAGCGGGCGCAGCGGCAGCTACGGCGGCGGCGGACGAAACGGGGGAAGTGGCGGTTACTTGCATGGCGGGAGCGGGCTCAGGCGTGGGGGCAGCGGCCGGTTCGGGGGGCCGCCTTACCTGTACGCTGGCCGCCCGCGAAAGGATGGCCGCCGTGCCGCCCTTGGGCCGGTTGCGGGCTTTTTCCACTTTGTCGAGGGCATCGGAAGCCAGGTGGTGCAAGTCGCGCACGAGGCCGTCGAGCTGCTGTTCCAAGCGCTGGCACTCCTGGCCCAGGCCCGTTGCTTCGCGCTGCATGTCGGCCACGGTTTTTTCCGACTGTTGGTAGGCTTCGTCCACCAGGGCGCGGGCGCGCTGCCGGGCGTCGCTCAGCAGTTGCTCGGCTTGCAACTGGGCCTCGCGCACGCGCAAAGCCGCGTCGCGCTGGGCCTGCTCGGTGATGTTATGGCCGGTGTCTTCGGCCGTTTTCAGAGTGCGGTAGAGGCTGCTTTCCACCTCGCGCATCTTTTGCACGTCCTGCTGGGCGTGCTCAAGCTTGAGGCGCAACTCGCGGTTCTCGTCGCCCAGCCGCTCCCATTGCTGCGAAATCGTGGTCAGAAACGCTTGCACCTCGTCCTTGTCAACCCCGCGGAAGGATTTCTCAAAGGTTTTCTGGCGGATATCGAGGGCGGTAATTTTCATTTTCAGAGAATAGTTATCAGAAAACAGCTAACAAACGGTGATGGGCAGTCTAGGTCGCGGAAGTCCTGCTCATTGCTCACTGCTTACCGTTAACTGCCAAACCGCCAGGCTGCGGTCGTCGCTACACGAAACTAGCCGGTTTTCGGTGCCCGGCCAAACCAAGCGGTTCACCGACGTGCCGTGGCCGGCCGCCCGCACCCGGTCCACCACCCGCAGCAGGGTGAGGGTGGCCGCGTCCCAAAGCTTGATGCTTTTGTCGAGGCTGCACGAGGCCAGGTAGCGGCCGGTCGGGCTAAAGGCCAGGTGGTTGATGGTGTACATGTGGGCCGGCACGGTGCCCCCCAGCGCGTAGCCCGCCGCCACGTCCCAGGTGCGAATCTGCGCGTCGCGCCCGGCCGTGAGCAAACTGGCGCCATTGGGGGAATAGGCGACCGAAAACACGGAATTCGAGCTCTCGCCCAGCGTATACTTCGTTTCCAGCGAATCCAGGTCCAAAATTCGGGTCATCGTGTCGGAGCTGCCCACGGCCAGTTCGCCGCGTTCCTCGTGCAAAGCCAGGCAGCGCAGGCTTTTGTTGGCGAGCCGCAGGAGCTTTTCCAGGCGGAAACCGGGTGCGGCCAAGACGGCCAGCGTGCCGTCGCCCAAAGCTGCGTACAACCGCTGGCGGGTTTCGGAAAACAGCAGCTCGAAGATTGCCACCGGCGGCAAGGCCGTGGCGTGAACGAGTTGCCGGCTCACCAAATCAATGGCTTGAATCCCCTGAAAGTTGTGCCCCAGCACCAGCATGTTCAGGGCGGCGACGTGGCGCAGGGCATAAACCGAATTTTCGACCCGGGCCAGCAATTCGCCGTCGCGGGCGGGCTCGGCGGCGTCCCAGCCCACCACCATGCCGTCGGCGCTGCCGGAGTATACCGTGCTGCCCGCGCCGCCCGCGAGGGCGTACACCGCGTCGCGGTGGCCGGCCAGGGTAGCTATTTTGGTGATGGGCGGGCGGAAAATCTCGGACATACGGGCGACGCAAAGGTAGCTTCGTGGCCCGGTGGGCCGCGCCCGGTCCGTCCTTGCTTTCCCCGCATGCCGCTTCATTCCCTCGCGCGCCTCTCCCCCACCGCCGTGCTGGGGCTGTGGCGCCTCACCGAAACGCCCGCCGAGCTGTGGCGCGGCCTGCCCCAAGCCGCTGCTTACCGGGCGCTGGCGCCCGCCACCGCGGATGCCACCCGCCAGGCCCAGTGGGTGGCCGGCCGGGTGTTGGTTCACGAGCTGTTGGCCGAGCTGCTCCCGGGGCAGCTCGGCCAACAGCTCGTCGTGCACAACGACGCCACCGGCCGGCCCTGGCTCGCGGGCGCGGCCCGCGGCCTGCTGGTGTCGCTCTCGCACTCCGGCGCATGGGTGGCGGCGGTGCTGGCCCGGGGCGGCCGGGCCGGTGTCGACGTGGAAATGATTCGCGACAAGGCGCAGCGCCTGGCCGGCAAGTTCCTGGCCACCCCCGAATGGGCCGAAGCCCTCGCGGCCACCCAAAAAAGCCCCGAAACGGCCAGCGCCCACTACACCCTGCTGTGGAGCGCCAAAGAGACGCTTTACAAACTGGCGGCCCGGCGCGGCATCGTCTTCCGGGAACAATTGCGCCTGGGTTCTTTTGCCCCGCAGGAATCCGGCGAAATCCCCGCTACGTTGATGCTGAACGGGGCCCTGTCGCGGCACTGCGTTTGCTATTTCCAGCCGGCGCCGGGCTACGTGCTCACGTACTGCTACGAACCCGGAGCTTAACCAAAGGTGCTATCTTCGTTTTGTCTTATCCAATTGCCATGTCTTTTCGCCGCATCTCCATTATTACCGCCGTGGCCTTGTTGGCCGTGACGCTGGCCGTGGGCGTGGCCCGCGCCCAAGCGTCGGGCAACACCATCGCCGACTTCACCCTGAAAACCGCCGCAAATACCGATGTGGCCCTGAAAAACTACGCCAGCAGCAAGGCTGTGGTGGTGGTGTTTCTGAATCCGGCCTGCGCTTTCTCGCGCTTGTACCAGGAGCGGCTGGCTTCGCTCAGCGGCGGCTACCGCGGCCGGGGGGTGCAATTTCTCTTCGTCAACGTTCCCATCAACCTCGACGCCCCCGGCACCGCCGCCCCCGGCGAAGTCGAACTGCCCACCCTCACCGACGCCAGCCAGCAGGTGGCAGGCCTGTTGGGCGTGAGCAAAACCGCCGAAGCGGTGGTGCTGGAGCCCTCGGCCGGCGGCTTCGTCGTCCGCTACCGCGGCGCCATCGACGACAACCCCCAGGTGGCCAGCAGCGTGCAGCAGCCTTATTTGAAGCAGGTGCTGGACAACGTGCTGGCCGGCCGGCCGGCCGGCGTGGCCGACAAGCGCGCTGCCGGGTGCCTGATTAAGCGGTAAGCGCTACTCCAGGATGCTCAGCAGCAGCGCCACTTCGGCGGCTTTGCCGGGCTCCTGCAGCTTCTCGAAGCTCATTTGCAGGTTGCGCAGGGCGCGGCACACGATGTCCAGGTTCGAGCAGGGCTCAAAAAAGATGGGGTTGGACGTGATGTTGAGCTGGGTGACGTAGTGCTCGATGTCGGTGCGCGAAAGCACCAGGCCGCGGTTGTAGCAGTTGATGTAGAACGGTTCGGCGCCCGGCAGCTCGGGCCGGAAGGTGAGCACGAACAGGTTGGGCAGGTTCACGCCAAACACCGGCAAGTGCAGGCGTTGGGCCACGAGCAAATAAATGACGCAGAGCGTGAGCGGGTTGCCGCGCTTGGTTTCAATCACGCGCTGCAGCATGGAATTGGCGGGCGAGTGGAAGTGCTGAGTGTTGGCCGCAAACTTGTGCACCCGGAACATGACGTAGTTCAGGGTCTGGACCTGGTCGGCAGGGTGCATCTCGGGGCGCAGGGCCGTCCAGGCTTCGAAGCGCAACTGCTCGATGGCGCGGTTCAGGGCCTGCAGGTCGGCGTCGGGGTATTGGTAGGTGTTCAGCAGCCACATGCCTTCCAGCAGGTCGGTGGCGCCGGCCTCGCGCCACACGCGCAGGCGCTGCTGCAGGCCTTCGAACTGCAGGCGGTGAATCAGGTCCTCCAGGCGCTGCTGCTGCTGGCCGTCGAGGGTTTCTTCCCACGATTCCTCCAGAAACGGGATGATGCTCTCGCCCAGGTTCTGGATTTGGTCGTGAATTTGCGGCGCGATTTCGGGGTCGTCGAGCAGCGAAATGAGGGCTTTGATTTCCTTATTGGTCATTGCGGCGGGTGGCACGGCAGTGCAAAGTAACGGCCGGATGCAGTTCCCGATGCAGTTTTTGGGCTGCCCCGGCCGTTTTTTCCAACACAACCGCCGCCGCAACAAGTTCGTTTTGGCCGGTTCCCGCAACTCGTGGCCCCCGCTCGCCCCGCCCAGGCTACGGGGGCCGGGCCGCTGCTTGGTTTCGGCCCCGCTACCGTCGCAGCGACTCCAGGGCCGCCCCGGCAAACGAGACCTTGGCGCTCTCGCCGAACTGGTAAGAAGATTGGGCAATCTGGCCGGCCAGCTCCAGCTCGCTCCGTTGCTGCATATCGAACGCCGCGGCCTGAATCCGGTTGTCTTGGCCGATGCGCAGCACCGATTGGCTGCCCGGGCTTTGGCCCGCCGCGGCCCGCAGGTAGCCCAGCCGGTTGCCGGTTAGCTCCACCCGGGTGCCGTGGTCCTGCACCAGCGTCAGGCTATCCGCCGCGAAGCCCTGCACCCGGACGCTTCCGCCCATGCGGCCCACCTGCGAATCGGTCACCGGCTTGCCGGCCAGCGAATACACCCCATCCGCGGTCAGCCGCTTCAGCACCGGGCAGGTAATGCGCACCACGTCGCCCGACCCCAGGTAGGCACGGTCCTCGGGAAACGCCAGGGCAATGCGCAGGCGCGCGCCCTGCTGGCTTACTTGCACGTACTGCTTGGCGTCGTCGTTGACGCGCACGCTGTAGCCCGGACCGGCGGTTATTTTCACGTTCACGGCGCTGGCCGCCTGCACGTCTACTTCGGTGAAGTTGGTAAATTTAAGCAGCGCGGTATTGCGGAGCGGGTCCTTGTAAGTGCCGCGGCGGTATTCGGCCCGCAGGCCCAGGTTGTAGGCCGAGAGGGCGCCCAGCAGCAGGACCAAGGCCACCGTCAGGAATTTAGTGCTGTTTTTCATTGCCGTTTGCGTTTTGAGGGGGAAAAAGAGCCAGGTGTTCGGTTTTGAATTGGGCGTAGCGCTGCTGCACTTCCTCCAGCCCGATGTCGAGCAGGAAAATGGTTCGGAACACCTCCGGCAGCTCCTGGGTCAGGAAGCGCGCCCGCCGGAATTGCTTCACCTTCTGCTCGGCGTCGGGCGCCACGAAGAAGCCGATGCCGCGCTTGTTGTACAGCACGCCCTGGTTTTGCAGAAACTCGTAGGTCCGCATCACGGTGTTGGGGTTCACCTGCAGCTCGCCGGCCAGGTCGCGGACGGACCGGATTTTTTCGTCGGGCGGCCACTGCCGGCGCAGAATGTTCTCGCTCACGTACCCGGCAATTTGCAGGTAAATGGCCTCGTTGTCTCGAAATTCCATGGGCGTAAGCGCTTACAACTGCTTTTCGGTGAGGCGGTGGTAGGCCGCCAGCCACAGCAGCCCGGCCAGGGCCACCGGCACCAGGCCCAGCCACGCCAGTTGGCCGTCGGGCACACCCAGGGTGTAGAATTCCTTGCCTTCCGCAAGCGTGAGGTCGACAAATGGCGGCGCAACGGATAGCTGGGGGCTAATCAACAGTTTCAGTGCCTGAAAATTGAGCGTCCACAGCACGCCCACCAGTATGAATACCGCGAAACCCGTTTTAATGAAGTGGGTTTTTTCAAAGTAGATGGCCCCCCACAGCCACGCGCCGTGCAGCACGGCCAGCGCCCAAAAAAGGCGGTTGGCCTGTTTCAGGTCGGCGAATACATTCAGCAGTTCCGGCTGTTGGCCCGGCGCGGCGCCCGCGTACGCCACGGCGGCATCGGCCAGGTAAAAAAGCGGGATGAAGACTGCCAGAAACAGCGGCAGGGAATAAATCCAGGCCACCAGGTACTTCTCCAGGTGCGAGGCCGGCAGCAGCAGGGCCACCGTGGCGCGCCGCCGCTCGCCGACCTGCGCAAAAACGGTGCTGGCGAAAATGCTGCCGCCCCCCAGCAGAAACACCGTAAAAAATACAGATTGTCCGGTGGGCGTGAGGGCGCTCCGTTGCAGGTACGTGACGAAGCCCAGCACCAGTAGCATCCCGCCCGCGCCCACGGCGGCCGTCATCAGGTAGCCACGCAGGTGCTCGGCGGTGTGGCGCCCAAACAAGCGCCCGAAGCGCGCAAAACTGAAGGTTTGGTTACTGGACGGGCTCATGGCGGGGTTGGTTTAAGTAGGTGTCAAGGGCCGTGGAAGCATCGTCGGTGAGGGCGTTGAAGAGCAGCTCCAAGTCGACGCGACTGTAGGCGCCCGTAGGGTTGGGCCGGACGGCCACCGGCCCGCGCACCGAGGCACCGGTGTAGAAGGCATCGGGCGCCTCGGCTGCCGCGCCCGTGGCGAAGGTGAGCCGCTCGGCCAGCTGGTCAATTTCCCGGTTGAGCACGATTTTGCGGTTGTGCACCACCACCACGGTATCAATCAGGCTTTCCAGGTCCCGCACCTGGTGGGTCGAGACGACCATGCAGCGCTCCTCGTTCAGGGCCATGGCCAGCAGCTTGCGGAACTGCACCTTGGACGGAATGTCGAGGCCATTAGTCGGCTCATCGAGCACCAGCAAGTTGGTGTTGGCGGCCAGGGCGAAGGCAATCATAAATTTCTTCTGCTGCCCATGCGAAAACTTATTCAGCTTCGTGCCCAGTGGCACTTCCAGCTCTTGCAAGTACTGGTAAAGCTGCTCGGTGCTGAAGCGGGGGTAGAAGCCGGCCGTGTGGGCCACGAATTGCTCGGCCGTGAGGGCCGGCGCGTACACTTCCTCCGGCAGGAAAAACAGGTCTTGGAGCGTTACTGGCAGCCGGGCCGCCGCCGGGCGCTCGTCCACCAGGCAGGTGCCGGCCCAGGGAAAAGCCAGCCCCACGATGTTCTTGAGCAGCGTGGTTTTGCCCGCCCCATTCTTGCCCAGCAAGCCGTAGATGTGGCCCCGGTCCAGCGCCAGGTTCAGGTTTTGGAAAAGCGGGACCCGCCGGGAGTACCCAAAATCGAGGTTTCGGATGCGCACCATGTACTCGTTGTTTTAGTGTACTAAGCATCTAGTACACCGTAAACATACCCCTGAATTTCGGCTTTCCCGCGCTTGGGAGAAATTTAATTTTCACCCCCTGCTAATGAGAGCCTATCCGAAAATAAGGTAAACGCCCTGCTGCGCTGGTCGAAGCAGAACGGGCTTTTTTTATTGTTTTTATCTTTCGAATAGACTCTGAGAGGCTTTCCGGACAGGAAATAAACATCACCCAAAAAGACAATCATACCAGGTAAGTCGGGCGCCGGCAAAATGGAGCGTGGCCAGGTCGCTTTCCGGCTTTTTGACCCAGCAGATGAGCAAATGGCGAAACCGGTTGAGCTGGAGAGCTGATGGGCGGCACCATCGACCTGCAAAGCGCCCCCGGCCAGGGCACCACCGTCACCATCGCGCTGCCCCTCACCACGCCCGACTAGATCCTACTCGCGATGCCCGCTATCTTGCTCATTGAGGACCACCAAGTCATTTGCGACAACACTGGCCAGCTCCTGGAGCTGGCCGACCACACCGTGGCGAAGGCCGAGAACGGCGAGCTGGGCGTGAAGCTGGCCTTGGCCACGAGGCCCGACCTCGCCATTTGCGATATCATGATGGGCGTACTCGATGGCTACGGCGTGCTTCTGATTTTCACCCAGAACCCGTAGCTCACGGGTACGGCACCAACCCTCAATACCTGCGCGAGTTGGTCAACCACTGGCAAACCCGCTACGATTGGCGCCAGCACGAAGCGGCCTTGAACCGGTTTACGCAGTTGGGACCATACAGCCAGACCACCTCACCCACCAACGCAAATTCAAGCCGGGGTTAATTTATGCACCGCGTGCTGCCACCATCCACGCGCAGGTTTGCACCGTTGATGTAGCCCGCACTCGGGCTGGCCACGAAGGCAACCAGGTCGGCGACGTCCTCCACCCACCCCAGGCGGCCCGAGTTGTTGGGCAGCACCGCGCGGAGCACGTGCTGCTCGATTTGCTCCCACGCCGTGCCCCACCCCTGCTCGGCGGCCATGTGGCGGTAAAATGCCTGCACCCCGGCCGTGGCAATCAGGCCGGGGCTCACGGTGTTGGCCGTGATGCCGGTGCCGGCCAACGCCTTGCTCAGGCTGACCGTCAGGTTCACCAGGGCCGCTTTGCTGGCGGCGTAGTCGGGCATGAAGGCCAGTGGCTGGGTGGCTTCCCCGCTGGCCACTTGAATGATGCGCCCCCAGCCGCGGGCCCGCATGGCGGGCACCAGGGCCTGCGTCAGGTGCACGGCCGGGGTCACGTTGGCCGCGTACAGGGCCAACCAGTCGGCGGGCCGGGCCTGCCACCAGTCGCGGTTGACGTACTGGCCAGCGTTGTTCACGAGCACGTCCACGCCCCCGTCCGCCAGCAATTGGGCGGTCATGGCGGCCAGGGCGGCTTCGTCGCGGAGGTCGGCCACGAGGGCCTGCGCCGTGCCGCCGTCGCGGCCGATAGCGGCCGCCACCGCCGCCACTTCCGCCCGGTTGCGGCCGTGCACCACCACGTGGGCACCCTGACGGGCCAGCGCGCCGGCAATGCCGGCCCCGATGCCGCCCGAGCTGCCGGTCACCAGCGCCCGTTTGCCGCTCAAGTCCAGGTTCATGGCGCCACGGCGGCTAGCTCGACGGCCACCCGCGGCGCGCTCAGGCCGACCATGAACTGCAGGCCGTAGTCCGGGTACGCCCGGGTGAGGCGCGCCGTCAATTCGGCGGTGGCGGCTTCGTCGAGCTGCCCGCCGCCGCGGGTTATTTCGAGCAGCGCGGCGCAGTAGTGGTCAAAGTAGGCCAGTTGCTGGTCTACCAAGCGGGCATCACCGGCCGGGCCGTGCCCAACGTAGAGCCGGGCCATGCCTGCCAGCAGCGGCCGGAACTGCGTCAGGTTGGCGCGCCAGCGCAGCACGGCCCCGTCGGCCATGTAGGTGTGGTACCCGTTGAAGAGCAAGTCGCCCACGAAGGCCACCGGGGGCTGCTCCGATTCGAGCACCCAGATGGCGTTGGCGTCGCAGTCGCCGCCCGCGCCCAGGTCGTGCACGCGGAACGTGACGCCATCGAATTCCAGCACCTCCTGGTCGTGCACCAGTTGCGTGGGATAAGTCCAGGCCGGAATCCACTCCGCGCCGAACATGCCCGCCCATTGGGCGTGCTTGGCCGCTTCGGTCCGGGCCATCAGGTCGCGGACGGAGGCGAGGGCCACCACGGGCACGTCGAGGCCGGCGACCAGGTTGGTGACGCCGGCCACGTGGTCGGGATGGCCATGGGTGAGCAGCACGGCGAGCAAGGGCTTGCCCAGGTGGTCGGCCCGGGCCCGCAGGGCGCGGCTGTCGCTCTGCGTGAGGGTGGCGTCCACGGCCACCACGCCGTGGGGCGTCTCCACCAGGTAAGCATTCACGGAGAGCCCCGCTTCGGAGCCGGTGTACATGTGGACGGTGGTCATCGGGAAAGAGGTTAGGAGTGAGGCAACACCCCAAAGGTCCGGTCCTTCCGCCCCTGGCTGGTTGTCCAATCTGGCTGAAAATGAACCTGGCCTCTTTCCCTCTTTCCTTCAAGCAATCGGAACGTAAATCTCCGTCACCGACTGCTCGTTGGGGGCCGCGCGCCGGTAGCGTTGGTACCAGGGGGCGTTGCGCAGGCGGTAGCCGCTTTCCGGCAGCCAGTTCTGGTGAATCACTTGAAAAGAAGCGCCCAGGGAGGCAGCGGAGCCCTGGTGGTCCAGCACGGCAAACCGGCCGCCGTCGATGGTCTGCCGATGCACCGAGTAGGGCGGCTCGACGGGCGGCGCTGCTTCCGCGGGCAACAGCCAGCAGGCGTCGTAGCGGAGCTGCCCGGCGGGGGTGATGCCGGGGAAGTCGGGGGTCTTGCCGATGTAGGCGGCCGGCGGGCTCCCCGGCGGTACGGCCGCCGTCAGGGCGGCCCAGGCGCGCGGGTGGCGGGCCGGTCCTTGCTGGCGGGCACAGAGCAGGGACAGCGGCGGGGCGTGCACGATGCGCGGCGCGGCGTAGTTGCCGAGCCGGCCCCGGGCGCTCGTTACCGGCCGGTTAGTGCCGGCCGCCCGGTAGACCGAAGGACTGCCCCCGAAGTGGTGCGCGAAGGCCTTGCTGAAGGCCGCGCCCGACGCGTAGCCCACGACCTCGGCAATGTCGGCCACCCGCCAGCCGGAGTGGCGCAGCAGGTAGGCGCCCCGCTCCAGGCGCACGCGCTGCACGAAGTTGCCCACCGGCTCGTGCTCTACGTCCGTGAACAAGTGGTGAAAACGGTGGTAAGAATAATGGCTGACCTCGGCCAGGCGCCGGATGGAGAGCGGCTCGGCCAAGTGCTCTTCGATGTGGAGCTTGGCTTTTTGCAGCTGCCAGGCCCGATACTGAGCCGCCGTGGGAGCCGGGGGCGGAGCAGGGAGCGTAAGGGCCATGATTCAGGAAGTTGCGGCGGTGACAAACAATCGATTCTTGCGAAAAATGGAAAGTGCTTTAACCACTCGGCGGCCGTCTGGTGAATATAAGAATTATGGTAGACTTGTTGTGGGAGTTGAGCTTAGTCAGTAGTCTGAACGGCCCGAACTCGCGGCAGGCCCGCAAGCCGGGCGTAGGCAGGGGCGGTTTTGCCCACCCCATTGCAGCCGGCCAAGAAGTAAAGGAGTTTCCTGGACTATTCTCCGGCTTGCTTAAGCACGACTTGAACCACCTGGGCACTCAGCCGAAAATTGGTGGCGCTGATGGCTTCCAACAGTGGCTTGACGGCGGAAATAAAACCGCTGTTTTTCGCCTGAAGTAATATTCCCAGGGTGCCGATGACGGAGAGTTGCAGCCGTTGGGCCACCAGCTGGCCCCGCCGCTCATCCATGATGAGCAGGCAATCCGACTGTTCCAGCGCCAGCGCAATGGCGCTAGCCTCACCCCGGTCCAGCGTCAGGGCCAACAATTATAGCTGCCGGACATCCTGCGCAGCCTGTACGGCTATCCATTCCGGGAGTGGCAGTCCGTACTCGGTGGCCACGATATCCGTCACGGTGATGCGGCCAAAAAGCTGGGCCAGCAACTCCAGTGCGCCAATCTTTTCCAGCAAAATCATGCAACTGGCATCAGCGATGATAACGGGCGGCATTCTGCACGTCGTTTAGCAGGTCTTCCTCCGTCAGATTGAACACCGACACACCGTGGTCGCCCAGCAGTTCCATGAAGGTGCGCTTGCTGTAGCCGGCCATCTCGGCGGCCTGCCCCAGAGAGAGCTTGCCCTGCTCGTACAGGCGCGTGGCCAGCAACATGGTCACTTCTTTGGCAGTCATGTCCAGCGAATCGGGCAGGTGTAGGGTGAGGGTTTGCATGGCTTTAGTGGTGAGACAGTTTCTCTAAGTTACAGCAGGCCCAGCAGCATTCCTGAACTCGCAGCAGGCCAGCAAACCAGGCAGTGAAGGCGGCAGTGGCTTTGCCCTCGCCGTTGCAGCCGGCTAAGAAGTGAACGGTTTTCATAGGTTTAGCAACGATAAAGCCTACTGCATAACACGCCTATAGTCCGCTGGATACCAATCCTTGAACCAACGTAGCATGTCCACCACATTTACTGCAATTGCCTCATCTGCGAACCACTTGAATTCTTTTGGAATCCAAGCAAATAATATCATTCCATTATCTCCTTCGGCATGATAAAACCAGGTATCTATTGGAGGCATGTCATACCCATCGACCAATCCCTCTGATGCTGCCTCAGACGCTCCATCAACAACAGTATTATCTATTTCGACAGCCAGAATTTCTCCTTCACATTTCAAAACACACTCAAGATTTAACGCTTTTTTGAATTCATGCTGCTTTTCGAATAAGTTTAAGAATAACTTAGGTTGTACGGACAATTAGCGAAGCCAAAGCAAGGCCGAGACAAAATGAAGCATTCCCAAAAAGCTGCTGGCCGTCTTGTCGTAGCGCGTAGCCAAGCGTCGAAATTGCTTGAGGCGGCTGAAAAACCGCTCGACTTTGT
>NZ_JANNOD010000107.1:0-10306 GCF_031398885.1 Hymenobacter sp.
TGACACCCAGCCCTGGCGGCGGAAATAAATTCGCGGCTTATCTTCCTCACCTGTAAAGTCCAATCCGGATTACCACCCCGGCCTGTAAAGCGCAGGCCGGATTATCACCTCCACCTGTATAGCTATAGCCGGACGAGACACGGACGAGACAGACGAGACAAAGACAAGACAGCCTACAGACTGCCTACAGGGTGCCTTCAGCTCCGGTTGAGCGCGGCGGCTACTTCGGTCTCGGGGAGGCTGGTGTATGCGCCGAACTCGGCTACCGAAACGTAGGCGCGGGCGGGCTTGCGCAGCTTGATGCGCTGTGAGAGGCTATCCGAACAGGATAGAGAAGAGAGCTGTATTTTTGAGGGGGGCACGATTCAGGCGTTCCGCACTTTCGATACGCTTTGGGCGCGGCCCCCGCACGTTTTCGGCAGTGGGTGCGGGCGGGCGTGTTGGTCCGGCTCTGGGACGTGGCCCTGCGAGAGTACGAGGACCTAGTCGGCCTCGATTTTGACCCGATGGCCTTCGACAGCCACTGGCGAAAGTCAGGTGCGCCGGGCGCTAACGGGCCGGGCTGCTACTTGAGCGTAGTGCTCCGGTTGTCCAGCCGCGTAACCTGGCCGGCGCGCTTGCCGCTGCGCTTGATGCGGGCCCCGGCGTCGCGCTCCAGCACCAGGCGCGGCAGCGTGCACTCGGCCAAAGCCACCTCGCGGGTGACGTAGCCCGCGGCATCGAGGGTTAGCACCTGCCCCTGGTACACGGGGTCGGTGAGCTGAAACCAGCCGGTGGCATCCGTGACGTACACTTGGTGGGTGCCTTTGACGAGCAAAGTGGCGCCGACGAGGGCCTGGCCGTTGGGGTCGAACACCTGGCCGACGAGGGGCGCGCAGGCCAGGCGCGGGGCGCCCGCTTCGGTGGCTTCGGCGGGCCGGGTGGCTAAGGCAATGCGTTCTTGGGCGCTGGGCGTGGTGGGCCGGGGAGAGTTGGTGCGTTGCGCGGCCACGGGCCGGGCGCTACACGCCAGGGCGAAGGCCGCCAGAAAAAATAGGCGCATGGTGAATGAAAAAGAGTGAAAAGAGGCAAAAAGCGCTGCGTAACAACTTAACAGTACGTCGGCTGTGGTAGAGCAGCTCCCTTAACGCGAAGGGCAAAGGGCGGAAGTTGCCTTTCCAAAAATCAAAGGCGACTCAAAACTGAACGGACTAACTGGAGCAATTTCGAATTGGTTTCAACCGCCGGCGGTCATGGCCGGGGCCGGGGAGTGTTTGTTCAGGGGAATAGCGTGCCGGATTGGGCTATTCATCCGTAGCTTTTTGGCAAGCGCGTGGCGGGCCTTAGGGGTGGTTAACGGAACCTGCTGCTGGCTCCTGATTTGGATTGAGGACAAGCGTTGGCGGCGCACTCAGGGGTCGAAAGCCCGGTCCGCGGCGTGGCATCGCCGCCGGCCAGGCGATTGGTTAAACGGCCGAAAGGTACGATAATTTAGGATGATAACAAGAAGAATTCTTGCTTTTCCCAGCCGGGTGCTCCTGGCATCCCGCAAACGGTTGGGCATTGGTAAGGGTGGACGTAGCCATGCATATGCAGTCACAGCTGCCGCACCGGCACCAACCGGTGCTGAGCGAAAGGGGCGGGGCGGCTGCTCCGCGCTTCCGGGAGTCCTTCGGGTCGGAACCCCTGCCGCTGGTTTTTTGACCAGGCCGTGGACACCTGCCCGTCTCACCAATTGGAAGTGGCGCTGAAAAGCGTAAACAGGGTTTGTGGTTTTGGAGCGTTGCCATTCGGCGGGCTCCCGGTCCATTCGGCAGGGCTGGTTACCGTTCACGGAAATTGTGTTTCGTCCGCTGCGGGGCGCCGGTAAGTTTGGGTCATTCCATCACCCCCAACCCCCGTTCCCATGAAAACTCCTGCTTTTGCCCGCCTCCTATCCGTTGCGTTGTTATTGGCTAACGCCCCGGGCCCGGCCGCGCTGGCCGCTCCGGCCGCCCAACCCCTGATGTCCCCGGCGGCCGACAACCCCGCGCAGCACCCCACCTTCCGCGTGCGGGTGGTGGGCCAGGGCCGGCCCATGCTCCTGATTCCGGGCCTGACCTGCCCCGGCGCGGTGTGGGACGAGGCCGTGGCGCACTACCAGCAGCAGTACCAGTGCCACGTAGTATCGTTGGCGGGGTTCGGGGGGCTGGCGCCCACGGCCGTGACCGACCCGTTGCTGCCGGTCGTGCGCGACCAGCTCCTGGCCTACATCAAAGCCCAGCAGCTGACCCGGCCCGTGGTGGTCGGCCACAGCCTGGGCGGCTTTCTGGCGCTGCTGCTGAGCACCGCCCAGCCCGAGGCCCTGGGGCCGCTGGTGATTGTGGACTCGCTGCCCTTCCTGAGCGCCGTGCAAAACCCCGCCGCCACCGTGGAAACCGCCAAACCCATGGCCGCGGGCATGCGCCAGCAGATGCGGCAAGGCAAGCTGACTGCGGCCGCCCAGCGCCAGATGGTGGCCGGCCTCGTGACCGACACGGCCCGCGTGACGCAGCTGGCGCGCTGGAGCGCGGCTTCTAACCCCGCCACCACGGCCCAGGCCATGTACGACCTGTTTACCATCGACCTGCGCCCCGACCTCGGCCGCATTCAGCAGCCGGTGCTGGTGCTGGGCGCCTGGGCCGCCTACCAGCAATACGGCTCGACCAAGGAAAGCACCCGCGCCGTCTTCGTGCAGCAGTACGCCAAGCTGCCGCAGCAGCGCATTGAACTGTCGGAAGCCGGCCGGCACTTTCT
Source organism: Hymenobacter sp. (assembly GCF_031398885.1). Classification (GTDB taxonomy): domain Bacteria; phylum Bacteroidota; class Bacteroidia; order Cytophagales; family Hymenobacteraceae; genus Hymenobacter. The sequence goes on from NZ_JANNOD010000107.1 coordinate 2,755, forward strand.
CATGTACGACGACACGGCGTGGTTTTTTGCCCAGACCGATGCATTCTTGAAGCAGCACGCGGTGGCCAAAAAGTAACGGCTGGCGGCCCGAGTGCTGACCCTCGGGCCGCTTTTGCATGGCGACTCAGGCCGTATATTCCCTTTTCCCTTCACCTCGCCGCCATGCCGCTGCTGTCCGCCCGTCGCCGTTTGTATTGGTCGCTCCAGGTGGTGGGCTGGGGGCTGTACGGGCTGCTGGGCGTGGCGCTGTACTCCATCTTCGGCCGGTTCGCGTGGTTCATCGTGCAGCTGGAGCTGGTGGTGGTGGTGGTGCTGATTTTGCTCAGCCACGGGCTGCGGTTCTGGGTGCGGCGGCGGGGCTGGCTGCGCCTGTCGGTGCTGGCGCTGCTGCCGCGCCTGCTGGTGGCCCACGTGCTGGTGGCGGGCCTGAGCCAGGGCTTGATTATCGGGCTGGTGGCGGCCCTGGTGCGTGCCCCGGCCGGCAGCCAGCCGGCCCCGCTCATGTACCTGGGCTACGCGCTGCAGGTGTTTTTCGTGATGTGGCTCTGGTCCACCATCTACTTTGGCCTGCACTACCTCGACGACTACCGGCGGGCCGACATCGACAAGTGGAAGCTGGCGGCGGCCGTGCGCGAGGCCGAAATGCGCACCCTCAAGGCCCAGATAAACCCGCATTTTCTGTTCAACGGCCTGAATAACATCCGGGCCCTGGTGCTGGAAAACCCCGCCCGCGCCCGCGCCATGATGACGCACCTCTCCGACCTGCTGCGCTATTCCCTGCAGCTCAACAGCCGCGAACAGGTGCCGCTGGCCCGGGAGCTGGAAATCGTGACCCACTACCTGGCCCTGGAAAGCCTGCAGCTGGAAGAACGGCTGCACTACACCCTGGACGCCGCCCCCGCCGTCCTCGACGTGCTGCTGCCGCCCATGACCCTGCAGCTGCTGGTGGAGAATGCCATTAAGCACGGCATTGCGCCGCGGCCCGGCGGGGGCGTCGTTCAGATAACCGCGCAGCCCGACGGGCCAGCCCAAGTGCTCATTACGGTGCGCAACCCGGGCCGCTACCGGCCCAACCCCGCCGCCCCCGACCACACCGGCGTGGGCCTGCCCAATGCCCACGAACGCCTGCAACTGCTGTTCGGCCCCCGCGCCAGCCTGCGCATCGGCGACGACGCGCACCAAGCCGATACCGTGACGGCCGAGCTGCGCCTGCCGCTGGCGCCCGCTTCCTCAAACCATTACGCAGAGCCCGCAGCCCGTCGTGCTGAGCCTGCCGAAGCAGCTCGCCCGGGTGAGTAACCAACCGGGTTGATGCTGCGAGCGAACTTTGGCAGCGTTCTGCGGGGCATTACCAACCGACGTTACGCCCGCCCAGGCGGCAGCGCGTCGGAGGCGCGCGCCAGCGCCGACTGACGGCGTAACAGCACGTATTAATCTTTTTCTTCCCTTCCTGCTTGCCGATGAACGTGTTGCTGGTTGATGACTCGCGCCTGGCGCGCACCGAGCTGCGCCACCTGCTGCAGGGCTTTGCCGACGTGGCCGTGGTGGGCGAGGCCCGCCACGCCGACGAGGCCCGCGCCCACATCCAGGCCCTGCGGCCCGACTTGCTGCTGCTCGACGTGCAGATGCCCGGCCAAACCGGTTTCGAGCTGCTGGCTTCGCTGGAAACGGCGCCCCACGTCATCTTCACCACCGCCTACGACGAGTACGCCCTGCAGGCCTTCGCCGTCAACGCCCTGGACTACTTGCTCAAGCCCGTGCAGGAAACCCGCCTGGCCGCCGCGCTGGCCAAGGCCCGCACGCTGCTGCGGGCGCCCGCTGCGGGGGCCGAGCCGTCTGCGGGCGCTGCCGGGGGGCCCGCGCTGGCCCCGTCCCCGGCGCCCCTTTCCGCCCAGGACCAGGTGTTTGTGAAGGACGGCGAGCAGTGCTGGTTCGTGAAGCTGGCCGACATCAAGCTCTTCGAAATCAACGGCAGCTACACCCGCATTCACTTCGAGAACCACCGCCCGCTCATCCCGCGCACGCTACAACAACTGGAGGCCCGGCTCGACCCCAAGGTTTTTTTCCGGGTCAACCGCCAGCAAATCATCAACCTCAAGTGGATTGCCGGCGTCGAGCCCTGGTTCAGCAACACGCTGCGCCTGACGCTGCGCGACGGTCCCGAAGTAGAGGTGTCGCGCCAGCAGTCTGCGCGGTTTCGGGAGCTGTTGAGCCTGTAGGTTCCGGCCGGCACGCAGAAAAAATGCGGCTGTCGGACGGGTCCACGACGGTTCTCTTTAGTGCTTGCTAACCCAAGTTGCGGCCTATTGAACGTTAGCCCCAGCGGGGCGGCACATCGGTAGAAAAACAGCTTTACCTGGGTTGTTGAAGCCCCAGCGGGGCGACACCCGTTTCGACGAGTATCGCCCCGCTGGGGCTTTATCCTCTTCCACGGCCCTCTTCCTGCCACTGTGTCGCCCCGCTGGGGCTTGACCGCCTGTTCCGCAATTTGGATTTGCTAATGCTTAGTCGGGCTACTTGGCCGGGACGGAACGCAACTTCTCCCACCGCGCCCGCCGGGGCCGCTGACTCAAATTTTCCAGCGCCCGGCTTGCCGGGCACAACCCCGGGCGGACCTTGCGCGACGGGAACTCGCACGGCATAGAATATCAACCAAAAACAGAAAAGACAACAGGTAAGAGAGCCTGGCTTAACGCACAAAACCTCTCTTTGTACCAATCGGATAAATCCGTTCGACCCGAAGACTGCCCGGAAGAGACTGCCGGGGCAACCAGAGGATTGTGCGCTGCCGGGGAAGGCAACAGAGAATCACGAGCGCGGCGGGGTGCTGGCCCCGCTGCAAAACAGGAAGCCGTTATGCTCAGCGTCAAACAAGCGTTGTTGATTGTTTACTGGTTGGGTTTGGCACCCGTTGCGGCCGCCCAAAGTGCCATCAGCATCTCCAAAAAAGGATTTGTGCCGGCGGATAGCCTGTTCAAGCTGGTGTACGTGCCCGTGGAAGTTCCGCCGGGCATCGCGGAAATTCGCGTTCGGGAAATCTACTCGAATCAAGGAAAAAATGTCCTCAACCTCGGCATCTACGGTCCCGAGGGTCACCGGGCCGGGACGACGGCCGGCTTTCGGGGCTGGTCGGGCGGCGCCAAGACGGAGTTCTTCCTGAATGCCCAAGAGGCCTCGACCGGCTACGTGCCCGGAAAAATTACCCCCGGCCTCTGGCACGTGCTGATTTATCCTTCCACGATTTTGCCCACGGGCATTGACTGGGAGCTGGCCGTGACGCTGGTGCCGGGCGCCGACAAGCAAGGCGCCTTTGCCGTGAGCCCAGCCCCAGCGGCGGTCAACACCAAAGCGGGCTGGTACCGGGGCGATTTGCACATGCACACGCTGCATTCCGACGGCAAGCGCACCCCGCGCGAATTGGTGGACGAAGCCGCCGCGCAAGGGCTGGACTTCATCGTGTCGACGGAGCACAACACCAACAGCGCCAACCTGAGCTGGGGCAAGTACGCGGTTCCCAAGCTGCTCATCATCAACGGCGAAGAGGTGACGACCACGGCGTTTGGGCACTGGAATGCCGTGGGGCTGAATCCCACCACCCTCGTCGACTGGCGGTACACGCCCCAGGACGGGGCCGTGACGCAGTGCCTGGCGCAGGTCCACGCCGATGGGGGCCTGGCCATTATCAACCACCCTTTCTACAACAAGGAGCTTGCCAACGGCTTTAAGTTTGCGGTGAAGGACTTCGACGGCATCGAGGTGTGGAACGGCAAGTGGGATTTTCTGGACGAGCCCGCCTTGAAATGGTGGGACGAGCTGCTGCGGGCCGGTACGTACAAGCTGGCCATTGCGGCCAGCGACACCCACATTGCAGGTCCCTCGGACAGCCGGCTGGGCATCCCCCAAACCGTGGTCAAGGCCACGGGCCTGTCCCGGACGGGCATTGTGCAGGGCCTGAAGGCCGGCCGCGCCTACCTCATTGCCGAGCCCCGCATCAGCCTCGCGTTCACGGCGCGGGCAGGCAGCGCCACGGCGGAAATCGGCGAGCGGCTGTTCGCCGCCGCCGGGCAAACCATTCAGCTGGCTTTTTCGCTGGTGAATGCGCCGGCCGCGGTGGTCACGCTTTGTGGCGACCAGGGAGTGATAGCCACCGAAAACGTCGTTTCGGCTAAGCCCGCGGGCTTGCGCTGGACGGTTAAAGCGGGGTCGACCAAGTACCTGCGAGTGGAAGTGCGCACGCCCCGAGGGGAAATGGTTGCGCTGACCAACCCGATTTGGCTGGGGGAGTAGAAGGCAAGCTGATTGGAAACGGCGAATTGCAATAAAGTTGCGCGGAGCGTGTTTCACTTGCTCACGCCCACGCCGGCCACCGCGCCCGCATCGGCGAGTCCCGGCTCGGCCCCGTTCAGCCCCGTTCGGCAACTGCCAAAGCCTGCCAATGTCCTCGGCCTCGGCGGCTGTGGTGGGAACTCGCCCTCCGGTAAAGCAGCCCTTGTGCATTTGACTTGTCAAATGCACAAGCCTTATGAAGCCATCTTTGTGCCTTTGGAGGATGGGCGCCACGGCAATTGCCGGCGTCACAATCCATTATTTCACTCTCTACCGGTAGCTGTGCAGTATTATTCATCGGGCCGTCTTTCGCAGCACCTGCTGTGGCTGGCCTGCCTGGCGGGCGTGGTGGGGCTGCTGGCGGCGCGGTTTCTGGTGGCCTTGGCGCCGGTAGTGGGCGTGCTGGCCGCCCTGGCCAACCCGCACTTGCGCCGCGACCTTCCCCACTACTTCCGCAACGGCGCGGCCAGGTGGGCGGCGGCGCTGGTGGGGTTCCTGCTGCTGAGCGGCCTCTACACCAGCGAGTGGGCCACGTGGCGCCACGAGCTGTTTCGGGAGTTGACCTGGCTGGGCGTGCCCTTGGCCTTCGCGGTCGCGGTGCCGCTCAGCGCCCGGCAGCGGCTGGCGGTGGGGAGCCTGTTTGTGCTGGGGACGGCGGCGGTGGGCCTGGCCACCATGGGCCAGTACCTGCTCGACCCGGCCCGGGCCAACGAGGCCATTCGCATCGGCCAGAATATTCCGGTGGTCACCCGGGTGTTTCACATTTCATTCGGCGTGATGCTGGCGCTGGCCTGTTTTTGGGGCGCGCTGCTGCAGCGCGGCCTGCGGGCGGCGCCCGGGCTGCGCGTCGCGCTGCTGGTCGCCGCTGCCATTGCCGTCCTCACCCTGCACGTGCTGGCCTACCGCTCGGGGCTGCTGGTGTTATACGCCGGGCTGCTGGCCTGCGCCGTGCGGCTGCTGGCCCGGCGGCACCTGGCGCTGGGCCTGGGCCTGGGCCTGCTGCTGGGGCTGGGGCCGTGGCTGGCGTACCGCACGCTCGAATCGGTGCGGGAGCGGGTCCGAAGCACGGTCTGGGACGTGGAGCAGTTCACGCAGGGGCACGACATCAACGACTACTCGCTGGCCCGCCGGCTCGCGGCCGTGCAAACGGCGAGTGCCGTCATCGGCCAGCACTGGCTGCTGGGCGTGGGCCCGGCCGATACCCACGCGGCCATGATGGACGAGTACCGGTGGCGGGACCTGGGGCTGCGGCCTGGCAACCGGGTGGAGGTGCACAACCAATTTTTGCAGGCCTGGATGGGCGGCGGGCTGGTGGGCCTGGCGCTGTGGCTGGCGGTGCTGTTCAGGCCGTTGGTCCGGCCCGCGACCCGCCGCGACCCCTACGTTGGCCTGTTCATCATCACCCAAGCCACCGTCATGATGGTGACCGATGCGCTGAGCCTGCAAATCGGCCTCAACCTGTTCGTGTTCGGCTACGGCTTCCTGGTCGTGGCCGCGGAGCGCCGCGCTGCCTCGTTGTTGCCGCCGTCGTGAATAGCGGAAATAAAAGAAGCCCTGGCTATGCAGCCAGGGCTTCTTCACGAATCGTGTTTAGAAGAGCGGTTATTTCCCAAATACTTCGTTCAATACCCCGGCCAGGCGGATGCCGGCTTTGAGAATCTGCTGCTGCACGGTGGGGCCGAAGGTGGGGTAGAAGTGGTAGTCGAGCTTGGGCGTGGTGGCCGCGGCGGCGTACACGGCCGGGCAGAGCCGGTAGGATTCGAAGAGCCAAGTGGCCACGTCGTCCCGCTGCCACTGCTTGATTTGGGCGGGGGTGGCGCGGTCGTAGGCGGTGGCCATTTCCAGGTACGTGAAGCCGGGGTATTCCACCAGGGCGCTGTCCCAGATGCTGTGCAGGTTGGTTTCGTCCTTGCTGCGCCAGGTGACTTTGATGTCGTTGCCGCCCTTATCCTCGGCGTGGCCCACGTGCAGGGGCTGGTGCACGTCGCCCACCAGGTGCACCAGGAACTTGAGGGCAAACAGCTTCTCGGCGGCGGTTTTCTGGGGGTTCTTCAGGTCCTGGCGCACTTGCAGCAGGGCCGCGTAGGCGTTGGCGGGGACGGCCGGGGCGGGGGCCAGGGTGGCGTTGAGCTGGCTGGTGAAGCCGGCGAGGTCGAGGCCGACGGCCACGTTCACGTAGTGCCAGGGGGCGGTGGGGCCGTACTGCGGGTCCGAGCGGATTTCGTCGGGCCAGGTGCTGACCAGCGGCAGGGTTTCCGTGCCCAGCAGGCGGGCCACTTCCCGTTTGGCGGCGGCCGAGAGGTGGTTTTCGGCGATGCGGGCCACGGCCCGGTGGCCCACTACGCCCCAGGCCAGCAGGCTAAACGGCGCGCATAACAGGGCCAGCAGGGCAATACACTTTTTGAACATTGCACGAGGGGTTTGAAAGATAACGGAAGCGTAAAAAGTCGCGAAATAAAAATGGGCCACTAAACTGGGCACCTTGTCAAAGAAAGCGGCCCCGCAAAGCTAGGGATGCGGGGCTAAGCGGCGCTTCCTTAACAAATTCGCAATGGCCTTTCCTGGCGGGGCGGCAGCCAGTGCGAAACATTTAGTTATAAGGGGGTTGCGATGGTAATTTTGACCAATTTTAATTCCGTTGCCTTCATTCATCTCCCTGTTTTGCCATGTCGTTACACGCTATTGTTGATTCCCCCGAACTGTATATTGGCCACGACATGCAAAACCAGTGGCTGTACGCGGACTGGAAAGGTGAGTACGACCAGGAGGCGTCGCGGGCGGCCTGCGCGCTGCTGTTGACCAGCCTGCGGGTGTGGCCCTGTCAGAAAATACTCAACGACAATTCCGGCGTCACCCGCACCACGGCCCAGCTCACGGACTGGGGCGTGCGGTGGCTCGACGAGTTGCGGGCCGCGGGCCTGCAGTACATCGCCTGGGTGCTGCCCCGCAACCCCTTGGCCCGGCGGTGCAACGAAGAAAAGGTGCACGCCATCGACTACCCGCGGGTAGGCACGTTCGACGACGTGGCTTCCGCCTACGCGTGGTTGCAGCAACAGACGGTTGTCAGTGAGCAGTTAGCGGTTTGCAATTAGCAGTGAGCAGTGAGCAACAGGAACGTCATGCAGAGCGGAGCGAACCATCTCCCCCGCATCGTTGAACGATTGAATTACTACCCCCCGCCAGATGCTTCGCTCCGCTCTGCATGACGTTCCTGTTGCTCACTGCT
>NZ_JANNOD010000113.1:0-77196 GCF_031398885.1 Hymenobacter sp.
GCTGGCGGAGAGCCTCTACTGGATCGCGGTCGGCCGGCGCCACCGCCAGCCGGTGCGGATCGAGCCGGTGATCGCCGAGATGATGGAGATCGGCGTGCGCGCCATTCCGATCTGCGCGCTGCTGCTGTTCACGGTCGGCCTGATGCTCGCCATCCAGGGGCTGCACACGCTGGAGACCTTCGGCGCCGAGACCAAGCTGGTGCCGCTGGTGGCGTTGTCCATCACGCGCGAGTTCGCGCCGCTGATCGTCGGCATCCTGGTCGCCGGGCGCTCCGGCTCGGCGCTGGCCGCGCGCATCGGCACCATGCAGGTGTCGCAGGAAATCGACGCGCTGCGCGTGATCGGCGTCAACCCGGTGCGCTACCTGGTCGCGCCGAGCCTGGTGGCGATGCTGATCATGCTGCCGGTGCTCACCGTGCTGGCCGATGGCATCGGCTTGTTCGCCTCCTATGTCGGCATCAACACCCAGGGCGTGACGACGATGGCCCTGTTCGTCAACAATGTTCTGGGCAACCTCACTTTCGGCGACGTGCTGCCGGCGTTTATCAAAACCTTCTTCTTCGGCTTCGCCATCGGCCTCATTGGCTGCTACAAGGGGTATTACGCCGACAAAGGCACCGAGGGCGTGGGCCAGGCCGCCAACAGCGCCGTAGTGGTTTCCTCACTGGTCGTTTTCATCCTGGACTTGCTGGCCGTGCAGATTACCGGCTTGCTGGGCATCAATTGAGACGTGAGACGTGAGACGTTAGAAATCGGCAGAACAATTCTCATGTCTAACGTCTAAAATCCAAACCGATTCCATCGCCCACATGCTTCCCGAACCCACCACCCAGCCCGCGCCGCCACCCGCCACCGAGGCCGTGCTCACCGTGGCGCACGTGAGCAAATCGTTTGGCGACAACCACGTGCTGCAGGATTTTTCGCTCGCTCTGAACCCGGGCGAAAACGTGGTGGTGCTGGGCAAATCCGGCTCGGGCAAATCGGTGCTCGTCAGGTGCATCATCGGCCTGCTGCCGGTGGACGAGGGCGCCATCACGGTGCTGGGCCAGGACGTGGCCGCCCTCGACCACGAGGCCATGGACCGGCTGCGGGCCAAGCTGGGCTTTCTCTTCCAGAGCAATGCCCTGTACGACTCGATGACCGTGAGCGAAAACCTGCTCTTTCCGCTGCGCCGCCAGTGGCTGGCCCACACCCCGGCCCAGGAACAGGAGCTGGTGCAGCAGGCGCTGGAAGACGTGGGCCTGGCCGACACCGCCGACAAGATGCCGGCCGAGCTCTCGGGCGGCATGCGCAAACGCATTGCCCTGGCCCGCACGCTCATTCTGCGGCCCGCCATCATCCTCTACGACGAGCCCACCACGGGCCTCGACCCCATCACGGCCCGCGAAATCAGCCACCTGCTGCGCGAGGTGCAGCACAAGTACCACACCTCGGCCCTCATCATCTCGCACGACATGAACTGCGTACGCCTCACCGCCGACCGCGTGGCCATGCTCGTGGACGGCCGCTGTTACGCCGAGGGCACCTACGAGGCGCTCCAGCAGCAAGACGACCCGAAAATCCACGAGTTTTTCGCCTGATGCCCGTGGGCCAGACAACGGCCTGCCAACCTCTTACCACAAGAACGTCGTGACACAAGAACTTCACGCTGAGCGTAGTCGAAGCATCCCCACCGCTTCGTCAGGCTCCCCTCTCCGCGGGCTTCGCGCTTGCAGCGAACCGGGGCCGGGGGTCAGGTTGCACGCAAGCTGCTTTGCTGCGCCCTACATGACGTTCCTTTTGCTCATTGCTCATTATTAATTCTTAATTGCTCATTCTTAATTATTAATTGCTAATTCTTAATTGTTAATTCTTAATTGCCCCCCGCCCCATGCCCCAGCGCCCCGCCACTAATAATGTTCGTCTCGGTCTATTCGTGGCCGTGGGGCTGGGCTGCCTGCTGGTGACCCTGTACCTGCTGGGCCGGCAGCAGAACCTGTTCAGCAAAAGCCTGGCCGTGCGGGCGGATTTTCGGAACGTGTCGGGCCTACTCACCGGCAACAACGTGCGCCTGGGCGGCATCACCGTGGGCACGGTGAAGAAGATTGAGATACGCAACGACACCACCGTGCGCGTGCACATGAGCCTGAACCGGGACGCCCGGGCGTTCGTGCGCAAAAACGCGGTGGCCGTCATCGGCACCGACGGCTTGGTGGGCAACACCATCATCAACCTGATGGCCGGCGCGGGCCCCGCCGCGCCCGTGGACCCCGGCGACCAGCTGCGCACGCGCACGCCGGTGGGCATCGACGCCATGCTCGGCACCCTCGACATCTCCAACAAGAACCTGGTCGGCATCACCCAGGGCCTGCGCGAAGTAACCGACAAGCTCAACGGCAGCGAGGCCCTGTGGAAGCTGCTGAGCAACGAGCAGCTCACGGCCGATATTAGCCGAAGCGCGCGCAACGCCGCCGTGGCCACGGACCAGTTGCGCACCGCCGCTACCGACGTGCAGGCCCTGACCCGCGGGGTGCGGGCGGGCCGCGGCCCCATCGGGTATTTGCTCAATGACCAAGAATTTGCGCGCCAGTTGGGAAGCGCCGCGCAGAATCTGGCGGGCACTTCCGACACGCTGGCGGCCACCGTAGCCGGCCTGAAACGGCAGTTGGCCACCGGCGGCGGGCCGGTCCAAACGCTACTCACCGACACGGCCCTGAGCGGGCAGCTGCGCCAAACCGTCCGCAACGCGGAACTGAGCACCCAAAAGCTGGACCAGAGCATGGAAGCCCTGCAACACAACTTCCTGCTGCGCGGCTACTTCCGGCGCCAGGAGAAAAAAAAGGCGCGGGCCGGCGGGCCGGTAGCTCCCGCAACAAACGACAACTCGCGGCGGGCCGCAAAAGCCGGGTTGGAACGGCAAGCCCTGGATGAGCCAGCCAAGTAGAGCTCTTCATAAGAAGCCAATTCAGCCGAGCTTGCCGGCCGCGTAGCGCCTGGTCAGTTCCTCGCAGGGAGGACTTGAACAACACTTGGGCGGGGCCTTATTCGACCGGACTGCCAAATACGCCCCGTCGCGCGTTCCGAACAAAGGCGAGCAGCGCCCCGAACAGCACCAGCGACATGAGCACGGCCAACACGACGGAAGCCACGCCCAAGACTTTCGAGTCGAACCCCAGCAGGTTGTGCTGCCCGATGTGGCCGGGGAGGTTGCTTCCGTACGCCCAGGTGTGAAATTTATCCCGCAGGGGCTCGACGGTGAGGTGCGTGAGCGTGGCAGCCAGAAACAACAGGGCGGTGCCCACCACCCGAACCCAGGGCTTGTCGCGGGCCAGCAGGATGACCAGGAAGACGGGATACACCGCCAGACTGTAGGTGAACGGTGACGCCCGCGGCAGAAACGGCCAGCCGCTGTGGTCCACGCGCAGCACGTGGTCCACGTGATGAACGACTGCCAGCCCCAGGGCCAACAGCAGCAGTTTCATGCCCAGGCTGCGGTTCAGCCGCACCGGGTCGGGCCAGCTCTTGTGGTCAGTATTCATTGGGGCGGCGCAACGGCCGGAAGAAAGCCCACAAGTCCTCGGCCAGCAGCTCCGGCTCTTCCAGCGCGGCGAAGTGGCCCCCACGGGGCATCTCGGTCCAGCGCTGGACGTTGTAAAACCGCTCGGCATACGCCCGCGGGGCCGGCACGAGGTCATGCGGAAAAATGGCTACCCCCGTCGGCACCTGGATTTTGCCGGGCTGCGGGGGCAGAAAGGGTTCCTCATCGAAATACGGCGTGAACGAGGAGCGGATGGTTTCCGTGGCCCAGTAGAGGGTGAGATTGGTCAACAGCTCGTCTTTGGTGAAGCGGCGTTCGATTTCGCCCCCGCAGTCGCTCCACGACTGAAACTTTTCAACCAGCCACGCGGCCAGGCCCGCCGGCGAATCGGCCAGGCCGTAGGCGAGGGTTTGCGGCTTGGTGGCCTGCAGCAGGGCGTAGGCCCCTTCGGTCATCTGCCACTGCTTGCCCCGGTCGAGGTATTCTTGTTCGGCCGCCGAAAGGTCGTCGGGCGGCAGGGCAAACAGGTGCCAGTAGGGAACGTCGGTTAGGTGAATTCCCGCCAGTGAGCCGGGCTGGGCCAGGGCCAGCCGCTCGGTGACGCCGCTGCCCACGTCGCCCCCGTGGCGCCGAACCGGGCGTAGCCCAGCGTCTGGGTCATCAGCCGGTGCAGCAGCGCGGCCGTGCGCCCGTCGCCGGCCCCCGGGCGGGTGGGCTTGTCCGAAAAGCCGTAGCCGGGCAGGCTGGGCACCACCACGTCGAAGGCGTCCTCGGCCCGTCCGCCGTGCGCGGCGGGGTCGGTCAGCAGCGGCAAAAGCTTATGGAAGCGGTAAAACGAATCGGGCCAGCCGTGGGCCAGCAGCAGGGGCAACGGGTGGTCGCCCCGGCCGCGCTCGTGGAGGAAGTGCAGCCCCACGCCGTCCACCTCCACGCGGAAATGGGCCGACTGGTTGAGCACGGCCTCTTGTTTGCGCCAGTCGAAGGTGTCCTGCCAGTACTGCACCAGGGTGCGCAGATACGCCCGGTTGGTGCCGTGGCCCCACCCGGCGCCCTCGACCTCGTCGGGCCAGCGGGTGTTGGCCAGCCGCGCCCGCAGGTCATCGAGCGTGGGCTGGGGAATGTGGATGGTGAAGGGCTTCATAATGGAGCAGCCAGCGCTACCGATTTGATTTTGGGCGATGAGCCGGCCCACCGTTATTCCGGGGGAACAGTCTGCTGCATTTCAACGCCGGCCCCGCGCGAGCCGGCGTCGCTTACGTAGCCGGCGGCACGGGCGCCGCCAAGAAATCCGCGAGCATCCGCAGCAGCCACGCGGCCCGCTGCTTGGGCAGGCGGTGGTCCGTGCCGGGGAGCACGGCGAGCTGAGAATGCGGAATCAGGCGGAACAACGCGACGGCGTGTTCCGGGCGGACGATGTCCGCGTCGCCAATCATTGTCAGCACCGGCTCCCGCTGCGGCTTTCCGGGTCCTGGCGTTCGGGTCCTGCCGCGGGGGCTTGAGCGCCGGTTTTGCGGGAGGCTTCGTCACAATGAGTTCACGTTAGCGGTGAAAATTTGGAAGAGTCAATCAGCATTGGAAACTGGTGACCCAACAGGGCGAGGCGGCGACTCCCCGCGGACCAGCCGGTAGCGACGCCGAGCGCTACGGCTGGAGGTCAAGGGAGGCTTGGCCGCTCGCGGCATCGAACGGCACGGAGCTGTGCTGGTGCACGATGAGCCACTGGCCCCCGCGCCGGCGGTAGCACGTCGTCTCGCGCCAGCGCATGTCCAGATGCCCCCCGTCGTTCTTGGTGGCGCGGACGTGGTTAATCCGGTGGCAGAACGCCATGTCCGGGGTGATGCTCACGCTCAAGTCGCTGACCTCGTAGCTGATGGGGCCTTCGAAGGAAGCGAACCACTCTTCCGTCCGCTTTCTGACCGCCGCGGCGCCCTGGTAGTGCAAGCGGCCCACGACGTCGAACGACACGACTTCGGGCGCGTAAGCGGGCATGAGCCCGTCGATGTCCTTGGCGCGGACCGCCCGGGCCCCCGCATCGATTAATTCACGAATTTGAGTTTCCTCGGTTGCGATGTCGCTTTGAGTTGCCATGATGCTATTTTTGGTTTGGGAAAGGGCCAGTACTGCTTGAGGCGGCCAAAGAAGCGTTCGATTTTGTTGCGGCCGTGGTAGGTTTCCTCGTCCAACTCGGCTGGTTTCACCCGGCCTGGATTGGCTGGGAATGATGGTTTCGATGCCGGGTTGAGTATAATCTCCTAAAAAGCGACTGTTCACCGCGACCGCACCGCGCAGGAAAAAACAGCAGTCGGGCCGCTTTTCGTCGCCCGCCGGGACCGGGCCCAGGCGCGCCTGGCCCCACGAGCTATTGAGCGGCTTTGGCTTCCACAAACTCCAGCAGCAGCTCCATCAACTCGGGACGGATGGTGGGCCGAGGGCCGTGGCGGGTCGGGGCGTTCAGCGCGCCGCTGTGCAGCAGTTTGTGCAGGTCGTCGGCCTGCGCCACGCGGCAGCCCATGCTCCAGTCGGCGAAACTGCGTTCGGCGCAGCTGCCTTCGCCGAGCACCTGGCACTGGTAGTGCCGCGGGTCGGACAGGATGTTTTGGTAGTAGAGCTGCCGCACGTCGGCATCTTCGCCCTCAAGTATTTGCAAAAAGCGGCCGTCGGGCGCGTGCAGCAGCAGGCCCGTGACGTGGATTTGCCGGTTGTAGGCGCGGGACCAGAGCAGCAGCGCCGCCAGCTCGGCGTCGGCGAACGGCACGACGGCCTGGCTTTGGTAAATGAGGTGGTAGAGGCCCATGGCAACGATAAGGAAATTGAACGACAACCTCCCGTACGAATGCTGTGGGCAGCCGCCTGGCCTGAAGGAAACTAGCAGAGCAACTCGGCGCTTTGGCCCGCTTCTGCTCACTTCTCAACGGAATTGGCGGCGAATAGATGCCCAAGCGGAAGCAAAACGCCCGCCGCCACACGCCGTCGGCAGTGGTACCAACCCCGAAAACAGCTTTCCTTAGGCAAAAACACTAACGCACGTCCCCGAAAACAACGGACGGCTATTCGACGGCCACGCCGGCGGACCCTAGCTTTTCCAGCAGCAGCGGCACGATGGCCTCGCCTTCGGGCAAGCCGCACTCGCGCAGCAGCTCGACGCCCTGGCGCATGAGCACGAAGCAGGGCAAGTCGGTGGCGTGGAAGCTGCGCACCACGCTGGGGTGGCTCAGCTCGTCCACGGTGAGCACCCGGATGGCGGCGCCCAGCTCCCGCTGCAGGGCCGCCAGCGCCGCCAGGGTGGCCGCTCGCACCTGCGGGGCCGTGCCGACGGGCGGCAGCAGCACCAGCAGCATCGCGGCGTCGGCGGGCAGGGGAAGCGGAAGAGGAGTGGCTGTCATCGGACCCGAAGTAAACAAGTAGCCGCAAAATTACCGAACCAGGGGGGCGGCCCGTATGATGGTCATCAGGCGGCGAACTGACAATTGTCAGGTTCGGAGGCAATAATGCCGACCTTGCCGGCGCGCTTGGCCGGGGCGGTTCCGATAAACCAACTGCCTCGGCCCACTCCTTTCCCATGCTTCCAAGCTCTTCCTCCGGCGCCTTAACCGCGCTGTTGTACACGCAGGCCAAGGAATTCTTTGGCATCTACGACCCCGCCCTGGGCTGGTTCACGCAGGTGAACCCGGCCGGGGTGCGCCTGCTGGGCTACCCCTCGGAGGAAATCTTCCTGGCCGACCCCGACCACTCGCTGCGCTCCCCGCCCTGGACGCCCGACCAGTGGGCCGCCCTCTGCGAACAGGCCCGGCGCGAGGGCCACCAGGCCGTGGAAGCGGAAATCCGCCGCCACACCGGCGAGGCCTTCAGCGCCTACCTGGAGCTGACCTATTTCCAGGACGGCGAGCGGCCGTTTTTTCTGATTCACATCACCAAGCAAAACCGCCTGCAGCAGGCCGAGCGCGAGCTGGCCCACAGCGTGCGGCGCTTCGAGGCGGTGTTCACCAACGCCACCATCGGCATCATCGTCTGCAACCGGACCGGCGACATCGTGTCGGCCAACGAGCTGGCCGGGCAGCAGTTTGGCTACCCGTCGGCCGAGCTGCTGGGCCAGCGCATCGAAGTGCTGGTGCCCGACGCCGCCGGCCGGCACCACCAGCAGCTGCGCGAGAGCTTCAACGCCCACCCGCAGGTGCGCGGCATGGGCCAGCACCGGGTGTTGCGCGGCCAGCGCCGGGACGGCACCGACTTTCCGGTGGAAGTGAGCCTGAGCTACTTCCACCTCGATGAGGAGCTGTACGTGGTGGCCTACGTGCTCGACATCACCGCCAAAAAAGACGCCGAGCTGGAGCTGGTGGCCCAGCACCGGCGCGTGGCCCGCCTCAACGCCGACCTGGAGCAGAAGGTGGCCGACCGCACCCACGCCCTGATGGTGACGCTGGAGCAACTGGAAAAGCGCGGCCAGGAACTCACCCAGGCCCTGGCGGCGGAGCAGGAACTGGGCGAGATGAAGTCGCGCTTCGTGAGCATGGCCTCGCACGAGTTCCGCACGCCCCTGACCGGAGTGCTCACCTCGGCCGAGCTGATTGCCGACTACGCCCAGGGCCCGCTCAGGGACAAGCAACTGAAGCACGTGGACCGCATCCGCTCCTCGGTGAAGCAGCTGAACGACATTCTCGAAGAATTTCTGTCGGTGGGCCGCATCGAGGAGGGCCGCGTGGAAGCCACGCCGGCCACGCTGGACATGCAGACGCTGCTGGGCGAAACGGTGGTGGACGTGCAGGGCCTGCTCAAAACGGGCCAGCGCATTGAAAGCGCGGGGGAGTGCGCCGGCCTCATCCGGCTGGATGCGTCGCTGCTGCGCAAAATTCTGGTCAACCTGCTGTCCAACGCCATCAAGTATTCGGGCGAAGGCTCGGTGATACACGTGCTGGCCGCCTGCCAGGACCGGCAGCTCACGCTGCGCGTGGCGGACCAGGGCGTGGGCATTTCCCCGGAAGACCAGGAGCACCTGTTCGAGCGGTTTTTCCGGGCCCGCAACGTGAGCACCGTGCCGGGCACGGGCCTGGGGCTCTACATCATTGCCAAGTATCTGGAGCTGATGGGGGGCACCATCGCTCTGCACAGCGCGCTGAACGTGGGCACCACCGTCACCATCACCATCCCCTATGAAAACCATTCTGCTGATTGAAGACGACGTCATCATCCGCGAGAACACCGCCGAGCTGCTCGAAATGGCCGGCTTTGCGGTGCTCACGGCCGAAAACGGCCAACTGGGCGTGGCGCAGGCCCTGGCCACCAAGCCCGACCTGGTGGTGTGCGACATCATGATGCCCGTGCTCGACGGCTACGGCGTGCTCCAGATATTCAACCAGAACGCGCAGCTGGCCGGCGTGCCGTTCATCTTCCTCACGGCCAAAACCGAGCGCCTCGACCTGCGCCGCGGCATGGCCCTGGGCGCCGACGACTACCTGACCAAGCCCTTCGACAAAGCCGAGCTGCTGAGCGCCATCACCGGCCGGCTCAACCGCTTCCAGCACCTCAAGCCCGAGTACGATTTGCAGCAAGGCGGCCTGGGCGAGTTTCTGGACGACGCCCGCGCCGTGGGCAACTTGGCCGGCCTGTCGGCGGACCGCAAAGTCCACCTCGTTCGCAAAAAGCAGGACGTGTACCTGGAAGGCGACGAGCCCGCGCGGGTGTACTTCGTGCAGGCCGGCCGGGTGAAAACCGTGAAAACCACCGACGGCGGCAAGGAGCTGATTACGGGCCTCTACGGCCCCGGCGAGTTTTTCGGCTACCTGGCCCTGCTCGACCACACGTCGCACACCGACTCGGCCGTGGCCGTGGCCGACTCGGAGCTGCTCTACATCCCGCAGGACGACTTCACGCAGCTGCTGCTGCGCAACCCCGAGGTGGGCCAGCAGTTCATCCGCCTGCTGGCGGGCCGCGTGCACGAGCGCGAAACCCAGCTGCTGGCCATGGCCTACAGCTCCATCCGCCGCCGCGTGGCCGACGCGCTGCTGCACCTGCACGCGCACGCCGGCGACGCGCCGGACGCCGGCATTCAGCTCTCGCGCGACGACATGGCCGCGATGGTGGGCACCGCGCCCGAGTCGCTGATTCGCACGCTGAGCGAGTTCAAAGCCGACGGGCTGATTGAGCTGACGTCCAAGCACATCCGGGTGCTGGAGCCCGAGAAGCTGCGCCGGGCCCGGTGGTAGGCAGCAGGGCTGCAAGACGTGCGCCGGCGCACTCGCCGCGAAGTGGTTCGCGCGGGTAGCCCCGAGAACTGTGTAATGGGCTGGACCCTGCCCGCGCCCCGTGTCTCATGTTCAAAATCAGGTTTGCGGGTGAGGTTTGTCATGCCCGGGGCGGGAGGGGCCCGGTAGTTTTGGGCCCTTCACTGGACATTAGATCCCGGCGAAGGCGGCTTTCCGAACAATCCGGGAAGCCGTTTTGCTTGCCCGCCGCTTTCCGCCATCCCATGACGCAGGAACTACAATTCGACCTGGAAAACAACGCGAAGGAATGGCGGGCGCTGGCGCTGTCCATTGCTTCGGCCGAGCGGGTTTCGTTCGGCCACGTGCACGACCGGTTCTTTACACGGTACGGCCCGAACTTTATGGCCCACGTGTACCGCACGGCCATGGAAGAGGCGCTGCCGGGCCTGCCGGATGCCGCCCGCAGCCAGCTGCTGAATGCTTTCCAGCAAGCCATGGACGCGGCGATTCACCGGCGGGCCTACGCCCTGCCAACGCCGACGGACTGCGCGGCCTGCCACGCCCGCAAATTTTGACCGCCGCCGCGCGGCTGAAAAGGCAGCTTTTCAATCCCCTGACTCATGGCGACTGCCCCCACCAACATTTTCACGCCGCGCCAACGGCACGTGCTGCTGATGGTGGTGCTGGCCGCCCTGGGCGGGCTCGTGCTGGTTGGGCTGGCGAGTTACATCTCGGCTTTTCTGGGCGCGGGCATTTTGTACGTGGCGCTGCGGCCGTGGTTCACGGCCCTGGTGCACCGGCGCGGCTGGAACCGGCAACTGGTAACGGTGGGGCTGCTGATTTTTACGGTGGTGGCCCTGGTCATTCCCTTCTACGCCCTCAGCACCATGCTGTTCGAGCGGCTGCGCAGCATCGGGCAGTATACGGAGCAGGTGCTGGCGGTGGTGCGGCGGCTGGAGCGGCTCACCGGCGTTTCGTTCAGCAGCGAGCAGAACGTGCGGACGCTGCTAGGCCAGGCCGCCAGTGCCGTGAGCCGGTGGCTGCCCACGCTGGCCGGCAGCGTGCTGCACCTGGCGGTGGTGGTGGGGCTGCTGCTGTTCACCCTGTACTTTCTGTTCGTGCAGGAAGAAGCGTTTCTGCGCAACCTGCGCCGCTACCTGCCCTTTCGGCCCGATACGCTGGACCAGCTCCAGGACGCCCTGCAGAACAACGTGCAGGCCAACGTGCTGGGGCAGGTACTAATTTCGGCGGTGCAGGGCCTGCTCACGGGCCTGCTGCTGTGGGTGTTTGGGGTGCCCGACCCGGCGTTCTGGGGCGCTATTGGTTTTTTCGTGGCCTTCGTTCCGGTGCTGGGCACGCCCCTGGTGTGGGGGCCGGCGGCGCTGTATCAGTTTGCGCACGGCGCCACCGGGCAGGGCGTGGGCATCCTGCTGGTGGGCTTCGTGGTGGTGATGAACGTGGACAACCTGCTGCGCATCGTGCTGGCCCGGCGCATGGGCCACATTCACCCGCTCGTGACCCTGGCCGGCGTGACGCTGGGCGTGGGCCTATTCGGCATTCTGGGTTTGGTGATTGGGCCGCTGCTGCTCTCCTACCTCGGGGTGCTGCTGGAAGTATTTGCCGAGGAAAACCGGCGCACGCGGGCCACTGAGGCGTCAGCAGCCCCGCACGCTGAGATGAATCAGCCCCGCGCCTGATTTTCGTCAGCTTGCCGACGGGCGACGAATCGGAGCTTTGGGGCTGCCAATAGCCTGCCCGCCCGTGCCCCTTACCGCTGCTTCCGAAACCATTGCCCGCGTTGCCTGCACCCACTGCGGCGACGAGTGTCCCGACGAGCCCATCGCGCTGGAGGGCCAGCCCGAGCTGCATTTTTGTTGCCCGGGCTGCCGGGCCGTGTACGAGCTGCTGGCGGCCAACAACCTGTGCACGTACTACCGCCTCGACGAGCAGGCCGGCCAGCGCGTGCAGACGGTGGAGCTGCCGGGCCGCTTCGACTACCTCGACCTGGAATCGGTTCAGAGCCAGCTGCTGGCGTTCCGCTCGCCCGCGCTGGCCCGGCTCACGCTCACCATTCCGCAGATGCACTGCGCCTCCTGCATCTGGCTGCTCGAAAACCTCTTCAAGCTCGACGCGGGCATCCGAGAGTCGCGGGTAAATTTCCTGCGCAAGGAGCTAACGGTAAGCTACCAGCCGGCTACCACCAGCCTCAAGGCCGTGGTGACCCTGCTGGCCGCCCTCAACTACGAGCCGCAGATTACGCTGGCCGAGCTGGGCGCCCAGCCCCACGCCGCCAGCCGCACGCTGTACTACCAGCTGGGCGTGGCGGCCTTTGGCTTTGGCAACGTGATGCTGCTGGCCTTTCCCGACTACTTTTCCTTCACCGAAGGCCTGCACGCCGCGTTCGGGCGCTTCTTCGGCTGGCTTAGTTTGCTGCTGGCGCTGCCGGTGCTGCTGGTGAGTGCGCGCGGGTTTTACCAGTCGGCCTGGCAGGGGCTGCGGCAGCGCTACATCAACCTCGATTTTCCCATTAGCCTCGGCCTCACCGCCCTGTTTGTGACGAGCGTGTTCGACGTGCTCACGCAGCGCGGGCCGGGCTATTTCGATTCGTTCACGGGCCTGGTGTTCTTCATGCTCATCGGCAAATGGGTGCAGCAGCACAGCTACGACGCCCTGCGCTTCGACCGCGACTTCACCTCCTACTTCCCCGTGGCCGTCACGCGGCTCACCAAAACCGGCGAGCAGTCGGTATCGGTGAAGGAGCTGCAGGCCGGGCAGCGCATCCGGGTGCGGCACCAGGAAATCATTCCGGCCGATGCCGTGCTCCTGCGCGGCGCGGGGCTGATAGACTACAGCTTCGTGTCGGGCGAGAGCGTGCCGGTGGCCAAGGCCGTGGGCGAAGTAGTCTATGCCGGCGGGCGGCAGGTGGGCGAGGCCGTGGAGCTGGAAGTGGTGCGCGAAGTCTCGCAAGGCTACCTCACCCAGCTCTGGAACAATCCCGCGTTCGAGAAGGCAGCCCGGCCCACGCTGGAAACCTACGCCAACCACGTCGGCCGCTACTTCGTGGCCCTGACGCTGACGCTGGCCGTGGGCGCCGTGCTGTACTGGTACCCCCGGGACCCGCAAATGGCCCTGCGCGCCTTCACCTCGGTGCTGATTATTGCCTGCCCCTGCGCGCTGTCGCTGGCCACGCCCTTCGCCATGGGCGCCGCGCTGCGGGTGCTGGGCCGCCGCCAGCTCTACCTGAAAAACGCCGCCGTCATCGAAACCCTGAGCCGCGCCGATACGCTGGTGTTCGACAAAACCGGTACCCTCACCGACACCCAACGCTCCCCCGTCAGCTTCTCCGGCCCCGCCCTGACCAGCGACGATGCGCAGCGCGTGGCGGCCCTGGTCAGTCAGTCCACGCACCCGCTGAGCCAGCGGCTGGCCGCGCATTTGGGGCCTACAGACTTTGTGGTTGAGAACTACGCTGAAACGCCGGGGCAAGGCATCAGTGGCGTGGTGGCTGGCACGCAGGTCCGCGCAGGCTCGGCAGCTTTTGTCGGGGCTAATGCACCTGCGCAAGCGCCGACCGAGCAGCAAACCCGCGTGTACGTGGCGCTGAATGACCAGCCGGCCGGGTGCTACGATATCCGCAGCCAGTACCGCGCGAACCTGCCGGAGCTGTTGCAGGAGCTGGGCCAACGCCACCAGCTGGCGCTGCTCACCGGCGACAACGACGCGGACGTCATCCCGCTCCGCCAGCTGTTCGGGGCCGGGGCTGAGCTGCGGTTCCGGCAGTCACCGCTGGACAAGCTGGCTTACGTGGAAGCCTTGCAGCAGCAGGGCCGCCGGGTGGTGATGGTGGGCGACGGCCTGAACGACGCCGGCGCCCTGCAGCGGGCCGACGTCGGCATTGCCCTCACCGAGACCCTCACCAACTTCTCCCCCGCCTGCGACGCCATTCTCGAAGCCAGCAGCTTCGGCCGGCTGGCCACCATCCTGCGCTTCGCCCGCGACTGCCGCTTCATCGTGCTAGCCACCTTCGGCCTCTCGTTTTGCTACAACGGCATCGGCCTGAGCCTGGCGGTGCAGGGCCTGCTCACGCCCATTGCCTCGGCCATCCTCATGCCCATCAGCTCGCTCAGCGTAATGGTGTTTGCCACCCTGCTGGTGCGTTACGCCGCCCACCGGCAGAGGCTTTAGATTAAGTGCAGCCGGTGGAACCTCACGAGACCCCTGCGGGGCGGGCCCCTCTCCAAAAGAGAGGGGAGCCTGACGCTAGGACCGAACCGGTGCCCCCTCTCCGCGGGAGAGGGGGTCAGGGGGTGAGGTTCCGTTAGCCCGGCTTAGCATGACGTTCTCCAAAATTCTGTTGCTAAACCTTCTAAACATGACCATCATCTTCCTGCTCATTGCCATCAGCCTGCTCGTAGCCCTCACGTTTCTGGGCGCGTTCCTGTGGGCCGTGCGCTCGGGCCAATACGAGGACACCTACACGCCCGCGGTACGGATGCTGTTTGACGAAGAAATCACGCAGGAGAAATAGCCTCGGCAGCTCACTGTACCTTCGGAGCCTCGTTGCTACTCAAATCAGGTTTTCGAGCTTGCTGGCATGGACGGTTTCACTTGCTCCCGATGCGGGGAATTTCACGGTGAATTTCCCATGTGTTTCGGGGCAGAATTTCCCGACTTTTACTTCAGCGTTCCGCCTGAGGAAAGAAACGCCAGGATTGAACTCACAGAAAGCCTTTGCGTGGTGGACGAAGCTCATTTCTTCATTCGGGGGCGCATTGAAATTCCAGTCACTGGTTCGAATGAGTTGTTCTGCTGGAATGTCTGGACCAGCCTGAGCGAGGAGAATTTCATTCGGGTGAACGAACGGTGGAACGACGAGCGGCGCACGGAAGAGCCAGCCTACTTCGGCTGGCTGCAAACGCAGCTTCCGGGCTATGCCGATACCCTCAACCTCAAAACGATGGTGCATACGCAGGCGGTTGGCATCATTCCCCGAATTGAGCTAATTGAAAAAGGCCACGCCTTGACACAGGAGCAGCAGGCGGGAATAGCGTGGCAGCGCGTTACCGAACTGGTTGAAATTGCGATGCACGGATAGGTTATGAACGGCAAGTGGCTGGCCCTTGCCAGTAATTGCGCTAATCCTCCAGAATCGAATACAGCTCCCGGTTGATGTAATACAGGTTGCCTTGCACGGTCTTTTTCTCCAGTACCTGAAGCTCCACCAGCTTGTTGAGGTAGTCGCGGGCGGTGTTGAGGGCGTAGGTACGGTCTTCGGTGAGGTGCTTGATGCGGGTGATGGGTTGGGTGAAAATCTTTTGGGTCAGCTGGTCGGGGCGGCGGATGCTTTTCTGGGTCTGGATAACCGCCAGCACCGCGTCGCGCGCCTCCAGAATCCGGTTGATTTTATCGAAGGTCAGGTTGGCCGTTACCTCCACCGCCGTGAGCATGTAGCGCAGCCACGCGTGCCAGTCGCCGCGCTGCGACACCCCGGCCAAGGCCCCGTAATACGCCTCCTTGTGCGCCAGGATGTAGCGGCTCAGGTACAAAATGGGGTAGTCGAGCAGGCCTTTTTTTACCAGGTAGTGGATGTTGAAAATGCGGCCCGTGCGCCCGTTGCCGTCGCGAAACGGATGGATGGCTTCGAATTGATAATGGGCAATGGCCATCTTCAGCAGCGGGTGCAGCGGATAGGCTTGGTCGTCGTTCACGAACGCAAGCAGGTTGTCGAGCTTGGTTTCGAGGATGCCTGCCCCGCGCGGCGGCGTGTAAACGGCCTTGCCCGCGTTGGGGCCGCTGCCGCCCTGGCGGATGACGGTGGCCGTGAAGGGCGGCCGGATGCCTTCCTCCACTTGCTTGATTTCCTGCACCATGCGCACAAAGTAGCTGCGGGTGAAGCCGGGCTCACCTTTCAGAAAATTATTGCCGCTCCACAGCGCCTCGCGGTAGCGCAGCACTTCTTTGGCGGGGCCTTCCGCCCGGTCGGCTTTGGTTTCGCTGAAGGCCCGGTACAGCTCATCGTCGGTGGTGAAGATGTTTTCGATGGCGCTGGACGCTTTGGCTTCCTGCAGGCTGATGGAGTTTATCAGCAGCCCCTGGTTGGGAATGGCCACGCTCCGGCCGTGCAACCGCCCCAGGGCTTCGCGCGCGTGGCCCAACTGTTCCAGCAGTTCGGGCGTGCGCCACAGCTCCGGGGCGATGGGCAGGTCAGGCAAGTCATTCCACGGCTTGTCACGGTCAGGATTTATGCGGTACGGGATAATTGCTGGCATCAAGAACAGGCTTAATTGATGTTAGGTGACACCCAAAGCATCAAATCTAACCACATTTATTGGGCTAACATCAAAAATTCGCCTTTTTGATGTTAGCCCCGTCGCCTGACATCAATCAGCCGCCCGGCTGACGTTCGTCATCTTTTCCGAAATACCCTCGGGGGACCTTTGAAGTAGTAAAAAACCCTCTTCTCAGGCCATGCAAGCTGAATTAGAATTACCGACTGCTACTACGCAGCCGCTGCTGGCGCCGCCGCCGCCCGTGCGCGGAATTGAAACCTTCTTCTACGACAACCGGATTGTCCGCGACTTTGGCATTGCCACCGTCGTCTGGGGCATCATCGGGATGCTGGTGGGGGTGCTGGCGGCGTTTCAGCTGGCGCTGCCCGAGGTGAACCTGGGCAACGCCTACACCACCTTCGGCCGCATCCGGCCGCTGCACACCAACGCCGTCATTTTCGCCTTTGTCGGCAACGGCATTTTCACGGGCGTGTACTACTCGCTGCAGCGCCTGTGCAAGACGCGCATGTTCTCCGACGTGCTCAGTAAGGTGCACTTCTGGGGCTGGCAGCTCATCATCGTGTCGGCCGTGATTTCGCTGCCGCTGGGCCTGACCACTTCCAAGGAGTACGCCGAGCTGGAGTGGCCCATCGACATTGCCATTACGGTGGTGTGGGTGGTGTTTGGCTGGAACATGTTCGGCACCATTGCCCGGCGGCGCGAGCGGCACCTGTACGTGGGCATCTGGTTCTACATCGCCACGTTCCTGACGGTGGCCGTGCTGCACCTCGTCAACTCGGCGGCCCTGCCGGTGAGCTTCATGAAAAGCTACTCGGCCTACGCCGGCGTGCAGGACGCGCTGGTGCAGTGGTGGTACGGCCACAACGCGGTGGCGTTTTTCCTGACCACGCCCTATTTGGGCATGATGTACTACTTCCTGCCCAAGGCGGCGGAGCGGCCGGTGTATTCCTACCGTCTGAGCATCATTCACTTCTGGTCGCTGATTTTCATTTACATCTGGGCCGGGCCGCACCACTTGCTCTACACCGCCCTGCCCGACTGGGCCCAAAGCCTGGGCGTGGCCTTCAGCATCATGCTGATTGCCCCGAGCTGGGGCGGCATGATAAACGGCCTGCTGACCCTGCGCGGCGCCTGGGACAAGGTGCGCACCGAGCCTGTGCTCAAGTTCTTCGTGGTGGCCGTGACGGCCTACGGCATGGCCACCTTCGAGGGCCCGATGCTGGCGCTGAAGAACGTGAACGCCCTGGCCCACTTCACCGACTGGATTGTGGCCCACGTGCACGTGGGGGCCCTGGGCTGGAACGGTTTCCTGACTTTCGGGATGCTCTACTGGCTGTGGCCGCGGCTCTACAAAACGCCGCTGCACTCCACCAAGCTGGCCACCACGCACTTCTGGCTGGGCACGTTGGGCATCCTGTTCTACGCCATCCCCATGTACTGGTCCGGCTTCACGCAGGGGCTGATGTGGAAGCAGTTCAACGCCGAGGGGATGCTGCAATACCCCAACTTCCTCGAAACCGTGCTGCAGCTGGTGCCTATGTACTACCTGCGCGGCCTCGGCGGGCTGCTCTACCTGAGCGGTGTGTTCCTGATGATGTACAACCTGTAC
Organism: Hymenobacter sp.; assembly: GCF_031398885.1. Classification (GTDB taxonomy): domain Bacteria; phylum Bacteroidota; class Bacteroidia; order Cytophagales; family Hymenobacteraceae; genus Hymenobacter. The sequence goes on from NZ_JANNOD010000113.1 coordinate 17,617, forward strand.
CGGACGGCTAAGGCCGGCACGCTGCTGGCCAACGAAAGGGCCGAGGCGCCCGCGCTGCTGCCGGCGGCCCAGGACCCCCACGCCACCGGCGGGCACTGGCACCGCTGGCTGGAGCGCCGCCCGTTTCAGCTGGCCGTGGGCGCCACGGTGGCCATCCTCATCGGCGGCGTGATTGAAATGGTGCCCATGTTCCTGGTCAAATCCAACGTGCCCACCATTGCCTCGGTGAAGCCCTACACCTCGCTGGAATTGCAGGGCCGCGACCTCTACATCAAGGAAGGCTGCTCGAACTGCCACACCCAAATGGTGCGCCCGTTCCGCTCCGAAACCGAGCGCTACGGCGAGTACAGCAAAGCCGGCGAGTTTGTATACGACCGGCCCTTCCTGTGGGGCAGCAAGCGCACCGGCCCCGATTTGCACCGCGTGGGCGGCAAGTACCCGCACTCCTGGCACTACAACCACATGCTGGACCCTACGAGCATGTCGCCCGGCTCCATCATGCCGCCCTACCCCTGGCTGCTCGACAACGAAATCGACTACACCGACCTACCCGCTAAAATCCGGGTGCTCCAACAGCTGGGCACGCCCTACCCCGCCGGCTACGACCGGCAAGCCGTGGCCGACGCCCAGCGGCAGGCCAAGGGCATCGTGGCTGACCTAAAAAAGGAGAATATCGATGTGAAATCCGACCGGGAAATCGTGGCCCTGATTGCCTACCTCCAGCGCCTGGGCACCGACATCAAGGTGAAGCCCGAGCAGGCCGCGGCCACGGCCGAAGCCGCGGCGGCGCAGTAGTTGCGCAACCTCACCCCCGGCCCCTCTCCCCAGGAGAGGGGAGCCTGACGCCAGGGCCGAACCGGTGCCCCCTCTCCGCGGGAGAGGGGGTCAGGGGGTGAGGTTTCGGTCTGCTGATAATCCAAAGCCCTAATCCCCACGCATCATGTACAAAAACGTTCTGCAGTCCATCACGGGCATTGCCATTTACCCGCTCATCTCCTTCGTTATCTTCTTCCTGTTTTTTGTGGCCCTCCTGGTCTATGTGCTGGTCGTCAACCGCCAGTACATCGCCGCCATGAGCCGGCTGCCGCTGGAAGACGACCAACCCGCCGCCGTTAAACCCAACCCCTCATGTTAGCGTCCGTTAAAACTGCCCGGTTGGGACTGCTGACCGCAGCCTCGTTGCTGTTAAACGGCACGGTTAGCGCCCAAACCCCGGCGGCCGACGCCCCGGCCAAAGCGGCCGCCATGAACGAGCAGGAGCTGCTGTTCTGGGTGCTGCTGGGCCTGCTGGGGCTGCTGCTGCTGGTGCTGCTGTTCGTGGGCATCATGGTTGCCGTGCAGATGCGGCCGCAGCTGCGCCAGCTCTACGACCTGCCCACGGTGCACAACACCTGGAGCGGCAAAATGCTGGGCCTGCTGGTGGGCGACCCCGCGCTGGTGCGGGGCGACGTGCGCGACGAGGAGCTGGACCACAACTACGACGGCATCCGCGAGTTCGACAACGACCTGCCGCCGTGGTGGAAGTACGGGTTCGGCTTCACCATCGTGTTTGCCTTCGTGTACGTGGGATACTACCACGTGACGCAAAAAGGCCAGCTGCAAACGGCTGAGTACGAAACCGAGATGCGCCAGGCGGCCTTGCTCGTCGCGGCCGGCGCCGACGACCCGACCAAGCTCACCACCTACCTGGCCCTGACCACCGCGGCCGACCTGAGCAGCGGCAAAAGCATCTACGTGACCAACTGCGCCCCCTGCCACGGCGCCAACGCCGAGGGCAAAGTCGGCCCCAACCTGACCGACGACTTCTGGCTGCACGGCGGCGAGGTGAACCACGTCTACAAAACCATTAAGTACGGCATCCCGAGCAAGGGCATGGTGGCCTGGAAAGGTAAGCTCTCGGGCAAGCAGATTCTGCAGGTGACCTCCTACGCCCTGAGCCTGCTGGGCTCGCAGCCCGCCAACCCCAAGCCGCCGCAGGGCGAGAAGGAAGCCGTGGCCAAACCGCTGGCCATGCGCTAGCGGAGAGCCTCACCCCCCGGCCCCCTCTCCTTCAGAGAGGGGGTGCCAGTCGACAAAACAGTACCCCAACACACCAGCATTTTTCCCGTCTGCGCCGCCGTGGCTCCCCCTCTCTGAAGGAGTGGGGGCCGGGGGGTGAGGCCCTTACACCATGACCCCCACCCAATTCAAGCCCGACGACGCGTACCGCGACACCATTTCCACGGTGGGCGCGGCGGGCCAGCGGGTGTGGCTTTACCCCAAGAAGCCCACCGGGCGGCTCTACCGGGCCCGCAAGGGGCTCAGCTACGGCTTGCTGGCGGTGCTGTTTGCCGGGCCCTGGCTGCGGCTCAACGGTCTGCCCCTACTGATGTGGAACCTGCCGGCGCGGAAGTTCATCATTCTGGGGCAGATTTTCTGGCCCCAGGACTTCTTCATCCTATTGCTGGCCACGCTCACGTTTCTCGTGTTCATCATCCTGTTCACGGTGGTGTACGGGCGGGTGTTCTGCGGCTGGGTGTGCCCGCAGACCATCTTTCTGGAAATGGTCTTCCGGCGCATCGAGTACTGGCTCGAAGGCGACGCCCCCCAGCAAAAGGCGCTGGACCGCGCTGACTGGGACTGGAACAAAACCTGGCGCAAAACCACCAAGCACGTCCTGTTCCTGGCCGTGTCGTTTCTCATTGCCAATACCTTCCTGGCCTACATCATCGGCTCGGATGCGCTGGTGGCCATCGTGACGGACCCGCTCACGGCGCACTTGGGCGGGCTGGCGGCCATGGTCGGGTTCACGGGCGTGTTCTACGCCGTGTTTGCGCGGTTTCGGGAGCAGGTGTGCACCATTGTGTGCCCCTACGGCCGCCTGCAGGGCGTGCTGCTCGACCAGGACAGCCTGGTGGTGGCCTACGACTACCAGCGGGGCGAGCCGCGCGCGAAGCTGCACAAAAACCAGGCGCGCACCGCCGGCGACTGCATCGACTGCCACCAGTGCGTGCAGGTCTGCCCCACCGGCATCGACATCCGCAACGGCGCCACCCAAATGGAATGCGTGAATTGCACGGCCTGCATCGACGCCTGCGACGCCATCATGGACCTGGTGAAGCTGCCGCAAGGATTGATTCGGCACGCCTCGGAAAACGGCATTGCCAACGGCACCAAGTTCCGATTCACGGGCCGCGTGAAGGCCTTGTCGGGCGGCTTGGTCCTGCTGCTGGCCGTGCTCACGGGCCTGCTGGTGTCGCGCGCCAACGTGCAGGCCACGGTGCTGCGCACGCCGGGGCAGCTCTACCAGAAAACCGAGCGCGGCACCATCACCAACCTCTACAACATCTCCATCATCAACAAAACCAACCGCCGCTACCCCATCACCCTGCGCATCCTGGAACCGGCGCAGGGCCAAATTTCGCTCATCGGCACCGCCGGCCTGAAGCTGCCCGCGCAGGGCATCACCGAAGGCGTCTTCTTCGCCGAATTACCCCGCACGGCCCTGCACCGCACTAACCAGAAAATCCGCATCGGTGTGTTCAGCGGCGGCCAGCTGATTTCGGAAACCAGCACCAAGTTTCTCGGGCCGTCGCAGTAATGAAAATTTAGCCCAAAGGCCGTCATGCTGAACGCCGCCAGCCGAACCTCACCCCCTGACCCCCAGTTCGCTACAAGCGCGAAGCCCGTGGAGAGGGGGCACCGGTTCGGCCCTGGCGTCAGGCTCCCCTCTCCGCGGGCTTCGCGCATCAAGCGAACCGGGGCCGGGGGTGAGGTTGCCCCGTTGAACGATGCGGGCGAGATGCTTCGCTGCGCTCTGCATGACGTTCTTATTTCAATTGATTATGACATCTCCCATCACCGCACCTCCCAAACGCAGCGCCTGGCCCTACGCCATCGTTGCCGTGTTCGTGCTTTTCGCCGTCTACATCGGCTCGATGGTGTACCAGGCCATGCAGACCGACGTGAACCTGGTCAGTGCCGACTACTACCAGAAAGAGCTGGCCCACCAGCAGCGCATGAACGCGGTGGCCCGCACCGCCGCCCTGCCCACTCCCGTGCAGGTGCGCCACGATGCCGCCAGCCGGCGCCTGACCCTGCAGCTACCGGCCGCCCTGGCGGGGCAAGCGGTGCAAGGGCAGGTCCACTTCTTCCGCCCCTCCGATAAAGCTTTGGATTTCACGCTGCCCTTGCAGCTTGCGGCCGACCAGCGGCAACTCATCAACACCAATAAAATGGCGCCCGGCTTGTGGCGGGTGCAGCTGGATTTTACGGCGGGCGGGCAGGCCTATTTTCTAGAACAAGACCTCACCGTTATTGAATGAGGAATGAAGAATGAGGAATGAAGAATTGGGGAAAGGCGAAAGGGCCAGAACTTCCTCACTGCTCACTATTCACTGCTAACTGTTCACTGCTCATTGATTTTCGCCGGATTCCTGTTTGGGTTGCTGGGCAGCTTTCACTGCGTGGGCATGTGCGGGGCCATTGCCCTGGCGCTGCCCGGTAGCGTGGGTGCGGCCACGTCGCCGCTGCGCTACGCCGGTGGCCGGCTGCTCTACAACCTGGGCCGGGTCACGACCTACGCCACGCTGGGGGCCGGGGCCGGGCTGGTGGGCCAGGGCCTGCGCCTGGCCGGGGTGCAGCAGGGCTTGTCCATTGCCTCGGGCGTGTTGATTCTGCTGTTGGTGGCGGTGCCGGAGCGCTACACCAGACGCATGGCGGGTTGGCTGGGGCTGCACCGGCCGCTGGCCTGGGTGAAAAACACGCTGGGCCGCCTGTTTCAGCAGCCGACGCTGCCCGCCTTGTACGCCACGGGCGTGCTCAACGGCCTGCTACCCTGCGGCCTGGTGTACCTGGCGCTGGCCGGGGCGCTGAGCGCGCCGGGCGTAGCGGGCGCGGCGGCTTACATGGCCTGCTTCGGCCTGGGCACGCTGCCGCTCATGTTCGGGCTGGCGCTGAGCGGGCGGCTGGTGCCGCTGCGCTGGCGCTCGCGCCTGCGCCGGGCCGTGCCCTACGCGGCTTCGGTGCTGGCGGTGCTCTTCATCGTGCGCGGCCTGGGGCTGGGCATTCCTTACCTGAGCCCGCAACTGAATCCGCCCACCACCGAGGCCAGTGCCGCCCAACCGGCCACGGTGCACGACTGCCACTAGCTGCTTCATTCTTCATTCCCCATTCTTCGGCCAACTGCTCGCCCCCGCCCATGAAAACCATCCTCGTTCCCCTTGACCACACCGCCGCGGCCGAACCCACCCTGGCCTACGCCAACAAGCTCGCCGTGCGCTGGCCGGCCGAAGTGGTGCTGCTGTACTGCCTGCCCACCGCCCCCGGCGAAGCGGCGGCCGCCCTGGCGGCTGCGGAGCAGCGGCTGCGCGGCCTGGTCGAGCGCCTGCGCTACCAGCAGCTCACCCGCCAGAACGGCCGCCGCATCCGCTACCGCTACCGGGTGCTGGCCGGCTGCCTGCCCGACCACGTGCACGCCGAGGCAGCAGCATGTGCCGCCGACCTGGTGGTGCTGGGCCTGGCGCACATCGACTGCTGCCGCGCAGCCGCCCCCGACAACCACGCCGTGACCCTCGCCGCCCTGGTGGCCTGCCCGGTGCTGGTGGTGCCGGCCGGCCGGCGCGCGTTGCCGCACCGCCTGGTTTTTTCCGCTGATTTCACCGACGTGGCGCCCGGCCTGCTGCCGCAGCTGGCGGCGCTGGCGGATGCGTTTCCCGCGCCCCTGGACCTGGTGCAGGTGTACGCGCCCGCCGACCGGCCCAAGCGCCGGCAGCTCCAGCAGGCGCTGAGCACCGCCGCGGCGCAGCTGGCCTGGCCGGGGCCCGTCGCCCAACACCTGCTCGAAGACGAGGCCCGGCTGGAGGGCATCGATGATTTCTGCGCCCGCACCCAGGCGGAATTGCTGGTCATCGCGCCCGCCAGCGCGGGGCAGCTAGTGCAGTATTTCGGCACCTGCTACACCAAAACCCGGGCCTACCACACCCAGATTCCGGTGCTGATACTGCCTGCCTTGAGGCCCGAAACGGCCCCCGAAACCTGCTGCGCCCACTGCGCCCAGCACCCGGTTCGTCCAGTCCCAAACGCGGCCGCCGTAGCCTACCACACCTTGAATTGGGTCTGACCGGCCCGGCTGCTTCGCCGGCTGACGCCGGCACCCGCTTCCAACCCTTTGCTTCTTTTTCAATAATTATGGAAAGCCCCATTGATTGTACCGTAAGTCCGACCCGCACCCTGGTGGAAAACTGGATGCGCAGCTTCCAAGACTGGCTCTGCTACCGGCTGGAGCTGGCCGATGGCAGCGGCGTCAAGTTCGTTGAAACGACCTGGGAGCACGCCGGCGGCGGGGGCGGCCGCACGCGGGTGCTGCAGCAGGGCGCGGTGCTGGAAAAGGGCGGGGTGGCGTTTTCGGCCGTGACGGGCGAAGTGACCGCGCAAGCGGCCCAGGCCCTGCTCTTGCCCGACCGGCGCTACTTCGCCACTGGCGTGAGCGTGGTGCAGCACCCGCGCAGCCCCCGCGTACCCATCTCGCACATGAACGTGCGCTACTTCGAGGCCGGCAACGGCGAGGCCTGGTTCGGCGGCGGCCTCGACCTGACCCCGATTTACGTGGACGAGGCCCAGGCCCGCTGGTTCCACGAGCAGATACGCGCCGTGTGCCAGCGCCACGACCCCACGTACTACCCGCGCTTCAAGCAGTGGGCCGACGAGTACTTCTACCTGCCCCACCGCCAGGAAACCCGCGGCGTCGGCGGCATCTTTTTCGACCGGCTGACCGTGGGCCGGAATGGCTCCTTCGACGAGCTGTTCGCCTTCGTGCAGGACGTGGGCGAGGTCTACGGCCGGGCCTACGGCACCATCATGCGCCAAAACCGGGACCTGCCCTACACCGAGCGCGAGAAGCAGTGGCAGCAGGTGCGCCGCAGCCGCTACGCCGAGTTCAACCTGGCCATCGACCGGGGCACGCGCTTCGGCCTCGAAACCGGCGGCCGCACCGAAAGCATCCTCATGAGCCTGCCGCCCCAGGCCGAGTGGCACTACAACTACACCGTCGAGCCCGGCTCCCCGGAAGAAGCCACCCAGCGGTGGCTGCGCCAAGGCGTGGAGTGGGCGGCCGTGGCCGATGCGGCGGCGTAGGGCCCACGCAAAAAGAACGTCGTGCCGAGCAAATAAGAACGTCGTGCCGATGAATTAAGAACGTCATGCCGAGCGCAGCCGAGGCATCTCGCTCGCATCGTTGCACCTTTTGAGTTACTGCTGCACGCGAGATGCCTCGGCTGCGCTCGGCATGACGTTCCGTTTTTTTTAGTGCCCTTCTGAACCCTTATTTCCTGACCTCATGCGCATTTCCTCCTGCTTCTCCGCTGCCGCCCTGGCCTTGCTGCTGGCGGCCTGCGACACTAAAAACCCCAACGGGATGCCTGATGAAAAGGCCGGCCAAGGCCCCGCGCAGGTCGTCACCGACAAGCCGCCCAAGCCCGACTCGGCCGCCGCGCGCACCGAAAACCCGGTGCTGCCCGCCGACACCTCGGTGGCCGGGGCCTGGCTGCTGCTGGAAGGCGCCCTGCGCGGCCACGATGCCGAGGTGCTCAACCAGCTCATCGACCCGGAATTTGGCCTCTGGATTCTGGAGCAGCCCGGCGCCGTGCCGCTGGTGACGCGGGTGGCCGAAGCGGGAGCGTTTCGCCGCGCCAACCAAAACCTGCCCCTGTTCTCGCTGGACAAGCAGCTGATGGCTTGTCCGCAATTGCGCGCCGTGCCGCAGTTGCCCGAAGCGGATTGCGGCCTGCAAACCAAGCAGAACGCGGGGTTTGTCCAACAAGGCTGCTTTGCCGGCCCGGCCACCGCCTTCCGAAACCTGAAATTTTGGGCCAGCGCTACCGTGAAGGGCGGCACGGCGGCGCAGGGCCAGGCCGCGCAGGGGCGCACCGGGCGCACGGTGCTGCAAACCCGCACGGGCTTCCGGTTTCACTTCGCCAAGTCGGCGGGCGTGGGCGGGCGCTGGCGGCTCATCTTCATCGACCTGCGCGAACCCTGCGTTGCCTGACGCTCCGGGCCTGAAAACGCAACGCCCGGCTGGTAATCCAGCCGGGCGTTTTCGGTGGCGGTGGCGGCCTCGCCGCCTGGCTTAGGCCAGCTTGAAGGTGAACACCGGCGGGAAGGCGTGGGTGGCCACGGTTTCGGCAATGCTGGTGTGCAGGAAGCGGCTCAGGCCAGTGCGGCCGTGGGTCGGAATGACCAACAAGTCCGCCTGCACCTGCCGGGCATACGCGGAAATGCCCGAAACGGGGCTGTCGTCCGTGAAAACAGCGGGCTGGGCGTGCTGCAGGCCGTGGCGCTGCGCGAAAGCCGTGATATGCGCCTGCGCGGCGGCGGCTTGTTGTTCCTCCTCTACCACTTGCAGCAGGTGCAGCTCGGCGTCGGGAAACAGGGCCTGCACCTGCCGCAGGCCGGCCACGGCCCGGTCGGTTTCGGCCGTAAAGTCGGACGGGAACAGGATGCGGCGCGGCGCAAACTCCGCCACGGCGTACTTGACGGTGAGCACCGGACAGGGCGCCAGCCGCACCAGCTCCTCGGTGTGGGAGCCGTTGAGCAGGTGCTCCACCGCCGAGTGGACCTGCGCGCCAATGACAACCAGGTCAATGCCCTGCGTTTCGATGGCCTGCAGGATGGCGGGCCCGGTGCGGTCCGTGAGCACCATGTCGCGCACGGCCACGTTGGGGGCGGTGCGGCTGGCTTCGCTCAGCAGCCCGTGCATGCGCCGCTTGGTGGCTTGCAGCAGCTGAATCATGAATACGCCGTCCATGCCACCGCCGCTGTTGGGCAGCTCGGTGCCTCCCACCGGCCCGCCGTAGGTGCTGAAGTTGGCGGTTTCGGGCACCTCCAGCACGTGCAGCAGCGTCACGCTGCCACCCACCCGACGGGCCAGTTGCAAAGCCACTTCAAAGGCGTGGTGCGATTCGGGAGAAAAGTCGGTGGGAACCAGCAGATTTTTCATGAGAAAGCAGGAAAAGGAACGTTGGACCAGGCAGGAGGCCGGGCCTGAGGCAAATGTCCGGCTCCGTTTCAGCCCCGCGAATGACGGGGGCCGACCGGAAAGGTGACGTTTGTCAGGCCGGCCTTGGTGCTCGTGGCGGGGCTGGCAAGTTGCGTTGCGTTAGCCGCCGCGCGGCGACCCGTTGGCAGGAACTAGTGGATGAGCAAACCAGAGCCGCCGCGCGACGGCTCAGAACGCCTGACTAACTGCTTCACTGCCGATGCGTCGCCGCGCGGCGGCTTGGGCAACCGTCGCAGTCGCCAAGCAGGCGACGAGCGGGTCGGCTTGGCGGGCCGGCTCGACCCACGCCGGCACCGGCGGGCGCTCCAGGTTGAACAGCTCGCTGAGCAGCTCCGCCAGCGGGCCGGCTTCGCCCCGCTGGCAGGCGGCTTTGAGCTGCAGCACGGGCTGCTTGAGCACCTTTTGCATCAGCGACTTGGTGATTTCGTCCAGCAGGCCGGCTTCGGCGGGACTCATCCGTTTGCCGAAGCGCTTCATCTCGTCCTGCCGCAGCTGCTCCAGGGCATTTTTCAGCTTCTGAATGGTGGGCGAAACCGCCATTTCCGCGCTCCAGTTCTGCAAGCCCGCCAGGCTTTCGGCGATGATGGCCCGCACCTGCGGCACGGCCGCCAGCCGCCGCTCCAGGGCCGCCGAGGCTTTGCTTTGGATGGCATCGAGCGGGTAGAGCAGCACGCCGGGCACGGCCTCCACCGCGGGGGCAATGCTGCGGGGCACGGCCAGGTCCACGAAGTACTTGTGGCTGAGCACCGCCGCCGGGGCCAGCAGCGCGGGCGTGATGACGGGCGCGGGGGCCGCCACCGAGGAAATGATAACGTCTGCGTCCTGAATGCCTTGGGCGAGGTCGGCAAAGTCCAGCACCCGCAGGCCGCACTCGGCGGCCAGTGCTTCCGCTTTGGCCCGCGTCCGGTTGCAGATGGTGACGTGCGCAAACCGGCCGCTGGCGCCGAAATACCGGGCCACGTCGGCCCCGAAAGGGCCCGCGCCCACCAGCAACACCCGCGGGCTGGCCAGGTGGGCCGTCAGGTCTTCCACCAGTTGCAGCGCGGCGTAGGCAACCGAGGCGGCGCCGTCGCAAAAACCGGTTTCCTGGCGCACCCGCTTGTGGGTGAAAAACACGGTGTGCAGCAGCCGGTGCAAAAACGGCCCGGCCGCGCCCGCATCGGCCGACCATTGGTAGGCCTGCTTCACTTGGTGGCCAACCTGCTGGTCGCCCACTACCTGCGCGTCCAGGCCCATGGCCACCTCGAACAGGTGCTGCACGGCCGCTTTGGCGCTGGTAATGCTGACGAAATAAGGGGTTATCCGGGCGGTATCGGGCAGGTTTTTCAGCCGGGCCAGCGCGCCGAGGATGGCGGCGCACTGGTCCCGCGCGGCGCTGTAGTACACCTCGGTGCGGTTGCAGGTGCTCAGCACCAGCACATCGGTCAGGCCCAGCTCCTGACTCAGGATGAGCAGCAACCGGCGGCAGGCCGGCTCGTCCAGGGCCAGCCGCTCCCGGATGGCCAGCGGCGCTTGCTGGTGGGTGAGGCTGACAACTTTAAAGCGCTGGTTCATGCGGAGGAACGAAGAAGAGAAGCCGGCCGCCCCCGGTATTCCCGGGCGGGGCGGCCCTCCACAAAGGTCCCTCGACCCCCAGGCCGAAAGCATGACGCACGTCACTCGCCCGCCTGATAGGTGTCATGGCAGGCCGCGCCGGGAAGCGCCAGTTTTGTGGGCTAAAACCAGGTGGTCCAGCCGGTTTTTCTCTTCCCGATTCCGCACGGCGCAACCAGCCCCGTTTGCCATGTTGCTCAACGCCCGGTTTCCCCTGCGCTACATCTTCAAGCACATTCGGGCGGATGTCGTCCGGGTACTGCTGATTTCCATCTGCTTTCACCTCCTAAAGCTGGCCCTGGGCGACTACCTGCCGCTGATTCCGCTGCAGCTGCCCACGATTCTGGGCAGCTCGATTGCGCTGCTGCTGGCCTTCAAAACCAGCCAGTCGTACGACCGATGGTGGGAAGCCCGCAAGATTTGGGGCGCCATCGTCAACGACTCGCGCACGCTGGTGCTGCAGGTCCGCGCGTTTGTGCCCGAAGAGTTTCTGCGTGCCAACGCCCCGGGTTCGCCTTTAAAAACCATGGCCTACCGCCAGATAGCCTGGTGCTACTGCCTGGGCCAGTCGTTGCGCGGCCTGGACCCCACGGCCGGGCTGGCGGCCTACCTGACGGGGCCCGAGCTGGCCTATTTGCGGCCGCACGCCAACAAGCCCCTCGCCCTGCTGGCCCTGCACACCGACCAGGCCAAAACGCTGTACGAGCAAGGGGCCCTCAACGCCTACCAGCAGGTGCAGCTCGATGCCACCCTGGTGCGCCTCTGCGACGCCATGGGCCAGGCCGAACGCATCAAGTACACGGTGTTTCCGGTGAGCTACCGGCTGCTCGTGTACTTTTTCATCTACCTGTTTCTGATGACGCTCTCGTTGGGCCTGGTCAAGACCATCGGGCTGTGGGAAATTCCGGTGCTACTCACGACGGCGTCCTCCTTTTTCCTGCTGGAGCGCACCGCCCGCTACCTGCAGGACCCCTTCAACAACAAGCCCACCGATACGCCGGTCACGGCCATTGCCCGCACCGTGGAAATCAACCTCCGGCAGCTGCTGCAGGAGCCGGACGTGCCGGCGCCCCTCGCGCCGGAAGCGTTTTACCTCATGTGATGCCCGCTGGCCGAACGGCTGGCGAAGGCCACGTGACGGCCCGCTGGACTGCCTCCTCAAGCCGCGGCCGCGACCGGCAAGGCGGCCCCACCCGTAACCACCGGCAGCCGCGCCACCGGCTGTTCCCGCCGCCGGCTGATGAGCTTCTGCAGCTCCACCGCCCAAAACACCACGCTCGATACGGCCACCGTGACGCCCAGCTCCGCCCACGTCAGCGGCTGGGTGCTGAAGATGTTGTTGAAGAAGGGCGTGTACAGTATCATCAGGTGCAGCGCCGCGGTCAGCGCCACCGCCCCCAGCATGGGCTTGTTCGAGAGCAGACCGATGCTGAAAATGGACTCCCGCCGCGACCGGATGGCCAGCGCCAGGCCCAGCTGGCTAAAGCAGAGCACGGTGAAGGCCATCGTTTGCCAGTGCGCGATGCCGCGGCGCAGCGCCCAGGCCTCCGTGGCGATGGTCAGCCCGCCCACCAGCAGCCCGACCAGGACGATGAACCAACCCAGGCCGTTGGCGAAGATGGTTTGCCGCGGGTCGATGGGCGGCCGTTGCATGCTCTGGGCTTCCGAGGGCTCGTAGGCCAGGGCCAGGCCGGGCAGGCCGTCGGTCACCAGGTTAATCCAGAGGATGTGGATGGCCAGCAGCGGCACGGGCAGGCCAAATAGGGGCGCCACGAAGAGGGCCACGATTTCGCCCGCGCTGCCGGCCAAAATGTAGCGAATGAACTTGAGGATGTTGTCGAAGATGCGCCGCCCGTGCCGCACGGCGTGCACGATGGTGGCAAAATTGTCGTCGAGCAAAATCATGGCCGCCGCTTCCTTGGCCACCTCCGTGCCGTTGATGCCCATGGCCACGCCGATGTCGGCGTTTTTCAGGGCCGGGGCGTCGTTCACGCCGTCGCCGGTCATGGCCACGAACTGGTGCTTGGCCTGCAACGCGCTGATGATGCGCAGCTTCTGGGCCGGGTCCACGCGGGCGTATACCCGTACTTTTTCCACGATTTCAGCAAAGGCCGGCTCGTCGAGCTTGGTCAGCTCCGGCCCGGTCAGCACCAGCTCATCGGGCTTGGAAAGGATGCCCAGCTGCCCGGCAATGGCCTTGGCGGTGAGCGGGTGGTCGCCGGTAATCATCACGGCCGTGATGCCGGCGGCCTGGCACTCGGCCACCGCCTGCCGGGCTTCCTCGCGGGGCGGGTCAATCAGGCCCGCGAAGCCGAGGAAGCTCAGGCCGGTTTCGACGGTGGCCGGCGTGACTTCGGCCGGCAGTTCGGGCAGCAGCTTGGCCGCGTAGCCCAGCACCCGGAAGCCTTTGGCGGCCAACTCGTCCACGCGCCGCCGCAGCTCGGGGATTTCGGCCTGCTGCCCCGCCTCCAGCTGGCCGAACACCGCGCTCAGGGCCCCTTTGGTGAGGCACAGCACGCCCTGGTCGGTCTGGTGCAGGGTGCTCATGCACTTGCGCTCCGAATCAAACGGCAGCTCGCCGACCCGCGGAAACCGGGCTTCGAGGGCCGGGCGGGCGTGGTCCTGGCCGGCCGCGTACTGCACCAGGGCCACTTCGGTGGAGTCGCCCAGCCAGTGGCCGGCGGGGTCCTGGGTCACGTCGTTATTCAGGGCCATGGCCGTCAGCAGGCCGGTTTTACTATCCAGTACCGGCAGGGCAAAGGCCGGCGCAGCGTAGGTGTCCTCCACCGTCATTTTGTTGAGGGTGAGGGTGCCCGTTTTGTCGGTGCAGATATAGGTGACCGAGCCCAGCGTTTCGACGGCCGGCAGCTTGCGAATCAGCGCCTGGTCCTTTATCAGCCGCTTGGCGCCCAGGGCCAGCGAGACGGTGACCAGCGCGGGCAGGGCTTCGGGCAGGGCCGCAATAGCCAGCGAGATGGACACCAGCAGCAGGCTGCCCAGCGGCTCGCCCCGCAGCCAGCCCACCCCGAAAAAGAGCGCGCCCGTGAGCAGCGCGGCGGCCGACAGGTACTTGCCCAGCGTGGCCAGCCGCTTCTGGAGCGGGGTCACCGTTTCGTCGGTCTGAATGAGCTTGGCAATCTTGCCCAGCTCGGTGCCCATGCCCGTGGCCACCACGTAGGCCGTGGCCCGGCCGTTGGTCACGAAGGTGCCCTTGTAGCCCATGTTCAGCCGGTCGCCCAGCGGCAGTTCGCCCGCGGGCAGCGCGTCCGAATTCTTCTCCACGTTGGCCGACTCGCCGGTCAGCGACGACTCGTCCACTTTCAGCGCGTGGGTTTCGAAGAAGCGCACGTCGGCCGGGATAACGTCGCCGGCTTCGAGCACCGCCACGTCGCCGGGCACCAGGTCGGCCGCGACGATTTTCACGGCCCGCCCGCCGCGCAGCACCTGGGCCTGCGTGGCCGCCATTTTCTGCAGGGCCTCCATGGCCTTGTCGGCCCGGTATTCCTGCACGAAGCCGATGACGGCGTTGAGCACCACGATGGCCAGAATGACGTACACCGATTTCCACTCGCCCACCACGCCCGACACTGCGGCCGCCACCAGCAGCACCAGTATCATCACGTCGGCCAACTGGTGCAGCAGCAGTTGCCACACGGTTTTTTTCTTGGCGTCGGCCAATACATTCGGGCCGTGTTCGGCCAGCCGCTGCCGGGAAGTGGCTTCATCCAGCCCCGTGGGCGCGGATTTCAGCTCTTGCGCGACATCGGCAACGGAGGCAACGTGGTAATCCATGGGGCAGTGTATTGATGAGACCCGATGGGCCATCGCCTTTTGCCAGGGCGGTGTTTCAAAGCTTACCCCGCGGCCGGCAGCACTAGTACGGGCACGGCGCTGTGCAGGAGGACCCGGGCCGTGACGCTGCGGTGAAACAGCTCGCCGAAAAAGCTGCGCGGCCGGGCAATGAGCACGACCAAATCAAAATCTTCGGGCCGGGCCGCTTGCAGGATGGCCTCGGCCGGATGCGGGGCGACGACGCTGCGGGTGCGAAGGGGCTGCGGCAACCCCATCGTCAAGCCCGTGTCCTCGACCGACGCCAGCGCCCTGGCCGTGGCGGCGGTCGGGCCGGCGTGTTCCTCCACGTGCAGCACCGTCAGTTCCGCGTGCAGGGCATCGAGCAGGTGCCGCGTGGCGCCCGCGTGCGGGCCGAGGGAGAAGGCTTCCCCATCGACGGCCAGCAGCACACGGCGCGGCGGGTCGGTCGACGACACGTTGTGCGGCACCACCAGCATGGGGTAGGGGGCCGTGCGCAGGATGTCGAGGGCCGTGGTGCTCACCAGCTCGTCGGGCGTGCCCTTCGTATCGGGGCGGCCCAGCACCACCAGGGTGGGGTGGTGGCGGCTCACGGTGTCGGCCACGGCGTAGGCCACGCGCCCGTGGCCTATTTCCACCACCACCGGCACCGGCAGGTCGCTGGTAATGCTGTTCAGTGCCATGTGCAGCGCCTCGTTATCCAGGTTCGAGAGCTTGCCCGTAAGCATTTCCGGGTCGAGCACCGAATCGCGGCGCACGTGCAGCAGCACCAGGCGGGCCCCGAGCGGGCGGGCCAGGTTGGTGGCGTAGTCGAGGGCGCGGTTGGCGGCCTGAAAAAAGTCCGTTAAAATCAGCAGCGAGGGGGCCATGAGCAGGGCGTGGTGTGGGAACTTCAATTCAATACGGCCGCAAGGTCCGCCCCGTTGGCTTAAAAAACCTTGTTTATAATTAGCCCGTTGGATGACTTATGTCATACTCCCGCTGCGCTGCGCTGCCGACTTTTGCCCAATAATTTTCGGGGTAGGGGGCCCTGACGGCACGCCCGGCAAGGGCGCCGCTGCTCCCCCGACTTCAATCCTTTGCCCTCCTCACCGTATTTCCAATGAACCTCACCGTTTTCAGCGCCCATCCGTTCGAGCAGCCGTTTCTGCGGGAAGCCGCCCAGGCCCGGCACGAGCTGCATTTTGTGGACGAAGCGCTGAGCCTGGCCACCGCTGACCGGGCCCAGGGCAGCCCGGCCGTGGCCATTTTCGTCGGCGACGACGCCTCGGCCCCGGTGCTGGAGCGGCTGGCGGCGCTGGGCGTGCGCTACCTGCTGGTGCGCGCCGCCGGCCACGACCAAGTGGACCTGCCCGCCGCCCAGCGCCTGGGCCTGCGCGTGGCCAACGTGCCCCACTACTCCCCCTACGCCATCGCCGAGCACGCCCTGGCCCTCATCCTGGCGCTGAACCGCCACCTGCACCAGGCCGACGCGCAGGTGCGCCACGCCGACTTCCGGCTGGACGCGCTGGTCGGTTTCGACCTGCACGGCAAGACGGTGGGCATCATCGGCTGCGGCACCATCGGCGGCACGGTGGCGGGGCTGCTGTCCGGCTTTGGCTGCCGCCTGCTGGGCTACGACGTGCTGCCCGACGCCACTCTCACCCAGCGCTACGGCGTGGAGTACGTGCCGCTGGATACGCTCTGCGCCCTCGCCGATGTCGTTACGGTGCACGCCCCGCTCACGCCGGCCACCCGCCAGCTGCTCAATGCCGGGCAGTTGGCCAAAATGAAGCGGGGCGCCATGCTCATCAACACCAGCCGGGGCGCGCTCCTGGACACCGAAGCGGCCCTCGCCGCCCTGGAATCCGGCCAGCTGGGCTACCTGGGCCTCGACGTGTACGAGCACGAAAAGGGCCTGTTTTTCTACGACCACTCCCGCGACGCGGCCCCCGACCCCTTGCTGGCCCGGCTGCTGGCCCGCCCCAACGTGCTCATCACCGGCCACCAGGGCTTTCTGACCCGCGAGGCGCTGGGCAACATCGCCACCACCGCCATCGAAACCCTCGACAAGTGGCTCGCCGGGCAGCCGGCCAGCAACGAGCTTACCCCGGGCGAAGGCCCCGCCGTTGGCGCGGCTGCTTTGTCGGCAATTGCGACAACGCCACCCGCGTGAACGGGCTTGCCCGTTGCTTCAGGCATCGGTCAGAGTTGTCCGGCACCCTCACGGCGGTTAATTCGAAGAGGCTGTTTGAGGGGCGCTACCCCTCGTGACACAGGCGCGGCAAGCGGCGTGGGGTCACGAGCTGAGAACGGCGTGTAGCGGCGCGTCCCAGCGTCCGCGCCGCAGCCGTTCAAGGCCAAGACGCGCCGCCGTGCTACGCACCGAACCGGCAAGCCACCGTAACGTCATTTTTATGTTACTTTTAGGTAGCATAAGCCGAGGGCCCGTTGAAACTTGCGCGTGATTTTTCAGAAGCGGACTGTCTTCGCCAGCTCAAGCTGGACGACGAGAGGGCCTTCGACGCGCTGTTTCGGCACTACGGCTCCCTGGTGTACCGGTTTGCTTGCGGCTACCTGAAATCGCGGGCCGACGCCGAGGAGATTGTGCAGGACTGCTTCTTGAAAATCTGGGAGAAGCGCCAGCAGCTGCGCGAGGACGTGCCCCTGAAAGGCTACCTCTTTACCACGGCGCACCACGCCATTCTGAATCAGCTGCGGCGCAGCCAGCACCATTTGCGTTTTCAAACGCACGTGGCAACCCTCCGCCCCAGCGTGGCCACCAACGGGGCCGAGTATTCGGAGATGGAGGCGCTCTACCAGGCCGCCCTGGAAAAACTGCCGCCCAAGCGCCGGCAAATATTTATGCTGAGCCGCCAGCAAGGGCTTTCCTACTCGGAAATCGCCCAGCAGCTCAACCTGTCGGTCAAGACCGTTGAGACGCAGATAATGCAGGCGCTGAAGTTCCTGCGCACCTACTTCCGGGCCCACGGCAGCGAGATACTGGGGGTGCTGCTGGTGCTGGCGCTGGGCGCCCGCTAAAAAATATTTTTCCCGGGGAGTAGGGGTGACTCGCGCTTGCGGTGTAGTACTGCAAACGTTTGTGGCCTTTCGCCCCAATCGTTTGCGGGTGCTCTCCTACCGACGCCTGGCCAACCGCTTGAAACTGCTGCGCCTTGTCGCGCCGCGCGGTTTTTCACCCCCCGGATTACATGCAACTGCCCATTACCGAAGAACTGGTAGCCCGCTACGCCCAGGGCGGCGCCACCGTCGCCGAGACGGCCGCCGTGCGGCACTGGCTCGGCCAGCCCGCCAACTACGCCCAGACCCAGCAGTGGATGCGGCGGCACTGGGAGGCCTTGTCGGCCGGCGCGGCGCCGACGGCGGGGCCCGACGACCCCGACTACGAGGCGCTGCTCGAGAACCTGCACCAGCGCCTGGGCTTTGGCCAGTTGCCGCAGTTGGTGCCGCCGGCCGCGCCCGCGTGGCGGCGCTGGGCGGCCGCGGCCGCGGTGGCCGGCGCCGTGGCCGGCGGAGGCTGGCTGCTGTACTCCCCGCGCGCCGTGACTCCGGTGGAAGTGGCCACCAACTACGGCCAGACCCGGCTGCTGCGCCTGCCCGACGGCTCGCGGGTGACCCTGAACGCCCATTCCAAGCTCCGCTACGCCCCCCGGTGGGCGGCCGACAAGCCCCGCGAAGTATGGCTGGACGGCGAGGGCTACTTCGCCGTTCGGCACCAGCCCAACCACCAGCGCTTTGTGGTGCACACCCGGGCGGGGTTCAGCGTGGAAGTGCTCGGCACCCGGTTCACGGTGAACCGGCGCCGCGACGAGGCCCGCGTGGTGCTGCTCGCGGGCAAGGTGCGGGTGGATTTCGACGACCCGCAGCGGGCCGACGTCATCATGCGGCCCGGCGAGCTGGTCGAAACCCACGATGCGCGGCCCGCCGCCGTGGTGCGCAAAACCGTGCACACGGCCCCCTACGCCGCCTGGAAAGACGCCCGGCTGGTGCTGGACGAAACCACCATTGCCGAGATGGCCACCCGCCTGCAGGACACCTACGGCGTGGAGGTGGTGGTGGCCAGCCCCGCTTTGAACAACCGCAAAGTCACGGGCACCATTCCGGTGCGCGACCTGAACGTGCTGCTGCTGGCCCTGGAGGAAGCCTTCGACCTGCAGGCCACCCGCGCGGGCAACCGCATCACCCTCACCGAACGCCATCCTTCCCATCCCCTCAACCCTACTTCCAAGTAAATCCCATGAACACATTTACGCAGACGGGCTGGCGCCGCGCGCGCCCGGCGGCCCTGGCCGCGGGCGTACTGCTGCTGGGCTCCTTGCACAGTTCGGCCTCGGCCCAGCTGCTGGCGGCCAACCGGGTGCAGCAGAACCCGGCCAGTACCCCGGCGCCGGCCGCCGAAACGGTGTTGCTCAAGGCCCTGCTCCGGCAGTGGGAAGGCGACTACCACGTCACCATCTTTTACGAAAGCAACCTGGTGGGCGACAAGCGCGTGCCGCTGCCCACCGGCGTGGCCACCCTGGAAAACCGGCTGAACGCCGTGCTGCCCGCCGCCGACCTGAGCTTCAAAAAGCTGCGCGAAGACTACTTCATCGTGACCAGCCGGACGCAAATGCAAGAGGAAGCCCGCGTTGCTGCCGCCGCCACCAACCCGCAGGACGTGACCGTGGCGGGCCGCGTGACGCAGGCCAACGGCGAGGGCCTGCCCGGCGTGACGGTGCTGGTGAAGGGCACCAGCATTGGCACCTCCACCGGGTCCGACGGCAGCTTCTCGCTGAGCGTGCCCGAAAACAGCACGCTGGTGTTCAGCTCGGTGGGCTTCGTGCGCCAGGAAGTGCCCGTGACGGGCGCCACCAGCAGCCTCGCCGTCAACCTGGCCGAAGACAAGCAGGCGCTGAACGAAGTGGTGGTGGTGGGCTACGGCACCCAGAGCCGCCAGGAGCTGACCACGGCCGTGACGTCGGTGGGCGCCCGGGCCCTGGAGCGGCAGCCGGTGGCCGGCTTCGACCAGGCGCTGCAGGGCCAGGCGCCCGGCGTGCAGGTGACGGCGCCGAGCGGCGCGCCCGGGGCGGGCATCAACGTGCGCATTCGCGGCAACAGCACCGTCAGCCTGAACGCCTCGCCACTGTACGTCATCGACGGCATTCCCATTCTGCCCGCGTACGACCAGGAGCTGACCGTGGGCAACCAGCGGCCCAACCCGCTGAACGCGCTGAACCCGAACGACATCGAGGACATCACCATCCTCAAGGACGGGGCGGGCGCGGCCATCTACGGCGTGCGGGCTTCCAACGGCGTGGTGGTGATTACGACCAAGCGCGGCAAGGCGGGCACCGCGGCCGTGGGCTTCAGCGCCTACTACGGCCGGCAGACGCTGCGCAAGAAGCTGGACGTGCTCAACGCCCGGCAGTTTGCCGAGTACTTCAACGAGGCCCAGCTCAACGCCGGCCTCCCCCCGGGCTTCCCGGACCTGGACAACCTGCCGGCCGACACCGACTGGCAGGACGAAATCTACCGCACGGCCGCCATCCAGAGCTACCAGCTGAACGTGAGCGGCGGCACCGAAAAGACTCGCTACTACCTCTCGGGCGGCTATTTCAAGCAGGACGGCATCAGCCTCAACTCCGGGTTCGACCGCTACAACTTCAAGGTGAACCTGGAGCAGCAGCTCGGCCAGCGCTTCCGGGCCGGCACTACGCTCAACCTGAGCCGCACGATGACCAACGGCAGCGTGCGCAGCGAGAAAGGCATTGGCAACTCGGGCACGGTGCTCGGCGCCCTGGCCCAGGCCCCCACGGTGCCGGTGCGCACGGCCACCGGCGCCTACGGCACCAACCCGTTCCAGAACTTCGACAACCCGGTGGGCAACCTGCTCGAAACCAGCAACAAGGCCAACATCTACCAGGTCATTGGCAACGTGTACGGCGAGCTGGACCTCCTGAAGAACCTGGCGCTGCGCAGCTCGGTGGGCATTGATTTCCGCACCCAGCTCGAGAACGAGTTCATCACCCGCGACTACCCGGGCACGTCGACCGCGCAGCCCGAAACCCGCGGCAGCGGCCGCACCGGCACCAACCAGCAGACCATCTGGCTGCAGGAGAACACGCTGACCTACAACCCCGCGCTGGGCGACAAGCACGCCCTGACGCTGCTGGCCGGCGAGTCGATGCAGGAGTCGGACCGGTTCACGTCGAGCGCGGGCGGCTCGGGCTACCCGTCCAACGGCGTGCCCTACCTCTCGGGCGTGTCGGTGTTCACCAAGCCCAGCAGCTACCAGGACCAGTGGGGCCTGCTGAGCTTCTTCGGGCGGGCCATCTACAGCTACGACAACCGCTACCTGGCCACGGTGAGCATGCGGGCCGACGGCTCCAGCCGGTTCCGCGACGGGAAAAAGTTTGGCTACTTCCCGGCGGTGAGCGCGGGCTGGCGCATCTCGAAGGAGTCGTTTTTCCCGGAAACCAAGGCCGTGTCGGAGCTCAAGCTGCGCGCCAGCTTCGGGGCCAACGGCAACCAGGAATTCTACACCTACGAGCGGTTCCCGCGCTATGCGGTGGGCTCCAGCTACCCGGGCACGGGCAGCACGGTGCTGCCCGGCATTGCCCCGTCCAACATCGGCAACGCCGACGTGCGGTGGGAAACCACCTACCAGTACAACGCCGGCCTTGACCTGGGCCTGCTCGATAACCGGCTGACCCTGACCCTGGACGCCTACCGCAAGCGCACCGAGGACCTGCTCACGCTGGTGAGCATCCCGCTGAGCACCGGCGCGCAGGCCCTGGAAATCCTGCAGAACGTGGGCACCGTGCAAAACCAGGGCTTCGAGCTGGGCCTGAACACCGAGAACGTGCGGAGCAGCACGGAGGGCGCCTTTGGCTGGTCGACGAATTTCAACTTCTCGCTGAACCGCAACGAGGTGCTGGACCTGGGCAAGGTGGCGGACGAAGCCGGCGCGCAGGTGGACCGGCGCCTGCCCAGCGGCAACGGCTTCACGCTGGTGGGCCAGCCGCTGGGCGTGTTCTACGGCTACCAGGTGCAGGGCATCTTCCAGTCGGCCGACGAAATTGCCCAGGCGGCCCAGCAGGACAACGCCCGCCCCGGCGACATCCGCTTCCGCGACCTGAACGGCGACAGCATCATCACCGAGAAGGACCGCACCGTTATCGGCAACCCCAACCCCAAGGCCGTGGGCGGCGTCACGAACACCTTCACCTTCAAAGGACTGGAGCTGAGCGTGTTCTTTCAGGGCAGTTTCGGCAACGACATTTACAACCAGAACCGCGAAACCATTGAGGGCATGCGCGACCCGCTCAATCAGAGCACCGCCGTGCTCAACCGCTGGACGCCCACCAACACGGCCACCGACGTGCCCCGGGCCGTGCGCAACGACCTCAACGGCAACGCGCGCTACTCCGACCGGTTCATCGAGGACGGCTCCTACGTGCGCCTCAAAAACCTGACCCTGGCCTACACCGTGCCCGGGGCCCTGACCAAGCGCGCGGCCCTCAGCAGCCTGCGCCTGTACGTGACGGGCCAGAACCTGATTACCTGGACCGACTACTCCGGCTACGACCCGGAGGTGAGCTCCGACCCCTTCTCCACCACCGGCCTGGGCCGCGACTTCGGGGTGTACCCGCAGGCGCGCACCTACACCGTGGGCCTCAACGCTTCCTTCTAAGCCCCGTGCTCCGTTCCAACATTCCCATGAAAAAGCTGCTCACTCCCCTGCTCGCCTGCGCTTTGCTGGCGGGCTGCGACGTGCTGGACAAGGACCCGCTGCCCAGCATTTCGCCGGCCAACTTCTTCAAAACCGCCGACGACGCCGAAGCCGCCCTCACGGCCGCTTACGACGGCATTCAGGGCACCGGCGCCTACGCCCAGGAGCTCAACGTGGTGGGCGAAATGCCTTCCGACAACTGCACCAGCGCCAACGGCGACGTGGCCGCCATGGAAAACATTGCCTGGACGCCGACCACCAGCCAGGTGACCAACGTGTACCGCGAGGCCTACATCGCCATCAACCGCGCCAACGCCGTGCTCAAGTACGTGCCCGCCCTGGACCTGCCCGGCCCCCGCAAAAACTCGATTCTGGGCGAAGCCCGGTTCCTGCGGGCCCTGTCTTACTTCAACCTGGTGAAGCTCTACGGCGCCGTGCCGCTGCGCCTGGAGCCCACCGAAACCGGCGACCCCGCCGTGCTCAACCTGCCCCGCACCGCCGCCGAGCAGGTGTACGCGCAGGTGGTGCAGGACCTGACCGAGGCCGAGGCCCTGGTGCTCCCCGTGAACCCGACCCGCGCCACCCAAGGCGCAGTGAATGCCCTGCTGGCGCGCGTGCAGCTCACCCAACGCAACTGGGCCGCGGCGCAGGCGGCGGCCAACGCGGTGATTACGGGCGGCGGCAACTACGGGCTGGTCAACAACTTCAAGTCGTTGTTCCCGGCCGACAACCGGCAGCCGGAAAGCGTGTTTGAGGTGCAGTACTCCGGCAGTTCCGACGGCGGCACTTCCAACATTCTGCCCGATTTGCTGCTGCCTTCGCCGCCGGCCACGTTCTCGTTTCCCAAGTTCAACATCCCGACCGCGGAGCTCATCGAGTACGCCGACACGGTGAACGACCTGCGCTGGCGATTCCAGGGCACCACCCTGGCCGGGCGCGACCACGCCAGCTACGTGGACGGCCGCCGCGGCAACGGCAACGACCGCGGCCCCTTCGTGTACAAGTGGTCGAGCAACCCCAACAGCTTCAATAGCCCCGACAATTACTACGTGCTGCGCTACGCCGACGTGCTGCTCATGTACGCCGAGGCCGCCAACGAGCAGGCCGGCCCCACCGCCGACGCCCTGGCCAAGCTCAACCTGGTGCGCCAACGGGCGGGCCTGCCGGCGCTCACCACGGCCTCGGCCCCGGCGGCCACCAAGCAAACCCTGCGCAACGAAATCGACCGGCAGCGCCGCCTGGAGCTGGCCTTCGAGGGCGAGCGGTGGTTTGACTTGCTGCGCTACGCCCGCCACAACCAGGCCGAAGCCGGCGCCCACGCCGTCACGGCCCTCGACATCATTGCCCAGAAGCGCCAGGGCGTCCGCGATGCCAACTACCTCCTCTTTCCCATCCCGCTGGGCGAGCTGAACACCAACACCCAGATTCAGCAAAACCCCGGGTATTAACCAAGTTGTCGTTTGGGGCCAAGGAGCAAGGGGCGCGTGAAAAGCCCCTGCCCCAGGCCGACATTTTTCTGCTCTTGCCACCCATGAATCCCACCCGCTGCCTGTTTCTGGCTTTTGCGCTATTGGCTCTGGCGGCCCGTGCCCAGCCGGGCCCGCGGCCGCCCGCGGCGAAGGCCCCGAAACCGGGGCAGGCAACTAGCGCGGCGCTGTGGCTCACCACGCCCGACAAGTCGGCGCTGTTCCAGCTGCAGCCCGGCCGCCTGGCGTTTGGCGGGGCGGCGAACGAGCATGCCACCATTGAGGTCGACGAGGCCCGGACGTTCCAGTCCATGGAGGGGTTTGGGTACTGCCTCACCGGCGGCAGCGCCCTGCTGCTGCACCGCATGGGCGCCGCCGGGCGCGCCAAGCTGCTGCGCGAGCTGTTCGCCACCGACGGCACCAGCATCGGCGTGAGCTACCTGCGCCTGAGCATCGGCGCGTCGGACCTCGACGAGCGGGTGTTTTCCTACGACGACCTGCCCGCCGGCCAGACCGACCCGGCGCTGGCCCGGTTCAGCCTGGCCCCCGACCGGGCGCACCTGCTGCCGGTGCTCAAGGAAATTCTGGCCCTCAACCCCGCCCTCAAAATCCTGGGCTCGCCGTGGTCGCCGCCCGCCTGGATGAAGACCAACGAGAACACCAAAGGCGGCAGCCTGAAGCCCGAATGCTACGACGCCTACGCCCGGTACTTCGTGCGCTACGTCCAGGAGATGCAGGCGGCCGGCGTGCGCATCGACGCCGTCACGGTGCAGAACGAACCCCTGCACCCCGGCAACAACCCCAGCCTGCTGATGCCGGCCGAGCAGCAGGCCGAATTCATCAAGCGGAACCTGGGGCCGGCGTTTCGGGCGGCGAAGCTGGCCACCAAAATCATTGCCTACGACCACAACGCCGACCGGCCCGACTACCCCATCGCCGTGCTCAACGACCCAGAAGCCCGGCAGTACGTCGACGGCTCGGCTTTCCACCTCTACGCCGGGCCCATCGAGGCGCTGAGCCAGGTGCACGACGCCCACCCCGACAAGCACCTCTACTTCACCGAGCAGTGGATTGGGGCGCCCGGCAAGTTCTCCGGCGACCTGGCCTGGCACACCAAAACGCTCATCATCGGGGCCACGCGCAACTGGGCCCGCACCGTGCTGGAGTGGAACCTGGCCGCCGACCCGCAGCAGAACCCGCACACCCCCGGCGGCTGCACCGAGTGCCTGGGCGCCGTGACGCTGGCCGGCGACGCCGTGACGCGCAACCCGGCCTACTACATCATTGCCCACGCCAGCAAGTTTGTGCGGCCCGGCAGCGTGCGCATCGCCTCCACCGCACCGGACGCCCTGCCCAACGTGGCCTTCCGGGCCCCCAATGGCAACCGCGTCGTCATCGTGCACAACGCCGGGCCGGCGGCGCTGTCCTTCAATATCCGCCACCAGGGCCAGCTGCTCAGCACCGCGCTAGCGGCCGGGGCCGTGGGCACTTACGTCTGGTAGCAGCGCAGTGTTTATCTTTCTCTGGCAATTCTTTCACCCTTTCACAACTTTCCCATTTTTTCAATTACCCCCATTCCCATGAAAAACCTGTCCACTCTTTCCGCAATCGGCGCGCTGGCGCTGGCTTCTTTTGGCGCCCAGGCGCAATTCACCGTCGACGGGACCCTTTCGCCCATCGAAGTGGGCACCGGCCCGGGCAAGTACCAGCTCGTGGGCGCCTACACCGGGGCACACAACCAAACTGACCGCGGCCTGAAATTCTTGTACGTGGGCACCACGGCCACCGCCCTGAACATCATGGTGGTGGCGTCGGCCGAAACGGCTGACTACAACTCGCTGGTGCTTTACCTGGACACGCCCAACCGGACGGGCATTGCGGCCAACGCCCAACTACCCGGCAGCACCAACGCCGGCAATAATGGCCGCGAGTCGCTGCGCCAGCGCCCCACGCTGGACATGCCCGTCGATTTTGCTTTTCGCTGCACCACCTCGCCCTTCCTCGATGCCAACAACGCCATCTACCTCAGCCGGGTGAATTACACCATGGCTCCCTACGATGAAGTTGGGATGGGTGCGGGCCGAAAAGACGGCAGCCTGACCACGGATAGCAACGACCCGGCCCTGGCGAAGACAGCCTACCAGACCAGCGCCACGGGCAGCGTGGCGGCCAACACCACCACGGGCTGGGAACTCGAGATGCCACTGGCGGCCCTTGGCGGGGCGGCGACAGGCAGCGACTTCAAAATGATGGTGGCCTTCATCGACGACTTCCGCAGCTTCAACGTTGACGTGCTGCCGACAATTGTTGGCCGGACGACGGCCCTCGGCATCGACCCCGACCTCGCCGCCATCGCCGGCAACCAGCACTACACCTACCGGGTGGGCACGGGTGTTCTGGCCAGCCGTTCGGCCGGCGCCGCGCTGCAAGCCGCTGCTTACCCCAACCCACTGGCCGCCACCAGCCGCCTCGCCTACACCGTGCCCACCGCGGCCCAG
This sequence comes from Hymenobacter sp., assembly GCF_031398885.1. Lineage (GTDB taxonomy): Bacteria > Bacteroidota > Bacteroidia > Cytophagales > Hymenobacteraceae > Hymenobacter. The sequence continues at coordinate 43,729 of NZ_JANNOD010000113.1, forward strand.
CCCGTGGCGGTGGACGTGTTCAACAGCCTGGGCCAGAAAGCCCTCTCGCTGCTCAACACCACCCAGGCCGCCGGTGCCCACGCCGTGGATTTGTCCGCGCTGCGGCGATTGGCGGCCGGTTCTTACGTCGTCACCCTGCGGGTGGGCAGCCAGCTCAGCACCCACCGCGTGATGGTTGAGTAGCTAATTGGCCGGGGCGGGAGGAGCCGGAAGCGCTGGCTCCTCCCGCTCAGTGGCAGCGCGCCACCGCTTTAAACTGATTATAAAATCGCTCTTTTCTCCTTTCCACAAATCAACGCCGCGATGCTATTCAACGCCGCTATGTTATTTCCTGTTCGGGGCCGCTTGCTGGTCGGTGGCCTGCTCCTGTTGCTGGCCGGGGCCGGCTGCGAAAAGAAAGCCAAAGACACCCCCGACCCCCAGCCGCCCGTGGTGACCCCGCCCCCGGCGGCGCCCTCCCAGGTAGCGGCCTGGGTCACCAACGCCGACAAGTCGTCGCTCTTCGCCCGGCAGCGGGTGGCGTTGAACTTCGCGGCGGCCACCAACCAGAACCCGACCATTGCCGTCGACACCGCGCAGACCTACCAGACCATCGACGGGTTTGGCTACACCCTCACCGGCGCCAGCGCCTACGTGCTGAAGCGCATGAGCGCCCCCGACCGGGCCGCCCTGCTGCGCGAGCTGTTCGCCACCGACAGCACCTGGCTGGGGGTGAGCTACCTGCGGGTGAGCATCGGCGCGTCCGACCTCAACGACCAGGTGTATACCTACGACGACGTGCCCGGCGGGCAGACCGACGAGAGCCTGGCCCAGTTCAGCCTGGCACCCGACCGCGTGGACTTTCTGCCGGTGCTCAAGGAAATCCTGGCCCTCAACCCGGCCATCAAAATCATGGGCTCGCCCTGGACGGCCCCGTCTTGGATGAAGACCAACGAGAATTCCATCGGCGGCAGCCTGAAGACGCAGTACTACGACGCCTACGCCCGGTACTTCGTGAAATACCTCCAGGGCATGGCCGCCGAAGGCATCACCATCGATGCCATCACGCTGCAAAACGAGCCCCTGAACCCGTTCAACAACCCCAGCATGCTGATGACGGCGACCGAGCAGACGACCTTCATCAAGAATTTTGTGGGCCCGGCCCTGGCGGCCGCCGGCCTGCGCACCAAAATCATCGCCTACGACCACAACGCCGACCGGCCCGACTACCCCATCGCCGTGCTCAGCGACGCGGCGGCGCGGCCCTACGTCGACGGCTCGGCCTTCCACCTCTACGGCGGCAACATCAGCGCCCTGAGCCAGGTGCACGACGCCTTTCCGGCCAAGAACATCTACTTCACCGAGCAGTACGTGGCCGCGCCCGGCAACTTTGGCGCCGACCTGTCCTGGGCCGTGAACAACCTGATTATCGGCGCCACGCGCAACTGGAGCCGCAACGTGCTGGAGTGGAACCTGGCCGCCGACCCCTCCCACGGCCCCTACACCCCCGGCGGCTGCAGCACCTGCCTGCCCGCCGTGACGGTGGGCGGCGGCGGCCTCGTGCGCAACCCCTCGTACTACATCATTGCCCACGCCAGCAAGTTTGTGCGGCCCGGCAGCGTGCGCGTGGCCACCAACCAGCCCGGCAACTTGCTGAACGTGGCCTTCCGCACCCCCGCCGGCAAGAAGGTCCTCATCGTGCTGAATAATGGCGCCACGCTCCAGACTTTCAACATTCAGTACAAGGGCAAGCTCGCTTCCACCTCCCTCTTCGGCGGCTCGGTGGGCACTTACATCTGGTAGGGCGGGCCGGTCTGCGGGCCGGGCTTCCTGTTTCGGGTAAAAAGGGTGGGGGTTAAGAATCATAAGAAGCAGAGGCACACGAGACGCTGGAGCGGCGCCTGGTTACGTCTCGTGGCTTGCGCCAGCGGCGCTCTTGCCGTTCAACGCCCCGCGGCCGTCGCGCCGACGCCCCCGAACCGTTCCTCCTGGCTCATCCTTCTCTATGAAGCTGTTTGAATTAGCCGTTGGTCGATGTAGAGCCGCTTCCTGGCGTCTCGTCGTTGAATGAAAGTGGCCGAACTGCGCGTACGACGAGACGCCTGGATGCGGCTCTACATCGTTCTCGTGCTGCCAAGAAATAACTCAAACAGCTTCCAAGCCCCGCTTCCGTGTTCCCAGCTACTTGGCTTCGGCCCGCCGCGCCGCGCGCCGGCACCGCCCGGGCCCGGCTGCTCGGGTGGCTGCTCGCCGCCACTGGTGTTGCCAACGGCGCCTTCGCGCAGAGCTTTTTGCGCGCCGACGGCACGCGCATTGTGAATGCCAGCAACTGATGCCATCGCCTAACTTGCTCGTCTTGAAAATTCTTTGCCTTGCCCTGCTGCCCCTGCTGCTCGCCCACGAGCCGGCCCGCGCTACGGTGCGGCTGCCCCGGCTCGTGGGCGACCACATGGTGCTGCAGCGCGACCAGCCCCTGCCGCTGTGGGGCTGGGCCGGCCCGGGCGAGGCGGTAAGCGTCACGTTCCGGGGGAAAGCCTACGCGGCCACCACGGGCGGGCCCGCCGGCAAGTGGACCGTGACCCTGCCGCCCACGCCGGCGGGCGGCCCCTATGCGCTGCTGATAAAGGGCAGCAATGAAGTGCGGGTTGCGGACGTGCTGGTGGGCGACGTGTGGCTGGCGGCGGGCCAGTCGAACATGGAATGGCCGGTGCGCGACGCCACCGGCGCGGCGGCGGAAATAGCCGCCGCCACCTACCCCACCATTCGCCGCCTCGACGTGCCCAACGTGGCGGCGCTGAGCCCACAGGCGGAGTTTGGCGGAGCGGGCTGGCAAGTATGCTCGCCCCGGACGGTGGGGGAGTTTTCGGCCGTGGCGTATTTCTTTGCCCGCGACCTGCACCAGCACAACCCGCGGGTGCCCCTGGGCCTGATAACGGCCGACTGGGGCGGCACCCCTGCCGAAGCCTGGACCAGCGCCCCGGCCCTGCGCACTCATCCCGATTTTGCGGCCCGCGTGGCGGTGGTTACGGCCGCGCAGCCCAGCATCCTGGCCCAGCAAGCCGACTACCGGGCCCGCGTCGAAGCCTGGCAGGCCAGCCCCGCCGGCCAGGACCAGGGCCGGCGCCCCGGGCAGCTAAGCTGGGCCGCCCCCGGCTTCTCGGCGGCCAACTGGCCCGCCATGCCGCTGCCGGGCTACTGGGAAGGTCAGGCCGAAGCCCTGCGCGACTTCGACGGCGTTGTGTGGCTGCGCAAGGAATTCACCCTGACGGCGGCCGAGGCCGGCCAGCCGGCCCAATTGGCTTTGGCGCGCATCGACGACGACGACTCGACCTGGGTGAATGGCGTGCCGGTGGGCGGCACCCGCGGCTACTACCCCATCCGCCGGTACGCGGTGCCCGGACCGGTGCTGCAAGCCGGGCGCAACGTCATCGCGGTGCGGGTGGTGGACAACGGCGGGGGCGGGGGCATCTGGGGCGCGGCGGCCGACATGCGCCTCACCACCGCCACCCGCACCGTGCCGCTGGCGGGCGCCTGGCAGTACCACCCGGCCTACGACCCGGCCACCCAGCCACCGAACCCCTTTCCCGGCGGGCCCGAGATGCTGCCCACGGCCCTCTTCAACGGCATGATTGCCCCGCTCCTACCCTACGCGCTGGCGGGCGTCATCTGGTACCAGGGCGAAACCAACGCGCCCCGCGCCGAGCAGTACCGCACGCTGTTTGCCAACCTCATCCGCGACTGGCGGGCGCAGTGGCAACGGCCCGCGCTGCCGTTTCTCTTCGTGCAGCTTGCCGGCTACCAGCCCACTGGCCCCGAGCCGGCCGAATCCGCTTTCGCGGAGCTGCGCGAGGCGCAGCAGCTGGCGCTGGCCCTGCCCGCGACCGGCATGGCCACGGCCGTCGACGTGGGCGACTCGACCGACCTGCACCCCCGCAACAAGCAGGCGGTGGGCCGGCGCCTGGCCCTGGCCGCCCGGCGCGTGGCCTACCGCGAGACGGCCACGGTGGCCAGCGGCCCCGTATTCACCAGCCTGACCGTCAGCGGCAACACCGCGCGGCTGCGCTTCACCAACCAGGGCACGGGCCTGGTGCTGAAAGATGCCGGCGGCCCCTACCTGAAGGGCTTCGCCCTTGCCGGGGCCGACCGTAAGTTCTGGTGGGCGCAGGGCGAGGTGCAGGGCGACGCCGTGGTGCTGCGCTGCCCGGCCGTGCCCGCCCCGGTGGCAGTGCGCTACGCCTGGGGCAACATGCCCTTCGTCAACCTCTACAACCGCGAAGGACTGCCCGCCCCGCCTTTCCGCACCGATGCCTGGCCCGGCCTGACGGCCGGCAAACGCTAACGCCGCCGTTGGCGGGGCCGACCTTACCTTTCGTGGCGAGTGCCGCTGCCATCCTTTACCCCAACTTCCCCGCCGAATGCTACTTAAATCCGCCACTTGGGGCCTCGTGCTTGCGCTGAGCGCAGGTCCGGCCTTTGCCCAAAATTCTGCCGCGTCCTACTCGGCGGCCGGCAAAAAAGCCCTGGTGTACGCCACGGCGGCCAACACGGCGCTGCGCCTGTCGGCCCGGCCGGAGCTGAGCTTCCAGCCCGCCGGGCAGCCTGTGGAAACGCAGGTGTGCGTGTTCGTGGACCCCGGGCACACTTTCCAAACCCTGCTGGGCATCGGCGGGGCCCTGACCGACGCCGCAGCCGAAACGTTTGCCAAGCTGCCCAAGGCCCAACAGCAGGAATTCCTACGGGCCTACTACAGCCCCACGGGCGGCATCGGCTACACGCTGGCCCGCACCAGCATCCACAGCAGCGACTTTTCGAGCGGCAGCTACACCTACGTGGCCGACAAGGACGAAGCGCTGAAGACGTTCAGCGTGAAGCACGACGAGCAGTTTCGCATTCCCTTTATTAAGCAGGCCATGGCCGCGGCCGGCGGTAAGCTGACGCTCTACGTGACCCCCTGGAGCCCGCCGGGGTGGATGAAGGACAGCGGCACCATGCTGAAGGGCGGCAAACTGCTGCCCGCCTACCGCCAGGCCTGGGCCGACTACTACGTGAAGTTCATCAAGACCTACGAGCAGCTGGGCATGCCCATCTGGGGCCTTTCGGTGCAAAACGAGCCCATGGCCACCCAGAAGTGGGAATCCTGCATTTTCACCGGCGAAGAGGAGCGCGACTTCATCAAGAGTTACCTCGGGCCGACGCTGGCCAAGGGCGGCCTCGGCGACAAAAAGCTCATCGCCTGGGACCACAACCGCGACCTGGTGTGCCAGCGCGCCAGCGCCGTGCTCGACGACCCGCAGGCGGCCAAGTACGTGTGGGGCATCGGCTACCACTGGTACGAAACCTGGACCGGCAGCGCCATGCTCTTCGACAACGTGCGGCGCGTGCACGAAACCTACCCCGACAAAAACCTGCTCTTCACCGAAGGCTGCCTCGAAAACTTCAAGCTGGACAAGGTCGAGGACTGGGCCCTGGGCGAGAAGTACGGTATGTCGATGATTGGCGACTTCAACGCCGGCACCGTGGGCTGGACCGACTGGAACGTGCTGCTCGACGAAACCGGCGGCCCCAACCACGTGGGCAACTTCTGCTTCGCCCCCGTCATCGCCGACACCCGGGCCGGCAAGCTTATCTACACCAACGCGTACTACTACATCGGCCACTTCTCCAAGTTCATCCGTCCCGGCGCCAAGCGCATCGGGAGCTCCGCCAACCGCGACGCCCTGCAAACCACGGCCTTCCGCAACGCCGACGGCAGCGTGGCCGTGGTGGTGATGAACCAAACTGACAAGCCCCTCGATTTTCAGCTGTGGGTGGCCGGCCAGGGCGCCAAAACCACGTCCGCCGCCCACTCCATCATGACGATGGTGGTCAATTAAGTTGTCAGGCATTAGAGCGGTTTCAGGGTTAGTGTACCAGTCGTCTGGCTCCCCTCTCTTTGGGAGAGGGGCCCGCCCCGCAGGGGTCTCGTGAGGTTAGCTTGGCCGGAGCATGTACACCAATTCCGAAACCGCTCTAGCTGTCAGTTGTTAGCCCCTTGATAAACATCTAACTAACAACGGACAACGAGCAACTGACAACTCGTTTACTTCTGGACGACTACTTAAAGCCTACCCGAAAAATACTTCGGCTGCGCAGACGCCCGTCATGCTGAGCGCAGCCGAAGCATCTCGCGTGCGGCAGTAACTCAATCGGGCAACGAAGCGCGCGAGATGTCTCGGCAAGCTCGACATGACGTTCAGTTTATTTTTCGGATAGGTTCTTAAGTAGTCACGCAGCAGTAAGCGCACTCAATGGTACGTCCTGCTCAGCTGGCGTCCGCTGGCGGTTACTGCTGCACGGGTACTCGACCCAAGCTGCGGACCGTGCAGTTAAGTCCCGCGGGGGCTGTTGTTGAATAGTCCGCCGCTTGGGTCAATGATTCAGGGAGAGCAGGTTCCAACGTCCGTGTTGGTGGCGCAGCTTCGTGACGGAGGCGAAATCAACGTGCAACTGGAAGGCATTGCGCAACGGCATTTCCAAGCAGTGCGCTACCACGGCCCGGATGGTACCGCCGTGGGTGAACACGAGCGCGGGCGTTTCGCCGGGCGCCGCGGCCAGCTCGGCCAGGAAGGCCGCGGCCCGCTGCTGCACCGCCCCGAACGTTTCGCCGCCGGGCGGGGCCCGGGTCACGTAGTCGGCCATCCACGGCGCGGTTTCGGCGGGCGGCAGCTCGTTCCAGGCGCGGTTCTCCCAGGCGCCGAAGTGCATTTCGCGCAGGCGCTCGTCGGGGGTGATGTCGGCCGCAAACTCGGTGGCCAGGGCCAGGCAGCGGGCGGCGGGGCTGCTGAAGACCCGGTGGCCCTGCGCCGGAGCGGGCGGCAGCTTGGCCCGCAGCTGCGCGGCCTCGGCGGCGAAGGTGTCGGCCAGGGGCACGTCGTGGTGGCCGTAGCAGAGGCCGGCGACTTGCACGGCGGTGTGGCGAATCAGATAAAGCTCCATGCCGTCAGAATGAGTAAAAACAGGTAAATCACCCCCTCCGCCACCTGCTGAATGGCCCCCAGGCAGTCGCCGGTGTAGCCCCCGAGCCAGCGCTGAAAGTAGCGCGCCAGCCCGGTTTTCGCGCCGGCCAGGGGCACGAGCACCAGCAGCAGCGCCGGGCACCGCGCCCAGGCCGCGTAGCCCAGCAGCGGCAGGCCCCCCAGCAGCAGCCCGGCCGCCAGCTCGGCGCGGCTGATTTTTTTGGCCACGGGCTTGGCCTTGCTGTCCTCGTTATCGCGGGCGTACTCGTGGGTAAAAATGCAGGTCAGGGCCGTGGCGCGGCTCAGCGGGTGCGCCACCAGCAGCGCGGCCCCAATCCCGGCGGGCGGCAGCCCGCGCAGGGCCGCGAGCTTCAGGGCCAGCAGCAGCCCCAGGCCCACCGCCCCGTAGGTGCCCAGGCGGCTGTCCTTCATGATTGCCAGAATTTTGAGCCGCGTCCAGCCGCCCCCGAACCCGTCGCAGGTATCCGCGAAGCCGTCCTCGTGGAAAGCGCCGGTGAGCAGCACGCTGGCGACTAAGCTCAGCAGCAGGGCCACGTCGTCGTGCCGAAACAGCAGCCGCCCGCCCGCGTACGCCGCCGCGGCCGCGCCGCCCACCAGCCAGCCCACCACCGGAAAATACACCGTGGCCTTGTTCAGCAGCTCGTCGGAATGGCCCACCCAGGCCGGCACCGGCAGGCGGGTGTAGAACTGCACCGCCGTCAAAAACAAGCGCAGGTGGTGGCGCGGCCAGGAATCCATGGGCAAAAATGGGGTTACGCGCCGGAGTCGTCGCTGACGCCCGCGCTTTCAAAAGACGCCATTTCGTTGAGGAAGCCGGCGGCGGCCCGCACCAGCGGGTAGGCCAGCGCGCAGCCCGTGCCCTCGCCCAGGCGCAGGCCCAACCGGAGCAGCGGCCGGCCGCCCAGCTCGGCCAGCAGCCGCCGGTGCCCCTGCTCGTCCGACTCGTGGCAGAACACGCAGTAGGCCAGCACCGCCGGCACCAGCCGGGCCGCCACCAGCAGCGCCGCCGAGGCGATGAAGCCGTCAATCAGCAGCAGCATCCGGTGCTCAGCGGCCCGCAGCAGGGCGCCGCACATTTGCGCGATTTCGAAGCCGCCGAAAGTGGCCAGCACCGCCAGCGGCTCCGAGCTTACCCGCGGATGCGCCGCCACGGCCCGGGTCAGGGTGGCCAGCTTGCGGGCCAGCCCGGCCGCGTCGAGGCCGGTGCCGCGGCCCACGCATTCGGCCAGCGGCTGGCCCGTAAGCAGGTGCATCAGCACCGCCGCCGCCGACGTATTGCCGATGCCCATCTCCCCGACCCCCAGCACGTTGCAACCGGTGGCGTGCAGTTCATCGGCCAGCCGCGCGCCGCGGCGCAGGGCGTCGGCGCACTGGGCGGCGGTCATGGCCGGCTCGTGGGCGAAGTTGCGGGTGCCTTCGGCAATCTTCTCGTCGCGCACGGCGGCCAGGTCGGCGAAACTACCGCGCACGCCCGCGTCCACGATGGTCAGGCCCAGCCCGTTTTGGCGGCAAAAGACATTGATGGCCGCCCCGCCGGCCGCAAAGTTGCGCACCATCTGGGGCGTCACCTCGGCCGGGTACTGGCTCACGCCGGCCTGGGCAATGCCGTGGTCGGCGGCAAACACCAGCACGTGGGGCCGGCGCAGCTGCGGCGTCAGGGTTTGCTGCACCAGGGCAATGCGGTGGGCCAGGGCCTCCAACTCCCCCAGGGACCCCAGCGGCTTGGTTTTGGTGGCTATTTTATGGGCAATGGCCGCCGTGAGCCCGGCATCGGGCGGGGTGATGTGCCAGGACTTCACGCGGTGGGCTCTTCGGTTTTGGGCGCGTCGTCGGCTTTTTTGAAGCGCTTGTACAGGAACAGTTGCCATTTCTCCTCGGCCACGCCGGCTTTGTCCATCTCGGCGCGGGCCAGGGTAAAAAACAGGTCCGACAGGCGGTTGACGTAGGCCGGGATGACGGGGTCCACGGCGTCGGTGGCCATCAGGCTCACCAGGCGGCGCTCGCCGCGGCGCATCTGGGTGCGCACCACGTGGCACAGGGCCGAGATTTCGTTGCCGCCGGGCAGCAGGAAGTAGTCGGAGGGCGAGGTCATTTGGCCTTCCAGCTCGTCAATCCACTCCTCGCACATGCGCGCGCCGTCGGCCGGCATCGGGTTGGAGTTGATTTTCTTGGTTTCCGACGGCCGCGCCAGGTGCGACATCATGTCCATCAAATCCTTCTGAATGGTGTGCAGCCGCGGCTGCCAGGCGTGGTCGTTGCCGAGCTTCACCCGCAGCAGGCCCAGGGTAGAATTGGCCTCGTCGAGGTCGCCCAGGCACTCCACGCGCACGTCGTCCTTGGGCACGCGCGAGCCGCCGAAGAGGCCCGTGGTGCCGGCGTCGCCTTTTTTGGTGTAGATTTTCATGAGTTGGGTTTTAGCTGTTAGTTGTCAGTTGTTCGTTGTCAGTTGTCAGTTAGCCGTTGTGGGTCGAACAGCAGGTTGGGCGGTATTCGTCCAGGCTGACAACTAACAACTGACAACCAACAACTGACAACTACCTATTTCACCACCAGCGGCAGCCCCGACACCATGAAAATGGCGCGGTCGGCCCGCTGGGCAATGTACTGGTTGAGCCAGCCCTGCAGGTCCGCGAACTTGCGGCCCGCCTCGGTGGGCGCGTGCAGACCCATGCCGATTTCGTTGGAGATGGCCAGCAAGGTGCAGTCCTGCAGCAGCAGCCGGTCAAACTCTTCCCGGGCCTGGCGCAGCGTGGTATCCACGTCGTATCCGGCATCGGCGAAAAAGTTGGTCAGCCAGAGCGTCACGCAGTCCAGCACCACGGTGCGGCCCGTCAGGTCGAGGCGGCTCAGGTGTTTTTCTTCCTCCAGCGTGGTCCAGCGGGCGTCGCGGTCGGCCACGTGCCGGGCAATGCGCTGGCGGTGGTCGTCGTCCCAGGCGCGGGAAGTGGCCAGGTACACGGGGCTGGGGCTGAGTTGCAGGGCCAGGTCCTGGGCGTAGCGGCTCTTGCCCGAGCGCTGCCCGCCGGAGATGTAGGTGAGCACGGCTAGAACGAAAGCGTGTAACGGCCCGCCACGTTGCGGCCGGGCAGGTTGTAGCCGCGCTTCTCGTAGTAGTTTTCGTCGGTCAGGTTGTTCACCAGCAGCGAGAACGTGTGCTTTTCGGCCACGGTGTAGCCCGCCGAAAAATCCAGGGTCAGGTAGCGCGGGTACTCGACTTGCGGGCGTAAGATTTCCGTAAAGTCGAGGTCGCGACGGTGGCCCACGTAGTGGCCGGCCAGGCGGGCGCGCAGGCCGCGGTGGCTGTCGTAGGCCACGCCGAAATTGCCGCTCAGGCTGGCCACGTTGAAGACGGCGCGGGTGGTCTGGGTGCCGTCCGCGCTGCTTACAACGTCTTCCGCCTTGAAGATTTTGGTGCCGCCGGCAAAAACCCGCAGCGAGTAGCGGCTCTCGGCCAACGCCCCAAAATCATAGCCGGTAGACGCCTCCAGGCCCCGAATGCGGCTGTCATCGGCATTGATGAAGACCGTGCGCGTAAGCACGAGGTATCCCTCCGGGGTGGTTTCGCCCACCGGTCTGGTCGGACGGGAAAAAATACGGTCCTTGACCCGGGTGGCGAAGTAGGTCACGTCGGCCGAAAGGCCAGTGGCGGGCCGGTCGAAGCGCAGGCCGGCGTCCCAGGTCACGCTCTGCTCATTTTTCAGGTCCGGGTTGCCCTGCGTGACGGCCACTTGCTGCATGGCGTTGGGCGCGGTTTGCGAATAGCCGGCCACATTATAGGCTTCGGGCGTTACGTAGGCCCGGCCGATGGTGCCGTGCGCGTTCAGCCCTTCCACCAGCGCGTACTGCGCGCCCAGGCTGGGGCTGAAGAAGGGGTTGGTCGTCTGGCCCGGCGTGAAGGTGGTCAGCAGGTCGGTCGGCTTCCCGCGGTAGGTGATGAAGTCGTAGCGCGCCCCCGGCGTGACCAGCAGCTTATCCTGCCAAAAGCTCAACTGTCCCTGGGCGTAGAGGCCGGTCGTGTTCAGCTCGTAGTTGGGGTTGAAGGGCGCAATGGCGGTGCTACTGACGTTGAAGCGCTGGGAGTTGCTGGTGGCCTCGTTGCGGTCCACGCCCACGGTAAGGCGCTGGTGGCCCAGCTTCACCACGTCCTTCACCTGCACACCCCGCCACAGGTACTGGCTCTGGAACGAGCGGTAGGGCGCAATGAGCACGTTTCGGTCGTCGGCCAGGGTGTTGTTGTCGTTGGTTTCCCCGGAGGTGTACCCCCGCACGAACAGCTGATGGTGAGCGTAGTCGCCGGTGGCGCTCAGGTCGAGGTTCTGGCGCCCGATGTCCTTGCTCGACGGCGCCAGGTCGCCGTAAAACACGTCGTTGGGCGCCTGCACGTTGCGGGCCACGAACCGCTCGCCGCGCACGTCCACGCGCCAGTGCTCGCTGAGCTGGTAGCCCAGGCGCAGGGCCCCCGAGTAGTAGCCGAGCTTGGTAAAGGCGCGGCGCTGGCCGTCGGCGCGGTCGTCGTCGGTGTTCTGGGTGGTGCCGTCGGCGTAGGTTTTAATGGCGCGGCCGCCGGCCAGCCAGGGCCGGAACAGCCCGCCCCGGCCCAGCTTGATGTCCGCCGCCCGGTCGAACAGCCCAAACGACAGGTCAAAGTCCAGCCCCTTGGTGATGTTGCCGCCCGTGGCCCCGCCCACCCGGAAGGTTTGGTAGCTGCCGTACTCGGCAAACAGGGAGGAGCGCACCGCACCGCGCGACTGGCGCGTCACCACGTTCACCACCCCGCCCATGGCCTGCGAGCCGTAGAGGGCCGACGCCGGACCTTTCAGCACTTCCACCTGCTCCGCGCTGCCCAGGTCGAGGGTGGCCAGGTTGGTGGTGCCGGCCGGGCGGCCGTCCACCAGCAGCAGGGTGCGCTGGTTGAGGCCGCTGGTCTGGGGCCGGAAGCCGCGGATGCCCACGCCCGCCAGCAGGCTGGAGTACTGCACGATGTCGACCGAGGCGTTTTTTTTCAGCACGTCGGTAAACTCCTGGTTCGGCGTCGCCTGAATGTCGGGCCGGCTGATGACCTGTATTTGCTGCGGTACCTTGTCGCGCGCGGTGGCCGAGCGCGTGGCCGTCACCACCACTTCGGTTAGGCTCTGCCGCTGCAACGTGTCGGCCGGCGCCTGGGCCCGGGCCCCGAAAGCCACGCCGGCCAGCAGCGCTGGGCCCAGCACCAGCTGCTTCAGGCGAACCACCCGGCGGGGGAGTATTACAAATTTTTTCATGAGTTGAGCGTAGCTATCGGTTCTGAATAAGCTTGTGAGAGTCTGCCGCCACCTCCGCGGGGTGCCGCGCGGTCGGGCTCCGCAGCGCGCGCAGCAGCGCCTCCACGGTGTTGTGCGATTGAATGGGCCCGTCGAAAACTTGGCTGGTCCAGGCCCCGCCTTCTAGAATCCGGGGCACGGTCACCCGCCGGGCCGCGGGGCCGGCCGTGGGCACGAAGCCTTCGCGCTCCAGGGCCCGGCGCGTCCAGAACGCCGCCGCCCCGTCGCCCCGGAGCTGCACGGTGGGGCCAGCGGGCGCGTGCAGGGCGAAGGTGCCGGTGGCCGGGTCGAAGGCCAGTCCTTCGCGTGCGAAGGCCGCCGCGAACGCGCCGCTTAGCACCAGGTCTTCGGGCGTGCCGGTGCGCAGAGCCCCGTCGGCGGCCAGCAGCCACACCCGGTCGGCGGCTTGCAGCGCCAGGTCCAGCTCGTGGGTCGAGAGCAGGATGGCCTTGCCGGTTTGGCGGGCCAGGCGGTGCAGCAGGCGCATGAGGGCCACCCGGTTGGGCAAGTCAAGATGAGCCGTGGGCTCGTCGAGCAGCACCAGCGGCGTGTCCTGGGCCACGGCGCGGGCCAGCAGCACCTTTTGCCGCTCGCCGTCGCTCAGCTCGCCCACCGGGCGCCGGGCGTAAGCTTCGGTATCGGTGGCCGCCAGCGCGGCGCTCACCTGAGCCTCGTCGTGGGCCGAGAGGGTGCCCAGCCAGCCGGTGTGGGGGTGGCGGCCCAGGCTCACCAGCTCCCGCACGGTCAGGTTGCCGGCGTCCACCCGGTCGGTGAGCACGATGCTGAGCCGGCGGGCGCGCTCGCCGGCGCTCAGCCGGGCCAGGGCCGTCCCGCCCAGGTCGAGCCGGCCGCTGAGCGGGGGCTGCAAGCCAGCCAGCGTGCGCAGCAGCGTCGATTTGCCGGCGCCGTTCGGCCCCAGCAGGCACACCAGCTCACCGGGCCACAGGGCCAGGCGCAGGGGCCCGGTCACCGGGCGGGGCGTTTTGCGGTTGACGAAATAGCCCACCGCAAGGTCCTCGGCGGTCAGCAGCGGCGCGGGTGCAGGCATGGCCATCAGGAAAACGACGAGCGAATGTTCGAGCGGCGCAGCACCACCCACAGCACCACCGGCGCCCCGAGCAGCGAGGTGACCACGCTCAGGGGCAGGGCGGTCTGGCTGCCGGGCAGCTGGGCCAGGCAGTCGCAGCCCAGCGTGAGGGCCGCGCCCGCCAGGCAGCAGCCGGGCAGCAGCACGCGGTGGTCGGCGGTGCGCAGCAGCGCCCGCGTAAGGTGCGGCACGGCAATGCCCACAAACCCAATCGGCCCGCAAAACGCCGTGATGGCCCCCGCCAGCAAGCTCGTGCTGGCAATAATGCCGGTGCGCGCCCGGCCCACCGCCAGCCCCATGCTGCGGGCGTAGTTTTCGCCCAGCAGCAGGGCGTTCAGCGGCTTGGCCGAGGCAAAGGCCAGCCCCAGCCCCCCGGCCACCACGGTCGCCAGCACCGCCAGCTGGCCGCCCGTCACGCCGCCCACCGAGCCAAACGTCCAGAGCAAATACTCCTGAAGCTGTTCCGGGGCGCTGAAGTACTGCCACAGGCTGACGATGGCCCCCGTCACGCTCGCAATCATCAGGCCCACGATGAGCAGCACCACGTTGTCGCGCACCCGCGCCGAAAGCGCCAGCACCAGGCCCATGACCAGGGCCGCGCCGGCCGTGGCGGCCAGCACCAGCCCCCAGCTGCCGCCCACGCCCAGGGCCCGGATGGCAAAGCTGCCCGCCACGCTGCCGCCGGCCATCATCACGGCGGCCACGCCCAGCGCGGCCCCCGCCGTCAGGCCCAGCGCCGAGGGCCCGGCCAGCGGGTTGCGAAACAGCGTTTGCATCTGCAAGCCGCTCACGGCCAGGCCGCTGCCCACGGCCAGCGCCGTCAGAGCCTTGGGCAGGCGGATTTCCCGCACGATAAACGCCCAGGCCGGGACATCGGCGGGCTGCCCGAGCAGAATCTTCACCACCGCCGGCAGCGGAATGCGCACCGGCCCCAGGGCGATGTCGAGCACGAAGGCCAGCCCCACCAGCCCCGCCAATGCCAGCAGCAGCGTGGCCGTGCGCGCGCGCGGCGCGGCCGGGGCTACTTGGCTCGTATCGGGCCCGGCCGTCAGAATAGCCGTGCTCATCGCAGCAATTGGTAATAGTAGAGCTGCCAGGTGGGCAGCAGCTCGGGGTGCAGAATCTTAATCAGGTCGGCCAGCACCAGGTCGGGCCGCACCGCCCCCGATTCCCAGTAGTCGTTGGAGCCCTGAGCGTTGGTGCGGCGGTTGTTGTTGTAGAGCCGGCCGGTTTTGAACGGACCGAAAGCCGCGTACCGGGCGTCCTGGGCCGTGATTTCCGCTCTGGCTTTGGCCGAGCCGGTTTGCAGCCAGTACTCGGCCGTGAGGGCCACCGGGGCCACCGTTTCGAAGGAAAGCGCCAGGCTGCCCTGCGGCGACTTGGTTTGGTCCCAGGCGTAGGTGGTGCCCGCGTCGCGCAGAAACTGGGCCAGGTAGCTGTCGGCGTCGGGCACGTGCCACACGTCCTTGAAGGGCAGGCCCACCACCACGCGGGGCCGCTTGCTTGCTTTTTTTCCCAAGGCGGCCAGGCGTTGGTAGTCGCGCACTACCTGGCCGAACTTCTGGTTCACCAGGTCTTCCTTGTTGAGCAGCACGGCCAGCACCTTCACCCACTCGGCCCGGCCTAGGGGCGTGGTTTCGACCCATTCCGAGTTAATCATGACCGGGATGCCGGCGGCGGCCAGCGTCTGGAACCGGGCCAGGCTCTCGCCGGGCCAGCCGGTGGTCATCACCAAGTCGGGGTGCTGCGCGATGAGCTGCTCGTTGTTGAGCTCCTTGCCCAGGCCCGCTTCCAGGATTTTGCCCGCCGCGATGCGCTGGCGCACCCGCGGGGCGGAGGCGTACTTGAGGTTGCCCAGGCCCACCAGGATGTCGTCGGCCCCGAGAAAATTGGCCAGCGCCACGTGCATCGACGAAAGGCCCACCAGGGTACGAACCGGCGTTTCCACCACCAGGGCGTCGGGGTAGCCGGCGGGCCGGGCCGTGCCGCGGGGCACCAGCAGGTAGCGCGCAGCCGTGGTTTTCTGCTCGAACGGGCTCAGGATGGTGACCACCTTGCAGCCCCCGGTGTAGGCGATGGTGAAGCCCTTGGCGAAGTCCACCGTGGTGCGGCCCCGCGCCGTCGGCACAGCCGTTTTCCGCGCGGAAACTGCGGGAGCGGGGCTTTGGCCCGCGCCCGGCTCTGCGCTGGCCAGCAGCAAGCCGAGGAGCGCGAAGCCGCGACAGACCAGAAAAAACGGGGGTGCGCCACCGGCACGGCCGGGGGGGAGCGAGGGATTGTGCATGGTACGACGAGCCTTTCTGCCGAAAGCTGTGACTGTATGTAGCAAGCGGCAGGTCTTCTGACTTCCCCCACCGGCCGATGGCCTTCCCATTCCCGGGGGAACAGTGGCACCAGGTATCGACCGGTTGTTGGAGGGGGTTACAGCAGCGGAGACTGTCCCGGAATTACACCGGATTCCCTTTTAAAGTCGCCCCGCACCGCGGAAGCGACTACCAATTACTGCCGCAAAGGTAGGCAGAAATACCGGGCGCCGGCCACCAAGCCGCCAAATCCGTCAGAGTGCCACCATGGCCCGCACGAAATCGACCCGCGCCGCCACCGGGGCCCGGGGCAGTTCCAGCACGGCGTAGCCCAGGCCCAGGTAGGTAGCCCGCAGGGCCCGGAACAGGTTTTCAGCCTCGGCGGCCGTCTGCCAGCGCTCGGCGTCGTTGACGTAGATTTCGGGCCAGGGCGGCGCCAGAAACACCGGGTTGTGGTACGGGTGCGCGGCGGCCACGGCGCGGTAGGCGGGCGGCACGGGCAGGCCCGCCACCGCCAGGTAGGCCAGGATGTCGGGGATGCCCCGGTCGAAGAACGTGACCCCGCCGCGCCGCGTGGCCCGCCCGTGCTGGGCCACCATGCGGGCCAGGGCCAGCTCGGCAAACCCGGCCAGGTCCTGCCACGGCACCAGGCCCGTGCCGCGCGCCACCTGCTGCCGAATGAGCCGGCGCGACACTTCGGCGGCTCCCGCGAAGCCGGCCCGGCGCAGGGCCCGCAGTAGCGTAGTTTTGCCGGCCCCCGGCCCGCCAGAGATTGAGTAGAGGGGCATTCCAGTTTGGTTGAATCACAAAAATAGCCTTGCGGATTCTCCAAAGACTCACTTTTGGGTGATTCTGCTCAAGCCCGTTTCTACAAAAATGCCATGAGCCAAAGAAGATTCATTACGCAGGGCGAAGGCCTGCCGCAGTGGAGCACCCCCATCAGCCACGCCGTGGTGGTCGGCAAAATCTGCCACGTGAGTGGTCAAATCTCGGTGGATGCGGCAGGCCACTACGTCCCCGGAACCATCCGCGAGGAGGCCGTGCGCGCCTTTGCCAACTTCTTTGCCGTCTTGCGGGCGGCAGAGTTTTCGTCGGCAGACATCGTTTTCGTCGACATTGCTTTCGCTGATTTGACGGAGATTGGGGAAGTGAATGCTCTTTTCGCCGAATTGTTCCCGGAAGGGCAGCGCCCGGCCCGCACCATCTACCAAGCCGCGGCCTTGCCGATGGGCAGCAAAGTGAAGGTGCTGGGCGTTGCCATCAAAGACTAAAAGACTGTAGAAACGCCTCAACAGTGTGCCATGCTATTGTTCAAAACCCTGCTCTGTTTGGGCCTGGCATTTTGCGTAGAAGCAGCTTACGGCCAAAATGCCCCGCCCAAGTTGTCGCTGATGGATAGCTTGGCTTCTAGGATAGCACATAAACACTATCCGAACATCCACGCAGTCCTTGTTAGCCGGAACGGTCGCCCGGTTTATGAACGGTATTTTGGCCGGTACAACTGCGGACGCCTTGCCATTCGCTTTTGCACGCGTTGCAAACCACCGTCCACGTCCCCCCAATTGCAAGGCAAGCCAAGGGTTTGTTGTCCGCAGCCGGGCCGAGGCAACTTCCTGTTGGCGGCTTCTTAGCAAGCATCCCCAACACTGATAAAACCCAGCGCAGCCGGCTTCCTACGCTGCTGGCCGCCGGCCGCGCCACCACAGCCACCCCGCGATGCCCGCCACCACCGCGGCGCACACCGCGTGGTTGAGCCGGGCCACTTTGTTGATTTCGTGGTGCGCCAGCGGGCGCGGGTTGTCGCCGATGTAGGGCTTGGGCACGAGCTGGCCGTGGTAGTAGTTGGGGCCGCCGAAGCGGCAGTTGAGCACGCCGGCCAGCGCCGCCTCGGGGTAGCCGGCGTTGGGGCTTTGGTGCCGGTGGCCGTAAGTCAGAATGAACCGGAAGCCGCGCCCGCGGCCGCCCAGCCCTGCCAGCAGCCCCGCCGTGAGCCGGGCCGGCAGCAGGTTGGCCACGTCGTCGAGCCGGGCGGCGCACTTGCCGAACTGCTCGTAGCGCGGGCTGCGGTAGCCCACCATCGAGTCGAGGGTGTTCACCATTTTGTAGGCCATCAGGCCCGGCACGCCCGCCACGGCGTGGTACAGCAGCGGGGCCACCACGCCGTCGCTCAGGTTTTCGGCCAGGCTTTCGAGCACGGCCGTGCGGATTTGCTGCGGGTCGAGCCCGGCCGTGTCACGCCCCACGATGCGGGCCAGCCGGCGGCGGCCGGCCTCCACGCCGTCCCGCGCCAACGCGTCGAACACGGCCCGGCCCTCACGTACCAGGCCGGTATTGGCCAAACCATAAAACACCCACGCACTGTTGACCGCCACGGCCAGCGCCGGGGGGTAGCGCCGCAGGGCCTTGTCGAGCAGCGCGAAGGTGCCGAAGGCGCCGCCCACTAGGCCGGCCGCCAGCAGCGCACCCTTGGCCAGGCGGTGCGGGCCGTGGTTCAGGCGCCGCTCCCCGGCCGCGATGAGCGCCCCGTAGGTGCGCACCGGGTGCGGCCAATCTTCGGGGTCGGCCAGCAGCAGGTCGAGGGCATAGCCAATAACCAGCGGAGCGGCTAGGCGGGTAAATCGGTCCATTCGCGCAGGGCGTTGAGGAGGAGCTGATTGTCGGCCGGCGGGCGGGTGCACAGCCGGAAGTGGGCTGGCGTGAGCCCCCGGAAATTAGCCGCGTCCCGAATCAGCAGGCCGTGCCGGGCCAGCAGCCAGCTTTTCAGGTCGGCCGCCGTGCCGTGCCGCAGGGTGGCCAGGAAGTAGTGGGTGTGGCTGGGCACAATGTCCAGTCCTTCGTTGCCGGCCAGTTGGGCCGCAAAGGCCGCGCGGTCGGCCAGCAGTTGCGCGGTGGGGGGCTGCACGGCGTCGAAGTGCTCAAAAATGAAGTGGCCCGCCGCGGCGGCCAGGGCATTGACCGTCCAGGGGGCTTTGCCGCGGGTGAGCCGGGCGATGAGGCCCTCCGACGCCAGCACGTAGCCCAGCCGCAGGCCCGGAATGGCGTAGGCCTTGGTCAGTGAGCGTAGGATGAGCAGGTTGTCGAACCGGGCCAGCAGCGGCCGGGCCGTGGCAATGCTGACCGTGAATTCAATGAACGCCTCGTCGAGCACGAACACGGCGTGGGGGTTGCGCGCCAGCAGCGCCGCCAGCTCCGGCTCCCGCAGCACGCTGCCCGTGGGGTTGTTGGGGTTGCAGATGAAGACCACGTCCGCCGCCAGCGGCGCGTCCGCCACCAGCGCCTCCCAGGGCAAAAAAGTGAGCCGGTGGCCGTGGAGCCGGGCCGCGTCCTCGTACTCGGCGAAGGCGGGCGTGACGATGGTGGTGCGGCGCCCGGCCCAGGCCTGGGCCACCAGGTAGATGCTTTCGGTGGTGCCGCTGCTCATCAACACCTGGCCGGCCGGCAGGCTGTGGTGGGCGGCCACCCGGGCGGCCAGGCTTTCGGCCAGCACCTCGGGATAGCGGTTCACAGCGGCCCAGTGGCCGAACACGTAGTCCTTCAGGCCCGCCGGCTCGCCGCCGTACCAGACGTTGGTGCTGAAATCGGCCACGATTTCGTGGGAGTGCCGGTAGCCATCGTCGCCGTGTCCGTGGAGCATAAGGGGGGCTGGGTTCAGGTGCGCAGTTCCGCGTAAATCCGCGCCATATCCACGTGCTCGCGGATGAGGGCAGCCAGGCGGTCGTACTGCTCGTTTTTGAACGCTGCGAAGTCAAGCGGCGCGCCGGCTTTTTGTTCGGTGTGGGGGGCCAGCAAAAAATCGATGACCGCCGGGTTGTCGAGGATGCCGTGCAGGTAAGTCCCCCAGCAGCGCGGGCCGGCAAAGTAGCCCTCGGGCGTGCCGTCGGCGAGCGTGGCCACGGGCCGCGGCGGGCCCTTAGCCGTGGTCTGGCCCATGTGGATTTCGTAGCCTTGGCAGTCGGCCGCCGCACCGTTCAGGAAGGCGAACCGGCGCTGCTGCGTGGTCTTTTCCCCTTGCAGCACCGTGCGCACGGGCAGCAGCCCCAGCCCGGCCGCGGCGGGCACCGCGCCTTCCACCCCGTCGGGGTCTTCCACGGAGCGGCCCAGCATCTGGTACCCGCCGCAGATGCCCACCACGGTTTTGCCGGCCCGGTGGGCGCGCACGACGGCGGCCGCCAGCCCGCTGCTGGTGAGCACCCGCAGGTCGGCGATGGTGTTTTTGCTGCCGGGCAGGACGATGACGTCGGCCGCGCCGAGCTCCGCCGCGTCGCGGGTGAAGAACAGGTCGGCCCGGGGGTCGTGGCTCAGGGCGTCGAAGTCGGTGAAATTCGACAGGCGGCCCAGCAGCACCACGGCCACGCGCACACGGCCGGCCAGCCCGGCGGCGCCCCGCTTGCGCTCCAGCGCGACCGAGTCTTCTTCCTCCACAAAAATGTCGCGAAAGTACGGCAGCACGCCCACCACCGGCACCCCGGTCAGCGCGGCTAACTGCTGGCGGCCGTCGGCAAACAGCCGCGCGTCGCCCCGGAATTTGTTGATGATGATGCCCTTGATGCAGGCTTTTTCGGCGGGCTCCAGCAGGGCCAGCGTGCCGTAGACGCTGCCGAACACGCCGCCCTTGTCGATGTCGGCCACCAAATACGTGGCGGCCCCGGCGTGGAGCGCCATGCGCAGGTTGGTGATGTCGCGGCGCTTGAGGTTGAGCTCCGAGATGCTGCCGGCCCCTTCCAGCACCACCGGCGCGTAGCGGGCCGCCAGCCGGTCGTAAGCCTGGGTGGCGGCCGCGAACAGCTCGTGCCGGTCGTTTTCGCGGAAGTACTCGTGGGCGGTCTGCGTGCCGATGGGCCGGCCGTTGAGCACCACCTGCGAGGCCTGGTCGGAGGTGGGCTTGAGCAGCACGGGGTTCATGTCGACGTGGCAGGGGATGCCCGCCGCCTCGGCCTGCACCGCTTGGGCCCGCCCAATCTCCAGGCCTTCGGGCGTGGCGTAGCTGTTCAGCGACATGTTCTGGGCCTTGAACGGCGCCGGCCGGTAGCCATCCTGCCGAAAAATCCGGCAAAACCCCGCCGTGATGACGCTCTTGCCCACGTCGGACGCGGTGCCGACGAACATGATGGAACGAAGCATGAAAAAAACGAGCGGGTGAGCGGCGCCACAAAAGTATTTCCGAAATGCTGCCGCGCACCCCCAAGCCCCTTGAACCGATGCGCGCACCGTACACGCCACCCGCCCCATCGCCTCAGAATACGAGCTGACCGCCTTTAGCCGCTTGCTGGAGCAGAGCGCCTCATTCGCGAGATGGCGGTGTGGCATTGGCAGCGCCGGCAGCATTTGCAAACAGGAAAATGAATCAGTCGTCTTCTCAAAAAGAAAAAATCCCGCCGGTTGCCCGGCGGGATTTTTTCTGCTAAGCTAGCGGATGGCTATACCCACTTGTTGTCCAGCGAAGCGCCGTTCACATCAATCTTATTGGCGGAGATAACGAGGCTCAACACCATCGAAGCCTGGGTCTCGCCGCCGCGAGCATCAAAGCTCTCGGTATAACCCACGCAGTAGGCTTCTTTGAAGGCGATTTCTTTCATCTTCGAGTCCTGGTCACCGCGCTTGAACACGATTTTGCCGTCGGCCCGCTTGTAGGGGTCCAGCATCCAACTGATGAGCTTGACGCTGTCCGTCGACACTATCGTCACCTTGATGGTGCCGCCTTGCACCACGGACGAAGGGCGACCCTTGTCGTCGGTGGTTTGATTGAAGGAGTAGCCGCAGCTTACTACTTCGCATTCTTCGCTGCCAGCAGCGTCAAAAACAGCACTGAAAGAGGCCATGGGTAAATGGGTTGGGGTTGGTGAAAAAAATAGAAAAAAGTGAAAAACTGCACGCGGACGCGTGGCAGGCAACAAAATCAAACGTGTCTTTGGTTGAGATTCAGCGCTGACTAATGGTTTGGCATTTTATCCGGGCCGTCCCGGACCTAGTCTATTGCTGGGCGTATTCGGCGCTCCAGTCGCGGCCGGGGTTGTCCGGGTCGTCGCCCTTGGTGCCATCGAGCGATACGAGGAAGGTCTTGGCCGGGAAATAGGGCACCATGTGAATATCGAGCAGAATCCGGTCCTTCTGGTCCGGGTCGCGCTCAAACTTTTTGACGGAAAACTTCTCGATTAGCTTGCCGGGGCCGGCGATGCCGTCGAGAAAGCGCACAATCTGGTTTTGGATGTCCATGCGCATGTTGTGGTCCCAGTTTTCGAAGGCGCGGCGGTTGAGAAAATCAATCAGCACCTTGGTCACGTAATCGAATACGCGCACCACCGAATAGGTTTGCAGGCCGATGTTGTCGCCATTGAACAGGGTCTTGGCCGAAAAGGCCATCACCCGGCCGTACTCGTTGACCATCGGAACGAGGCCTATTTTTTCGAGGTTGGAAATTTCGCTTTTGCGCAACGGGAATTTCACACCGTCCACCTCGTTCAGGGTGCCGTGCTTGCGGCCGGCCGTGACCTGCGAGGCCAGGGTGGAGTAGATGCGGCCCGCCAGCGCCGACGACGGCGGCACGAACATGTCCTCCTCCTCCCCTATTTCTTCGAGCTTGCCGCGGCCCACCAACCAGTTGGCCGTCATGATGACGTTGGACTTGTAGGCGTCGCCGCCGGTCAGGTTGGCCTCTTCAAAAAGCTCAATAACGTCCTCGGGCGTGTCGTAATGCTCGAAGTCGGTCACGAGCATTACCTTATTCTTGTGAGCAATTTTGGCCCACTTGTCAACCACTTTGTTGGAACCCAGGTAGCCGGGCACCACGAGCAGCGAATAGTTGTCGCGCAAATCGAGGCGGTCGTAGTTCTGCTCCAGCTCGTCGGAAACGGCGTCGATGAATGTGGTGTTGTCCAAGTCCTGCAACTGGTCCTTGTCAGCGTTCAGGATGGACACGTTTTTCACCTCGTCCTGGTCCGTGTTGCGGAAGAACAGCGCCACCGAACGGTAGGCCTGCTCCAACTCGTGGGTGGCTTCCACGGCTTTTTTGAGGTTGTCGGTTAGCTGGTGCTGGCTCTCTTCCACGCGCTGGCCGCCCTGCTCCACGGCTTCGGCCACCGTGGTGGTGCTGCTCAACAGCGAGTGCCACAAGGCAAGGCGCTTTTTGAGTTGCTGGCGGTCGCCTTTTTTGCTGTCTTCGGAAAGAAAAATCTTTTTGCGGGCCTTCTTGTCCGGATTAAGGTTGGAAGCGCCGTCGATGGTGGTTTCAAGCAAATCAAACCCGCCTACTTTGAGTAGGGCCTGGGTGCTTTGTTCGAGGGCCGGGCCGGCCCCTTCGCGGGTGCGGTAGCCGGCCGCTGCGTCTTGCTGTTCAAGTGCCATATATAAGGATAAGGGGCGATAAGTCAGAAGGGTAGAATACGCGCTGGGAAATTACTCCAATTCGTCCATCATGGCCTGCACCGCCGCCAAAAACGCCGCCTTGGTTTCGGGGTTTTCAAGCGCGGTCTTCAAAATTTTATTCGATTTGAGCTGGCGCAGCAGCTTTTGCAGGTCATCCGTCTCAGAGGCCAAGCCCTGCAGAAAGTTGCTTTGGCTGATGATGCCCTTCTTGCCAAAATCACCGAGCGACGCGAAATGCAGCTTCTCGGGGACGGAGACTCCTTGCGCGTTTTCAAACTCCACCGCCACTTCGGGCTTGAAGTGAGAAAATACCGCTTCGGGGGTTTTGAGGCCTTCCACCACCAGGGGCCGCAGGGGCGCGTTGGTGGTGAGCTTTTGCACCAGCAAGGTGCGATTGAGGGGAATATCTGATATTGCTTCCGAGGCAATGTCGAGCTTTCGCTCCTGACCGCCAATTCCGTACGTATACATAGAAAGGAGAGAAGGTGGGGCGACCGGACGGGCAAAAAGATGCCTCAGCCAGCCAGTAATGGCATTCATTGGGCCGGCATTCTGTTGGGGTAACGGTCGGACACAATGGAAGGTTTTGCGAATATATAAAAGTTTTTCTGACAACGGCATCCGACGACGACCTTTCGACCCACTTTCGGACCCGGAACAAAAAATGACCACGGCAAACCCCTGGGCCGCCCTTTTGCATAGCCAGAACTCCGCTATATTCGCCGCTCCCTTCCCCCAACTTACCCTTGGCTTACTCCGACAACCTCAAGCGTAGCCTGCACATCGCGCAGGCCGTGGCCCACGAATACCGCCAAGCCCACTACGCCGCCCCGCACCTGCTTACGGCGCTGCTGCACAACGAAATAGGACTGGCCTCCTGGCTGGTGGCCGTGCTGGACAAGGACATTCACTACCTGCGCGAGTGGGCCGAAGTGCGCCTGGAGGACGAGCCCAAAGCTGCCCGCCCCCCCGAAATGCCCACCCCCGACCCCGGCGTGCAGCAAGTGCTGGAGATGGCCAACTTGGTCGCCCTGCAGCTCTCACGCGACCAAACCGACCCGCTCGCGGCCCTGGCGGCGCTGCTGCGGCCGGGCCTGGCCTTCACGGCCGAGCAGCTAAAATCCTTCCCGCTGACGCAAAAAGAGGTAATGGACGCCGCCCAGGCCGAAATGCCCCCTCCCGCCGCGGCCGAAACCACGGCCCCGGGCGCGGCCGGCGGCGCGGCACCCGCGGCCGGCAAAGGCGGGGCGCTGGCCACCTACTGCACCGATAAAACCGCCCAGGCGCGCGACGGCAAGCTGGACCCCATCGTGGGACGCGACCGCGAAATTCGGCTGGTGGCCGAGATTTTGGGCCGGCGCACCAAGCCCAACGTGCTGCTCATCGGCGAGCCGGGCGTGGGCAAGTCGGCGTTGGTCGAAGGCTTTGCCCAACAGATTGCCGAAGGCCTGGTGCCGGTGCACCTGCGCGAGGTGACGCTGTTTGAGCTGGACCTGGGCACGCTGGTGGCCGGGGCGTCGTACAAGGGCGAGGTGGAGGACCGCATCAAAAAGGTGCTGACGGAAATCAAGCAGTACACCCGCGCCATTCTCTTCATTGATGAAATCCACGTGCTGCTCGACCCCAAGGGCAGCGCCGGCAGCGGCATCGCGCAGCTGCTGAAGCCGGAGCTGGCGCGGGGCGAGCTCACGGTGGTCGGCGCGACGACCAACGACGAGTACCGGCAGTACATTGAAAAAGACGAGGCCTTCAACCGCCGCTTCGACATCGTGCGGGTGGAAGAACCCTCGCTGGTGGTAGCCGAGCGCATGCTGGAGCGGGTGCTGCCCATTTACGCCACCCACCACGGCCTCACGCTGGGCGAAGGCACCATCGCCGAAGCCGTGCGCCTGGCCAAGCGCTACCTCAAGGACCGGCAATTGCCCGACTCCGCCATCGACCTGGTGGACCGCACCATGGCCGCCATTCGGATGCTCGACGAGCAGGCCGTGGCGGGCCTCGTGCAGCTGCAAACCGACTTTGAAGCCCTGACCGCCCGGCACGAGGAACTGGGCGAAGCCGACTACCTGCGGGAGCTGCGCTGGTTTCTGTACCAGGTGCAGAACCAGGTGAGCCAGCTCTGGCTGAATCAGCTGGAAAACGAGCAGCAGCCCGACGCCCTGGAAACCAGCGCCGAGCTGGCAACCTACCTGCGCGAGATTCTGGGCGCGGTGCTGGCCCTGGCCGACACCAAGAAGGACAGCGTGGAAAAGCAGGACATCGCGGCCATCGTATCGGGCAAAACCGGCATTCCGCTGGGCAAGCTGCAAAGCAACGAGCGCGAAAAGCTGCTGCGCATGGACCAGATTCTGCAAAAGCGCGTGGTGGGCCAGGATTTCGCCGTAAAGGCCATGTGCGCGGCCATTCTGGAGTCGCGCTCGGGGCTCACGAAGGCGGGCCAGCCCATCGGCTCGTTCTTCCTGCTGGGCCCCACCGGCACGGGCAAAACCGAGCTGGCGAAGGCCCTGGCTGACTTTTTGTTCAACGACGAGTCCTTCCTCATCCGCTTCGACATGTCGGAATTCAAGGAGGAGCACTCGGCCGCGCTGCTTTACGGCGCGCCTCCCGGCTACGTGGGCTACGAAGAAGGCGGCCTGCTGGTGAATAAAATTCGGGAGAAGCCGTACTCGGTGGTCTTGTTTGATGAGATTGAAAAGGCCCACCCGTCGGTGTTCGACATCTTCCTGCAAATCCTGGACGAGGGCCGGCTCAGCGACCGGCTGGGCCGCGAGGGCGACTTCTCGAACGCCGTCATTCTGTTCACGTCCAACATCGGCTCCGAGCAGATTGCCGCGGCCTTCGCGGCGGGAAAAGTGCCCGCCCCCACCGACCTCATGGAGGCCATGACGCGCCACTTCCGGCCCGAATTCCTGGCCCGGCTCACCGAAATCGTGCCCTTCGCCCCCATTTCCGAGGAGAACGTGGGCCGCATCTTCGACATTCACCTCAAGCCTTTGCTGGAGCAATTGCGGCGGCAGGGCATCACCCTCGACCTCGGCGAGGAAGCGCGGCAGCACCTGGCGCTGTCGGGCTTCACGCCGCGCTACGGGGCCCGGCCCATCACGGGCGTGATTCGGTCGCAGCTGCGGCGGCCCATCTCGCGGCTTATCATCAGCGGCGAGGCCCGCAAGGGCACGGTGCTCGCGCTGAGCAAGCCCGAGGGCAGCGACGCGGTGGTGTGGACCACCACCCAAACGCAGGAGGCCGAAGCGCCGGAGTCGGCCGCTGCCGAAGCCACCGCCGAACCAGCCGCCCCGGCCGCTACCGACCCGGCGTAACCATTCTCACCCGACCAAATAAGGTTTCGCTTTACCGCGTCAAACGTTTCCTCTACCCAAGCGCGCTCGTGGCGTCGTTTTCGGCAGAGGTAGCAGTGGTGGGCCTTGCTCCCCGGTACGCCGGTGTGCGTTCGACTTCGAGCAGGCTACCGATGAGCGGGGCCGGATATGGGCCACGGCCTGCGCCACCCCGCGCTGGGCGTGCCCGACGGCAACCAGTTGCCGGCCCAGGCCCACGCGGCCGCCGTCCGGTTCTTTGGCTACGCGGCGCGGTGTGGCGGTGGCGCGTCGCAGCAACGTTTTGAGCTCACGTTGTGCTTCAGTGCGCTGAAGCGCGAGGACGCGCGCATTCTACACCACCGCTGTTTCCTGCACCACCACCTCGTAGGGCAGGTTCATGGCCGACTGCCCGGCCAGGAAGGTCTGCAGCTCCAGGGCAGCGCGCTGCCACTCCGGGGTGCTGAGGCGGCTGGGCGCGGCGGGCGTAAGCTGCACGCGGATGCAGCGCACGAAGCCGGCCGTGGGCGTGGCCCCGGTCTGGAAAGCTTTTTCGATGTGGACGGCCGCCAGGTGCGGGCCCAGCTCGGCCCAGCAAGCGGCCTTGATATCGGCCAGGGTAACGAGGCGGTTGCGGGCCAGCAGATTGCGGCGCAAGGCGTGGGTGCGCTCTTCGGGACGAGGCCGCTCGCGGCCGCCGCTGGTGGTGGTGAGCAGGCGCACCTCGTCGATGTAGTGGCCGTCGTGAATGCGCAGACGGCTGCCGGCGGGCAGCCGGTTGGCCCCTTCGCCGTTGCTCGACCAGTATTCGAGGTACACGCTGTCGTTCACGTTTTGGGGGCGCAGCAGCAGGTAGGGCACGGGCTGCTCGGCGGCGCGGTTGCGGTCGAGGCGCTCTTCGAGCCGGGCCAGGTTCTGGTCCAGCTCGCGCAGAATGGAACCGATGAAGTCGGTGCCGGCGGCCGTGAAGGCGCGGCTTTCATCGCGCAGCAGCTCCAGCAGCTCGCGCAGCGCCTCGCGCCCGGTGCGGGTATCGAACCGGCCCACGCCGTGGGTGCGCAGCGTGTACGTATCGGTAGCGCCCTCCGACAGGTCGCTGAGCGTGGTCGAGCGGTAGGCCACGTTGCTGAGGCTGTACACGTCGCGCACGGCCAGAAAAGGCTCTTCGCTGGCCAGGGGGAACAAATTGAGGGCCGGTTGCAGGCGAAACAGCACCTTGTGCAAGCGCCGGTTCAGCACCGGGAAGCAGTTGAGCGCGCACACCAGTTGGTCGAATGCCTCGGGTGGCAGCGCGTGGGCGAAGCGGACTTCCAGCCACGTCAGCGGCTGGCTCAGGGGTTGCAGCTCGGCGGCCGGGTCGGCGAAGGCGGCGGTCAGCTCGGCCGGGTACGGGCGGGGCGCGTAGGTGGCCAGGGCCCCGGCGGGCCCCTCTAGCTGCACAAAAGCCGGCGCGTACAAGGCCCGCACCTGGTGCTCGGCGCGCCGTAAAAAATCGTACTCTTTATCAAGTGAGTCCGCCGCGCCCGGCGTGGCGGCGGGCTGGGGCAGGCCCTGGCTGGGGGTTAGTTCGGCCCCACCCAGCAGCCACCGCTCGCCGGGCAGAAAGGCGGCGTAAGCGGCGCGGCGCGGCTCGTTCAGCCAATCAAAATAAAAGGTTAAATCCGCCAGGTTGATGCCCTCGGCGGGGAGTTCCAGGCCTATCCAGAGGCGGCGGTGTTCGGCGGGAGGCGGGGCCACGGCCTGGGCCACCACGCGCTTTTGCCCCGTGGCGTCCAGCTGCCACACGATGGCATCGGTGGCCAGGCAGCGCACGGCACCGCTCACGAGGCGGGTGGCTTGCAGGGGCGAAAAAAATGTTTCCTGGCCGGCCACCTTGCGGCCCGCCGTGGGCGGCTCAAAAACGAACTGGGCGTCGTCGGGCAGGCGCACCACGGCCTCGCGGGCGCGGGCCTGGGCAATGGCGTGGGCCGGGTGCGGGGCGTCCACCACGTCGGGGTTGAGCAGCGTGGCCAAACGCTCAATCAGCCGGTATTGGGTATTGTGGAGCTCCTGGCCAATTTTTTCGAACTCCACGGCACAGGCTTCGAGCAGCAGGCTCACCAGCGGGTCGAAGCCGTCGAGGTCGCCCTCGGTGTAGCCCCACAGCTCGGCGGCTTGGCGGGTGAGGCGGCTCTTGACGCTGGCCTTGTTGAAATCGGTGGCAGCGGGCGCAGGAAAGGGAAGAGGAGGCAGCACGGACGAAAAGAAAAGGCAAATTAATCGATGGACAGCGGGGCCACAAACAAGCTGGCCTGAAAAGCAAACGGCTCGTCGGTGCGGTGCAGGGCGGCGCTCACCGTCACCTCCAAGCGCTTGCGGATGCGCTGATGCACGTTCTTCAACTCAAAGTCGCTCACGGCCACCTCCACCCGGGGCCGGGTCAGGCGCGGCTCGTAGTCGCGGATGGACTGCTCGACGGAGTGCTGCACATTATCTTTCCAGCGCATGGTGGTCATGGCTTCGAAGTCCTGCTCCCACACCTGGCAGCCAAAATCGGGCTCGAAGCGCGACTCGCCGAAGTAGGTGGTCAGCATCAGGTACAAGTGTTGGGCAATGGACTCCTGCACCGAGCAGCGGGGCAGCTGCTGGCGCTCCAGAATCCCCTCCAAATCAAGCGGCAATCGGTAGTAAGAGACACTCATACGGGGCGGGTTAGCGGGCAGAAACGGGGGAGCTGCAGGGCAGGAAGCAGAACAACGGCGGCGCTTTTGCCCCGCCCGGCCTACGCCGGGCGCGGGCAATTCGTTACTCCCGCCGGCGGGGTTTCGCCGGGGCGGCTCCATCCTTTTGCTTTTCCCGCCGTAATGTTACAGGCTGCGGCTTTATCTTGCGGTACAATCGTTCACCTCGCCTTACCTGCCATGTCATTCAGCGCCTCGCTTGTCCTTGATACGAAGAGCTATACCGTGCGCCGCTTCACTTGGGGCGTGCAGCAGAACACCGACGTGGTGGGCCGCCCCGACGCGCGCGTGCAAGGCGGCCGTCTTCAGGTCGAGCTGGATTCGGAGCCCGACGAGACGCTGCACCACTGGGCCCTGGACGACACCAAGAAAATGAGCGGTGAACTGGTGGTGTACGCGGCCAACAACCGCTTCTCGCGCCGCAAGACCATTCGGTTCGAAGACGCCTACTGCGTGGGCCTGGGCAAGCAGTTCGACGGCTCGGCTTCCGACCAGGGCATGACCATGACGCTCACGCTCTCGGCCAACAAGCTCAGCAGCGGCGAAGTGACTCTCGACAACAAGTGGCCTGTATAACGAACCGACCTTGAGCGTGCCGGGCGCTACCCGGCTTCTCGCATGTCTTCCTTCCGTTGCACCCTAACCCTCGAAGACCAGGAGTTTGCCGTGGTACACTGCACCTACGAGTTCAGCCAAGCCATCAGCGAGCGGGGCCGGGCCGCGGCCAAAGTGCGCAGCGGCCTCATTGCCTTGCAACTCGACGTGCCCGATGGCGACCAGTTGCTGGCCTGGGCCACCGACCCGCACAAGAAATTGAGCGGCCACCTCGTTTTCCAGGAAACTAACCGCCCCGTGGCGCGCGAGAAGCTGGCTTTTGAGGACGGTTTTTGCGTGTCCTACGAAGAGGTGTTTTTTTCCGGCTCCGACTCGGCGGGGGCCTACCGCTGCGTGCTGCAAATCTCGGCAGGCAAGCTCACCTTGGATACTGTGGAAAAGGACAGCGCCTGGGCTGAAACGCGCTAGGGGGCTGCGTTTTGAGCCGCGCACGGTAGTTATTCAGGACGTAAGGACGCAACGGCCGAATCTATTTGTGCGGCCGCCGCATTGTCGGCAATCCGTAGATAAGTCCATTCGCCATTCTCAGTGTAGTGAGCAGAAGCGCGTTGGCCCGACCATCGGTACTTGCTGGAGCTTATCCGTGTGCTTCTGCCGTATCATCTGTTTGCCTGCTTCGGGCGGTCCCGAATGTCGGGAATTGAAGTTGATGCGGTAAAGTTTGCCCCTCCAGAGTTCCTAGCCAAGCCATGCAGACGCAAAGTATCAGGGCATTCATTGTGGCTGGGAATAATGTAGATGTCGACGGGCTACACCCGCGGCACCAGCTTCACGAGCATGCTGTACCAGCGGCCGCCGGGCCAAAGGCTAGCACCACGTATGGTCCGCACTTTTTTATCATTGCCCAAAGGCACGCTTTATTCAACTGCTCAAACCAATTTTTGGCTGCTTCATACCTCATACCCTCAAGCTGCCAAGTTCGAACTGATATACGCTGCTGCCGTACGGATCCCTCATTGCTTTTTGCCGCGGTCCAAAACCTGCCGGGGGATGGGGAACGGCGGCACCCGCCAGCCGTTGGCCGGCGGCCGGCGGATGCTGTCGGGGACGGCTATGGCAAAATGCCCCACGTTTACTGTGGGATCCAGGCTATCGTACTCTACCACGCAGAGGGCGCCATTGGCTTCCTTCATCCCAGACTTCCAACCCGACGGGCCGCCATATTCCTTGCCCGCCACGACGAAATTGAACCCGAACATGCGCCCGCTTTTGGCCGTGTAGTGCCAACCGTCAACCGTGCCCAGCGTGAACTTGGCTCGTTGGTGCATGGCGTTTTTTAGTTGCCTTGAATAGATAAATCCACCTCCAAGCAACCCCAACAGAACCACCGCCCAATTTTTGATTAACCACGGCAATAATTTCATTTTCAGGTCACAATTTTGAAGAAGCGCCTGCCTGTTTATCCGTAACGATAGACTTCACGGCGTCTTGTTTGATTTTTTGGGGTTCTTTGGGAGGAGAAAGAGTTTGGCGTTTGGTCTCCAGCTGCTTTTATCCTTCCTTTTGGCTATTTTCCCATCTTTTCTTGAGCACTTCGAGCACTCCACCAACAACAAAGCTAGTGGGCATAGCTACCCGTGTTTCGGTCATCCAATTCAGCATGGCTTTGCTCGCCCGCCCGGAAACTTGAGCAGCCCATGCTTCGGCCCGCCCGGCCATTTTTTTTGCTACCCACTCCGAACCGTACTCTTTGGTTTGGTCAAATAGAAGACCCAGCACTACGTTTCGCAAAAAATCTATCCGCTGCTTCCCATCCCCGAGGTCGGCCGTGTGCCAGTACCCACCGTATTCGTCATCGTTACCGCCGCTCACTGTGAAAAAATTGGTGGTGGTAGCGGAGCCCAAGGCCACCAAGAATTTGGCTTTGGTTCTCAGGCCCCCGGTATCGAGTGCCCCTGCTGCCACTACGGATGTGCCGTTTATGCCATTCCATGCTTGTAGGAATTTATTTCCTTGCGCGGGGTCAGCAGCGAGGTACCCTGTGCCAAATTGAAAACCTGCGTCCACGCCCATGCGCACAAGGGCCCCTTTGGCCGCCCGCCTCGCGTAAGCCTCCACGGCGGGCCGGCCCACGCGGTAGGCCTGCCCGGCCACGCGCGCCACCACCGGGGCCACTTCCTCGGCGAGGAACGCGTAGGCCCCCACCTCGGCGGCCAGGCCCCCGGTCAAGAACAGCGCCGACGTGCCCAAGAGCCCTTTCCCCGGATAGCCGCCCGCCGCGCCCGTGCCCGGAATCGGCGCCCGCCTGCGGGTGCGCACGCTTTCAGTTCTTTTTGCCGCGGTCCAGGATTTGCCGGGGGACGGGGAACGGCGGCACCCGCCAACCGTTGGCCGGCGGCCGGCGGATGCTGTCGGGAACGGGCAGGTTAAAATATCCTGTATTTTGGGTCGGGTTGGCGCTGTCGTATTCGACGACCACGCGCGCTCCATTGCGCCGATCCATTCCCTCGTCAGGCAGGTCGGCGCCCGTGAACGATGTTCCTTGCACCTCAAAGCGAAAACGATAATACTTGCCGCTTTTAGGTTGGTACACGGACCCGGTCAGGTAGCCGATGGTAAACTTCGCCCGTTCGTGCATCTCGTCGCTCAGATTAGAGACGTAAAACCAAGCTATGACCACGAGTCCCAAAAAAAGAAACGGCCCGTATTGTCGCGACCAACGCAAAAGATTCATTGGCGGGGGTCCAAAATGAGGTGACAGCGTTATTCCAACTAATTACGACAAGTAGAAAAGCAGCTTTTTCACCGCATTGACTGCCTTTCTAAGCAATTAACTAATGGGCCATATTACAAATCACCACCCTCATTTGGACCACCGCTGCCGGTTTAGCGCTGGCCCACGCCCAAGTACCCGGTTTTTTCAGCTGTTGAGCAGACCAACGCTGCACGGCTAGCGACTCAGCGTATCCGGCACCCACTGGCCAAATCTATTCATCACGCGGGCGCTGTCGAGCGTGATAGCCAGGTTTTCGTAGAGGCCGTCTTCTCCGTTTTGGGGGTCTACTTGGTAGCCCTTGCCCCCCTCGGCAGTAGCATTGGCCGCCCGCAACAGAACCGGATAAGGCTGCCTAGATTGGAGCGAACTGAGGTAAATATTGAACAAGCGGCGGGACTGCACTTCGTAATCAATCGATAGCTCGTAACCTTTACGCCGGTATAGAAGCGTTTTTAGGTCCTCGTTGTCACTTCCCTGCTCGTCGCTGATGGGCTCGCCCAGTTGGGTGCGAATCTGGTCGACCGTCAAGCCCACCAGCGCTGGAATGTTGAAGGCATAAGCCGCGGAATCAGCCAGAGGGCGCGGCGCGGGGGGAGGGGCAGCGGCCACCGGCCCGGCCGCCGCTGGCTCGCTCACTGGCCGCTGGGGCTCTGTACAACAGGACAAGAATAACGCTATGTTGAGGGCGCAGAGGGTCAGGAGCGTTTTGCGCGAAAGCGGCATCGGGTTGAGTGTTTAGAAAGTACCGGGCTTAAAGCGGAGCTGCGAGAGGGTGTAGGTCTTGCCGTTGACAATGCTTTTGCCGCTGTATGAGCCTTTACGGGCGTCGTAGTAGAGGCGGTTGCTCTTGGCTACACCCAGCCGTTTATTTACATCCTTTGTCCCCACGTCGAAGAAGCGGTAGTACTTGCCCTAAGAGGGTGTTTGGGATAATATGCACGGGCAAATAAAAACGAGCCAGTAAGTTGCGTTGGGAGTTCCTAGGCTCCCGGACGCATTATGGTTGACGGCTATCAACCCCTTACTGACTCGCAGTGGCAAGTTATGCAGCCGCTG
>NZ_JANNOD010000115.1:0-5383 GCF_031398885.1 Hymenobacter sp.
GACGCCCATCTTCTCGAGCACGGGCTGGTAGTCGACGAGCGAGGCCATCACGCCCACGCTGCCCACCGAGCAGCTCACGTTGTTGAGCACGATGAGGTCCGTGCCGGAGGCGGCCGAGTAGGCGGCCGAGGCAATCATGCCGTCGGAATAGGCCACGACGGGCTTCTTGAGGCCCGCGATGATGGAATTGAACTCAATCATGCCGTCCACGGCGCCGCCGCCGGAGTCGATGTCGAGCACGATGGCGGCAATGTTCTCGTGGGCGTCGGCCTCCTGCAGCTGGCGGCCGAGGCTGGCCGTGCCGGCCGTGTCCTCGCAGAGGCCCCACTGGTCGGCCTTCATCATCACGCCCTTGATTTGCACCACGGCCACGGAGCCCGGCTGGGCATCGTCGTAGCTCTTGCGCCGGCTGCGCACGGCCACCGGCGGGCTGGCCGCGGCCAGGTTCAGCTTGCCCAGGCCTTCGGGGTTGAGCGCGGCCAGGAGCACCGAGGCCTCGGGCTGCGCGGTGGGCGTCGCCTCGGCCGCCAGGCCTTCGCCGTTGAGCAGCTGCGCCACGCGGGGCAAGTACCCCATCACGGTTTGGTGCTCGACCGCAAACGGGCCTTTTAAAATAGCGGATAGCAGGTGGTTGACGCGCATCGGGCAGGGCAGAATTCCCTACAAAGCTGCCGGCGCCCGGAACCGATAAAAAGGACACAAAAAAGCCCCGCCGGATGAGGCGGGGCTGCTGTTAGGAAAATAACTGTGGACAGCCTTTTCGAAGCACGTCGGCAATTTGCTGGTTGCCAAGTTGTGTCGGATGCGCAATGTCTACCATCTTCCCGTTCGCTACCCTCATCTGCGACCAGCCTTCGGTCCACGTGTCGACGAAGCCTTCGTACTCGCGGGCCAGGGCATTATTGTAAGTACCACGCTGGGCCGGGTCGCCCCCGTCGGGCGTAGGCAGAACCAAAACTTGGGTGCCGGCATCCTGCAGGGTGGTCACAAAGTGCTTAACCAAGTGCAGCGTGGGAGCATCGGAAGTAAGCGCCCCGTCGTTGGTGCCGATTTGCAAAAAAGCATAGCGGGGGGATAAGCGGGTAATTTCCGGCAGATTATCCACCACATCCTGCGTGGTATTATATCCGCCGGCCATCACCTGAATCCGCTGCGCTGTGTGAGCGCGCAGCAAATAGGCGGGGATGTGAACGGGGTTTCCGGCATAGTAACCAGCCGTGATGGAATCCCCCACAAAGACGATTTCCGGCTTCCGATACTCGGTTGTTGACGCGGTGTAGCGACGCAGCAACGCAACGTCTGGGCTGGTAAGCGCGGCCGAGTACAGGAATATATTGGGCCGTACAAAGCCCTTCGATCCCGCTACAAGCGCGTAGGGGGTAACAAAATCGTATTTAAAGACAACCCGGCTGATGGTGGCACCCGCTTGTTGCAGCACGGCTTCCACCGTTCCCTCCACCATGTGCAAGAGCAGGCGAGAGGCCCCCAGCTGAGCCGGGGCGGACGCGCTGGCGGCAACCACGCCAATCTTGCCCCCCTCGTCAAGTCCGACAATTTTGAGTTGGCCGGCGGTGATGTCCCAATACGCGTAGGTCGAACATTTTTGGTCCGGATTCCGCTGGCTTTGCACGCCCACGGCGACCCCGCCGACGGTGCTTTTCACGTCGAATTCCAGGGCCACCGCGTAATTGCGCAGCGTGCTTTTGCCGTACTGTGCGTGGGTATAGGTTTGGCCGAAATCCCCTTTGCTCTCCCAACTCCAGTTCCTTAGGTTGCTAAAAGTTTCGTCAATAAACTTGCCGATTGGTTGGATGGCCGCGGCGGGTCGGGGTTCCGCCTTTTTGCAGCGGCACATGACCAGGATAAAGGGGAGCGAAGCGAGGAATGCCCGACGGCTGACAGGATGCATGGACCTAGATTTAGCACCGAAACTACTGAGAATTGGAGTGGTTTTCGGGGTTTCGTTTGCTTAAGCGGGGACAAGTCCGGTGCCAAGTTGCGGCTTGTGCATCTTGGCCGAACTGTTGCAAAACAGAACCGCGGTCGGGTAAGCATCTTCTGTAAACACGTACCCGAACTGATAGGCAATCGACCAGCTCAGTTTGTCTTCGCTTCTTTCCAATAAAGCAGACCCTTCCTCATCGATTAGAATGCGTACCCAGTGGCCTAACGGAAGCGCAATGATTTTGCGGCCGTACAACTGAATGCCCGGGGTATTGCCGTCCTGGTCTACGCCCGTGTCTTTGACGTAAACGTCTCCGGTGCCCGGGTCTAAGAACATCCCGACCGGGATGGAACGACCCGTTACGATGACCTGCTTGTCGTCGTTCCACCCCAAGATAGCATTTCCGGCTCCGGCTACCGTGTTCTGCATCATCACGTAGGCTACCCCCCCGGCCGGGAGCTTCCAGTTGGCCACGCCGCTTTCTTTGTACCCCGTGTCGTCGCCTATGTTGTCGTCGGCGCTCGTGGTTAACAACTCGTTGGTGTACACCAGCGTTCCTGTATTATTCGGGAAAAGCAAGGGGGCGCCGGCAACCGAATCGCCTACTGCGCCCGTTGAAAAATCTAAGCCCGCGCTGATTTTAGGCGCCGACTGCGCATACCCAACGGTATTGGGGTGTACCGGGTCGTAGAGCTCGTTGGTCAGGGTTGAACCATCCAGGTACCAAACGAAAGAATCCCGGCCGTTGCGCGCCGTTTCCAGGCCCGCCCGCGTGTTCGGCGCGCTTTCCAACTTATCGCTACCGCTCTCAATTGTGGTGAGATAAGGCGAAACAAGCAATATCTTGACGTTCGGTTTACGGGACTTCAACTCATCGAAGAACAAGCCCACCATTGCCCCCATTTGGGCACCTGTTGCCTGACTTGTGGCCCAGTCATTAATTCCGTTCGTTCCAAAGAGGTAAACCGGATTCGCAGTATTGCCCCACGCCGCAACGGCCTCGTCGGCCCTCAAATTGCGTTTGGCCGCCGTGTCGTATCGGTTGCTGATGCGGGCCCCGCCCGCACCAACCAGCTTGAAGGTGTAGGAGGGCCGCAGGG
Organism: Hymenobacter sp.; assembly: GCF_031398885.1. Lineage (GTDB taxonomy): Bacteria > Bacteroidota > Bacteroidia > Cytophagales > Hymenobacteraceae > Hymenobacter. Next base: position 3,046 of record NZ_JANNOD010000115.1, read on the forward strand.
GTTTGATTTGGCCGATGTGACCCGTCAAATACGGTGCGTCAGATTGGATGCCGCCGCCGGTTGAGTCGCTCTCGGCAACGACAACGGTTGCGCCGTCTGTGATATTGATAAGCTCAGCGGCGGTGACGGCCGTGCCGAAAATCTCAACACTCACCACACAAGCGCCCCACAGCACCCCCGTCGACCCGTAATTTTGCACATAGGAGTTGTAGAAATCCGTCACCCGGGTGCCCGTGCCTGGCAACGGAACGGTGATGTACTGAATGGAGCCCGCAACGGTGTCGGCCGCAATGCCCGTCACCGAGGCGATTTGCGTGCCGTTGGGCATGGTCACCGGCGCGCCGTCGTCCACAATACCGATGCCGACGGGGCTGCGATTGGTGTCGTTATTGGGAGCAAATTGAGCGTCCGTGCTCCCTGTTGGGTTATTGGGCAGGTTGGACCAAACGCCAATTTTGGCACTGGTGCCGTTGTGCTGAAGGGAGGCGTAGGAAAACTGCGAGAAAGCAAGGTGGCCGTTTCCCGCCGCAAGGGTGCCGGCGTTGGCGTTGTACTTCGTGATGGGCACCAGCGCCGAGGCGGCGTTGCTCGGCGGGGTGGAAGCGGTAAAAACCAGCTTGCCATTGAAGAGGGTGACGACCACGTTGGAAGCAGCCGTGTCGATGAGGGCCAGCACATCGGCCGCGTTTATGCCCCCGCCAGCCGCGCCGGCCAACCTCCGCAGCAGCACGTGCACCGGCTGGCCAGGGTCCGTTGCGGTGACGCGGAAGCGAAAGACGGCCTCCGACAACAGGAAGGCCGCGCCCTGCTCAGGGGCCCAGATAATGGAATCGGCGCTCAGGTTCTCCAAGAGGTCGAGCGCGCCGTTCAGCACCTCAATGCCGTTCGGGTCGTACGCGCCGCTAGTGCGCAAGGAAAGCGCCACGTCGTAGGTATCCAATCCGGCGGGCACGCTGATCAGTTGCGCGTTGCCAAGTTCGAGCAGGGCGCGCACCTCGGCGGTGAGCACCGGCAGGGCTACTGCGTCGGGGGCCACCTGCCCGCCGGTTGATGCCAGCGGCGCGAACGGCTTATACAGCGGGTCGTCGTCGTCGCCCGTTGGAACGGGGTGCGTGGAGCCCGTGCTGTCGTCCCGCCAGGCGAAGAGCCGCGTCACGGGCGGGTCCAGCTCCTCGAACGTGTACTGGAACACGTCGCCGGCCCGGTAGTCGTTGCCTTGGATGAGCTCCGGGAACGAGGCAACCCTTTCCTCCTGCGGGCCGCTCACCTGCACCCAGCGCGTCGGCGTGCGGGTGGTGGTGGCGGGGGCCACGTCGGTCAGCGCGCTCACCGGCCCGGTGGAGTCGCGGATGAGCTGATACGTGATGGAAGGCGCTACGTCCCCGGCCGCGGCCGAGGCGGAGTCCGTGCCGTTGACGGCCACGGCGTTCATGCCCGCCACCAGGTACAGGGCCGGGATGGTGCCCAGCGAATCGGTGAACGGCACCGGGTACGTACTGCCCTTCACGCGGCGGGTGGTCAGCTCCTTCCAGTTGGCAAACACCTTAACCAGGTCGTTCTTGAACTCGCGGAAGTCGCTCTCCCGGATGTTCTGGATGGTGTTGTCGGCGAAGCGCAGGTCCCACTTCGTCACGAAGTCGGGGATGTTGAGCTGGGCGACGGCCGTGTCGGGCGGCGGCGTGGGGTTGGCGGCCATGGGCTATTTGATGGTTAAGACGACCCGAAAGCCACTGCTGATTACTAGTTCTTTGCCCGCCGGCACCAGGGCCATCAGGTTGCCCTGGAAGTCGAGCACGCGCACGAAGGCCCCGGCGACCGGCGCGGCTCCGCTGGCGGCCGGCGCCCCGGGCACCAGCAGCGCGCCGGCGTAGTAGGGCCCGCGCTCGGGCGTCTCGCCCAGCAGCTGCACGTCGACGCCGGCGCGGGTGGCCACGCTGCCCCCTTCCGTGCCGGCCAGCAGGCGCAGGTAGGCCTGGCGCGTGCCGAGCAGGCGCAGTTGGCCGTTGGCCTGGCGCACGAGCAGCAGCAGCTGCCGGCGGTCGAGCGCCTCGAGGCCGCCGAGCACGCCGGCGGTGGGCTGCGGCCGCTGGCCGGTCACCTTCACCTGGTAGGTGGTGCCGCTGCGCCCCTGCTTAGGGACCTCGGCCACCTTCAGGGTTTGCTGGGTGAGCTTGAGCTCCACCCAGCTGGCGCCGGGCCGCAGGGCCAGGTCGCCCACCACGGCGCCGCCCACCACCACCGGGTCGCGCAGCAGGTCCTCCACCGGCAGGTAGTAGAGGTTGAGGTAGCCGGCCAGGTCCGGGTTGGGCAGCTGCTCAATCGGGGCGAGCGTGGGCGG
>NZ_JANNOD010000124.1:0-11564 GCF_031398885.1 Hymenobacter sp.
GAACAGCAGACGTCTGGCACCCCTCCCCACCGGGGAGGGGCCGGGGGTGGGGTAACGAGGCCGAGAAACCCGGCGTTTCTGCCGCCAGCGCTGCTGCTGCTGCTCAGCGGCAGCGCTTTAATCCGGGCCGGGCGCAACCCCAGGGGCCCGGTTGGGGTAAGGAGGTAGCTACCGAGCGGTTGGGGAGGCGCGGGTTGATTTATGCAGGAACTACTTCGGTCTACTTCGTTGCGCTTCGTTTGGGTCCTGCTGCTGGGGCTGGGCCTCGCGGGCCGCGCAGCCGCGCAGCCCGCCGCCCAGGCGGCTCCGCCGCCCGCTGGGGCTCCGCTCACGCTGCCGGAGTGCGTGCGCTACGCCCTGCAAAACCGGCCCCTGGTGCACCAGGCCCAGCTCGATGCGCAGGTGAACGAGGCCGACATCCGCATCGGGCTGGCCGGCTGGCTGCCGCAGGCGGGGCTGAATGCCAACGTGCAGCGGGCCTTCCAGCTACCTTTTGTGGTGCTGCCCAACGCCGAGGGCGGCGTGGCGCCCCGGCAAATTGGCTTGCGCAACACCTCCAACATCAACCTGAGCGGCACCCAGGCCATCTATAATCAGGACGTGTGGCTGGCGCGGCGGCAGGCCCGCCCCTCCCGGCAGTACGCCCGCCAGAACATTGCCTTGGTGCGCACCAACGTGGCGGCCGACGTGAGCCGCACCTTCTACGACGTGCTGCTATCCCAGCAGCAGGTGCGCGTGTACGAGGCCGACCTGCTGCGCCTGGCCCGCGGCCTCAAGGACGCCCGCGCCCGCTACGAGGCCGGCGTGGCCGACAAGATTGACTACAAGCAGGCCGAAATCGCGCTCAATACCTCGCGCGCCGCCCGCAAACAGGCCCAGGAAAGCGCGAAAGCCAGCACCGCCCAGCTCAAGGAGCTGATGGGCCTGCCCGGCGCCCAGCCCCTGGCGTTGCGCTACGACTCAGCCCGCCTGGAGCTGGACGCCGCCCTGGACACCACCACCGGCTTGAACCCGAACAACCGCCTCGAAATTCAGCTGCTGCAAACCCAAAAGACCCTGCAAGCCGCCCAGATTGGCTACTACCGCTGGGGCTTCCTGCCCGCCGTGGGGGCCTACGGCAACTACAACACGGTGTTTCAAGACGACAATTTCGGCGACCTGTACAGCCGGCGCTTCCCCAACTCGTTCGGGGGCGTGCAGCTCACCTTGCCCATTCTGCAGGGCGGCCGGCGCCTGCAAAACCTGCGCCGCGCCCGCCTGCTCGACCAGCGCCTCGACGAGGACGTGACCGCCACCCGCAACACCATTAACACCGAATTCGAGCAGGCCCTGGCCAGCTACAAAGGCTTTTACGCCGACTACCAGTACGGCAAGCAAAACCTGGCCCTGGCCCGCGAAGTGTTTCGGGTAGTCGACCTGCAGTACCGCGAAGGCATCAAGCCCTACCTGGACGTTATCGTGGCGCAATCCACGCTGCGCTCCGCGGAATTGACCTACAACGTGGCCCTGTTTCAAGTGCTCATGAGCAAGGTGGAAGTGCTGCGCGCGCGGGGTGAGCTGGCGGTGGAGTAAATGGAGCAACTAGCCAAGAAAGCACGTCATGCCGAGCGCAGCCGAGGCATCTCGCTCGCATCGTTGCAACGATAGAATTACTGCTGCACGCAAGATGCTTCGGCTGCGCGGACGCCAGATAAGCATGACGCTTTATTACTGACTGGCCCAATTATCAACCCACCTGCCCACTATGCCATTCCTCCCTTTCCGAAAACTCAGGCACCCCATGCTGCTCAGCGGCTTGCTGCTGGCGGTGGCGTGCGGCAAAAAAGACGAGGAGGCCAAGAAGGAAGGCGGTGAGCAGGCCGGCCCCACGCCCGTAAAGCTAGCCACGGCCCAGGAGCAGCAGGCCGTGTACTACGACGAGTACCCGGCCCGCGTGGCGGCCTTGAACATTGTGGAGCTGCGCACGCAGGTGCCGGGCTTCATCACGGCCATTTACTTCAAGGAAGGCGAGGTGGTGAAGAAGGGCCAGCCGCTGTATGAGATTGACCGGCGCAAGTACCAGGCCGCCGTACGCGAGGCCCGCGCCGGCGTGCAAAGCGCCCAGGCCCAGCTCGCCAACGCCCGGCTCAACCTGGCCCGCTACCGGCGCCTAGCCGCGCAGGATGCCATTGCCGGGCAAATCGTGGACAACTCGGTGACCACCGAAGCCAGCGCCCAAGCCCAGCTGGAAGTGGCCCGCGCCGCCCTGGCCACCGCCCAAACCGACCTCGATTACTCGTTGGTGCGCGCGCCGTTCACGGGCCGCATTGGCATCTCACAGGTGCGGCTGGGTGCGCAGGTCACGGCCGGCAGCACCTTGCTCAACACCATTTCCAGCGAAGACCCGGTGGGCGTGGACTTCGTGGTGAGCGAGCAGGAGCTGAGCCGCTTCCAGGCCCTGCAGGGCGAGCAGCAAGGTGCCTTGGGCGCGCAGGATTCGAGCTTGCGGCTGAGCTTGCCGGGCGGCAAGGTGTACGGCGGCCGCGGCCGCATCCGGGCCGTGGACCGCGGCGTGGACAACCAGACCGGCAGCGTGCAAGTGCGCCTGCAGTTCGACAATCCCGGCCGCGAGCTCAAAGACGGCCTCACGGTGACGCTGCGGGTGCTCAACGAGCAGTCGGGTCGCCGCGTGGTGGTGCCCAACCAGGCCATCCTCGACCAGATGGGCGAAAGCTTCGTGTTTGTGGTGCGCGACACCGTGGCCCTGCAGCGCAAGGTGGAGCTGGGCCCGCGCCTGCGCGACGAAATTGTCATCCTCAAGGGCCTGAAAGCCGGCGAAAAGGTGGTGGCCGAGGGCCTGCAGCAGCTCCGCGACAGCGCCACCGTGACCACCGGCCCGCCCCGCAAGCCCCCCGGCAAGGACGGCAAAAGCGGCAAGAAAAGCGCGGGGGTGAGGTTCCCCGCCTGCGCCACCTTTTCTCCTTCCCTACCCGCCGCGCATGATAGCCGAAACCTTCATCCGCCGGCCCAAGACGGCCATTGTGTGCTCAGTACTGATTGTGCTGCTGGGCGCACTGGCCATCTTCAACCTGCCCATCACGCAGTACCCCGACATCACCCCGCCCACCGTGTCGGTGACCGGCAACTACGTGGGGGCCGACGCCCAGACCGTGGAGCAAACCGTGACCACGCCCGTGGAAACGCAGGTGAACGGCGTGCCCGGCCTGAGCTACCTCAACAGCTCCTCGGCCAACAACGGGCAGATGAGCATGACGGTGAACTTTGAAGTGGGCACCGACATCGACGTGGCGGCCCTGGATGTGCAAAACCGCGTGGGCATTGCCCTGCCCCGCCTGCCCGAGGAAGTGCAGCGCCTGGGCCTGACCGTGCGCAAGCGCAACCCGAGCATCCTGCTGCTGGTGGCCCTCTACGCCCCCAAAGGCACCCACGACGTCACGTTCCTGGACAACTACGCCAACATTTACCTCAAAGACGCCCTGCTGCGGACCAAGGGCGTGGGCGACATCAACGCCCGGGCCGACGACTTTTCGATGCGCGTCTGGCTCAAGCCCGACAAGCTGGCCCAGCTTGGCCTCACGGCCCAGGACGTGACCGACGCCCTGCGCGAGCAAAACGCCCAGATTGCGGCCGGCTCGCTGGGCGGCGCCCCGCAGCAAAAGGGCCAGAGCTTCGAGTACACGGTGTTTGTGCGCGGGCGGCTGCTCTCGGCCGAGGAGTTCGGCAACGTGGTGGTGCGCACCGTGCCCGCCACCGGCAAGCTGGTGTACCTGCGCGACGTGGCCCGCGTGGAGCTGGGCAAGTACAACTACGCCAACCAAAGCTTCGTGGACGGCAACCGCGCCGCCTACCTGCTGGTGTACCAAGCCCCCGGCTCCAACGCCCTCGAAACCTACGACAACGTGCTGGCCACCATGGAGCGCCTGAAAAAGCAGTTCCCCGCCGACGTGGACTACCTGGTGCCGTTCGAGGCGGCCTCGGTGGTGAAGGTGTCGGTGAAGGAGGTGTTCCAGACCATGCTGGAGTCGCTGGTGCTGGTGGTGCTGGTGGTGTTTCTGTTCCTACAAAACTGGCGGGCCACGCTCATCCCCACGCTGGCCATTCCGGTGGCGGTGGTGGGGCCGTTCATTGCGTTTCCGCTGCTGGGCTTCACCATCAACACGCTCACGCTCTTCGGCCTGGTGCTGGCCATCGGCATCGTCATCGACGACGCCATCGTCATCGTGGAAGCCACCCAGCGCAACATGGACGAGAAGGACATGGGGCCCACCGAGGCCACCATCGCGGCCATGCGCGACATTTCCACGCCGGTCGTCACCACCAGCATCGTGCTGGTGGCCGTGTTCGTGCCGGTGGCTTTCATCGGCGGCATCACCGGCCGCCTCTACCAGCAGTTTGCCCTCACCATCGCCGTGTCGGTGGTGCTGAGCACGTTCTCAGCCCTCACCTTCACCCCCGCGCTGTGCTCGCTGATACTGCGCAAGAACAAAAACGCGGAGAAGAAGGCGGACGAAACCTCACCCCCCGACCCCCTCTCCGAGGGAGAGGGGGAGCCAGACGCTAAGAAAGAGAAAGACCGGGAGCAGTTTGACGCAACCGCGAAATCGTCAGGCTCCCCCCTCTCCGCGGGAGAGGGGGGCCGGGGGGGTGAGGTTCCCGTGGAGGGCGACCAAAAACCCAAAAGCAAAATGGGTTTCCTGGCCCGCTTCTTCGCCTGGTTCAACAAAAAATTCGACACCCTAACCGAATGGTACACCAACCGGGTGAAATTCGGCCTGAAGTACCCGCGCTGGATGATAGGCGTGGTGGCGGCCGTGCTGGTGGGCACCGGGCTGCTGTACCGGGCCAAGCCCGCCGGCTTCGTGCCCACCGAGGACGAGGGCCGGCTCATCGTCACCTTCACCCTGCCCGAAGCCGCCAGCACCGAGCGCACCGTGGCCGTGCTCCAGGACATCATGAAGGAGATGAAGCGCACGCCGGGCATCAATCACTTTTCGGGCCTGGCGGGGCTGAACGCCATCAACTTTTCCTCGAAATCGAACAGCGGCACCGTGTTCGTCCAGCTCAAACCCTGGGACGAGCGCGGCGATGACGGCCTGAGCGCCCCGGACCTGGTCGACACGTTGCAGCGCCGGCTGGGCCGCTTCCGCGACGCGCGGGTGGTGGTGATTCCGCCGCCGGCCATTCCGGGCCTGGGCAACACCTCGGGCTTCTCGTTCGTGCTGCAGGAGCGCGAGGCCCAAACCGACATCCAGCGCTTCGACCGCACCTTGCAGGGCTTCTTGGCAGCGATGAAAAAGCGGCCCGAAATCGCCAAGGGCTTCTCGTTCTTCACGGCCAACACCCCGGCTTACCGCCTCGAAATCAACCGCGAGAAGTGCAAGCAGCTCGGCGTGAGCATCGCCGACGTGGGCCAGGCCCTGCAAACCTACCTGGGCTCGGCCTACGTGAACGACTTCACGCTCTACGGCCGCACGTTCCGGGTGGTGGCGCAGGCCGATACCGCCTACCGCGGCGACATGAGCGACCTGGCCCAGTACTACGTGCGCAACGAGAGCGGCCAGATGGTGCCCCTGAGCACCCTCACCAGCTACGAGCGCACCGCCACCGCCCCCCTCATCTCGCACTACAACCTGTTCCGCTCGGCCGACATCAACGGCGACCCCGGCGAGGGCTTCAGCACCGGCGACGCCATCACGGCCCTGGAAGAAGTGGCCGCCGAAAACCTGCCGCCCGGCTACGGCTACGAATTCTCGGGCCTGAGCCGCGAGGAGCAATTGGCCGGCTCGCAAAGCCTCTACATTTTTGCCCTGTCGCTGGTGTTCGTGTTCCTGGTGCTGGCCGCGTTGTATGAGAGCTGGACGGTGCCGTTTGCCGTGCTCGTATCGGTGCCGGTGGGCTCGCTCGGTGCCATCCTGACCCTCACGCTGGTGCCCGAACTCACCAACAACGTGTACGCCCAAATCGGCCTCGTCACGCTGGTGGGCCTGGCTGGCAAAAACGCCATCCTGATTGTGGAGTACGCCAAGGAGCGCCTCGAAGCTGGCACCGACCTAGTGGAAGCCACCCTGGAAGCCGTGCGCCTGCGCTTCCGCCCCATCGTGATGACCTCGCTCTCGGCCATTCTGGGCGTGGTGCCGCTCATCATCGCCAGCGGCGCCGGGGCCATCAGTCGCCAGCACATCGGCTGGACGGTATTCGGCGGGCTGTTGGTAGCCACCGCCGTGGGCACGCTCATCGTGGCCGTGTGCTACGTGCTAATTACCCAGCTAGCCTACAGCAAAGACGAATTGGAAGGCTTCAAGCAGAAAGCGGAGGAGGCCAAAGCCAAGGAGGACGAGGGTAAAGCCGACGCGCCACCCGCCGAGCCCGCCCCGGCGTAAAGCTCCGCGCCAAAACGGGCCCGTCGGATTGCGGCAACCCGTATACTTGCCCCATGAAAACGTTGCTCCTGCCCGCCAAAACCTACCGCCTCAACGGCCGCGTGTGGCTCGAAACCGAGGACGGCCGCTTCCTCGGCATCGGCCGGCTGGAGCTGCTGGAGCACATTGCCGCGCTGGGCTCCATCTCGAAGGCGGCGCAGGCCATGAGCATGTCCTACAAGCGGGCCTGGGACTTGGTCAGCTCCCTGAACGCGCAGGCCGCTGTGCCGCTCGTGGCCACTCAAACCGGCGGCACCCGCGGCGGCGGCGCCGTGGTGACCGCAGCCGGCCACGAAGCCATTACCGCTTTCCGCGCCTTGCAAGCCCGCTTTCAGGAGTTTATGACCGTCGAGACCCAGCGGCTGCAAGCCTAGGAAGCAAGCAAATCGTCGTTATATCTTTGTGAATATAACGCTCGGTACTTAGCTGCTTGCTTCGATGCTGTTTCCTGACCTGACCGCCGCCCGCCGGCTTCCCCGTTTCCGTCTCGGTTGCCTGCTGGCGTGCCTCAGCGCGGTCTTGGCCATTCCTGTCACAGCGCAGACCACCGCACCCGCCAAAGCCCCAGCGCCCGTTTCGGCCGAAGCCCCGGCACCCGCCGCGGCCGGCGTGCTGGTGAGCGGCGCCGGCCTGGCGAAACCCGTGCGCGTGACTGACGCGCAGCTAGCGAAACTGCCACGGCTGCAAGCCACCCGGGCCGGCCACGACGGCACGCCCCGCACCTACTCCGGCGTGGACCTCTACGCCGTGCTGCTGGCCGCCGGCGCTGACCTCGCCCCGGCCCAGCTGCCCGGCAAGGGCATGGCCCACTACGTGCAGGTAGGCGCCGCCGACGGCTACCAGGCTGTGTTTGCCCTGGCCGAGCTCAGCCCCGACTTCGCCCCCAGCCCCGTGCTGCTGGCCGACCGCTGCGACGGTCAGCCCCTGCCCGCGGCGGCCGGCCCCTACCAAATCATCGTGCCCGCCGACAAGAAAATGGGCCGCTGCGTGCGCCAGGTGCAAACCCTGCGCATTGCCGCCGCGCCCCGGCCATGACGCGGGCACCTCCTTCCTTTCTCTCAAAATCCTACTACTATGCCTCAACGCTTACGCACGGGGGTGCGCCTCGTCCTGCTGCCTGCCGGCCTGGTTTCCGGCTTCGCGGCCCACGCTCAAACCGCCGCGCCGGCCGACACCACGCGCAAAAACGTGAGCCTGACCGAAGTGGTGGTATCCGCTTCCCGGATCGAGGAAAGCTTTTTGCAGTCGCCGGTGACGGTGGAGAAGCTGAATGCGCGGGCGCTGCGGCTCACGCCCGCGCCGTCGTTTTTCGATGCCATCGAGCACCTCAAAGGCGTGCAGGTGATTACCCCCAGCCTGGGGTTTAAGGTCATCAACGCCCGCGGCTTCACCAACACCACCAACGTGCGCTTCGCCCAGCTCGTGGACGGTGTGGACAACCAGGCGCCGCACATCGGCGGGCCCATCGGGAATGTGCTCGGCCCGAGTGATTTGGACATTAACAGCGTGGAAATTGTACCCGGCACGGCCTCGGCACTTTATGGGCTGAACGCCATCAATGGCCTGGCCAATTTCCAGACTAAAAATCCGTTCAGCTCGGAGGGACTGAGCGTGCGCCAGCAAACGGGCGTCACCCACCTCAACGACCCGAACCTGCGCGCGGCGGAGCGGGACGGCTTGTCGGAAAACACCTACTTCGAAACCAGCGTGCGCTACGCCAAGGTGCTGGTGGCGGACAAGCTGGCCTTTAAAGTCAACGGCACTTACCTGCGGGCCTACGACTGGGTAGCCAACGACCAAACCGACCTGTTCCCCAACGGCAACGCTACCACCGGCCTGTTCGGCGCCGACAACCCGGCCCGGGACCCGGTGAACCGCTACGGCACCGAGTCGTCGAACCGCAGCACGCTCCCGCTCGGCGGCCGGCAGTGCGTGGTGGCCCGCACCGGCTACGACGAGCGCGACTTGGTGAATTATAATCTGAATGTGCTCAAGGCCGACGCCGCTTTGCACTACCGTTTCCGGCCCGGCACCGAGCTGGCCTACACCTACCGCGTGGCCGGCTTCGACAACGTGTACCAGCGCTCGAACCGCTTCCAACTGCAGGATTACAGCCTGCAGCAGCACGCCCTGACCCTCACCACGCCCGTGGTGCAGGCCCGCACCTATTTTACCCAGGAAAACACCGGCAAAAGCTATAACCTGCGCTCCATGGGCGAAAACATCGACCGCAGCTTCAAGCCCGACGCCCGCTGGAACACCGACTACACCGCCGCCTGGAACGCCGCCACGGCCGCCGGCCAGCCCCTGGCCGAGGCCCACGCCAGCGCCCGCCTCGCCGCCGACGCCGGCCGCCTGCAGCCCGGCACCGCGGCCTTCGACCAGCGCCTGGGCGAGCTGCAGGACATCAACAATTGGGACCAGGGCGCCGCCCTGCGCGTGCGCGCCGACCTGCTACACGGCGAAACCCAGGTGAACCTAGCCGAGGCCCTGCGCCGCAGCGGCGGCCTCGCCCTGCCCGCCAACTTCGACCTGCTGTCCGGCCTCGACCACCGCAGCTACATCGTGGTGCCCGACGGTAACTACTTCATCAACCCCGAGCCGGGCCAGGACCCGCTCCGGGACAACCTGACCTACGCCAAAACCGGCGGCTTCGCCCAGGCCGGCGGCCGGTTTCTGGCCGACAAGCTGCGCCTCACCGCCACGCTGCGGGTGGACAAAAACGACTACTTCGACGTAAAATTCAACCCGCGCTTCACGGCCGTGTTCTCGCCCACGCCGCGGCAGAACTTCCGCCTCAGCTACCAGAGCGGCTACCGCTTCCCCAGCTTATTCGAGGGCTTCAGCAACGTGAACAGCGGGCAGGTGAAGCGCATCGGCGGGCTGCGCGTGATGTCGGACGGCGTGTTTGAGAACAGCTACCTGCGCACCAGCATCGACGCCTTCAACACGGCCGTTACGGCGGCCATCAACGCCAATACGTCGTCGCAAACCACCGCGCAGAAGCGGGCGACGGCCGTCCTGGCCAACCAGGGCACGCTGGTTAAAAACCCCTACACCTACCTCAAGCCGGAATACATTCGCTCGCTGGAAGTAGGCTACAAAGCGGCTTTTGGTCCCGGCAGCCGGCTGCTTTTTGACGTGGACTTCTACTACAACTCCTACCGCGACTTCATTGCCCAAGTGGAGGCGTACGTGCCCCAGACCAGCGCCGGCGTGGCCCTCAACACGGGCACCGACCTCAACACGATTGCCACGGCGCTGAACACCACCACGGCACCCGCCGGGGGCGTCCGGGGCCAGGCCCGCTACCGCCTCTGGACCAATTCCCAAAGCCAGGTCTACAACTACGGCGGCTCCTTGGGCCTGCGCTACGAGCTGGCCGGCGGCTACCTGGCCGGCGCCAACACCACCTACACCCGCCTCGACCGCACCGAATCCGGCGACGGCCTGGAAGACGGCTTCAACACCCCGCGCCTGGCCTACAATCTGAGCCTGGGCAACGAAAACGCCTACCGCAACTTCGGCTTCGGCCTCAATTACCGCTGGCAGCAAAGCTACTTTTCCCAAACTTTCCTCGTCGTGGGTACCGTGCCCGCCTACTCCACCCTCGACGCCCAACTCAGCTACACCGTGCCCAAGCCCAACCTGCGCCTCAAGCTCGGCGCCAGCAACGTGCTCAACGACTACTACGTGTCCTACCTCGGCGGGCCTAGCGTGGGTGGGCTATACTACCTGGCGGTCACGTATCAGGTGTTTTGACCTCACCCCCAGGACCTCACCCCCAGCCCCTCTCCCAAGGAGAGGGGAGCCTGACGACTGATAACGTTTGCTTGCGTTTGGCTCCCCTCTCCGCGGGCTTCGCGCATCAAGCGAACCGGGGCCGGGGGTGAGGTTACCGCTAGAACACAAAAAAGGCCCGCTCTCATCGAGCGGGCCTTTTTTACTCAGCGCTTGCTACTTGAGCAGCTTACTTACTTGCGCTTCACCGGAGCCTTGCGGACCGGGGCCTTGCGAGCGGGGGCTTTTTTCACCGGGGCCTTCTTCACCGGGGCGGCTTTCACCGGCTCGGGGGCGATGGTCGGGGCCGGGCCGTACTTCACCTCCGAGGCGTTGGGGTCGCCGGTGAGGTAGAGGTCGAATTCGACGCGACGGTTGAGGGCCTGGCCGGCGGCCGTGGCGTTATCGGCAATCGGCTTGGTTTCGCCGTAGCCGTGCGACACGATGCGGTCGGCGGGCACGGCCTGGCTCAGCATGTAGGTGCGGGCCGAGGCAGCGCGGTCGTCCGAGAGGCGCAGGTTGTAGTTGTCGGCGCCCTTGCTGTCGGTGTGGCCCGAAATGCCCAGGGTGTAGTCCGGGTACTCGGCCAGCACGGCGGCCAGGTCTTTCAGCGTTGGGAACGAGGTGGGCAGCAGCACGGCCTTGTTGAACTCGAAGTTGATGTACTTCGTGGCCTCCTGCAGGCGCTTCTTGGTTTCGGCTTTCACCTCGGGGCAGCCGCGGTTCGAGGCCGGACCGGCGCGGTCGGGGCACTTGTCCTCAAAGTCGGGCACGCCGTCGCCGTCCTTGTCCAGCGGGCAGCCGGTGGCGTCCACTTTCACGCCGGCCGGAGTGGTGGGGCACTTGTCGTCGCCATCGCGCACGCCGTCGTTGTCGCCGTCGGGGCAGCCCTGCAGCTCGGCCTTGCCGGGCGTGTCGGGGCACTTGTCGTCGCCGTCGCGCACGCCGTCGCCGTCGCGGTCGGGGCAGCCTTCGAGGGCTGCGAGGCCCTTCTCATCGGGGCACTTGTCTTGGTAGTCGGGCACGCCGTCGGCGTCTTTATCCAAAGGGCAGCCGGTGGGGTCCACGGCCACACCTTTAGGGGTGGCGGGGCACTTGTCCTTGCGGTCGGCCACGCCGTCGCCGTCCTCGTCCTTCATCTTCCCGAAGGCGAAGGTCAGGCCCACGGTGTGCTGCAGGTAGCGGTCGTCGGAGCTGTCCTCGTCCCGGACGGGGTCGCCGTCGATGTTCGCCCCGAACGGCAGGTGCTGGCCGGTCTGCACGAACAGGCCGACGCCGTCGGTGATGCGGAAGTTGATGCCGGCGGCCGCGAAGAGGTCAACGTTGGTGTCGTTGCCCTCGATGTTGGCGTCCTGGAACGTGCCT
>NZ_JANNOD010000041.1:0-83181 GCF_031398885.1 Hymenobacter sp.
ATGCCCAGGCCCCCCCGTTTGGTTGGCACTGCTGCCACGTAACCTACAGCGCCGCCATTTCCTCCCGCACGAAGTCGGCCAGGGTGCGCAGGTACTCGGTGCTGAAGTCGAAGCGGATGCCGGCGGCGGCGTAAATCTGGCCGATGGGCGCGGTGTAGCCCAGGGCCAGCGCGCGCTTGTAGGCGGCCAAGCCCTCGGCCGGGTTCTGGCGGTAGTTGCGCCACACGGCAATGGCGCCGAGCTGGGCCATGGCGTACTCGATGTAGTAGAATGGCACTTCGTAGAGGTGCAACTGCTTCTGCCAGAGGTAGGGCTTGAAGGCTTCCAGGCCCTGCCAGTCCACGGTGCGCTGGTTGAACTCGTCGAAAATTTCCGTCCAGCACCGGTGGCGCTCGGCCTCGGTGTGGGCGGGGTGCTCGTACACCCAGTGCTGAAACTTGTCGATGGTGGCCACCCACGGGAAGGTTTCGAGCACGCTCTCCAGGTGGGTTTTCTTGGCCCGGCGCAGGTCCTCGGCGTCGGGGAAAAACACGTGCCACTGGTCCATGCTCATCAGCTCCATGCTCATCGAAGCCAGCTCGGCCACTTCCGACGGCGGGTGCTTGTCGGCGCCCAGCGGCAGGCCGCGGGTGAGGAAGGAGTGCACCGCGTGGCCGCCCTCGTGCAGCATGGTCACCACGTCGCGCAGGCTGCTGGTGGCGTTCATGAAGATGAAGGGCACGCCCGTTTCGTCCAGCGGGTAGTTGTAGCCGCCGGGGGCCTTGCCCTTGCGGCTTTCCAGGTCGAGGTGACCCATCTGGCGCATGGTGCGCAGGCAGTCGCCGAGGTAAGAATCCAGGTTTTGAAAGACGGTGATGGTGCGGTCCACCAGCTCTTCGCCGGTGCCGAAGGGACGCAGCGGGGGCTGGCCGCTGGGGTCCACGTCGAGGTCCCAGGGGCGCAGGGCGGGCAGGCTCAGGTCCTGGCGGCGCTCCAGGTCGAAGCCGTCGATGAGCGGCACCACCGTCTCGCGGATGGCCCGGTGGAAGTCGAAGCAGTCCTGGGGCGTATAGTCGAACCGGCCCAGGGCGGCAAACATGTAGTCGCGAAAGTTGGCGAAGCCCGCGTTCAGCGCCACCTGGTGGCGCAGGCCGACCAGCTCGGTAAAGAGCTTATCCAGCGGGCCGGCGTCCTGCACGCGGCGCTGCTGAATGGCGCGCCAGGCCGTTTCGCGCACCGTGCGGTCGGGGTTTTTGAGGCGGTCGGCGGCCTGGGGCAGGGTTAGCTCCTGGCCGTCGAGGGTCACGTTCATGGCGCCCACCGTGGCCGCGTACTGCTGCTGCTTGGTGCTGATGTCGGTTTTGAGCGGGATGTTTTCGACCCGGTAAATTTCCAGCGCCCGGCGCATCGAGCGCAGAAACACGCCGTAGCGGCCCTCGTCGAGCCCGCCCAGGTGGGGCGAGGCCAGCATCTTTTCGTTCAGGGCGTGGTCGTAGGGCGCCACCAGGGGCTCCACTTCGTTCACGAAGTACTGGAAAGCCTCGGACCGGGTGGGGTCCTGGGTGTCGCAGGTCATGCGGATGTAGCGCCAGGCCAAGTCTTCGCTGAGCACGGCTTCGAGCTCCGAGCGGTCGAGCAGCCAGCGTTCCAGCTCGGCGGCGGTGTGCACGGCCCGGTCCTGCAGCTCTTGGAAGAAGGGCTCGATGGCCGCCCAGTCGGTCACCAGGAAGTCTTCGGGTAGATAGTGGCGCGGCGGCCGACTCGTGTCGGTGGCCGATTCGGCGGTAGGTTCGGCAAGAAGCATCATAGTTACAAGTATACTCGAACGCAGCCGGACAGCGGTTGCTTACGTCGTAGTCTCTGCTTTACGAGACAAATACGACGCCGGGCTGAAAATTATTTCGCGGGGGTTTGGTTCAAAAAGAGCGTCCGGTCGAGCTTGCCGGCACCGCCTGCCCGCGGCAGTGCCTCACTCATTCAACGGTTTACGCGCGCGGTGCCGGCGAGCTCGGCCCGACGGCCAACTGCCGCAATTCCTACCCAATCTCAATCACCACGTCGTCGGTCATCGGGTGGCCCACGCAGGTGAGCACGTAGCCCTGCTTCATCTCGGAGTCGGACAGGCCCTCGCGCTCGTCGAGGTGCACTTTGCCGCTCAGGCACTTGCCGCGGCAGGCGGTGCACAGGCCCGCCTGGCAGGAGTACGGCAGGTCGATGTCCTGGTCGAGGGCGGTTTCGAGAATGGTCTTGCCTTTGGGCACTTCAATCAGGTACTCGCTGCCCTCGTACTGAATGGTGACGGTGCGGGTGGCTTTGACGTCGTCGCCGGCGCTGGCCGACACGTCGCCGTGGCCGTTGGGCTCGGCGGCGGTGGCCTCCAGAACGTCGGCGCTGGCCACGAAGCTTTCGCGGCGGATGCGGGCCTCGGGCACGTTGAGCAGGTCGAGGGCGGCGCGGGCTTCGGCCATCAGGCCCTCGGGGCCGCAGAGGAAATACTCGGCCTGCTCGGCCGGAAACTGGTGGCGCTGCTCCAGAATGCGCAGCAGCATGGTGCGGTTCAGGCGGCCGGTGTGGCGGTGGGCCCCGCCGGGCTGCCGGGGCTGGCTGTACACGTGCTCCACCTGCACGCGCCCGCCGGTGCTGGCTTCGAGAGCGGCGAGCTGCTGCTGAAAAATCACCGACTCCTCGTTGCGGTTGCCGTAAATGAGCAGCACGTGGCTGTTGGGCTCGGTGTGCACCACGGCTTTGAGGATGGACATGAGCGGGGTGATGCCCGAGCCGGCCCCGATGAGCACCAGCGAGCGGGCCGCCTTGGGGCTGGGGCTGAGGGTGAAATTGCCCAGCGGCTCCATGACTTCGAGCTGCTGCCCGACCTGCACCGTGTCTAGCAAGTAGTTGCTCACCAGCCCGCCCGTCACGCGCTTCACCGTCACCGACAGGCGCGGGGCCTCGTGCGGGGTGCTGCTCAGCGAGTAGGCGCGGCGCTCCTTCCGGCCGCCGGGGCCGCAGGGCAGGATGAGCGTCAGAAACTGCCCGGGCCGGCTGGGGATGGGCGCCCGGTCGGGCCGTTCGAGGTGAATGGTCACGGAATCGGCGGTTTCCTGGGTTAGCGCAACAACGGTCAAGGTTTGGTAACTCATGCGGGAAAATGGGGGGATGTGGGAAGCTTACGAAATGAGAGGCGGGCGCGGGCCCCGGGGCCGCGGTTTCGCGGGCAAAGGTAACTTGCCGCCCCGGCTGCTTTTTGCGGATGGGGCCGCTTGCAGGGGCCCGTCGCCCGGCTTTGGCCCTCCCTAAACAGCAACCGGGAAAATCAGTTATCCCGCTTTCACCCCATCCCCGGCTTTTTTGTCCCTCCCCGCCCTGCTCCTGCGCCACCAGGCCGAATTCGGCCCCGTGCTCCCCGTCGACCTCAGCGGCCCGGCCGTCGCCCGCCTCGATTTCACGGCCAATAATCCGCTGGTAGCCGCCGCCGACCTGCGCGACACGGCCGCGTTCGAGCGCCTGGTCCACGCCCTGCTGGCCGCGCAGCACGCCACCGTCGGCGTGGGCGGCTACCTCGAAAACCGCGTCATCTACCGCCGCAGCCCGCACTTCGGGCCCGGCGCCGCCCCGCAGGCCCGCTCCCTGCACCTGGGCGTCGACGTGTGGCTGCCCGCCGGCGCGCCGGTGCTGGCCCCCCTGCCCGCCACTATTCATAGCCTGGCCGACAATGCCAATTTCGGCGACTACGGCCCCACCGTCATCCTTCAGCACGCGCTGGAAGACACCACCTTCTACAGCCTCTACGGCCACCTCAGCCGCCGCGAGTGGCAGCACCTGCGCCCCGGCCAGCGCCTCGAAAAAGGCGCGGCCTTCGCCACCGTCGGCCCCTACCCCGAAAACGGCGACTGGCCCCCGCACCTCCACTTTCAGCTCATCGCCGACCTGGGCAGCTACGCGGGCGACTTCCCCGGCGTGGCCCCGCCCGCCGAGCGCGCCGCCTGGGCCGCCCGCTGCCCCGACCCCAACCTCGTGCTGCAAAGCTCCTGGCTGTAAGCCCGCCTTCTCCAAAAAGTACCAAATAAGCCCACCCGGCGCGGCCCGTTTGCGGGCCTTTGCGCCCCTTACGTGCCTTCTCCACCATCCGCGAGGCCCCTCGGGCACTCCCACGCCCCCGTGCCGCCCCCTCGAACCATCCCTTTGTTCTCCATCTGCCTTCTTGTCTACCCAACAGCGGTTTTTGGGACCGCCAAGGCCGTTCTTCCCCGCTCCAACCCGGTTCCTACCCCCTCCACTCCCGCTTCACGCCCCTCCAGTTTCCTTCCTCGGCACTCCAATTCCGTTCCTCGGTGCTCAAATTCGCTTTCTTGGCGCTCCAATTTCGTTCCTCGGCAGTACCCGAAACATCTTATTTTGGGCATCACACCCGGGCGCGGCTCCGGTTGCAAACTCGCTGCGCTGCTAGTCGAACTTGATGGCCACCACCGGCTTAATCCGCGCAATCAGGTACGTGGGCACCAGCACCGCCAGCAGCGAGGCCGCGAAGGTGGCCACGTTGAGCAGAATCAACATGCGCGGGTCCCAGGAAATCGGCACCCGGTCCATGTAGTAGTTTTCGGGGTCGAGGGGAATGACGTGGAAGTAGTACTGCACGGCGCAGAAGCCCACAGCAATGGCGTTGCCGATGAGCATGCCCCGCACCGTGAGCGAGAGCCCGCGAAAGAAAAACATCCGGCGAATCTGGTTGTCGGTGGCGCCCAGGGCCTTGAGGATGCCAATCATGTTGGTGCGCTCCAGAATCATGATGAAGATGGTGGCCACCATGTTGAAGGTGGCCACGAAAATTATCAGCACCAGAAAGATGATGACGTTGCGGTTCAGCAGTTGCAGCCAGTCGAACAACTGGGCGTACTGGTCCGTGATTTTGTCGATTTTCAGGTCGTAGGGCAGCCGCTCGTAGAAGTTGTCGGCCGTTTTGTCCAGGGTGTTGAAGTTGTTGAGCACCACTTCCATGCCGCCCACCAGCGAGTCGGGCCAGGCGGGCGAGTTCAGCTCCCGAATCTGGCGGATGTCGCCGATGACGTACACCTCGTCGAACTCATCCAGCCCGGTCGAATAAATGCCGCTGACCCGGAACTGGCGGATGCGCGGCGGGTTCTGGATGAAGTAGAACAGGGCCTTGTCGCCCACGTTGAGCCGCAGCTTGTCGGCCACCTTGCGCGAGAGCAGCACGTCGTCGCCGGCCACCGAATCGGGGAAGCTCGGAAACGCGCCGGCCACCAGGTTTTCCCGCATCGGCGAGCGGCCGTCGCCCTCCGCAATGCCCTTGAGCACCACGCCCAGCACCTCGTCGGTGGTTTTGATAATGGCCGTTTTCACCGCGTAGGGCTGCGTCGACTTCACCTCCGGGAACTGGTGCAGCTCACTCACCAGCCGCGGCCCGGCAATGGGGGCCACTTCGAGGGAGTTGTTGGTGTCGTAGCGCGAGATTTGCAGGTGCGCGCCGAACGAAAAAATCTTGTTCTGAATCTCGTTGCGAAACCCCTGGAGGATGGCAAACGACACCACCATCACCGCCAAGCCCATGGCAATGCTGATGATGGCTATTTTTGTGACCGACGACGTGAAGGAACCGGAATCGGCTCCGCCGTCAATCTTCTGCGAAATGTAGCGGGCGACGTTCATTATTCGACCGTAAAGCTACGTTTTTGCACGGGTACCGGCCGCGGCCCCGCCGCTGGCTTTTGTTGGGGCGCCGGGCGGCTCCTTTTTTAGCTTTTTTCTCCCCGCATGGTTGGCCTTCCCCTGAAATACTCCCTTTCCCTGCTGCTGGCCCTGCCGGCGTGCGGCCCCGCCCGGCCCCCGGCCGCCGTTGCGGCCCCGCCCGCCGCCGTTGCCTCTGCGCCACAAGTCATCGTGCCCGCCCCGCCGCCCCCGGCCGGGCGCATCGTCGTTGGGGCCGAGCGGTTGGACGTATACCTGCCGCAGCTCAAAGGCCAGCGCGTCGGCTTGGTGGTGAACCAGACTTCCCGGGTGGGCCCGGCCTATCTGGTCGATACCCTGCGGGCACGGGGCGTGAACGTGACGGCCATCTTCGCCCCCGAGCACGGCTTCCGCGGCGAAGAGGCCGACGGCGCCACCATCAAGGACGGGCGCGACGCCCGCAGCGGCGTGCCCGTGCGCTCGGTGTACGGCAAAACCAAAAAGCCCACCCCCGCCATGCTGGCCGACGTGGACGTGCTCGTCTTCGACATTCAGGATGTGGGCGCGCGCTTCTACACCTTCATCAGCACGCTGCACTACGTGCTGGAGGCCGCCGCCGAGCTCGATAAGCCCGTGCTGGTGCTCGACCGTCCCAACCCTAACGGCGACCTGGTCGACGGCCCCATCCTGGAGCCTGCCCACCAATCCTTCGTCGGCCTCGATCCGCTGCCCATTGCCCACGGCCTGACGGTGGGCGAGCTGGCCACGATGCTGAACGGCGAGGGCTGGCTGGCCGGCGGCAAAAAGTGCCGCCTCACGGTGGTGCCGGTGGCCGCCGGCTATACCCACGCCACGGCCTACCCCCTGCCCGTGCGCCCCTCCCCCAACCTGCCCACCGCCCAGTCGGTGCGGCTGTACCCCAGCATCTGCTTATTTGAGGGCACCAACGTAAGCGTAGGCCGCGGCACGGCCAGCCCGTTCGAGGTCATCGGCAGCCCCGCGCAGCCAGCCACGCGGCCGTACTCGTTCACGCCCCGGCCCAACGCCGGCTCGCCCAGCCCGCCGCTCAACGGCCAGCCCTGCCACGGCCTGAACCTGGCCACTGCCCCCACCCGCGAATCAGGCGGCCTGGTCCTGCGCTACCTGCTCGATTTCTACCAGCAGAGCACCGACAAGCCGCATTTCTTCGGCAAGTACTTCGAGCAGCTCGCGGGCACGACGGCCCTGCGCGAACAAGTCATTGCGGGCAAGTCCGAAGCCGAAATTCGCGCTTCCTGGGCACCGGGGCTGGCCAAATTCAAAACATTGCGCCGCAAGTACCTGCTGTATCCCGAAAAGTAGGGTGCGGGGCTTGCCCCCGCCCGTCGTTGAACAAAGCCAGGCGATGATGTTCAACGACGGGCGGGGGCAAGCCCCGCACCCTACCGCAAACCTCCCCCACTAAAATGCTGAACCTCGTTTTCATGGGCACGCCCGACTTTGCCGTGCCCACCCTGGAAAGCCTGCTGGCCTGGCCCGGCGGCCGGGTAGTGGCCGTCGTCACGGCGCCTGACCGGCCCGCCGGGCGCGGGCGCCAGCTGCAAGCCTCGGCGGTGAAGGCGGCGGCCGAGGCCCACGGCGTGCCCGTGCTGCAACCCACCAACCTGAAGTCGCCCGAGTTTCAGGCCGAGCTGCGCGCCTACGCCGCCGACTTGCAGGTGGTGGTGGCCTTCCGCATGTTGCCCGAGGCGGTCTGGAACATGCCCCGGCTGGGCTCCATCAACATCCACGCCTCGCTGTTGCCGCAATACCGCGGCGCGGCCCCCATCAACTGGGCCCTGATGCACGGCGACCGCGAAACGGGCGTGACCTCCTTTTTCCTGCGGCACGAAATCGACACCGGCGACCTGATTTTGCAGGAACGGGTGCCCATCGCGCCCGACGACGATTTCGGCAGCCTCTACGACAAATTGAAAGTGACGGGCGCGGCCCTGGCCCGGCGCTCGGTCGAAGCCATTGCCGCCGGCACCGCGCCCAGTGCCCCGCAGGCGCCGCGCGACGACCTGCGCCCCGCCCCCAAAATCCAGAAGGAAACCGGCCGGCTCGATTTCAGCCGCCCCGCCGCCGAGCTGGCGAACTGGGTGCGCGGCCTCTCTCCCACTCCCGCCGCCTTCGCCCCGCTGCCCGACGGCCGCATCCTCAAGATTTTCCGGGCCCAAGCCGTAGCTTCCGACCCGATAACGGCGCCCCTCGCCGCGCCCGGTACCTGGGCTTCGGACGGCCGGCACTACCTGCGCGTGGCTGCCGCCGACGGTTGGCTCGACGTGCTGGATGTGCAACTGGAAGGCAAAAAGCGGCTGCCGGTAAAGGAGCTGCTGCTCGGTTTTAAGCTGCAAGCCTGAGTGTACCACCAAGCTGTGCTGCCACCGAAGGGGTCAAGCCAGGAATCTTCCGGCGTCGAAACTCTTCGTCAAACCAAGCGCAGCTTAGCGGTGCCGGCCCGCTTTGCGCATTGTTAACTGCTCACTGTTAATTGAAAATATGGTTTCCTTCGTTGTGGCCGTTGCCGAAAATGGCGTGATTGGGTACAAGGGCGAACTGCCCTGGGGCAGCCTGCCCGCTGATTTGCAGCATTTCAAGCGCCTTACCCTGGGCCACCCCGTGGTGATGGGCCGCCGCACCTACGACAGCCTGGGCCGGGCCCTGCCCAAACGCCCCAACATCGTGGTGACGCGCCAGGCCGGCTGGGCCGCCCCCGGCTGCGAAACCACCGGCTCGGTGCTGGCCGCGCTGGCCCGCGCCCACGAGCTAGACGAGCACGTGTGCGTCATCGGCGGCGGCGAAATCTACCGCGAAGCCCTGCCCGCCGCCGACGTCATTTACCTCACCGAAGTGCACGCCAGCTTTGAGGGCGACGCGTTTTTCCCGGACCTCAGCCCCACCGACTGGCGCGAGGAAACCCGTGAGCGGCACGAGCCCGACGAGCGGCACGCCTACGCTTTCAGCTTCGTAACGCTGCGGCGGCGATAAAGGCAATGGCTGAAGGGGGAATGAAATGCCCGCGCTAGTGGCAGGCCACCCACGCGGGCATTTCATTCCCTCATTCTCCTATTCTCTCTAGCGCATCAGCACCAGCTTGCCCCAATCGTTCTTGAAGGCCGTGTCGCCGGCCGTCGCTCGGCGGCCGAACTGGGCGCTGGGGTCGTCGAGCGACACGCGGTAGAGGTAGGTGCCGTTGGCCAGTCGGTCGCCATAAGTATCGGTACCGTCCCAGGCAAAATCGGTGATGTTGTTGCCGATGTGCAGCGGCCCGAGTTCGTTCATAAAAATCTCGCGCACCACCCGGCCGGTGAGGCTCATTATCTGGATTTTCATGTTGCGCGGCAGTTCCTGGCCCGTCACCGTGAACACAAAGCGCGCCTTGCTTATCACCGGGTTGGGGTACGGGTAGAGGTTGGTGATTTTGGAAGCACTCACTACCTCAAACTTCACTTGAAAGTCCTGCGAGCCGGCGCTGGCGTTGCTGGGGTCCCGGCCCTGCACCCGCAGCGTGTAGTTGCCATCTTTAAGCGGCGTGCTCAGACCGGGCCGATACTCCAGCTTGGCCACGCTGCCCTTGCTCGCGTCGACGCTGAAATTGACCTCGGGCCCGTTCAGGTTCACCAAGGTGGGCGCCGGCTCACCCGGCCGGGTCAGCGAAACGGTGAACACCGTGCGGTCGGTAATGGGCCGCAGCTTGTCCTCGTCGTTGAGTTGAATGTTGATAATGGGCACGGGCGACACAATGTCGCCATTCAGGATGTGGCGGCCGTCGAAGGCCACGTCCAGCGTCGGCGGCACGTTGTTGTCAATCACCGTGAACGGCGCCAAGGTTAGCTCGTTGTTGAACAGGTTTACCTCAGGCAAGGGACTCGGCAAGGGGTTCACGGTGACCTTGGTGGTAAAGGCACCGAACACCCCCACCATCGGAATGCTGACGGGAATGGTAAGGGTAGAGTCGCCCTTCAACTGGCGGGAAGCGGTAACAAAGAAGGACTTGTTGAGGGCGAATGGGGCCACAGCGTCGCGCAATTCTACTTTGGCGCGCAACGGTGTGCCAAAATCAAACGGCGTTACGTTTTCGAATTTTACAGGAAAATTGATGGTTCCGGAGCCAGTGGCCTGCGCCACAAGCTGCGGGGGGTCGTATGCTGAGGCCGGCACTAGGTCCCGACGAACCACCCCCTCGGGCACCCCCCGATAGGTGACGTACCATTCCCGCAACTGCGGTGCGGTGCGGCGTAAGGAGTCGGCCATGGTCAGTTCCAATTGCAAATACGGATACTGACGCGCCGATACGGTGGCCAGCGAAAACCCGCTACGGCCGGAGGTCGGGGGAATTCCGGCGTACAGCACCGTATTGTTACTGAGTGTATCGATACCAATAACTTTGAGCGTGAAGCGGCTGGTGGCGCCTGGCTCCCGCTGAATCCAGTGGTAGAGACTTTCCCAGTTCTGGGCCGGACCAATGCGCATAGAGGTAATAGTACCCCGCGAACTGGGCGTGCGCAGGGTGTCGCTCAGAACGATGGTTTGGGCGTGGCGAGGCGTAGCAGGCGCAGTAATCACGGGGCCGACTTCCTGAATGAGGCGGCCACCGCTGGACCGTTTCTGGGCCACCAACGCAAATGGGTCGCCGTTCTGCAGTTGGTTGACCAACTGTGACCCAAGCAAGGTGTTGAATGCCGTGCGAACGTTGGTCAGGCTAGGCCAGCGTAGGCGATTCATGCTCACAAGGGCCACGTAGTCGCCTTCGGGCACAGCGGCCAAGAACGCAGCCAATTGGGCTTGGCGGGCAGTGCTGTTGTTCAGGTTATTAAGAGTGTCAGTCGCAGTGGCTGGGTTTGCCCCGAAAATGTAAAATTGTTGTGGCGACAGGCCGCACAGCGCCGGGGCAGGCAGGCCCTTTTTAGGTTGAAGGGTGTATTGGTCGTACACAGCCACCAGCAAATTGGGCGTGTTGACGGCGCAGTCTGCCACCGTCGGCGGCACGGCGGCATTGGTTGTGATGCCGAAACCGACCCCCCCTCCAAATGTGGGCGTCGCGGCTGGCACGCCGCCGCCGCGGGTGCGCAGCAGTAGGGGCTGGTTCTCAGTGCTAAAATTCCACCGGCCGGTGGGCGCTGCCACTTCTACCCCCGCGCGCTGGTCGCGTCGAAACTGGGCGTAATGGCTCTGCGACCACCCCCCCGCAGTACGGCCCGGGATTATCCGCAACGAACTCACTACCCAGTTCGCGTCTTCGTCGGGGCTTAGCTGGGTTTGAAAGCGTACCCGCCAGTACCACACCGTGCTGTCGCGGCCGCTGCTGGGGAGCGTGGGTTGCCAGCCAGCGGTAAGCGTAGCCGTCACCGGGCCGGAAATTTGTTTCAGCCGACTGGTGAAAGCAGCAGTGGTATCGGCCTCAAACTCAAACACGCGCTGCGGCCCATTGGGGTCGTTGGTTTGAGCTACCAAGCGGGGGCGGTTGGTGCCAACAATGGCAAACTCGGTCGGGTTGAGCACCGTCAGCCCGCCGCGCAGAAAGGTGAAGCTCGTTTGCGCCGTGTTGTTGGTTTCGTTGCTTTCGTCCACCTTGTTACGGTAGTCTAGCTCCACCCGAAAAGTGTTGTTGCCAAACACGTTTGCGCCGGCGGGGTTGGGCAGTTCTATGGCGTACGTGGCATTGCCCTGGGGCCCTTGTAGGCGCTGATAAGTAGTAACGCTATTCGGGGGAGTGGGCGGAAAATTAGAATCGAATATTCGCGTGACCCTGATGTCGACGGTGTCTCTCGTAAGTTTGCCCGGGTTGGTCACTCCAATGTTCAGCAGAAAACTACCAGATGAAGCTTTTACTGCGGATTGCCCCACCGCAGGGCTGATGGACAGCGTCGCATTACTGACCTGAAAATCAGGTTTCGGGGGCGCATACAGTGAAATGGTAGGGTCGCCGTGCCAAGTGGTGCACAGCAGTTGTTCGGATGCGATATTGTCGTTGTTGAGGTAATAGAATGGATTGTTTTCGTTATTTTGCCCGGAAGGCGCGCGCTGCAGGCGGCGTACGGTTTCATTGTAGACGGCCGTGATAGGCCGGCCATACCAGCGGGGGTCATTGAAAAGCAGTTTGAAGAGGGAGTCCTGCGCCGGGTGAAGCGCGTACTCGTAACCAAACCCGGTCTGTCCCATGCAGCCGATGGCGCCTTTGCCGGGGGCGAACAGCCAATTTTCAAAAAACAAATTTGTTCCGGATGTGAACAGCGATGCCGCCGCGCAATTATTGAACATCAGCACGGGGTACTTGCCTGGGTTGTTGTAGCCAAGGCTCGGGTCGTTCACATTGCCAATGTCCAGGGAGAAGTTTGTGGGAGTGCCGTGGCCAAAAAAGGTGATGAGCGAAAGACCGGGGTTGAGGTACTGGGCAATGTTTACGCTCACTGGCAGCCCTTCCGTTGACCGCTCCAGCGTAGCGACCACCTTGCCGCCGAATAGCGGCTGTTCTACCCGCTGTTTGTATTTGTTTAAATACTCCCGGAAATCGACATATTCAGTGTTTTTTTCGCCGCCTACCAAGTGCAGCACGTTTTTGCGCCAGGGCACAACTTGGTCGTTGCGGAGGAGGTCGTGCTCACGCAGCTTGGCCAGGTAAACCAAAATCTGAGCGGGCGTGGTGACCGTTAGCCGTCCGGTGTTCAGCCGCGCCCTGAAGTCGTCGTTGGCAAAGTCAGCGGTGAGCATGTTGTCCGATACCGCGCGGGTGCTGGTCGGCACTAGGTCGAGAAGTAAATTACCCGTGCGGTAACGCCCGCCCACTTCGCTGGGTACGATGCCCTTACCGAGCAGCAACAGGAAACGATTGGTGGCGGTGGGCGTGGCATTAGCCAGCCACCGGCTGAAGTGCCGCATGGCCAACCAGGACCGGTCACCGTAAAAAAACTGGTCGTACAGTTGCCCGACGGTTACCAGCAGTGTATCGTGGCGACCGCCGGCAGTTGAGGCCCGGTAGCTGGCATACTCCTTAGGGGCGTTGGCAATGCCCGTGGCCAAGTCCCGCTGCATAAGCAGCGGATTCGTGATGATGACAAACGTGGGGACGGCCGGGTTGATAGCGCGGAAATAGACGCGCTTGGCCCGCATCGGCGGCACGACCGTGTGAGACTCATCGGCCAAAAGCAGCCGATGGGTAGCGCTGGCATTAGCGTCGGGAAATACGAACCGCCGGCGGGTGTTGGTGCTCCCTGCGGTGCCCACAACGCGTTGCACATTGTACAAGTCCTGCACATCAAATCCAACGGCCGTGGCCGGAATCGAATCTGCTTCAAATTCGTATGTGGCTGGGCCGGCTAGCAGCGAATCATTTTGAAAAGCCACGCTACGGCGGTTGGCAAACCACCGGCTGAGTTGAGGAGCAACCACCCGGAAATAGCAGGAATAAAAATTATCCCCGGCCACGGCAGAAGCGTCTCGCCGGGTCTGGATGGTTACTTTGCCCGCGCTGCTCACGTCCGAGCGCAAAAATTGAAATGTTTGGCGCATCCGGCGCCGGCCTGTCCACCGCATCACTCCCAAGCTGCGGGCGGGCCCAGTAGGGGGCACCACCAAAACTTCCGTGGCGTGCGCGCCAAAACTAACCCCAAACATCAGCACCTCCAACTCCGGCGGCGGCCCAGTCAGCGCCACGTTGCGTATCACCGAATCGCAAGGTACGCTGCGGGTTCCATCTTCAAAATAGCCCTCTCCTGATT
Source organism: Hymenobacter sp. (assembly GCF_031398885.1). Classification (GTDB taxonomy): domain Bacteria; phylum Bacteroidota; class Bacteroidia; order Cytophagales; family Hymenobacteraceae; genus Hymenobacter. The sequence goes on from NZ_JANNOD010000041.1 coordinate 13,404, forward strand.
CCAACCACGGCAAGTAATTGTACTGCGAGACAGGGATATCAACGTACACGCTGACTTTAAGATTTAACTGACTCGTGAGCCGGTGCGGATGGGGAGTGCCCGCCGCCGCAGTGGGCTGGCTCATGGCGCGGCCGGGCCGTCCAGCACTCCAGGTAATAAAATAACTGGCCGTATCCGTGTCAAAGCTGTAGTACGGATGTGGCTGGTCAACCGCCCGCTTGTAAAGCTCCGCATCTAGCTGCCCATCGTTGTGCACGGCGTAAAACTCCAGAAACGTGGTCGGATCCAAGACGGCCGCATTACCACCGATGTAGCGGGCCATTTCGCGTCCGCGCCGCCACACCTGAAGCTCATTGGGAACGACGCCCGTGATGCCTGCCTGAGTTAAATATTGATAATCCAGCTTGTACAGCCCGTCTTTTAAAATTTTAACCTTATAGTACTGCTGGCCGGGCACAATCCACTCGTTGCCCACCGGGCCCGACTGCGCCCACGTTGCGGAGCCGTTCAATAGCAGGCCCAACAACACCAGCAACCGCACCCCCCGCCGCAATGTCTGCGTGTAGTTTTTATTCATAATTGGTAGAAATTCTCTCTTGCTTTCCGGCCACGGAGCCTCCTCCTGGGCCACTGACATTCGGCTTGTTTACTTGAGCCCGTAACCGAGCGACACAATCAACGAGTTGGTTTGCGACGAGCTGCCCAATTTCTCCACGGCCAGGCGCGACAGGGCCAGGTCGACCCGCAAGCCGCTGATGGCCACCCCGGCTCCGAGGCTGTACTGGCCTTTCCAGCTGCGGTCAGACCCGCCGCTGCTGTTGGCGGCAAAACTCTGAATCTCCTGAAAGTTGCCGGCCCCCCCGCGCAGAAACACCAGATTTTTGTAGCCCAATTCCAATCCTGCGCGCGGGTCCACGCTCACGCCTTTGGTGGAAATGAGGGTGCCGCGCTGGCCGTCGGTGGTCGTCTCCAGGTCCACGGCGAGCAGGGCCGAAAACTGCTTGGGCAGCTCCACCCGGCGCCCGACGCCCAGCACGAAGCGCGGCAGGGTGATTTCGGCGCTGTTGGTCGGTATCTCGTCCTCGGCGATGGCCTGGGTGCTGTTGATGCCTTCGGTGTACGCGTCGGCGTTGATGGTCCACTGCGTGAAAGTGGTGGTGATGTCGCGCGCTACCAAACCCAGGTTCCAGCCCTTGTAGTTGTACTGCACCCCGGCGTCGAGGCCGAAGCCATAGCCCTGGGCAAATTTGCCAATGTTGCGGTAAATGACCTTGGCATTGCCCCCCACGCTCAGGCCTTCCACCCGGGCCACCTTGCGGGCGTAAGAAACCAGCAGGGCATAATCCGCCACCGAAAACAGAGTAATCTTGCTATAATCGATATATCCGTACTCGTTGATGAGGTTGCGGGTGTCGGCGATGTCGTCGACGCCGAGGCGCAGGACGCTCACGCCGAGCGAACTTTTTTCATCGAGCGGCATGGAAAAAGCGGCGTAGTCGTTTTTCACCACCCCCGAAAACAGCTCGGAGTGCATCAGCACGCCGTCGTACTTGTGGGTTTGGTTCACCAGGCCGGCCGGGTTCCAGTAGCCGGCGGTAGCGTTGTCGGCCAGGCTGGCCTGCACCTTGCCCATGCCCAGGGCCCGGGCCCCCACGCCAATGTTCAGGAATTCATTGCTGTACTTGGGCGTGCGGGCGGTTTGAGCGGCCACGGGCAACGACAACGCGCCGGCCGCGCCCAAGAGCAGCAGCCCGCGGGCAGTAGAGGAAAGCTGGGACATAGAAAGAAGGCAAGTGAGTTTTTGCGCCCACGGAACGCAAGTTACTTCATTATAGTGCGTCGCATCCCGCCAATTTCGGGCCAACTGCGGGCGTGAAGCGGCAAGCAGCGCGCAATAGTCGTCGTACGCACTTTGCCATCGCTGTGGTTTGAGCAGTGTCAGAACGGTAACAAGATTTGAAAGGCAGGAAATCCGCCGCCCACGCAACGAGCCAACCCTCTTTTTTGGCCGCTCGGGTTGTCGGCAGCCCGAGGCCAGGCAAGCAGGAGGGGACCAAAAGGAGGAGCTACTTGGTACTTGTAGCAAAAATTTTATTGCTGATTACCAATCGATAAGGAATTATTTTATGATAATGTAATGAATTATTCATCCAGTACCTTGCGTTACAAAGTACCTACCATACATTTGTACTGTTTCTCACCCACTAGCTAATCACACCGCCCATGAAACTCGAGAACACCCAGGTTCAGATGCGCAAGGGCATCCTTGAGTTCTGCATCCTGGAAATCATCGCCCGCGGCGAAGCCTACGCCTCCGACATGCTGGAGGAGCTGACTTCGGCCCGCATGATTGTGGTGGAGGGCACCCTCTACCCGCTGCTGACCCGCCTGAAAAATGCCGCGCTGCTGGACTACGTCTGGAAGGAGAGCACCAGCGGCCCGCCCCGCAAGTACTACACCCTCACCGACGCCGGCCGCCAGTTTTTGGGCGAGCTGCGCGACACCTGGGAGGAAATGGCCGCCTCGGTGGGCATCATCCGGCACAGCGCCCCGCCCAAGCCCGCCGCCTGAACCAACCGTCTTTTTCCTTCTCCACTCACCAGAACCTAAACGGCCGTTTTTCAGCCTTTTGTCATGAAAAAGAACATCAGCATCAATCTGCAAGGAATTATCTTTCACATCGAGGAGGACGGCTACGAGGTGCTCAGCCGCTACCTCGCCGAGGTGAAGGCCCACTTCGCCACCTACCGGGGAAGCGAGGACATCGTGGCCGACATCGAGGGGCGCATTGCCGAGCTGTTCTCGGCCCGCCTCTCCCCCACCCAGCAGGTCATCACCCTCGCTGACGTGGAGGCCATGACCGCCAAGATGGGCCGGGTGAGCGACTTCGCTCCCGACGCCGACGAGGACGACGCCGCCGAAACGGCCGACGCCGCTACCGCCGGTGCTTTCGGCGCCGACAGCACCGGCGGTTTCTCCGGTACCGCGGGCGGCGCCTTCGGTTCGGCCGCGGCCCCGGCGGCCGCCGAGCCCCGGCGCCTGTACCGCGACATGGCCAACCGCAAAGTTGCGGGCGTGGCCGCTGGCATCGCCCAGTATTTCGCCGTGAACCCGCTCTGGATTCGCCTGGGCTTCGTGGCGCTGGCCTTTTTGTCGCCGGCCGTGGTGCGGATACTCGACCACGACGGCGACCGGTTCAACCTGCAATTGGGCAGTTGGGCCGTGCTGGGCTACGTCATCCTGTGGATAGTGCTGCCCAAGCGCTACGACGCGCCGGTTCCCAACGACGTGCTGCTGAACTCGGGCCCGCTGGCCGGCCGGCGCTTGTTTCGGGACACCGGCACGGGCAAAATTGCCGGCGTGGGCAGCGGCCTGGCGGCGTACTTCAACATCGACGTGACCCTGGTGCGGGTGCTGCTGCTGGCCGGCTTGTTTGCGGGCGGCTTCACCTTTCTGGCCTACATCATCCTGTGGATAGTCTTGCCCGAAGCCAAAACTGTTTCGGACAAGCTGCGAATGCGCGGCGACGCCGTGACGCTGGAGGGCTTCGACAGCAGCATGCGCAACTCCGCTTTTAGCGCGGCCCCCACGACGACGAACCGGCCGGTGGGGGCTTTTGTGGAGGACGCCGCCCGGGGCCTGCGGCCGCTGGTGAGCTTCGTAGGCTCGGCCATTCGCATCGTGGCTGGCGTGCTGCTCACCATCGGCGGGTTCTCGCTGCTGCTGATGCTGGCCATCTTGCTCGGGGCCGGCGTCGGGCTGATTCCCAACTCAGAAAACATCGTGGCCGGCGACGTGCCCGCCCACGTGCTGCTGAACGGCGTGCCCGCCTGGGGCCTGCTGGCGGGCTTTTTTGTCACCGCCATTCCGTCGTTGGCCATGCTGCTGGGGGGGCTCAACCTGCTGATTAAGCGCACGCTGCTGCCCCGCACCGCCGGCTTGTCGCTGTTGGGGCTGTGGCTGCTGAGCATTGTGGGCCTGAGTGTGGCCGTGGCCCAGCAAAACCGCGAATTCCAGTACGAGGCCGCCGTGGAGCAGCTGGAACGCTACCCCACCCTGACCACGCCGGTGCTGATGCTCGACGCCCGCCGCGTGGACCGCCAGTGGGAGCAGCGGGTGGACGTGCAGCTCGCCGCCGCCGACAGCGGCCGCGCGGTGGAAGTACTGCGCACCCTGGGCTCGCAAGGCCCCAGCGAGGCCGTGGCCCGCCGCAACGCCCTCACGTCCATCGACTACACCATTCGCCCCAGCGGCGACTCTTCCCTGGTGTTCGATGACCATTTCTCCTTCCTGCCCGGGGCCAAGTACCGCAAACAGGAGCTGGGCGTCACCATCCGCCTGCCCCGCGACCGCACCTTTCGCATCAGCTCCCGCTTTGCCTACGACTTGCTGCGCGACGAAAACTTCGTGAACGACCGCCGCCCCGAAAACCCCGACCAGCACCGCTACCGCCTGCGCGGCAACCGGCTGGAATGCATCGCCTGCACCGACGAGGACCTGGGCGTTGACCTCCAGGACGGCAACGGGGACGGAACCAGCATCGACACCGATAACGACGGCAACGACGACGTGAACATCAACTCGGGAGATGAGGAGAGCGACAACGATGAGAGTAACAGCGGCATCACGCTCAACTACGGCGGCGCCCCGTCCTTCGACACCGATTTCAACAGCTACGGCAGTGGCCGCCGCACGTTCGAAGAAAGTGGCTTCACCCAAGTAAGCGTGCGGGGCGGCTACCGGGTGGTGGTGCGCAAGGGCGACACTTTTAAAATTGAGGCCGGCGGCGACGACGACATCCTCAAGGACCTGCGGGTGGAGCGCGACGGCCGCACCCTGGAAATTCACCCCCGCAACAGCTCGTCCATCTTCGGCCGCGACTGGGACCGCGACGAGGAGCGGGTGCTCATCCGCATCGACATGCCCAGCGTGGACGGCCTCGACCTGGCCGGCGCCGTGCAGGCCGACCTCGGCGGCTTCGACCGGCAGGACCAGCTGAGCGTCGAGCAGGCCGGCGCCAGCCACCTGCGCCTGAACGGCAACTACGGCCGCCTGAAAATTGACCAGGCCGGGGCCTGCCGCACCACCGCCACCGGCCGTGCCGACGACCTGGACCTCGACGCCGCCGGCGCCTGCGAGTTGGCCGCGGCCAACCTCCAGACGCGCACCGCCACCGTGGACCTAGCCGGCGTGTGCAAGGCCCGCCTCAACGTGAGCGAAAGCCTGCGCGGCGACGCCGTGGGCGCCAGCGAAATTGCCTACAGCGGCCAGCCCAAAACCGTGAAAGTGGACGCTACCGGCCCGTCCAGCATCAAGCGGCTGTAGGCGCGGCGGCCCGGCCGACCGCCGGCCAGTGCCGCTCATTAACAAACCGTTACCGGGCAACTTTGCGCCACAATCCGCATCTATTGCCCAACGAGTAAGGAACGAGGCTTAGTTTGGTGAGTGAACAACGCCCCCTTCCGGAGCCAGTCCCATGGCCGCCCCCTGCTGCAACAGGAAGGCCCGGGCTGGCTCCATTTCGTTTTTAATGGTGCCTTCGAGGATGGCTTCCATCACGGCCTCCTTCAGCTCGCCCACCGCGCGCGAGGGCTTCAGTCCGAAGGTTTCCATGATGATTTCACCGGTGATGACCGGGCGGAAGCGGCGCAGGTGGTCCTTTTCCTCCACTTCCTTTAGCTTTTCCTCCACCTGCCCGAAGTTGCGCAGGTAGCGGGCCTTGCGGTCGTGGTCCTTGCTGGTGATGTCGGCCCGGCAGAGCAGCATGAGCCGGTCGATGTCCTCGCCGGCCTCGAACAAAAGGCGGCGCACGGCCGAGTCGGTCACGGTTTCCTTCACCAGCGCGATGGGGCGCAGGTGCAGCTTCACCAGCTTCTGCACCATGCGCATCTCCTCGCCCTGGGGCAGCTTGAGGTCGGCGAAGATGCCCGGCACCCAGCGGGCGCCCTTGTCCTCGTGGCCGTGGAAGGTCCAGCCCACGCGCGGGTCGTGGCGCTTGGTGGCGGGCTTGGCAATGTCGTGGAGCACGGCGGCCCAGCGCAGCCACAGGTCGCCGCCGGCCGCGGCCACGTTGTCGAGCACCTGCAGGGTGTGGTAGAAGTTGTCCTTGTGGGCGTGGGTGCCCACCTTTTCCACGCCGTGCAGCAGCGCCATTTTTGGGAAAATCAGGTGCAGCAGCCCGGTCTGGAACAGCAGCTTGAACCCGTAACTGGGCGTGGGCGACTCAATAATCTTGTTCAGCTCCACCGTAATCCGCTCCTGCGACACGATTTTTATCCGGTCCTTATTGCGGATAATGGCGTCGAAGGTGTCGGGCTCAATGTCAAAGTTCAACTGCGCGGCAAAGCGCACGGCCCGCATCATGCGCAGCGGGTCCTCGGAGAAGGTCACGTCCGGCCCCAGCGGCGTGCGAATGGTTTTGCTGGCCAGGTCCTTCATCCCCTCGTAGCGGTCCACCAGCGCGCCGAGGTCTTCGGCGTTCAGGCTCAGGCCGAGGGCGTTGATGGTGAAGTCGCGGCGGGCCAGGTCCTCTTCCAGCGTGCCGGCGGCTACTTCGGGTTTGCGGCTGTCGGCGCGGTAGCTTTCCTTGCGGGCGCCCACGAACTCAATCTCGCCGGCCTCCTTGGTGGGCAGCATGGCGGTGCCGAAGTTCTTGAACACCGTGACCCGGCCGCGGCCCGGCAGCCGGGCCCCCACCGCCTGCGCCAGCGCGATGCCGTCGCCCACGGTCACCACGTCAATGTCCTTGCTCTCGCGGCCCAGGGCCAGGTCCCGCACGTAGCCGCCGATGACGTAAGCGGGCTGCCCGAGTTCCGCCGCCGCGTCGGCAATGGTACGGAAGATGGGCAAGTCGGGCAGTTCGGGCGTCTTCATGGCCGCAAAGGTCGCCACTCCGGCTTTTACGGGGCGCCGCTACTCCCGCACCACTTCCAGCTTGCCGCCCGCGCCCAGCCGGACCACGCGCGACGGCGCCACCCGCGAGTCGTCGTCCTGCCGCCAGTTCACCACGTGGTCGGCCCCGCGCAAAATGGCCGCGTCAACCTCGGCGTACACGGCCGGGGTGGGCTCCCCGGTTTTGTTGGCGGACGTGGACACCAGCCCGTGCCCCAGCCGCCGCACCACCTTGAAACAGAACTCGTCCTGCACCACCCGCAGGCCCACCGTGCCGTCTGGACCCACCAAATCGGGCGCCACGGCCCGGCTGGCGGGCAGAATATACGTCGTGGGCCGCTCCTGCTCCGCCAGCAGCTTCTCCAGCTCCTCGGGCACCTGCGCGGCGTAGCGCCGCAGCATGGCCACGTCGGCCACCAGCACGATGCTGGGCTGGCCCGCGGCCCGCCCCTTGAGTTTGTAGAGCTCCTTCACGGCGGGCGGGGCTTCGGCGTCGCAGCCCAGACCCCACACGGTATCGGTGGGGTACAGAATGACTTGCTGGAGCAGCAGGGCGTCCACGGCGGCTTCTACTTCTTGCTGAAAACGGACCACGGATTTAGCGGATTGACACGGATTGACACGGATTCTGGTGGTTCTGCCCCCACTGGCTTGGTGGCTTCGTCAGGCACTTTATGCCCTGGCGAATCCCGAGGATAACCACGTGCAAAGGTGCGCCTTCAGAATTTGAACCGCAAGAATCCGTGTCAATCCAATTCAATCCGCTAAATCCGTGGTCTGGCAGAGTTCCACCAACACCCCGGCGGCACTCTTGGGGTGCACGAAGCAAACGAGCTTGTTATCGGCCCCGCGCTTGGGCTCTTCGCTTAATAATACGAAGCCTTCGGCCCGCAGCCGGGCCATCTCGGCCCGAATGTCGTCGACCTCAAAAGCGACGTGGTGAATGCCCTCGGGCTTCTTGGCCAGGAATTTCGTGATGGCGCTGTCCGGCGAGGTGCCGGCCAGGAGCTCAAGCTTGGAGCCGCCCACTCGGAAAAACACCGTGTCGACGGCCTCGCTGGCCACGTGTTCCTTTTTGTAAGGAGCCGCGCCGAGCAGCGTGGTGTAGAGCGCCGTGGCGGCTTCCAGGTCGTGCACGGCCAGGCCGAAGTGTTCGAGATTGGTGAGCATGGATGTAACGGGAAAGGTCGCACCACCGCAGCGGGCGGCGAAAACCGGCGTCTGGCCGGGCAACTGGCGGCGGCACCGGGAGCCGGCGCTATTCCTTATTTGGATTGTATCTACTTTTGTGGGACCAAAGAAAACTGATTGCCCGTGAACCGTGTTCTACGGGGGGCCATTCATTCGCTGGTCTATTAACTTGCCAACCCGCTGCGCGCAATGCTAAAGCTCCCCATTTACCTCGATAACAACGCTACCACGCCCCTCGACCCCCGGGTACTGGAGGCCATGATGCCGTACCTGACCGACGTGTTTGGCAACGCCGCATCGCGCAATCACCCCTTCGGCTGGGCCGCCGAGGAAGGCGTGGACTATGCCCGCGAGCAAATCGCCAAGCTCATCGGCTGCGACCCCAAAGAAATTATTTTCACCTCGGGCGCCACCGAGTCCGACAACCTCGGCATCAAAGGCGTGTTTGAGATGTACAGCCAGAAGGGCAACCACGTCATCACGGCCACCACCGAGCACAAAGCCATCCTCGATACCTGCAAGCACCTCGAGAAGCTGGGCGGCCGCGTCACCTACCTCCCCGTGAACGAGGAAGGCCTCATCAGCCTTGAAGAGTTGGAAGCCGCCATGACGCCGGAGACCATCCTGGTCACCATCATGTACGGCAACAACGAGACGGGCACGATTAACAACATCCGCGAGATTGCCAAAATCGCGCACCGCCACGGCGCCTTGTTCATGACCGACGGCACCCAGGCCGTGGGCAAAATTCCGGTGGACGTGAACGCCGACGGCATCGACATCATGGCCTTCACGGCCCACAAAATGTACGGGCCCAAGGGCGTGGGCGCTTTGTACGTGCGCCGCAAGAACCCCCGGGTGAAGGTGACCGCCCAAATGGACGGCGGCGGCCACGAGCGCGGCATGCGCTCGGGTACCCTCAACGTGCCCGGCATCGTGGGCCTGGGCAAGGCCTGTGAACTGGCCCGACTTGAAATGGCCGCCGACGCCGCGCGCCTGAGCGTGTTGCGCGACCGCCTCGAAGCTGAGCTGACGACGCTGGAGGAAAGCTACGTGAACGGCTCGCGCGAGCACCGCCTCCCCCACGTCACCAACATCAGCTTCAAGTACGTGGAAGGCGAAGGCCTGATGATGGGCGTGAAAGACCTGGCCGTGTCGTCGGGTTCGGCCTGCACCTCGGCTTCTCTGGAGCCCAGCTACGTGCTCAAGGCGTTGGGCCTGAGCGACGACCTGGCCCACAGCAGCCTGCGCTTCGGCCTGAGCCGCTTCACCACCGACGAGCAAATCGAGTACGCCATCGGCCACGTAAAAGAAGCCGTGACCAAACTCCGCGAAATGTCGCCCCTGTGGGAAATGTTCAAGGAGGGCGTCGACCTGAGCAAAATTGAGTGGGCGGAGCACTAAAGATTAATTAAAAATTGAGAATTAAAAATTAAAAGACCTGGCGCTGCCAGTACCTGATTTTGCCCTCAATTTTTAATTCATAATTTTTAATTTTTAATTTAAGAAAGCCATGGCTTATTCCGATAAGGTAATCGACCACTACAGCAACCCCCGCAACGTGGGCACGCTGGACAAAAGCAAAAAGAACGTGGGCACCGGCTTGGTGGGCGCGCCCGAGTGCGGCGACGTGATGCGCCTGCAAATCGAGGTGGACGAAGCCACCAACACCATCACCGACGCCAAATTCAAAACTTTTGGCTGCGGCTCGGCCATTGCGTCGTCGTCGCTGGCTACGGAGTGGCTGAAGGGCAAATCCATCGACGAGGCCCTGGCCATTGACAACATGGAGATTGTGGAAGAACTGGCTCTGCCGCCCGTAAAGATTCACTGCTCGGTGCTGGCCGAGGATGCCATCAAGTCGGCCATCTCGGACTACCGCGTGAAGAATGGCCTGCCCGCTTTGGAGCTGGCACACCACTAATTCAATTAAAAATTGAGAATTAAAAATTAAAAATGCCAGCTGCGGTTAGCATTTTTAATTTTTAATTCTCAATTTTTAATTAGCTCCTTCTGAATAATGGATGAATACGAAGCTGCTCGCATCCAGCGTGAAATTGAGCAGCACCTGGGCCTGGAACCGGGGCAGTTGCGGTTTGAGTTTCGGCAGTTGGATGGGGTGATGCGGCTCGACTTGATAACCGTGAACCCGCGGCACCAGCAGAGCTTCCTGCTCCGCTACGAAACGGGCCATGATGAAGTAGAATGCTTGCGGAAGATGCTGGATTATGTCCGGCACCTCCGCGATACCGAAAGCCCGTTTACCTTGCAGTGGCGGGCACGTGGCGACAAAGAGCTTCATACTTCCTACTTCCGGGCCCACAACGCCTATGAAGCCCTGGATAAGCTGTATTTCGGCCGCGACTTGAACACGATTACCGTGTTCAGCGTGGTGCTGAATCCTTCTTCCTGATTCGCTGTTTCGTTGTTGTTCTGCCGAAGCCCGGTAGCAGTTTATTGCGGCTGTTCGGCTTCAGAGCCAGTAAAAAAAGAGTGCGGATGTGAAAAGCTGCTGCGCTCAGTATGACAGCATAAACCACCGATATGATTACCGTATCTGACAAAGCCAAAGAAAAAGTGTCGCGCCTGATGCACGACGCCCACCTCGACGAAACCTTTCGCCTGCGCGCCTCGGTGGCCGGCGGGGGCTGCTCGGGCCTGAGCTACAAGCTGGACTTCGATAACGAGGTGCGGCCCATGGACCAGGAATTTGAGGACAAGGGCGTGCGCGTGGTGGTCGACATGAAGAGTTTCCTTTACCTGGCCGGGACCGAGCTCGACTTTTCTGACGGCCTCAACGGCAAAGGCTTCCAGTTCAACAACCCCAACGCCTCGCGTGAGTGCGGCTGCGGTGAGAGCTTCTCGGTGTAAAAGCCATTCGCATTCGGAGCCGCGCCACGGCCCCACAAAAAAGCCCCGCGCAAGTTGCACGGGGCTTTTTTGTGGGGCCACCGACCGGTTTATTCCTTTTCAAACTTCTGCACTACGCGCCCGGTGGGGGTTTGCATCTCTAGGAAGTAGAGGCCGGGCGCCAAGGCCCCAACGGGCACGGTGGCGGTGCCGGCTTCGGCGATGCCGCGCAGCAGGGGCTGGCCCAATTGGTTGAGCACGCGATAGGCCGTAGCGGCGGCGGCCGGGAAATAGATGCTGGTGCGGGCAGGATTGGGATACGGCGCGGCTTTGGCCAGGGCTTCCGCGCCTTCTACAGTGGCCACGGGCGAATAGGCGGCAGTACCGTCCAGATCCACCTGCCGCAGGCGGTAGTAGAGTCGGCCGGCGGGCGCCTGGGCGTCCACTGCCGAATAGGCGGTGGGCGCGCTGTTCGTGCCGCGGGCTTCGGCTTTGGCCACCACGCCAAACTCGCGGCCGTTGGCGCTGCGCTGCACCTCAAAATAGGCGCTGTTCACCTCGCTGGCCGTGGTCCAGGTTAGCGCCACGCCACTGGCTTGGCGGGCGGCCGTGAAGCGAGTCAGTTCCACGGGCAGGGGGTTTTCGTTGGGCACCAGCGTGGTGGTGGCCAGCACGAGGTCGGCGACGGCGGCAGGGGTGAGCAGGTTGGCGGTGATGGTACCGGCGGTGAACACCGGGGTCGAAGCGTCGTCCACGTCGGCGTAGGGCGTGCCCGTTCCGGCGGAGGTGGCCACGCGCAGAGTGGCGGTGTTATTCACGAAGTCTTCGGGGCCGTAGCTGAGCGTGATGCGGCCCTGCTGAAAGTTGGCGGTGCTTTCTTCCCGCACAGTGTAGTAGCGCACCGCCGACACCCGCGTGAGGGCGCCCACGTAGCCGCGGCTGTTGGTGTTCTGCTCCGTGATGCGGGCGGTGTAAGCCGTGGCCGCGGCGGTGCCCTGCGCGTCGATGTTGAGCGTCAGGGGCCGGTATACCCCCTGCCGCACGGCCAGGGGGTAGGTAATGGCGGCCGTCGTGGCGGCGGGCGTGGTCAGGGTCAGCGCGTTCACAAAGCTGTCGACGTTGCCGGGGTTGGCCGGGTCGAGGATGCCGGCGATGATGCGGTCGGTGCCGCTGGTTTGCAGGGCCCCTTTCGCCAGCGACAGGGTGCCGACGGAAATGGAGCCAACCAGAGGAATCAGGGCGAACGTGGTGCGGTTAAGCGTCAGCGTGTTCAGCGCGCCACTCTGCGGAATGAGGTTCAGTAGCCCCGTCACCGTGCCCGACCCACTGAAAATGAGGTTGCTGTTGGACAGGCCCTGGAGCGGCGAGGCCAGGCCGGCGGTGGTCAGGTTGCCCGCTATTTCCAGGGTGTTGCCTGGCCCAATGTTCAAAGTGCCCGTCGTCAGGGTCAGGGCGTTGGTTACTTTCAGGGAGTTGTTGAGCCGAAGCGTAATTCCAGCGCGGTTCAGCGTCAGGCTGCCGATTTCGGCGCCGGTGGCCGGACTCAGGTAGATGTTACCCGCTGTTCCGCTGCCGCCCACCACCAGGTTGGTGGTGGGATTCACGGCGAGTAAGCCCGTAGCAGCCGTCAGCAGCGGCCCGGTTACCGTCAGGTTGCCGGTGGCTGAGGCCAGGATGCCGTTTTGCAGCGACAAAGTGCCGGTCACGGTCAGGTCGTTGGGCAGGGTCAGGGTGTTGCCGGTACCCTGCACGTCGAGGGTCAGGTTGGCAAGTTGGGTGCTAGCCGGCGTCAGAGTCAAGGTCCCGAGCGGGGTAGTGCTGTTGCGGTTGAGCAGCAGGCTGGCCCCGGCGCCGAAAGCCAGCTGCCCGGTGGTCCCGGTGATGGCCGCCTTGCCCCCCGAAAAAAAGCTGAGCGTATTATTATTAATGTTAAGCGTGGTGCCCGTGGCCAGCGAATAGCCGCCGCCCGCGGCATTTCCTACCTCCAGGGGCGTGCCCCCGTTGGCATCGTCCAGGCTCACGCCGGCCTGGCCGGTGGGCAGGGTGAGCCGGAACAGGCGCACCGCGTTGCCGCGGCCGCTGATGAGCTGGGGCGTGGTCGTGTTGGTGGCCACCACCGTGATGCGGCCGTTGCCCGTTGCCTCGAAAGTGGTGGTGCCGGTCAGGCTCAGGTTGCCGCCCAGGTTCACGGTCGTAAAATTTGGAACGATGGTGCCGCCGCTGAAACCGCTCACGTTGTCCACCACCAGGTTGCCGGCAATGGCGATGGTGGTGCCCGGCAAGTTCTTGGTCGCGTTGCGCAGAGCCAGGTTGCCAAAGCCGGTGCCGGGAATGTCGCCCGCCGCCAGCGTGTAAATACCGCTCTGGCTGAACTCGATGGTGCTGGTAGCGGCCACCGTGCCGTAGGTGACGGCGGGGGCGGCGTTCTGCTGGACCAGCGTGGCGCCGCTCCCCAGGTCGAGGGGCCCCGTGAAATTGAAAGCCGCCGGCACCGTGAAACTGGCGTTAGCGTCAATTACTACCTTTGAGCCCGTCCCGCTCACGGTCCAGTCGGCTCCAATGGTGCGACCAGCCCCGCCAACGATGAATGTTTGTGTATTCGCCGTAAAGCTGGTTGGCGCGGTGCCCGTGCCATCGACGTTGGTACCAAAGGTGCTGAATAGCTCAAGGTTACCGGTCGGCTTGGCGTAATACGTGACGGGCATGGGGGCCACGCTAGTTGCCGTCAACGAAAAGTCGTCCACTGCTAATCCATCGTCGGCCCCAGCTGGATCAAAATCAAGCCAGCGAATTCGAAACGTCGTCCCCGCAGGAATACTGAGGCCAGTGACGCTACTGGTCACGGCCGTCCGGTTGGAAGCAACATTGCCATCCAGTGAACCCACAGTGCCTGCTGTCACGGGCCCCGTAAAATCCAGCGCATTCACATCGGTCCAGGTTCCGTCGGTGAGCGAAGTAGCGTTTGTGCTGTACTGGAAGTCCAGCCGGTCAGAGCGGCCCGTAGCGCCCAAACGCCACTGCTCGCCCGTGTAGCTGATAGCCAGCGACACAATGGTCTGGCCGGTATTGTTGGCATAAGCCGCGCCTATTATCGGAATTAAAGCCCCACTTCGTAGTACTCCAAAAGCTCGCTCAGTGGCTGGTGCAGCCCCAAAACTATACGTGTCGCCAGCGTTTGCGCTACCAGTTCCAGCTGCATAGTTCGGGTCAGCATTCGAACCAGCCTCACTAAAAGCAAACCCGGTGGGCACGGTCGAAGAGGTGCCAGCAATGGCCAGGGTGTTGAAGTTTTCCGTGAGCGGTGTCCCACTCGTCGTGATGCTTACCTGCCCCCACCCCACCAATGGCAGCAGCGGAAACACTAGCATCATCAGTAACGCCACCCCGCGGGTGAGGAAAGCGAAAAAAACAGGGAAAAGGTTTTGCATAAAAAATGAGTGCTGAGATGGTTAAAGCAGAGCAATAGCGCGGACGCGTAGCCTGTAAAGATATATGGCAATAGTAGGCTCTACCTAATGGCTCAGTTACTAAATCATTACATCAATCCTATTCATTCCTCAAATGTGTCTAGCCCTAAATAAAAGGCCCAGTGCCAGGGCTGTGAAAAACCCAGCAGCGTTTTTCCTGCCTGGTGCACCGGCAGTTTTACCGGGCGCCTCGTGCTTCATCCCGCTTTGCCGGACCACGAAAGGAAAAAGCCCCCGCGTTGGCGGAGGCTTTTTCCTTTTCAGAAGCGGTTTATTGTGAAAATACCGGCCGCTAAACCGCGGCAGGCGTTTCCTTGGCAGCGCCAATGCAACAATTACCGCTCAGCGACGAGTCGTGAACCGGCGTCCCTACCGCCGCCCTCAACCTAACGCGGACGTCTTTCAGGTCCAGCGGCTCAGGAACTGCAGAAACGCTTCCTTGTACTGGTCGCCCACCGGGATGGTGACGGCCCCAATCTGCACGGTGAGGCGGCGCACGGCTTCAATCTTATCCAGTGCCACGATGAAGGAGCGGTGAATGCGCATGAAGCGCCGGGCGGGCAGCTTTTCTTCCATGGCCTTGAGGCTCATGAGCGAGAGCAGGGCCCGGGGCGTGCTCTTGAGGTGCACCTTCACGTAGTCCTTGAGGCCCTCCACGTACAGCACGTCGCTGAGGGCTACGCGCACTAATTGGTACTCGGCTTTGAGAAAAAGGTACTCTTCCTCCTCGGCGGGGGCGGGAGCGGTGGCGTGGGTAGCGGTTAGCTCGGCATAGGCCCGGGCCTTATTGGCGGCCCGCAGAAATTCTTCGTAGTTGAAGGGCTTGACGAGGTAGTCGAGGGCGTCGACGCGGTAGCCGTCGAGCGCGTACTGGCTGAAGGCGGTGGTGAAGACGACGCGCGGGCCGGCGGGGCCCAGCACCCGGGCCAGCTCCAGGCCGTTGAGCTCCTGCATCTGGATGTCGAGGAAGGCCAAGTCCACCGTGCCGGGGTGCTCATGCAAATACTTGAGGGCCTCCACGGCACTACCGAAACGCCCCGCCAGCGCCAGAAACGGGGTTTTTTGAATAAACGACGTCACCAGGCCCAGGGCCAGCGGCTCGTCATCAACGGCAATGCATTGGAGGGGCGGCCGGCTGCTCACGCGACGTGCAGGGTGAGGTGAACCCGGAACTCGTTGGCGGGCGTGTGGTCGTCCACCAGCAGGTTGAACCGGTCGGGGTAGAGCAAATCGAGACGGCGGCGGGTATTGACCAGGCCAATGCCGTTGCTGCCGGCCAGGTCGGAAGTGGGCGGCGGGAGGCGGGTGTTGCGCACTTCCAGCTCCACCACGTCGGCCGTGGGCTGGCGCAGGGCCACGTAAATGCAACTGGCCTGGGTGGCAGCCACCCCGTGCTTGAAGGCGTTTTCGAGGAAGGGCAGCAGCAGCATGGGGGCCACGGGCACGTCGCGCACCGGGTCGGGCCGCTCAAAAGTGACGCTCACCCGCTCGTCGAGCCGGAGCTGCATCAGGGTGATGTAGTCCTGCACGAAGGCAATTTCCTGGCTGAGCAGGGTGAGGCCGCCGGCGCTGTCGTAGAGCACGTAGCGCATCATGCGCGAAAGCCGGTGGATGGCCTCGCGGGCCTGCTCGCCGTCGAGCAGCGTGAGGGCGTAAATGTTGTTGAGCGTGTTGAAGAAGAAGTGCGGGTTAATTTGGGCTTTTAGCACCGACAGCTCGGAGCTGACGCGCTGCTGCTCCAGCGCCTGGCGCACGCGGGCGTCGTGCTGCCACTTGTGCACCACCGTGATGCTCGTGCTGATGCCCAGCACGAACATGGTGGTGAGCAGGCCCATGGAGTCGAACCGGGGGCCGCGGTTTTGCAGCAGCCGGGGCCGGCCCGCCGCGGCTTCGAAGGCTTTGTCCATGAGCGCGGGCAGGTTCAGCGACACTTCCAGGAACTTGCTGAACAGCAGCACGGCCACGGTGGTCCCCACCAGCGCCAGCACAAACCAGCCCGTGCGCCCCTGGAACAGTAGGCGCGGCACGCTCACCCGGGCCGTGAGGTAAAAGACGCCCACCCACGCCCCAAACATCAGCCCCTGTTTCAGCCAGAACTGCGGGGGCATGGTGAGCCGGCCCGTGAGGGGCTGAAACAGCAGGAACGTGAGCCCGAACAGGCTCCACACCAGCACGTGTATCAGCGGCGTGAGGAACCCCCGGGGGGAAAGAAGAGTCATGGGCAAGGGCGGAAGGCGGGTAAAGCTAACGACCGCTTCACGGTGCGGCCCCGCGAAACCGACTGCGCGGGGCATTCCGTCGACGGCACCCGGCATTTTACCGGCGGGGAACGAAAGGACCCGTCGGCGCGGCGCCTTCCCTGCCAAACCCCGAACTTACCGCCATGATTCGCCCGCTTCTGCTGCTTGTGTTGCTTTCTTCCGCTCCCGCCTTCGCGGCCCCGCCCCTGCCCGACTTCAGCAAATACCCCGTCTACCTGGGCCCCGACCTGGGCCTGACCTGGCGCGACACCCGGGCCACCCTGCGCGTGTGGGCCCCCACCGCCGAAGCCCTGCGCCTGCGCCTGTACGCGGCCGGCACCGGCGGCCCCGCCCCCACCGACTACGCCATGCGCCGGGCCGAAGGCGGCACCTGGACCTACGCCCTGCCCGCCGGCGCCGCCGGGTTTTACACCGTGCAGGCCACCATTGCCGGCCGGCCCATGGCCGAAGTGGCCGACCCGTACGCGCACGCCGTGGGCCTCAACGGCCAGCGGGGCGCCGTGCTCAACCCCGCCCTGGCCAGCCCGCCCGGCTGGGCCGACGACCTGCGCCCGGCCCTGAAACAAGCCACCGACATCGTCATCGGCGAAGTGCACGTGCGCGATTTGAGCTCGCACCCGCAGTCGGGCATCCGGCACCCGGGCAAGTTTCTGGGCGGGGCGCAGCTGGGCACCCGCGGCCCGGGCGGCGTGAGCACCGGCCTCGACCACCTCGTGGACCTGGGCCTGACCCACGTGCACCTGCTGCCCACCAACGACTTCGCCTCCATCGACGAAAGCCAGCCCGCCGGCCTCAACCGCTACAACTGGGGCTACGACCCGCT
The DNA here is from genome assembly GCF_031398885.1 of Hymenobacter sp. GTDB lineage: Bacteria > Bacteroidota > Bacteroidia > Cytophagales > Hymenobacteraceae > Hymenobacter. The sequence goes on from NZ_JANNOD010000041.1 coordinate 30,887, forward strand.
GCACTACTCCGTGCCCGAGGGCAGCTACGCCACCGACCCCGCCGACCCCGCCGCCCGCATTCGGGAGCTGAAGCAGCTGGTCGAAAACCTGCACGGCCAGGGTCTGCGCGTGGTGCTCGACGTGGTGTACAACCACACCGCCGACGCCGCCCGCAGCGCCTTCGAGCAGTTGGTGCCCGGCTACTACTACCGCCACAACCCGGACGGCACCCTGAGCAATGCCACCGCCTGCGGCAACGAAGTGGCCTCCGAGCGGCCCATGGTGCGCAAGCTCATCGTGGAGTCGGTGGCGTACTGGGCCCGCGAGTACCACGCCGACGGCTTCCGCTTCGACCTGATGGGCGTGCTCGACCTGGAAACCATGCGGGCCGTGCGCGTGGCCCTCGACCAGCAGGACCACAGCATTTTCATGTACGGCGAGGGCTGGACCGCCGGCCCCAGCCCGCTGCCCGCCGCCCGCCGCGCCCTGAAAGCCAACATGGCCAAGCTGCCGCGCATTGCGGCCTTCGGCGACGAGCTGCGCGACGGCGTGAAGGGCCACTACGCCCGCCAGACCGAGCCCGGCTTCGCCAGCGGCCAGCCCGGCCTGGAGGAAAGCGTGAAGTTTGGCATCGTGGCCGCCACGCCGCACCCGCAGCTGGACTATGCCAAAGTCAATTACTCGCAAGCGCCCTGGGCCGCAGCGCCCGGCCAGGCCATCAACTACGTGGCCTGCCACGACGACCGGGTGCTCTGGGACAAGCTGGCCGTGGCCAACCCCGGCGCCACCGAGGCGGAGCTCATCCAGATGGACCTGCTCAGCAACGTCATCGTGTTTACGTCGCAGGGCGTGCCGTTTTTGCCCGTGGGCGACGAGTTCCTGCGCACCAAAGGCGGCGCGCACAATTCCTACAACCTGCCCGACAGCGTGAACCAGCTCGACTGGGGCCGCAAGGCGCGCTACTCCGCCGTGTACGAGTTCTACCGCCGCCTCATTGCCCTGCGCCGGGCCCACCCCGCCTTCCGTCTACCCACCGCCGAGCTCATCCAGCGGCACCTGGAGTTTCTGCCGGGCCTGCCCGCCGGCACCATTGCCTACCGGTTGAAAGACCACGCCGGCGGCGACGCCTGGCAGACCATCACGGTGCTCTTCAACGGCAACCGCACGCCGACCAGTATTGAGGTTCCCGCGGGCAGCTACACGGTGGTGCTGCGCGGCGACCAACTCAACGAGAAAGGCTTGAGCAGATTGGATTTGACCGGCGCACCGGTACCGGTACCCGCCAGCTCCGCCCTAATTCTGGTGCAGTAAAAGCCGCTTACAGCGGTTGCGAGGCGATGCACAGGTGGCGCGAAGCCCCGCTTTGCGCTAGAGCCCGCTAAAGCGCACAAGGATTTCGGAACGCCCCGAGTTAACCCTGAAGTCTCCAAAACGGGGTAGAGACGCATACTTGCGTCTCGTCGTTGAACGATGATTGGAGACCCTAACCCACAGTGTTTATTCCTTATACAGGGAAGTGTGAGTAGGCCCCAGCGGTGCGGACGCCGAGACGCAAGTATGCGTCTCTACCTCATTACGCAGACTTCGGATGGTTCGTCAGGCCCGATTAGAAATCGGGTTTTTGACGGCAGTCAAGTTTGTTGTTTTGAAAAATGGCGGTTGTCGTTTTGGTAATTTTTATCCCCGTTGGGCGAATTCTTCGGCAGGAATTATTTTATAAAGTACTTGATTATTAACAATTAAAGTACGCTATTCGAATTAGTTCAGGGAACCGGCACTGGTATTGGCATTGGGTGGAGGTCACCAACCTTTCAACCCCCTGATGCCATGAACACGCTACTGAATTCTTCTGACAACGACACCGGCCTGCCCAAGTGGCAGCAGCCGGAAAAGATGGCCGGCCGCGTGGTGCTCCTCGGGCTGGTGGGCGCGGTGGTGTACTACTGGGGTGTTATCCTGCCCTTCCTGGTCGACATGGTGTTCGACACCGTGAAGCTGGGCATCGGGCTGGGCGGGCTGTTCGTGCTGTTTTTGCTGGTCACCAACAAGCGGATTCAGGCCGGGCTGTGGTACGCCGGGCAGCGCATCCTGCGCACGGCGGCCGGCATCTTCGTCAACACCGACCCCATCGGCATCATGGAGGACTACATCTCGAACACCGAGAAGGAGGCCCGGAAGATGGACGCCGAAGTCGGCCACATCGAGGGCGCCCACGAATTGGTGCAGCGCAAGCTGGCCGCCAACGCCACCCAGATGCAGGAGTACCTGGCCCTGGCCGACGCCGCCACCCGGCAGGGCGAAAAGGACAGCGCCGACAGCTACGCCAGCCGCGCCGCCCAGCTCGAAGACTATAACCAGCGCCTGCAGCCCATGGCCACCACCACGAACAACGTGAGCCTGGTCATGCGCCAGATTCTCAAGGCCGCTTTGCGCCAGATTGACGGCTCTAAGTTCAAGGTCAATCTGCTCAAGGACGAGTACGCGCTGGTCAAGCGCACCAGCTCGGGCATGCGCGCGGCGATGAACATCCTGCGCGGCGACCCCGACAAAAAGTACTTCTTCGACCTGGCCACCGACCGCGTCGCCCAGGACATGGCCCAGCAGCTGGGCCAAATCAAGCAGGCCATGCGCTACAGCCAGGAGTTCGTCAAGGAGATGGACATCCAGAACGGGGTCATGTCCGAAAAGGGCCAGCGCCTGCTCGACAAGTACCAAAAGGGCGAATTCAACGCCGTGCTCAACGAAAAGCCGCAGGCCCAACAGAACGTACTCACCACTAAAAACGCCAGCAATGATGCCTATTCTAGCCTGCTTGACTAGCTTTTTGCTGGCCTGCTGCCTGCTGAGTTTGCTGGGCCAAGCCACTGCCACCGGAGGCCATGCTGCGTCAATTAAACGTCCTGCTGACACCGTTGGCCGTCATGTCGAGCGCAGCCGAGACATCTCGCGTGCAGCAGTAATCAAAAACTCCCTCCGACTGCAGTAGGGCCCCAGCGAGAGGCCTCGGCGGCGCTCGGCATGACGAACGGGAAGGCAGTCACCCGCCGCTAATTGCCCCCACCAAAACCGAAAAACTCTTGCGCCCGCCGCCGGGCGCTCCACCCCTTTCTTGCCTATAAAACCATGACAACTCGCGGTAAAATTTTAATCGGCCTGCTCATCGTAACGGCCCTGTACTTCGGCATCAACAAGCTAATTTCCAGCGGCGCCGTGTTCAAAAAAGCCGATACGCAGTCGGTGCTGCTCAACTCCATTGAGCTGCCCGCCGCTACCGGCGGCAACCGGGCCACCGCCGTGGCCCCGCTGGCGGCGCTGCCCGGCACGGCGCCGGCCGACAAAGGCACGCCGGTGGTGTGGGAGGTGATGGCCTGGAACAGCCAGATGGCCGGCATGTTGGCCAACGGCGGGCCCCGCACCACCATGGGCTCAGCCCTGGCCGCCAACGGCCTCGACCTGCAGATAGTGCGGCAGGACGACGTGGCCAAAATGCAAGCCGACTTGGTGAAAAATGCCCTCGACCTGCAAAGCAACCCCGCCGCGCCGGGCTTGATTGTAAGCATCATGGGCGACGGGCTGCCCGGCTTCTCGGCCGTGCAGGCGCAGCTCCAGAAAGTCGGTACCCAGCTGCAAATCATTCCTTACAGCATGGGCAAGAGCTTCGGCGAGGACAAGCTCATGGGCCCCAAAGAATGGCTCGACAACCCCAAGCTGGCCCTGGGCAAGACCGTGGCCTGCTACCTGCGCGACGGCGACCAGAACATCGCCCTGAAGTGGTGCGCCGACAACGGCCTCAAGGTCAACCCCGACGAGACGACCTACGACCCCGAGGCCGTCAACTTCATGGCGGCCTCCGATTTTCTGGTCGCCGCCGAAAAGTACATCCTCGGCAAGCCGGAGAGCCGCACCAAGGTGGTGAACGGCAAGAACACGGGCGTGAAAGTGGAGGTGCCCGCCGACGCCGTGGCCACCTGGACGCCCGGCGACGTGAACATCGCCCAGCAGCGCGGCGGCCTCGTCACCATCGTCTCCACCAAAGAGTATTCCAATCAAATGCCCAACATCATGGTGACGACCAAGCGCTGGTACGATGCCCACCCCAAAGAGGTGCTGGGCCTGATGACCGGCCTGGCCGTGGCCGGCGACCAGGTGAAAGCCCACCCCGAAGCCCTGGCCCGCGCCGCCGGCATTTCGGCCCAAGTGTACGGCGACCAGGACAAGCCCGGCGCCTACTGGCTGAAGTACTACAAGGGCGTGAGCGAGGCCGACCGCAACGGCGACGTGGTGGAGCTCGGCGGCAGCAAAGCCTTCAACTTCAGCGACAACCTGAGCTTATTCGGCCTTGATGAGGGCGGCACCAACATCTACGCGGCCGTGTACAAGACCTTCGGCGACGTGCAGAGCAAGCTCTACCCCAAGGAGCTGCCCTCCTACGTGCCCCTGAACGACATGCTGGACCTCACGCCCCTGAAAAAGCTGCAGCAGCAGTACAAAGGCAAGCCCGTGGCCCCGGCCGACAAACAGCAATTCGCCGCCGGCGACGAAATCCGCCGCAGCGTGAGCAAGCGCGCCTGGAACATCGAGTTTACCAGCGGCAAGAGCACCTTCACCCCCGCCGCTCAGCGCCAGCTCAGCCAGCTGTTTGACGACCTGGTGGTGGCCGGCAACCTGAAGGTGGCCGTGCACGGCCACACCGACAACACAGGCGACCCGCAGGCCAACCAGCAGCTCTCCGAAGACCGCGCCATGGCCGTAGAGCAATGGCTCGAAGCCAAGAGCCGCAGCGCCTTCCCCGAGGGCCGCGTGCAGGTGTACGCCCACGGCCCCACCGAGCCCGTGGCCAGCAACGCCACGCCGGACGGCAAAGCCCGGAACCGCCGCGTGGAGGTGGTGCTGGGAAACTAAGGCGTGACCTCACGAGACCCCTCCGGGGCACGGCCCCCTCTCCCGCGGAGAGGGGGAGCCTAACAAAGTTCTTAAGCAAAATTCTATTAATGACGCGCCGCTGTGTCTCCCCCTCTCCGCGGGAGAGGGGGCCGGGGGGTGAGGTGACGTTTGAGCTATGAGCACGACGCGGCCGGGGACCTCGTGCCGGGCGCCACCATCAGCCCCCAGCACCAATTCAACCTGGCCAAAATGTGCCTCGCCTGGCACGAAAACGTCGAAGCCGAACCCGAGTTCGCCCAGTTCGTGAAGCACATCACGGATGAGATTCGGGGGAGTTAGTTGCCGATTGAGTTCGCAATTCAACCACCTCTCCATTTGGTATTCGACCAATTAATGTTCGTGCAAATTCACTCGTAAATGTGAGCTCATTAAGTTTTTCAAACCCATCATAATAAGAGGACGGGCTGCCAGTTTCAAGCAATAACAACCACACTTCATCACATCCACCTAAGTAGCCTTGTATATTCTTGGTCTTACGATTTATAATATTCTGAATGACTTCAATTGGCGCGTCAGGAACCATAAATGACGTGATGGGTGACCAACAAGGAACTGTAAGTTTGTTTGAAAAGGAGATGCCAATGCTTCTAATGTGGCTGTGGCTCAATCTGTCCTTGCGAATAGAGAAGTGAGGTTTATACTGCGCAAATTCTTTTACTTCGGAAATAGAGCTGGTAACAATATCTGTTACAAAAGATGCGACTTGCTGACGATTTATCTTTTGCCAGTTAGCTGATTCAGAAAAAGATACTGAAACATGAAGCGGCATTTGGCACCGCTTTTCAAATTGCTTTTGTGCCTCGTTTAAAATTTTATCTTGGTCCCCCTCGCGTCTGCTAATTTCCCCGTTCGCGATTAGAGCAGTTGTTTCAATACCTATTTTTCTACCGTCAACGTCAACTATCGCATCAGGTAACGGCGGCGCTGGTTGCGACACAGCGTACAGCCGATTCTCTACTAGTGCGGGCAAGAATCTTTCCAGCAAATACAACTCTCGGCTCTGTTTATCGGGCATAAGGCTTGAAAGATAATAAGAATCCTTCGCTGGTAAGCCGATACTTTTAGGTGCTGAAGCCCCCCAATAGCATTTCAAGATTCAGCGCTCGAAACTTAACTATTCCCTAATGCCCACCGGTACCCTGCTCATCATCGACGACGAGGCGCGCTTGCGCCAGCTGCTGGCGCAGGTGCTCACGCTGGAAGGCTACACCGTGCTGCAAGCCCCCAACGCTGCTCAGGGCCTGGAGCTGCTGCGCCAGCACGCCAACGATGTGCTGCTCGTGCTTTCCGACGTGAAGCTGCCCGACGCCAACGGCGTGGACCTGCTGCCCCGCTTCAAAGCCGCCGCGCCCGATGCCGAAGTGGTGCTGCTCACCGCCTTCGGCACCATCCCCGATGGCGTGAAGGCCATGAAGCTCGGCGCCTTCGACTACCTCACCAAGGGCGACTTTGAGCAGCAGCTGGTGGTGGTGGTGGACCGCGCCGCCGAAAAAGCCCGCTTGCGCCAGCGCGTGACCGAGCTGGAGCGCCGCGTGGGCCAGCAGTACCGCTTCGAGTCCATGATTGGCGACTCCGTGGAGCTGAAGCGGGTGCAGAAGCTGGCCCAGCAGGTGGCGCCCACCGACAGCACGGTGCTGCTGGAAGGGCCTACCGGCAGCGGTAAGGAGCTGTTTGCCCAGGCCATTCACCAGGCCAGCGGGCGCCGGGGCAAGGCCTTCGTGGCCGTCAATTGCAGCGCCTTCCCCAAAGATTTGCTGGAGTCGGAGCTGTTCGGCTACAAGAAAGGCGCCTTCACGGGGGCGCTCACCGACAAGAAGGGCCTGCTGGAAGAAGCCCACGGCGGCACGCTGTTCCTGGACGAAATCGGGGAGCTGGAGCTGAACGTGCAGGCCAAGTTCCTGCGGGTGCTCGAAAGCCAATCCTTCACCAAGCTCGGCGACACCAAGCCCACCTAGGTGAACGTGCGCCTGGTGGCCGCCACCAACCGCAACCTCCGGCACGAAGCCGACGAAGGCCGCTTCCGCCCCGATTTGTACTACCGCCTCTCGGTGTTCGTCATCCTCGTGCCCTCGCTCAAAGACCGGCCCGCCGACGTGCCGCCCCTGGCCCAGCACTTCCTGCAGTACTTCGCCGCCCGCCTCAGCAAGCGCCTCCCCGGCCTGGAACCCGAGTGCCTGGCCCTGCTGCAGCGCTACCCCTGGCCCGGCAATGTGCGCGAGCTGAAGAACGTGCTGGAACGCGCCGCCATCTTGGCACCAGCCGGCGAGCTGCTGGCAGCTGATTTTTTGCCGGATGAATTTCACGCCCTGGGCCGCCCCGCCAAGCCCGGCGCGGATGCGGCCGACGAGAGCCTGCGGGCGCTGGAGGCCCGCCACATCGCCAAGCTGATGGGCGAGCTGGAAGGCAACAAGCCCGAGGTAGCCAAGCGGCTGGGCATTGGGCTGACCACGCTCTACCGCAAGCTGCAGGAATACGGGCTGGAGAATCAGTGAGCAGTTATCAGTGACCAGTGAGCAGTTCTCCATTCCGGGAAGCTGCCACATTTCGAAAACATTAAAGAGCAACTGATAACTGAAATCATGTCTCTCAAACTCAAAATTCGCCTCAGCGTCTTCCTGCTGCTGTTGCTGCTGCTGGGGCTGGGCGGCTACGCTTTTTTCGCCATTCACTACCTCGAGCACGGCGCGCACGGCATCGAGCAGGCTGATTTTGACATGGCGCGTTCGGCAGTGCTCGTGTTTCTGGCCGCCGGCACGGTGGTGGGCATCACCATGATGGTGCGCCTGCCGCGCATTGTGGTGCGCCCCCTGCGCCGCCTCACCGTCGACATGGAACGGGTGGCCGGCCCCGGTCCCGCCACCCGCGTGGCCGTGGGCCGGCGCGACGAAGTGGGCAGCGTGGCCGCCGCCGTGAACCGCGTGCTGAGCCAGGCCCAGGACGAGCGCCGCGCCACCCTGGCCACGCTCATCACCGAGCGCAACCGCATGGACAGCTTGGTCAGAAGCTTGGACGAAGGCCTGCTGCTGCTGGACGAGCACGGCGCCATCGTGCTGGCCAACCCCGTGGCCTGCGACCTGCTGGGGCTGCCGGCCGAGGAGCTGCTCGGGCGCCCGGCCGCCGATGTGGCCCGCGCCAGCGCGGCCCTGCGCGACCTGCTGGTGCCGCTGGCGGCGCACAACCTGGCCGGCGATGCGGAGCCCGACCCCGTTTTCACCTTCCCGCACCGGGGCGAGGCGCCGCACTACCAGCTCAGCATCAGCCCCATCGATGCCCTGAACCAACCCGGCGGCACTGCACCAGCCGGCGGCCACATTTTCTGCCTGCGCAACGTGTCGGACTTCAAGAAGCTCGACGAGGTGAAGTCGGCCTTCCTGGCCACGATTTCGCACGAGCTGAAAACGCCGCTGGCCAGCATCAAGCTCAGCCTGATGCTGCTGCAGGACGAGCGCACGCCCGCCGCCGAGCGCCAGCGCCTGGCCACCGGCATTGGCGAGGAAACCCAGCGCCTGCTCAACATGGTGGGCCAGCTCATCGACGTGGCCCGCCTCGACGCGGGCGCCGGCATCCGGCTCAACGTGCAGCCGCTGAAGCTGGCCGAGGTCATCCACTACGCCACCCAAACCATGCGTCCCCAGCTCGACGACAAGCGGCTACAGTTGAATTTACACGTGTCCGACGCCTTGCCCGAGGTGCAGGGCGACGTGGAAAAAACCACCTGGGTGCTCATCAACCTGCTCTCCAACGCCATCCGCTACTCACCGGCGGCGGCGCCCCTCGTCATCCGGGCGGTGCAGTGGGGCGAAATGGTGCGCGTGAGCGTGGAAGACTGCGGGCCCGGCATCGCCCCGGAGCACCACCAGCGCATTTTCCAGCGCTTTGCCGGCGTGCCGGGCCGCGCCGCGCCGGGCGGCAGCTCGGGGCTGGGGCTGAGCATTGCGCGGGAGTTCATCGGCGCGCAGGGGGGCCTGCTGTAGGTGGAAAGCCAGCCCGACGCGGGCAGCCGCTTTATGTTTACGCTGCCCGTGGCAGGCTGACCAAGCGCCCATCCAAATGGGCGATTAGCACAAAATTGGTATTAAGATTTTGGCAGTAGTATTGAATTGGTCTGTTTTTACAGCGTGAGCGGGCGGCTTTGGCATCAGCAGGAAATGCCCAATAAAAGGGCGCGGTTCCGGCGGTTTGGCGGCTTGGCGCGTAAAGCCGGGCGCAGCTACCCGATTCTGGGGCTGCAGTTTTGTCGTTACAGCTCCATTAAACTACTATCCCCATGCACGCATTCACCGTCGAGCGCCTGTCCTTTGCTTCTTTAACCGAGCTGCCCCATTCGTGGCAGAACCAGGACTACCGGGCTCTACTCCAGTTGATGAATTATGACAACCCGGACGAAATCAAGGAAGCCGAGCTGAAGGACATGTGCCTGATGTCGTTCACCGACTTGGAGCCCCGCGAGGCGGCCGAAGTCGTGTTGGGCTACTTGTTTCCCGAGCAACTGAACGCGGGTCAAATCGAAAACCTGGCCCACCAGATGCTCACCGAGAAGCTTTGGGAAGAAAACCCGGAGCTGCCGCTGCACAAGGGGTTTTACCAAACCACCGAACTGCTGCACACGGCCTACAACGGCACGTTTCCGCGGGCGCAAGCGGTGCAGTTCCGGGTGAAGTGCACGGCCGCCAACCCGGACGATTTGGCCATTTTTGCGGATGCGCCTGCCGCGCCGCTCGTCCGGCTGCTGGCCCAGGGGCTGCCGGACAACGCGCTGATAAACCGGCTTTTTACCGAGCAGCTGGCCGGGCCCAGGTTCGACGAAGCCCAGCACATGCTCTGGGGATTAACGACCGTCAGCACCGCGACTGACGCGGTGGTGTTTGACGTGGTGAGCTCCGCCTACTGGCTGGAAGATTTTAAATACGCCGACGTGTACGAAGCCACCACCCACGCCGACGCCGTGGTTGCGCCGGAAGAATAAGGCCGCCCGCGCACCAGCTCGCCCGAGACCGCGCTTTTTTTCGTACGTGGGCTGCTGAGGCTCAACAGTGCGCGGCGGACTTGCGCGGCTCCCCGGTGCCTGCTACCTGCGGCTTTGCCTCAAGCTTAAGCAAGTTCTTCGGACCTTTCACGGAGAAGTTGTTTAGGAAGTTGAAAGAACGTCCTGATGAGCGGGTCGTTCCAGGTTTAAGAAGCTGTCTAAGTCAATAGAAATGGTCATGCAGCGCGCAGCGCAGCATCTCGCCCGCTTCGTTCACACGGCCCCGACGAAGCGAGCGAGATGCTGCGCTGCGCGCTCTGCATGACGTTCAACAAATACATTTTGACTAACTCAAACAGCTTCTTAGAACCCACCCGAAAAATAAATTGAACGCCCTGCTGAGCTTGCCGCAGTATTTTTCGGATAGGTTATAAGTCAGCCGACTTCTTAAATAGCTTCGGATTTAAAAGTTGAGGAGTAAAGGTTAAATTTCCACCTACCTCAGTTTTACCTTTTAGCTCTCCGCTTTTTTACCCTGCCCCAGCGCGCCCATTGACCCTGAAACTGCTCTATGAAGTCCTTTCCCCTGCGGCGAATCCTGGTTGCGGTGCTGCTGCTGGGCGTGCTGGGGCTGGGGGCGGCCGCGTGGTGGCTGGGCAGTGCTTACGGCCAGCGGCAGGTGGCCCAGCTCGTGCGCCGGGCCCTGACCCACGACTCGGAGCTGGTGCTGGCGCCGTTTGCCGTGGAGTTGTCGCCGTGGCGCGATTTTCCGCACCTCACGGCCTCCATTCAGCACGTTGCCCTCACCGACACTTCCTACCGCCAGCGCGTGCCCGTGCTGCGCGTGGGCCGCGCCGACTTGCGCGTGGCCCTGCGCAGCCTGCTGCGCGGCCGGGTCCAGGTCACGCGCCTCGTCGTCACCGACGTCGACTTCCGGGAGCGAACCGACTCGCTGGGCCGCAGCTGGGGCCTGCGCGGCAAGCGCCGCAAGGGCACCGGCACCGCGCCCGCCCTGAACCTGGAGCTGGAGGAGCTGCTCGTGAACAACTTCCGCATGAGCGCGCACAATGCGTACTCGCGCAGCGCGTTCGGGGCCCGCGTGCGGGCGGCCAGGCTCCGGGCGCGGCTCCGGGGCGGGGAGCTGCGCGTGGCCGGCACCCTGGACGGGGAGCTGAGCTACCTGCGCACGCGGGCGGGCAGCCTGTTTGAGCGGGAACCGGTGCGGGCGCGGGTGCACTATTCGTACCTCTTCGGCAAGCGCCAGGGGCGGCTCTGGGGCACCCGCGCCACCCTCAACGGCGACACCATCCGGGTGAGCGGCACCCACACCGTGGACGCCAGCCAGCCCCGGGGCACGCGGCTGGACCTGCGGTTTGTGGGCAACCAGCCGCTGACCAAGGTGCTGCGCGCCGCCCTGCCCCCGCGCCTGGAGCCCTTCCTCGACGGCGCCACCAGCCCCAGCCGGGCCCACATCCACTACACCATCACGGGGCTGAGCGGGCCCAAAGTCAGCCCCCGCAACGTGCTCACGTTCGGGCTGCGCGGGGCCCGCCTGCAGTGGCCCGCCGCCGCCCGCCGCATCAACCGCTGGGACCTGCAGGGCACCTACGACAACGGTCCGGCGCACAACGTGAAGTCGACGGTGCTGACCCTGACCCGCTGCCGCGTCTACTCCCCGGCAGGCCAGTTGGACGTGGCCCTGACGCTGCGCGACTTCGCCCGGCCTTACGTGGACGGCCGTTTTCGGGGGCGCACGGAATTGCCCAACCTGGCCACCGTGGTGGCGCCGGGCCGGTGGCGCGTGCGCCACGGCATTGCCGACGTGGACGTGCGGCTGCGGGGCCTGCTCAAGCCCATGGCCAGCCGCGCCAATCCCCTCCCGCCGTTCCAAAGCCTGTCGGCGCGCGGCACGGTGACCCTGCGCGATGCCTCGTTCGTGATGCCCGCGCGCGAGGCCGACATGTCGGAGCTGAACGTGCGGCTGGGCTTGCAAGACAGCCTGTTGACCCTTTCCAACGCCTCGGGGGTGCTGGACGGTATGCGGTTCCGAGCCTCGGCCCGCACCACGCATTTGTTTGACTACCTCACCGGCCAGCACGCCACCACGCGCATCAGCGGCGCGTTCGCGGTGGACGAGCTGCGCGTGGCCCGCCTGCGCGCCCTCCTGCAGCCGGTGCCGCGCACCGCCGGGCCGGGCTTCTCGCCCGCCAGCCTGCCCAAGCCCGCCCCGGCCCGCCGCGACCGCGCCCAGCTGGCCGCCACGCTGGGCAGCGAGCTTATTCCGCCGGGCCTGCTGCTAGACGTGGGCCTGCGCTGCAAACGGCTGCTGCTGGCCACCGACACCCTCAGCGACCTGGCCGTGACCGTGCGGCACGACGGCCGGCGGGTGCAGCTGCTCGACCTGGCCGGGGGCGTGTGGGGCGGCGCCGTGCGCGGCAGCGTGGCCTGGCCCACCGACCCCGCCAACCGGGTGGCGCCGGTGCAGTACCAACTGGGCGTGCGCTTTGCCACCCTCGATTACCGGCAATTCCTGGCCCGCCTCACCGAGCCGGAGCCCCGGGCCGCGCGCCGGGCCAAAGCCAAGGGCGCGGCCAGCCCTGCCCTGCGCGATTTGCTGCTAACCGCGAATGGCCAGGTGAACATCGACATTGACCGCGTGCTGCTGCCCGACGCCGAAACCCTGGACCAGGTGAGCCTGCGCCTGGAAAAAGCGGGCTCCGTGCTGCACCTGCCCTACCTGCGCTTCCGCACGCCGGAGGGCGGCCAGGGCGAGGCCACGGCCACGGTGCAAGTGGAGAACCTGCGCTTTGTGGCCGGCGCGGCCGACGTGACCCTGCGCTACGCCACCCTCGACGTGCAGCGCCTGCTGGCCCTGATTGCCAGCCTGACCCCGCCGCCCGACTCCGTGCCCACGGCCCGCACCCAGGCCCGGGTCGCGCGCCGGGCCACCCGCCGCGCCCTGCGGCAGCAGGCGCCCCAAAACACGTCGGTGCTGGCCCAGGGCGGGCTGCGCGCGGTGCTGCGCGTGGAGGCCGACCAGGTCCGCTACGCCGCCATTCGGGGCAGCCGGCTCCGGCTCGTGTCGCACCTGCGCGACGGCGAAGCGCGGCTCGACAACTGCACGCTGGACGCGCTGCAGGGCCGCATCAGCCTGCGCGGGCGGATGCTGAGTACCGCCGACCGCGGCCACCACCCCGCCCAGGCCCAGGTGCAGCTCGACGACATTCAGCTGCCGGCACTGTTTGCCACGGCTACCGCCATGGGCCTGCGCGTGCTGGGCAGCGACAACATCCGCGGCACGCTGCGCGGGGTGGCCGACCTGCGCACCGACCTCGACGCGGCCTTCCTCCCCAAGCTGGGGCGAACCACGGGCTTTCTGCAAACGGAGGTGCGCAACCTGGAGCTGCTGAACGTGGACGCCCTGATGGAGGCCCTCCGGTTTATGAAAGCCAAACGCACCAGCCACTTGTACTTCGAGCCCGTGCGCAGCGAATTCGTGCTCACGCAGGGCGAGCTGCTCATCCCCGACCTGCGGCTGAACAGCAACCTGAGCAACCTGGCAATCAGCGGCCGCTACGGCCTGGATGGCCCCAGCAATTTATTTATCGGCCTGAAGCCCTGGCAGGCCCTGTTCGGCAACAACGCCAAGCGCATCGAGCGCATTCAGAACGGCGAGCCCGTGAGCACCGGCAAAGGCGGCCTCACCTACCTCAACCTGCGCCGCAACGCGCCCGGCGAGCGGTATAAAGTGCGCCTGTTTCAGCAAGCGGAGCAGCGCGCCGAGCAGGCCAGCCTGCGCGAGCAGTGCCGCGCGCTACAGCTCGCCCAGCGCCCGGACACTACCGCGCGCGTGCTGGCCCCCGCCCGCGCCGGGCTTCCCACAACCCGGTGAGCCGCTCACGCAACCGCCTGCTTGCTGTTGTCCGAGGACAAAAAACCGACTCTGCAAACGCGGAAGCGGCTTTTTTTAATGGAAGCTTTTTAGGAATGAGCTGGTGGCAGCGCTGGCGCGCGTCTGCAATGCAAACGCGCGCCAGCGGAATTTCTAAATAGGTTCGTGGATAAAAGATTAGTGGTTGATGATTACTTATCGTCCGTTAACCGTTGACCGCTACTTATTTGAGCTACGCGACTTTACGGGCGGCTAGGATTCCAGTGGGGAGCTTGGCGCGGGCGGCCAGCGCGGCTTTGGTCGCGGCTGTCACGGCCGCGACCAGCAACGCTACCGGCGCCCCGTGGTCCCGAGCGGCCGGGGCCAGCCGTCGGGGTCCACCAGGGTCACAAAGGCCAGGTAGGAACCGTCGGCGGCGTTGCCCGCTTCAAACTTTTCGTCGTACGCCACGCAGTAGGCCGCCGGCAGGCGCAGGGTTTCGCGCACGCCGCACTGGTCGGGGTCGCGAAACAACACGTGCGCTTCCAGACGCTTGGTGGGGTGGTGGGCCCAGCCTTCGAAGAAGTGGTTATCGGGCGGGTGCAACACCAGTTGCACGGCGTGCTTGCGCACTTTCTCGGTGGGCCGCCCGCGGGTGTCGGTAGCCTGGGTGGCGTGGTAGGTGCAGTGGCGCAGCGGAAACACGTGGCCAGCCACGTGCAGCTCGGCGGCGAAGGAAGCCATGGCAGAAGGGATTGGAAGGGCTGAGCGGCAAGAAATCCAATATTTCTGCTTTCAGCTACCAAATGCTTTTCACCCGGAAGCCCCGGGCCGAATTAGCTGAGCTTTTTCGGTGCCAAGTTCAATAAACCAGCCAGGTAACAAGCCCCCGCGAATCCGGGCGCGGTGCCGGCTATTGTAGTCCGTCGTTCATCACGGCCACTGCTTCGGCCAGGGCGGCGTCCCGGCGCAAAGGCTTCAGGAAGCGGGCGCTCCGCTTGGCAGCGGCCGAGTCGGCGCTGGCGCTGCGGGCATCGGCGGCCAGGGCGGCTACTTCGAGCACGGCCAGGGCGTTTTGGGCGGCGGTTTGCTGCTTGTTGGCAACGCGGGCCTGCTCCTGCGCGGTGCGGTAGGCGGCCAGGTTCAGCGACAAGCTGGTCTGGTTGCGGCGCACGGTGGCGCGCTGGGCGGCGTCCTTGATGAGGCGGAAGCCGGGGCTGGTGGCCACCCGGGCGGCGCTGGCGGCCCGCAGCTTGTCGAGGGCCGGCAAGGTGTTGGTGGGCTGGTACGCGACGGGCGCAATCTCGTCCCACTGCAGCGGGTATTCCGACTCCTGCTCGCCTTTGGCGTGGGAAGTAAGGACATCGGGCAGGGCAATGTCGGGCACCACGCCCTTGAACTGGGTCGAGCCACCGTTCACGCGGTAGAACTTCTGGATGGTGAGCTTGAGCGAGCCCAGCGGCTTGAGGGCCTTCGCTTCCGGCGACACGGCGTTGTCCAGGTCAAACACCTGCTGCACCGTGCCCTTGCCGTAGGTGGTGCTGCCCATCACGATGCCGCGGCGGTAGTCCTGCATGGCGGCGGCCAGAATCTCGGAGGCCGAGGCGCTGTACTTGTTCACCAGCACCACCAGCGGGCCGGCGTACTGCACCGCGGGGTCCTCGTCGGGCAGGGCTTCGGCCCGGCCGCGGCCGGCTTTTACCTGCACCATGGGGCCGCTGGGCACGAAGAGGCCGCCCATGTCCACGGCGTCGCGCAGCGAGCCGCCACCGTTGGAGCGCAGGTCGAGCACCACGCCGGCCACGTTTTCCTGGCGCAGCTTGGCCAGCTCGGCCTTCACGTCGGCGGCGCTGCTCCGGCCGCCCTTGCCGCCAAAGTCGGCGTAGAAGCCGGGCAGGTGAATGTAGCCGAACGTGCGCCCGCCCTGCTTCACCAGGGCCGACTGGGCGTAGGTTTCGGCAATCACCACCACGTCGCGGACGATGGGAATGACCAGCGTGGCGCCGTCGGGCTTGCGCACGGTCAGGCGCACCTCGGTGCCCTTGGGCCCCCGGATGAGCTTCACGGCCTTGTCGAAGCGCATGCCCTCCACGCTCACCGGCTCGGCGGCGCCCTGGGCCACGCGCAGGATGATGTCGCCCACCTTGAGCTCGCCCTGCCGGAACGAGGCCGAGCCGGCCACGATGTCCGTCACCTTGAGGTGGCCTTCGTCCTCCTGGAGCTGCGCGCCCGTGCCCTCCAGCCGGCCCGACATGGCAATGTCGAAATTGTCGCGCACGATGGGCGCGAAGTATTCGGTGTGCGGGTCGTAGGTGTTGGCAATGACGTTGGCAAACTCAGCCAGCCGGTCATTCACGTCGGCCTGGCGCTGGTCGGCGAAGGCTTCGTCGTAGTACTTCAGTACCCGCTTGCGGGCTTCGGCCTCCAGCTCCGCGGCCGTCCGCGGCCGGTCCGAAGTAGTAGCCGGCGAGGCGCCCACGGCGGTTGCGGCCAGGGGCTTGTCTTTTTTGCGGGCTTCCTCGTCCATCAGCTCCGAGAGCTGGGCCAGGACCTGGTACTTCAGCAGCTTGCGCCACTGCTCACGCTGCGCGGCGGCGTCGGCCGCGTAGGTGGCCTTGGCGGCGTCCGTTTCCCAGGTTTCCAGCGCCGTGAAGTCGAACGGTTGGGCCAGCAGCTGGCGGTACAGGGCCTGAATTTCGACGATGCGCTTGCTCAGCAGCTGGCTGCTCACGTCCAGAAACTCGTGGGTGCCGCCCTTGAGTTGGTCGTCAATGGTGGTTTGGAACTGCCGGAGCTGCGCCACTTCGGGCGCCAGCAGCAGTTGCTTGTTGCCGTCGATGCGCTTGAGGTAGAGGTCAAACACGCGCCGCGAGAACTGGTCGTCCAGCTTCTCGGGCTGGTAATGGAGCTGGGTCAGCCCCTGCAGCATCACCCCGAGCACCACTTGGTCGCGCGGCGGCGGGCCCTGGGCCAGCGAATACGAAGCCAGCCCCAGCACGGCCAGCACGGCAGTGGAATACAAACCCAGCTTAAATCGGGAAGTGCGCATGCGAAACAGAATAATCAGGGTAATAACGAAAGAAAAATCCGGCGGCATTCCCGGCCGGGCCCGGCCGCCCAGCCCAACGCGTGGCTCGCCCGCACCGCACCCGGGACGCCTCCCAAAGTCAAAAAGTCCCCAACAAGGTTGCCGGCAATAAAATTGCCCCACGCCGGGTACGTAAGAATTCCCTCCGCGGCTTGCCCACGCCCGCCGTGCGCCCACGGAAGGTACGCCCCTCCGGCCGTACCGGTGCGCGTAAAGGGCCAGCAGCGCCAAATCGGTTCTAACCGTTTCCTACAAGTCCAGGGCCAGTTGCTGGCCCGCCTCGGGCTGGCCCTGGCTCAGGTTGGAAAGGGTCAGCCCTAGCAGCCGGACCCCCTGGGCCAGTGGAAAAAGCGCCTCAATCAGCTCGCAGCCGATGCGGTGCATTGCGGCCAGGCTCGGCACCGGCCCTGCCCCGCTGCGGCTGCGCGTGATTTGCTGGAAGTCGGCAAACTTCACCTTCACGGTCACGGTGCGGCCCCGGGTGCCGGTGCGCTGGCAGTAGTCCCAGACCTCGGCAATGGCGGGCTGCAAGCCCGCCAGCAAGTCCGGCAACAGCACCAAATCCTGCGCAAACGTGGTTTCCGAGCCCACCGACTTGCGCAGGCGGTCGGCCACCACGGGGCGGTGGTCCTGGGCGCGGGCAATGGCGTGGTAGTAGTGCCCGGCCTTGCCAAATTGCTGCTGCAAAAACTCGGCGGTCTGCTCCCGCAAGTCGGCCCCGCTGAAAATGCCCAGCCGGTTCATCTTGGCCGCCGTCACCGGGCCCACGCCGTGAAACTGGCCCACCGCCAGCCCCGCCACAAACGCCAGCCCCTGCGCGGGCCGCACCACGAACTGCCCGTTGGGCTTGCGAAAGTCCGAAGCCAGCTTGGCCAAAAACTTGTTGTATGAAATGCCCGCCGACGCCGTCAGGTTGGTTTCGGCAAAAATTTTGGCCCGAATCTCGTGCGCAATCTGGGTGGCCGAAGCTATTGCTTTCAGGTTGTGGGTCACGTCGAGGTAGGCCTCGTCCAACGACACCGGTTCAATCAGGGGCGTGTACTCGGCAAAGATGGCCCGTATCTGCCGCGACGCCTCTTTGTACACCGCAAAGCGCGGCGGCACAAACACCAATTCCGGGCATTTGCGCAGCGCCGTGGCCGACGGCATGGCCGACCGCACCCCAAACGCCCGGGCCTCGTAGCTGGCCGCCGCCACTACGCCCCGCTCCCGCGCGCCGCCCACGGCCACCGGCCGGCCGCGCAGCTCGGGGTGGTCGCGCTGCTCCACCGATGCATAAAATGCATCCATGTCCAAGTGGATGATTTTGCGAACGCTGCCTTCACTCACTATCTTTACTATTTATTCTAACAAAGATAATTTACCGCTTAGGAAGCAATAAATCTTCGTTTCCAGCGCAATAAGGAAGTTTGTCTTTTCAATAATATTATTTTCAGGCCCGTAAATGCCGTGTGAAGAGAATGTTAACACAAACATAATCTTATTAAATAGTTTTTTATTGCTAAATGCTCGCCTTACATTTGACCTAACAACCTTGTGGGGTGGCGGAACTGGCAGACGCGCTAGCCTATCTCGCTAGTAAAATTAGAGGTTCGAGTCCTCTCTCTACAGCAACAGCCCCGGCCGCATTTGCGCCGGGGCTTTTTGCGTCTTAGCCGGTCGGTTGGTTGCTTCCGCAGCCGGAGGCTTTGCCGGCGAGGCCGTACCCGGTAAGGCCCTTCGCTTTTGAGTTGGCTTCGATTTGCGGGGCGGCCGCCGGGCCCGCTCGGCTTTGCGCTCGGCCCGCCCCAAGAGGCGCTCCGGCAGCCGGGCCACCAGCCGGTGGCGCACGTACTGCGCCAGGCTGGCCAGGGGCACCAACTGCGTGGTGCGCAGAAACTGGCCGATTTCCCGGCTCCGCAGGGTGCTCACGCCGGTGAGGCCCCGCGCCATGAGGAACTGCTTCACATCTTCGAGCAGCAGCAAGCGAGCCAGGGGCGCGCGCTCGACGGTGGCATTGTAGCCCGCCGCGCGGTGGGCCCGCAGGCCTTCGGCCGACGCCACCAGCACGCCCACCCAGTCCGGCAGCAGAGGCAGCAGCTTGGGCAAGTGCTTCTCGGTCACCGCGAAGGTCACGAAGTCGTAGACTTCGCCGTAGCAGCGCAACTGGTTGGCCACCCGCTGCAGGGTGTCGCGGTCGCCTTTCACCTCGTAGCCGTGCATGAACCCGGGCGTGATGTGCACCACATCGGCGCGCGTGGTGCCCGTGGGCAACTCATCAACGTACACCCCGCCCGTGAGCAGCGGGTACAGCAGAGCGCGGATGTCAGAGTCGTTCATGGGAGTTCAAAATTAGGCTCATTTGTGGCAGCGCTCCACTCCGGTGCCTGGCCTGCCAGCGGCGCCGGCTGCCCCCGCGTAGCGACCATTGTACCTCGTGGCGCGGCTCGTTCAATCTCTATTTAAGGAGAGTTGTGGGGAGCTAGGCAAAACATTTTTTGGGATTTTCATCCGGCAGTCATATTAAATTATAAATACAGGCATATGTATTGTTAGTCAGGATGATGTTAGAAATCATGGTTGAGACAATTCAGCGTTTCAAGTAATTTATTGTCCAGCTTACGCCTTCGTTTCACCTCCAAAGTACGGGTAGCATAATTTTTATTATTGTTATGTTATGAAAAATTTGCATCTATGCGGCTTCTAAATGGGTGATACCGGCTTAGCCGAAGTGAGCGTACCACTTTTCTTGGTCCATCAGCTTCCCTGGTTTTGCCAGTCGGCGGCTTCTGCCCTCGCGGCTGCTTTGCCCGTCACCCATACCCGGCGGCCAGCAAACCGCCGGTAGTTATTCGTCCACTAACCGCCTTCGTCCATGAAAAATGACCTGGTAGAAACGGTAAATTTTTGCTTTACCGACAACATCATCAGCCAGTTAAGCATTTTAGTCAACGAAACCGAGCCGAAGGTAGAGCGGGTGCTGCACAAGTCGGTGCCGCTCGTCATCGACGAGCTGCTGGGCCAGGCCGCGCGGGGCGCGGCGCCCGCCACCCTGCTCAACCTGGCCCGCGAGGCCAATGCGGCCAACGCCTTGGCCCACCTGACCAATGCCACGGACACGAGCTGGCACGCGCGGGGGGCCAATCTGCTGCCGGACCTGCTGGGCGACAACTACCGCAGCACGGTGAACCGGGTGGCCGTGGCGGCCGGCGTGCGGCCCACCACCAGCAGCACCCTGCTGCGGGTGGCCGCCACGGCGGTGCTAGGCGTGCTGGGCAAGCTGGCCGCGGAAAAGGACCTGACGCCCCCCGAGTTCGTTCCCTGGCTGCAGGCGCAGAAAGATGCCATTGCCCGGGCCATGCTGCCGGTGCCGCGGGCCGCCGCCGGCCCGCATGGCCCGGGCCCCAGCCCCGCGCTGGCGGGCCACGAAATGGTGCGGCGGCCCACCACCGGGCTGCCGCGGGCGCCCGTTCAGATGGCGCCCCCGCGCGACGAGCCGGGCGGCTTGCCCCCGGGCGCGCCGCAAACCGGGCACTTTCTGTTCCGCTGGCAATGGGCCGCCGCGCAGGTCGATTCGGTGAATCAGACCAAGGGCTGGATAAATTTTGACCGCGTCAACTTCGACCCCGGCCAGGCCACGCTCACGCCCGAGTCGGTGGCGCAGCTTCGCAACACCGCCGGCGGCCTTCGCACGTTTTCCACGGCGGTGGTCAAAATCGGCGGCTACACCGACAGCACCGGTCCGGCCCGGCAAAACCTTCAGTTGAGCGAAGAGCAGGCCCGGTCGGCCATAATGGCGCTGGCCAGCCTGGGGGTCAGCCTCGAACGCTTGCAGGCCAAAGGCTACGGCCCCCGGTACTTCGTGGCGCCCAACTCGACGCCGGCCAACCGCTCCCTCAACCGCCGCGTGAGCATTCGCGTCCTCAAAAAATAACCACGAATGAACGAATGACTGAGCGCTGCTCAGGTGCAAGAACAGCCGTTTGAGCTAACGAAGCCACTATTTGGGAAGTCGTTCAAGACCTCTCAGCCCGTTCTGCTTCGACAGGCTCGGCAGGACGGGCTGGCGAATTGCTAAGTTGTCAGGCAGTAGTTATCCGTTGTTAGCTTCTTGACAAACACCTGACCAGCAACTGGCAACGAGCACCTGACAGCTCGCTTATTTTTCAGACGACTCCTTAACTCAATGCACACATCCTACGCAAGGGGCAACAGCCGGTGAGCAGGCCCGCACCACCCTGCCGGCAGCGCCGGCCAAAACGAACGGGAGCGCTTGTCCTGAATCAAAGCAACAGCAGCACGGAGCCCCGGCAGGCAATCTGCCGATTTTTTAACTAACCAACCGCTTACCTCTTATGAAGAACGAATTGGTAGAAACGGTCGACGTTTGCTTTAGTGCCACGCTAATCAGCCAGTTGAGCGCGCAGGTGAACGAACCCGAATCGAAGGTTGAGCAGGCCTTGAGCGGGGCAGTTGCCTTGCTGCTCGACGAGTTGCTGAGCCAGGCCGCCCGGGGCGTGGCTCCTGCCAAGGTGCTTCTGCTGGCGCGGAAAGCCCACGCGGGCCATGCGCTGGCTCAGTTAACGGGGGCCCCGGGGGCCAACTGGTACGAGCGGGACACCAATTTATTGCTGGTGCTGCTGGGCGAACGCTACGGCAATGCCCTGCACCGCGTGGCCACGCAAGCCGCCGTGCAGCCCGCGGCGGCCGAGGCCCTGCTGCACGTGGCCGCCACGGGCACCTTGGGCCTGCTGGGACGAGCGGCCGCGGAAGAAGACCCGTCGCCGGCTCAATTTGTTGCGTGGCTGCACCGGCAAAAGGAGGCCGTCGGCTCGGCCATGCTGCCCACGCCCGGCTTTGCAACGGCAACCGGCCCCGACCCGGATTCACTGGTTGCTGCGCCGGCGGCGCGCAATGGCTTCGCGCCCATGCGGATGGCGCGGCGCGAAGAGCCCGGGCTGGCGGCGGCCGTGCGGTACGCCACATTGCGCCGCTTGGTCCCGGGCGCGCTGGTGCTGCTGGCGGGCACGTTGGGTTATTTTTTCGGCCATTACGGCACGTCCGCGCCATCCGGGCTCCCGGCTCGGCCGGCCCCGACCCCGGTGGTTACCGTTGCCTCGGTCACGGCGCCCGGGACTGCCGCGGCCGCGTATACCAGCCCCGAGGAAGCCCATCCTGCCGCGCCCGCTCCGGTGGCGGCTGCCCCGGCGGCCTCCGCTTCGGTAGCGCCCGCGGCGGTGGTGCCCGCGCCGGTAGCCGCTGCTTTGGCCGCGCCGCCCGCGCCGGTGGTGTCCGTCAAAGCGCCGCCCGCGCCGGTGCTTGCGGCGGCCCGCGCCGCGCCGGCCCCGGCCGTTGCCCCCAAACCGGCCGGGGCCGTAAGCCCGCCCGCCGAGCCCCGACCGGCCGGCGAGCGGCGCGCCGGGCCGGCCCCCCGCATGGACTTGCCCCCGGGCCGTTACGACGCGGTCCGCGACACCTACCTCTACGACACCGGGCGGAGCATCAACCTGACGCTAACGGGGGGAAACACGCAAAAAGTAGGGGTCTATTCCACCGAAAACCGCCTCTATAAGTTTCTGAGCACGCCCGCTATGCAGGTCGATTCGGTGAATCGAACGAAGGACTGGATTGCTTTTGACCGGGTGCAATTTGTGCCCGGCCAGGCCACGCTCACGCCCGAGTCGATGCCGCAACTGCTCAACATTGCCCGCATCCTCCGGTCGTTCCCCAACGCGGTGGTCAAAATTGGCGGCTACACCGACAGCACCGGCCTGGTGGAGCCAAACTATAACCTGAGCGGGGCGCGGGCGCGAACCGTGATGATGACGCTGGCCAACCTGGGGGTGCGCCTCTACGGCCTGCACGCGCAGGGCTTCGGGGAGAAATTTTTTCTGGTGCCGAACACGACCCCGGCCAGTCGGGCGCTCAACCGCCGCGTGAGCATTCGCGTGCTCAAAAAATAACGCCCGGCCCGCCCGCGCCGACCCGCGGCGGGGCGGACCGGCGGTTCCATCAGGCCCGCGGCGGCGCCGGGCGGCTGTCCGTTTTGTGGCAGCTGCGCAGCCAGGCTTCGGCCTCGGGCACCTGCTGAAATATCTGCAGTTCCAGCCTTCCCGCCAAGACGCCGCGAACGTGCAGCACCAGGCCGTCGGACAAGCCGTCGGCCTGCACCACGTGCGCCACGTAGCGCAGCCCCATTTGCACCGCCTGCGGCACCCAGATGCGCTCCAGCCACTCCAGCGAATCGAACCACGGCCCCCGAAGCGCCGCGTTGTCGTTCAGCAGGTACGGGCAGCGCAGCGCGGCCAGGGCCCGCAGGTAGCTCTCGGCCCCGCGCAGGGCTTCTTGCATATCGACGAAACCCCGCCAGGTGGCCCGCAGCCACGGCCCGGCCTCTTCGTAGGCGAGCGTGCACCGGCTTCCGTCGGCGTCGGGCAGGGAGCTGAGCAAGGAGGAAGTATCGGCTGTAACCATGTAATCAGTAAGGCACCCGCCAGAAAGGGGCGAAACGCGGAGGACACGAGAGTTCCGGCCGCGGGTTTCGGCCGCCGGGCTGCCGCAAATAAAGCAGAAAACGAGGCCTGGCGTGGGCTGATGTAACGAGCAAATGTAGGCGGCTTCGCGAATTTCTGCTTATGGTAATATACTGATTCTTTTACGAACATTTACGTATATTCACTTGCCAAATTAGCTGCTTTACCAGGCCGCTAAAGCGGGCCACCGCGTCGCGTGCCCCGGCCCTCCACCCTTCGCCCGGCCCACCATGATTCGCATCTTTCTGGTCGATGACCACCCCGTGGTGCGCGACGGCATCCAGGCCCTGCTGGTGCGGGAGCCGGCCGTGCGGGTGGTGGGCACGGCCAGCCACGGCCAGGAGCTGTTCGACCAGTTGCCCACCACCCCGGCCGACCTGGTGCTCGTCGACATCAACATGCCCGTGATGGACGGCTACGCCACCGCCCTGCGCCTGCGCACCGATTACCCCGCCGTGCGGGTCCTGGCCCTGTCCATGCTGGCGGAGGAGCTCTACATCGGCCGCATGCTGGAAGCCGGCGCCCGCGGCTACGTGCTCAAAAGCGCCGGCCGGGAGGAAATCGTGCACGGCATCCGGCAGGTCATGGCCGGCAAGCTGTTTTTGTGCTCCGAAATCGGCCTGGGCCTGCTGCACAAGGTGCTGGCCTGGGGCGGGGCCAGCGCCGCCACCGGCTCCCGGATGACCGAGCTGCTGAGCAAGCGCGAGATGGAAGTGCTGCAGCTCATTGCCGAAGGCTTAACCAATGCCGAGATTGCGGACCACCTGTTCACCAGCAAGCGCACCGTGGAAACCCACCGCCAGAACCTGCTGGAAAAGACCCACGCCCGCAACACCGCCGCGCTCGTCAAGCTGGCCCTGGTTGATGGCTTGATAAAGTAACCGCCGCCGCTTCATCCGCGCCCCATGCCGCCCACTCCTCCTGCTTCGCTGGCTGCCCAGGCCTTGCAGCGCTTGCGCGAGCGGGTCCAAAAATTCGGCGCCCACCCAGCGCCCCGGCCCGGGCCGGCGGCTCCCCCCGACGAATTTCAGCGGCTGGCGCAGGACCTGCAGGTGTACCTAAGCGAGCTGGAAACGCAGCTTGAAGCACTGCTGGCCGCGCCGGCCGCCACCGAAACCGCCCGGACCGCGGCCGAAGCCGCCCGAATGCAGGACGCCGAACTGTACGATTTTGCCCCCGTCGCCCTGTTTGTGCTGGACGCCGACGGCGCCATTACCCGCCTCAACGACCGCGCCCGCCACCTGCTGGGCGCCGCGGCCGACCGCCTGCTGGGCCGGCGCTTCCTGCAGTTTGTGGCCCCCGACAGCCGCGACGCTTTTTTAACCCTGCTGGCGGCGGTGCAGGGCAGCCCCCAGCGCCGCACCGCGGAGCTGCAGCTGCAAACCGCGGCCGGCACCGGGCTGCTGGCCCTGGTGGCAGGCCGGGCCGGCACCACGGCCACTGGCGCGCCCGGCGCCCAGCTGGCCGTGGTGGACGCGACGCCCTTTGGCCAGGCGGCGGCGCCGCGGCCCCGGGGCGAAGAACGGTTGCAACGGGCCCTGGAAGCGGCGGGCACCGGCGTCTGGGAATGGACGCTGGCCACCGAGGTCCTGCAATGGGACGCCCGGGCCCGGGCCTGCTTCGGAACACCTTCCGCCTCTACGCCCGCTTCTTTGGCGATGTTGCGGGCCGCCCTGCACCCGGCCGACGCGGCGGGCGTGGCGCTGGCCCTGCAAGCCACGGTGCGGCAGGGGCAGCCCCTGGGCCTGGAGTGCCGCGTGCAGTGGCCCGACGGCTCGGTGCACCACCTGGCCGTGAGCGGCCGCCTGGAGCGCGACGCCCGGGGCCAACCCGAAACCTTGCTTGGCCTCGTCCGGGAAGTGACAGGCCGGCGCGGGGCCGAGCGGGCGCAGGGTTACCGCACCCGCCAGCTGCAACAGCTGCGCGACCACATGCCCGTGCTGCTCGGGCGCCTTTCGCCCACCGGCGAGTACTTGGAGCTGATAGGCGCCGGCCTGCGCCGCATGGGCATCGCCGACAGCGCGCTGGTGGGCTCGTCGGTGTTCGACGCGTTTCCCGACCTGGCCGAGCCGCTGCGCCGCCTGCTGGCCGGCGAGCAGGTCAGCTTTGTGAGCGTGGCCGACGGGCTCGGCCAGCGCCTGTACTTCCAGTACTACGGCTTTTTTGACGCGCAACGGCAGCAAGCCGTGCTGTTTGCCATTGACGTCACGGAGTCGGAACGGACCAAGGACCGCCTGCGCGAAGAGCAGGAATTCAGCAAAAACCTCCTCAACCACTCCGTCGACGGGGTGGCGGCGTTCGACGGCGCCG
This sequence comes from Hymenobacter sp., assembly GCF_031398885.1. GTDB lineage: Bacteria > Bacteroidota > Bacteroidia > Cytophagales > Hymenobacteraceae > Hymenobacter. Next base: position 56,558 of record NZ_JANNOD010000041.1, read on the forward strand.
GGCGCCTCACGGCCTGGAACCGCGTGATGGAAGCCCTCACCGGGCGGGCCGAGGCCGAGGCCCTGGGCCAGGAAGCATGGGCGTGCCTGCCGTTTGAGCGCGCGTCGGCCCCCGGCCGAAGCATCGACGACCTGCTGCACGGCACGCACCGGCCGCGCTTTCACCAGGCCTTTGCCTGGCCCGGCGCGACCCGCGATTTTGAGCTGACGGCCATTCCCCTGCCCGGCCCGGCCGGCCCCGCGGGAGCGGGCGGGCTGCTGCTGCTGCACGACGTGACGGAGCGCAACCGCCTGCAAGCCAGCGCAGCGCACCTAAGAGCCCAGCAGCAGCGCGAAACTTTTCGGGTGGTGCTCATGGCCCAGGAGGTGGAGCGCAAGCGCATTGCCGAAGCCCTGCACAACGGCGTGGGGCAGCTGCTCTACGCCACCAAGCTGCACCTGGAAGACGGCCCCGGCGACCCGGCCGCCGCCCTGGCGCTGCTCGAAGAAGCCATCAAGGCCACCCGCAGCGTGTCGTTTGAGCTAATGCCGCGGGTGCTGGAGGACTTTGGCCTGGCCGTGGCCCTGCAAAGACTGCAGGAAAGCATTCCGCCCCAAAAGCTGCGCCTTCGCCTGTACCTGACCGGGCTGGACCGGCCCCTGCCCCCGGTGCTGACCCTGGCCGTGTACCGCATGGTGCAGGAGCTGCTCAACAACGTGGTGAAGCACGCCCGCGCCGAGGAAGCCACGCTGCACGTGGCCTACGAAGGCGACTCCGTGCACGTGAGCATGGAAGACGACGGGGGCGGCTTCGACCCGGCCGCGGCCAACGGCCGCGGCATTGGCCTGCCCGCGCTTCACAACCGCGCGGCCCTGCTGGGCGGGCAGTTAGCTGGCCTCGCGCCCCGGCCGCGGCACCATTGCCACGCTCACGCTGCCCGTGGTGGAGGGCGAAGCGTAGCCCCACTCCTCCCTCGCGGCGGACGAACGATGCGCACTTCGGTGCGCAATTACCGGCTACGCGTGGCCGTTGTTGGCGGGCAGCGGGCCAGCGGCTTGGTGAAAGAAGCTCGCGCCGCGCGGGCGGCAGCACCTTAACCGGCTGGTCACCACTTCGTCGGGTACGCGCCCGAAAACCTTCGCAATTCCTTAACCGGCCTTTGCCACGCAAATCAAGGCCGGCGCGTTACTTCGCCCTTTATTTGGTACTTTGGCCTATTCTTGGAGCGGCGCAGTGCCCTTCGGGCCGGCGGGTAAAACCGCTGGCTGCTTCGCCGGGTTGTTGCGGGAACCCGGCCCGGAATTCGACTTATTGCTGCATTTTTCCCCTTCTGCATGTCCCGAAAAAAGGTACTCTTTCTCATTGGTTCGCCCAATCAGACCACGCAGATGCACCAGATTGCGCAGTTGCTGGAAGACGAATTTGAGCCTTACTTCAGCCAGCTCTACTACGACGGCTGGCAGCGTCCCTTCTACAAGTTCCTGCTCTGGACCGGCGGGCTGAAAACCACCATCGTCACGGGCCCCATCAAGGAGAAAGCCGACAAGTACCTGGCCCAGCACAATTTGCCCAACGACTTCGAGGCCCGGCAGTTCGGCAATACCTACGACCTGCTGGTGTGCTGCTCCGACGTGATTGTGCCCTGGCCGCTGGTGCGCACCACCAAAACCGTGTTTGTGCAGGAAGGCATGACCGACCCGCTCAACGCCTGGGCCCGCCTCATCCGCTGGCTCAACTGGATGCCCATCCTGGCCATCGGCACGGCGCTCAACGGCCTGGCCAACTGCTGCGACATCTACTGCGTGGCCTCGGAGGGCTACCGCGAGCATTTCTCGTTCGTGGGCGTGGACCCCGCCAAAATCATCGTGACGGGCATTCCCAACTTCGACCACGCCGAACGGCTGCGGAACAACGACTTCCCGCACCACGGCTACGTGCTGGTGGCCACGTCGGACATGCGCGAGACGTTTAGCCCCGACAACCGCCCGAAGTTTATCGCCAAGTGCACGCGCATTGCCGCCGGCCGCCCGATGATTTTCAAGCTGCACCCCAACGAGCAGACGGACCGGGCCGTGGCCGAAATCAAGCAGTACGCCCCGCCCGGCACCCTGATTTACACCGACGGCAACACCGACCACATGATTGCCAACTGCGCCGAGCTCATCACCCAGTATTCGACGGTGGTGTACGTGGGCCTGGCCCTAGGCAAGCCCGTGCATTCGTACTTCGACGTGGAAGACCTCAAGCACAAGCAGCCCTGGCAAAACGGCGGCACGGCCGCCCGGCGCATTGCCGCCATCTGCCAGGGCTTTAGCCACTTTGAGGGCAGCGGGGCCGCGTTCCTGCGCCAGCACCAGCCCGAAGACTTTGCCGCCGCGCCCGAAACCCAAGGGTCGCTGGCCATCCGCTGATTTATTAGTTGTTCGTTGCTAGTTGTCAGTTGTCAGGGGCAAACCGACTGCGGGCATAACACCTAATAGTGCCTGACAACTGACAACGAGCAACGAACAACTAAGACCTAACAACCAATAACAGACAACTGCCCTTGACGGCCCTGCCGAAAATTCTGACCGTTGTGCAGGCCCGCATGGGCTCGTCGCGCCTGCCGGGCAAGGTGCTGCTGCCGCTGGCCGGCGCGCCGCTGCTGGTGCGCATGGTGGCGCGGGTGCGGCGCGCCCGGCTGGCCGGCACCGTGGGGGTGGCCACCACCACCGACGCCGCCGATGACGCCGTGGCCGCCTGCTGCGCCGCGCACGGCCTGCCCTGCTTCCGCGGCGACGCCCTGGACCTGCTCGACCGTCATTACCGGGCCGCCCGCCACTACGGCGCCGACGTGGTGCTGAAAATTCCGTCCGACTGCCCGCTCATCGACCCGGCCGTGATTGACGAAGTGGTGGGCTTTTACCTGGAACATGAAGGCCGGTTCGATTTCGTGAGCAACCTGCACCCGGCCACGTTTCCCGACGGCAACGACGTGGAAGTCATGCCCCTGGCGGCCCTGGAAACCGCCTGGCGCGAGGCCCACCGGCCGCTGGAGCGCGAGCACACCACCCCGTTTTTTTGGGAAAACCCCGACCGGTTCCGGCTGGCCAACGTGGCCTGGGCCACGGGGCGGGACTACTCCATGAGCCACCGCTGGACCATCGACTACCCGGAAGACTACGCCTTCATCGGCGCCGTTTACGACGCGCTCTATCCCACCAACCCGACCTTCGGCCTGGCCGACATTCTGCAACTACTGGCCGCGCGGCCCGATATTGCCGACCTGAACGCCCACCTGGCGGGCGTGAACTGGTACCGCAACCACCTCGACGAACTTAAAACCGTGGACGCCTCTCAGACCCGAAAGATGTAGTCGTTGGCCGTTAGTTGTCAGTTGCTCGGTATCAGTTGTCAGGTCGCCCTGAGCCGCTGGCGCCTGTACCTGATAACTAAAAACTGACAGCAACAAACTAACTAACAACTGACACCGAGCAACTGACAACGAATAACTCTATGAAACCTGAGCAACAAGAGCGTCTCCAGCACCTGGCCCTGCGCGTGCGTGAGCACATCGTGCGCCTGAGCACCGACGGCGGCTGCTTCACGGGCGCCTCGCTGAGCTGCGCCGACCTGCTGGTGTACCTGTACAGCGACTTCCTGAACGTGCGGCCCGATAACCTCCAGGACCCCGGGCGCGACTACCTGTTCTTGAGCAAGGGCCACGATGTGCCGGCGCTCTACGGCACGTTTGTGGAGCTGGGCTTTCTGGATAAGGACCGGCTGGCCCAGCACCTGAGCACCGACGACCACATCTACTGGCACCCCAACCGCCACGTGCCGGGCGTGGAGTTCCACTCCGGCTCGCTCGGCCACCTGCCCAGCGTGGCCCTGGGCGTGGCGCTGGACTGCCGGATGCGCGGGCAGGACAACAAGGTCATCGTCGTGACCGGCGACGGCGAGCTGAACGAGGGCACCGTGTGGGAGGCCCTGCTGGTGGCCAGCGCCCACCAGGTCAATAACCTCACGCTGGTCGTGGACCGCAACCACTTCCAGGCCAACGTGGCCACCGAGGACCTGATACCGCTGGAGCCGCTGGCGCCCAAGTTCGAGGCGTTTGGCTGCGAAGTGCGCCGGATTGACGGGCACGATTTCGGGCAGCTGGAAGCGGCGTTTTCGGCCCTCCCTTTCTCCGATACCAAGCCCTCGGTCATCATCTGCGACACGGTGCGCGGGCGCGGCCTGCCCAGCATTGAGGCCCGGGCCGACCGCTGGTTCTGCAACTTCTCGGCCGATGAGGTGGCCGAATTGCTGCGCGAGCTGCACAGCCAGGAAGCCACTACGCTGACCAGCGAAACGCTAACCGTGCGGTAACGTGGGACGCAGCCTTTGCTGCGTTGGGCGTCCGCGCCGTCTCCCGGTTATTTTCAACGTCAACGCAGCAAAGGCTGCATCCCACTACACGCAGCGAAGGCTGCGCGCTACTATGACCTACGAAGACCTTATCCGCGAAACTGCCCTGGCCGATGAGCGGCTGGTGGTGATGACGGCCGAAAACCGCGCCCTCATCCGCAACCTGCCCGCCGTGCTGGGCCCGCGCTTCATCGACACCGGCATCACGGAGCAGACCCTGATTGGCGCGGCGGCGGGCCTGGCCTTGCGCGGCCGCGTGCCGGTGGTGCACGCGCTGGCCACCTTCCTCACCCTGCGGGCGTTCGAGTTTATCCGCACCGACGTGGGCATCGGCCAGCTGCCGGTGAAGCTGAGCGGCTTCGTACCGGGCTTTTTGTCCGACGGCAACGGGCCCACCCACCAGGCCATCGAGGACGTGAGCCTAATGCGCGGCATCCCCGGCATGACGGTATTTGCGCCGGCCGACGAGGCCGACATGCTGGCCATGCTGCCGGCCATCTGGGCCTCGCCCGCGCCGGCCTACGTGCGCATCAACACCCGCCCCACCACCTACGCGCACGCCCCGTTCGAGATGGGCAAGGCCGAAATCGTGGCCGAGGGCACCGACGTCACCATCCTCACCTACGGTATGCTGTTCGAGCAGACGCTGGTGGCCCGCGAGCTATTGCAGGCCCAGGGCAAGTCGGTGGGCCTGATTAACCTGCGCAGCCTCAAACCCATCGATGAAGCCGTATTGCTCGACGTGGCCCGCCGCGGCTCCCTGCTGGTGACGGTGGAGGACCATTTCGTAACCGGCGGCCTGTACTCCATCCTGGCCGAAGTGCTGCTGCGAAACCAAACAACGGCCCGGGTACTGCCCCTGGCGCTGGAGGAGCGCTGGTACCGCCCCGGCCGCCTGAGCGCGGTGCTGGAGCACGAGGGCTTCACGGGCCAGCACATTGCGCGGCGCATTGCGGCGGCCCTGGGCGAGTCGGGCGCCGGCATTGCCGCCGGCCCGGCGGTACTGGAAAATCAGTTTGCGGAGTAATCCGTCCACGCTAGCAGTTGCGTGTAGCACGCAACCTTTGCTGCGTTGGCGCGAGCAACTGCCGGCGGCGCAACCCCGGAAATTTGCGCGCATTTGGAGCCCATTGCTCGCGGTGCTCGCTGACGCAGCGAAGGCTGCGTGCTACACCCTCATCAATTTTTCTCCTTACTTATGCCCAACACCATTTCTTTCAACGCCGAATACCCCGACATCACGCAGTCGGACGCCCTGTACGCCCGGGCGCACCAAATCATGACGCCGGTGACCCAGACCCTGGCCAAAGGGCCCGGGCAGTACACTAAGGGCGTGAGCCCGAAGTACCTCAAGCGCGGCGCGGGCAGCCACGTCTGGGACGTGGACGGCAACGAATTCATCGATTTCCAGATGGGCATCGGGCCGATTTCGCTGGGCTACGCCTACCCGCGGGTCGACGACGCCATCCGGGCCCAGCTGCTGGACGGCATCACCTTCTCGATGATGCACGAGCTGGAAGTGCAGCTCGCGGAGCTGATTCACGAAATTATTCCCAACGCCGAGAGCATCCGCATCAGCAAGACCGGCGCCGACGTATGCTCGGCGGCGGTGCGGGTGGCGCGGGCCTTCACCGGGCGCAGTAAAGTGCTGTGCTGCGGCTACCACGGCTGGCACGACTGGTATATCGGCACCACGAGCCGCGACAAGGGCATTCCGCAGGAAATCAAGGACCTGACCGCGGCCTTCGAGTACAACAACCTCGACTCGGTGCGGGCGCTGCTCGACGGGGACGTGGCCTGCCTCATTCTGGAGCCGTTCATCTTCGACGCGCCCAAGGACAACTTCCTGCACGAGGTGGCCGCGCTGTGCAAGGCCAACGGCACGCTGCTGATTTTCGACGAGATGTGGACCGGCTTTCGCGTGGCGGTGGGCGGCGCGCAGGAGTATTTCGGCATCACCCCCGACCTGGCGGTGTACTCCAAGGCCTTCGCCAACGGCATGCCCATTGCCCTGCTCACCGGCCGGCGCGACGTGATGATGCTGTTTGAGCAGGACGTATTTTTCTTCACCACTTTCGGCGGCGAGGCCCTGAGCATGGCGGCGGCCCTGGCCACCATCGCCGAGATGCGCGAGCAAAACGTGCCCGCCCGCCTCGCCGAGCAGGGCAAAAAGCTCAAGGACGGCTACAACGAAATTGCCGCCGAGCTGGGCCTGAGCGCCCACACCAAGTGCTACGGCTACGACTGCCGCACAATAGTAACGTTCGATGCCGCCGCCGGCAATCCGCTGGAAATTAAAGCCTTCATGCAGCAGGAGCTCTTTAAGCGCGGCATTCTGTGGGGCGGCTTCCACAACCTGTGCTTCTCGCACACCGACGCCGACGTGGCCCACACCCTGGCCGCCTACCGCGAGGTGCTGCCGCTGCTAAAGGAAGCCATTGAGGCCGGCGACCTGGCCAGCCGCCTGCTGGGCGAGCCGGTGGAAGCCGTGTTCCGCAAGGTGACCAACGCGGCGCCGGTGAAGGCGAAATAATTGTAGCGCGCAGCCTTCGCTGCGCGTTTCGCCGCGGCGCGGCGAGGCCACGCTTCGGTTTTCCTGATCACCCCTTACATTCCCTCGCCGCGGTGCGGCGAAACGCGCAGCAAAGGCTGCGCGCTACAGCATGAACCTCTTCGACCTCGCCAACAAAACAGCCATCGTCACCGGCGCCTGCGGGCTCATCGGGCAGCAGCACTGCGCAGCCCTGGCCCAGGCCGGCGCCCACGTGGTGGTGGCCGACCTTGACTTGACCGCTGCCGCCGCCGTGGCGGCTCGGTTGCCCGGCGGCCCGCACCTGCCGCTGGCCGTGGACGTGACCAGTCCCGAGTCTCTGGCCGCGGCCCGCGACCATATTCTGGCCCAGTTTGGCCACCTTGACGTGCTGGTGAACAATGCGGCCATCAACGACATGTTCGAGAACCCGGCGCTGGCGGCCGACCTGAGCCGGTTCGAGAACTTCCCGCTGACCACCTGGCAAAAGTCGCTGGAGGTGAACGTGACGGGTATTTTCTTGGCGGCCCAGGTGTTCGGGACGCCCATGGCGGCGCAGGGCCACGGCAGCATCATCAACGTGGCCAGCACCTACGGCATCGTGGGGCCCGACCAGAGCATCTACCGCAATGCCCAGGGCGAGCAGACCTTTTTCAAGTCGCCCTCCTACCCGGCTACCAAGGGCGCGGTCATCAGCTTCACCCGCTACCTGGCGGCGTACTGGGGCCCGCGCGGCGTGCGCGTGAATACGCTCTCGCCGGGCGGGGTGGAGAATAGCCAGGACGAGTTTTTCGTGCGGCAGTACAGCGCCAAAACGCCCCTGGGCCGCATGGCCGCCGCCACCGACTACCAGGGCGCGGTGGTATTCCTGGCCTCCGACGCCTCGGCCTACATGACCGGCGCCAACCTGGTGGTGGACGGGGGCTGGACGGCCATTTAAGCCCTGACGCTGAGCCTGGAAACGCAGGCGTAATACATTCGTAACCCAGCGGTTGATTCCGGCCGTACTCAATCTGCCACCTTTGACTATTAACCCTTCCGTATCGTTAATGAATATTGCCGCCGTCCACGCCAAGGCCCGCCGCATCAAGCTCGTCCTTACCGACTGCGACGGCGTGCTCACCGACGGCGGCGTGTACTACTCCGAGCGCGGCGAGGAAATGAAACGCTTCAACATCCGCGACGGAATGGGCGTGGAGCGCCTGCGCCTCATCGGCATTGCCACGGGCATCGTGACGGGTGAAATGTCGCCCTCGGTGGCCCGGCGGGCCGAAAAGCTGCGGATTACCGAGCTGCACCTCGGCGCCAAGGACAAAGCCACGCTGCTGGTCACCATCCTCACCCGGCTGGGGCTGCAAGCGGAAGAGGTGGCCTTTATTGGCGACGATACCAACGACGTGGAAATCCTGGGGCTGGTAGGGCTGGCCGCCTGCCCGGGCGACGCCACCGACTTTGCCCGCCGGGTGGCGCACTACCACTGCGCCGCGTTCGGCGGCCACGGCTGCTTCCGCGAGCTGGCTGAACTCATCATCACCAGCCAGCAAGTGCCCGCCGGGGCCGCCCCCGAGGTCGCGCACCGTGAAGCCTGACGCATCAAATATTCGGGTGGGCATTCCGTTTCCCTTTCTACATTTCTTTCCCTCTTCCTCACCTTTAACCTTTCGCCTCATGAACACAGTTGAACTTCGGAAGAACCGGTCCATTGGCCCCGGGCAGCCCGCCTACATCATCGCCGAAATCGGCATCAATCACAACGGCTCGCTGGACCTGGCCAAGCAGCTCATTGCCGAGGCCGTGCGCGCCGGCTGCGACGCCGTGAAGTTCCAGAAGCGCACCCCCGAGCTGTGCGTGCCCAAGGACCAGTGGGAAAAGCAGCGCGACACCCCCTGGGGCCGCATGAGCTACATCGACTACAAGCGGCGCACCGAGTTCGGGCAGGCCGAGTACACGGCCATCGACGACTACTGCCGCGCCCTGGGCGTGGACTGGTTCGCCTCGTGCTGGGACGAGCCTTCGGTGGACTTCATCGAGCAGTTTCAGCCCGTGCTCTACAAAATGGCCAGCGCCTCGCTCACCGACCGGCCCCTGCTGGACCGCGTGCGCGCCACCGGCCGCCCGCTGATGCTGAGCACCGGCATGAGCACGCTGGACGAAATCACCCAGGCCGTGAGCTGGGTGGGCACGGATAATCTGATGATTGCCCACTCCACTTCCTCCTACCCTTGCCCGCCGCAGGAGCTGAACTTGCGCATGGTGCCGGCCCTGCAGGCCATGTTCCCCGGCCTGCCCATTGGCTACTCGGGCCACGAGACCGGCCTGGCCACCACCGTGGCGGCCGTGGCCTTGGGCGCCAGCTTCGTGGAGCGCCACTTCACGCTGGACCGCGCCATGTGGGGCTCCGACCACGCCGCCTCGGTGGAGCCCGGCGGCATGGCCAAGCTCGTGCGCGACATCCGCGACGTGGAAGAAGCCCTCGGCGACGGCCAGAAGCGGGTGTACGACAGCGAGCTGGAGCCCCGCCGCCGCCTGCGCCGCGAGCTGACGCCCAACAAAGACTAACGGGTCCGGGTTGAACGTCTGAATAAAGAAGCGGTCATGCTGAGCTTGTCGAAGCATCTCTACCACGCAACTAATCTTATGTTAGTATTGCGGTAGAGATGCTTCGACAAGCTCAGTATGACGTTCTTTCATAAGCCGAATTGCATAGCCTGCCACCTACGCCATGAAAAACGTTGAACTCATCACCACGGCCATCCTGCTCAGCTGGGTGGCCGTGGTCATTCTGCTGGAGCGCGTCATTCCGTACCGCAAGGGGCTGCCGTTTTTTCGGGAGGGCTTCTGGACGGACCTCGTGCTGTACACGCTGGTGCAAAGCTTCTTCTTGAAGATTGTCATCTTCGACTACGTCATCCTGCCGCTCGACCAGCACTTTGAGTTCTCGAAGCTGCAGTTCGTGACGGGCTGGCCGGTGTGGGTACAGGTGGCGTTTTTCGTTATTACCCACGACTTCTACATCTACTGGTTTCACCGCTTCCAGCACGCCAGCCCGTTGTTCTGGCGCACCCACGAGGCCCACCACTCGGGCAAGCAAGTCGACTGGCTGGCCGGCTCCCGCTCCCACGCCGTCGAAATTCTCATCAACCAGACCATTGAGTTTGCGCCCATCATTTTGCTCGGGGCCGACCCCGTGGTGGTGCCCATCAAGGCCTGCATCGACGCCGTGTGGGGCATCTGGATTCACGCCAACATCGACGTGCGCTCGGGCCGCCTGCAGTACGTCATCAACGGGCCCGAAATGCACCTCTGGCACCACGCCGACCACAAAGAAGTGTTTCACGCCAACTTCTCGACTAAGTTTGCCTTCTGGGACTGGCTGTTCGGCACGGCTTACCTGCCCGGGCACAAGCCGCTGAAGTGGGGTTTGTACTACGATTTTCCCAAGGACTACTTCCTGCAGCACGTCTTCTCGGTGAAGCGCTTCGACGAAGCCCAGCTGCTGGCGCGCTCCCCCGCACTGCGGCGCTACTACCGGCTGCTGCCGGCCTCGTGGCAGCGCCTGCGCGGCCTGGGCCGGCGCCCCCAGGCCGCGCCCACGGCCCCGGTAGCGGAAAATACGGCGACGGGCGTGCCGGTCTAGGCCGCCGCCTTTTCCCGTGCTTTCGATGCATTGGCGCTACCTGCTTGCGGCCGCGCTCTTGGAAGTTTTGTGGGCCTACAGCTTGAAAGCCCACCGCCTGCAGCGCATCCGGGAGGTCAACTGGGCGCACGCCATTGCCCAGCCGGCCAATTTGCTGCCGCTGCTCCCGCTGCTGGGCTACGTGGCCTTTGGGCTGGGCAACGTCGCGCTTTTGTCGTTGGCCACGCGCCAGATTCCCACCGCCACGGCCTACGCCGCCTGGATGGCACTGGCCGTCATCGGGCTCAAGCTGCTGGACGTGCTGCTCCTCAAGCAGCCGTTTTCCTGGGCGCGCCTATTCTACAGCGGTTTGATTATCGTGGGGGTGCTGGGGCTGCGGCGGCTGGAGTAGCCCGTGGCTGACGAGGCAGCGGCGGGCGGAAGCAACTGCCAGCTCCAGCTCCCGCCGCCGCGGGTCCGGCACCTGGCTCCGGGGGCAGCACCAGCACCAATGCCGCTAGCTACCAGTCGGTAACGCGCTTTGTTTGACTTGAATATCTTACCTTTCCAATATGGAAGGAGTCAGAAATTCTGGTATTCAGCAAAGCGCCGTTTTGTCGGTGGGCCAGGAAGCGGGGACCGCGCCGGCCGGCCGCGCCGACCACGCCTTCGTGAACCGCTGGCAAACGGCGCTGCTGCCGTTCATGACCAAAACGCTGGCCGCGCTGGCCTTTCTGTTTTTTGTGGGGAGCTTCCTGCAGCTGTACTATCTCTACGAGCGCATCAACGCCGCCCCCACCGCGGACTTGCGGCCCGCTCTGCAGCGGCTGGACGCTTTTCGGGAGCTGAACGCGGACGTCACGAGCGCAGACATCCTAGCGGCCACGCGGTGGCACACGCTGGCCACGCTGGAGGCGCTCACGGTGCAGCGGCGCCACCACCAGGCCAACATGCTGCTCCTCTCGCGGGTCTGGATTACCTACCTCGGGTTCGTGACCGGGATGATTCTCACCATCGTGGGGGCCACCTTCGTGCTGGGCAAGCTGCAGGAGGCCGAGTCCCGGCTCGCGGCCGAAGGGGCCGGCGGCAAAATAGCCCTCCAAACGGCCTCGCCCGGCCTGGTGCTCGCCCTGCTCGGCGCGGCCCTGATGTTCACCACCATGGTGACGCACTACAAGATTGAGGTCGTGGACCAGCCCTCCTACATCCACGAGTGGCCCAGCCTGCCCGGCCCCGCGCCGGCCCGCGCGCCGGCACCGCCCGGCGAGCTGCCGCGCGATTCGGCCGACGACACCGTCATTCCCCTGCGGCCGGCGCCGCTGCCCCCCTCCTTGTAGTCAGGCGCCGGCCGGCTTTTCTTCCCACGCCACCCCTTTGCGGCACCATGGCACCCCTCACTTTTCTTCGGCTGGCCGGGCTCTTCCTGGCGCTGCTGGCCCTGCCTCAACTGGCGCACGGCCAGGTCACGCTCAAAGAGTTGCGCAGCCTGTGGACGCAGCGCCAGTACCAGCAAGTGGCCCTGCTGCTCAAGGAATACCGCAAGCAGCCCTACGGCCGCAACCTGGAAGTTGACTACATGATTGCAACCAGCTGGTGCCAACTGCAACGCGAGCAAAGCCTGGTGACGCGGCGCTTCGCGTGGATGCTGCAACATTACTCGATGTCAAAACCAATGCGGCGCACCATTGAGGTCGAGCACAGCAAATGCACCGCCGCCCTGAGCGCGGCGGCCGGGCCCGACCCGGTTACCTACAACATCATCTTTTCCTCGATTCGCAGCACGGGTGGGTACGCGGGCGGCAAAACCTTTTACCAGTTCAACTTCAACAACGCAACCGTGGTGAGTGAGCCGGCGCAGATAGTGGCCGAGATTGCCGAGGAGGAATTCGAACAGCGCAAAATTCTGGCCAGCCGGCAAGATTCGGCCCTGGGGCCGTTCCAACGGGCGCTGGCCACCAGCCGCACCGTCGGCAACAAGCCGGTTAACTACTGCCAAGACGTGTACCGCGGCAGCTGCAACACCGCGCGCACGGAGCACTTTTTGCTGACCGGCGGCAGCGACCATCCGCAGGCGGCCCTGGAGCGCATCGGCGCCGAGCTGGAAAGCTACCTGCGCTTCTACCGCCGGGCCTACCGCATGGAAACACCGCCCCAGTTCCTGACGGTGTACGTGGCCGCGAGTGCCGACCAGCTGCGGCGCATTGCCGAAATTCAGCACGGCATTCGGATAACGGACGGGGCCATCGGCTACAGCTTTCAGAACGATTTGAGCCTGGCGGCGGCCGTGCCCTACGCCGGGCAGGGCACGCTGCAGCACGAGCTGTTTCACCTGCTGGCGCGGGTCAACTTCGGGGACATTCCGCCGTGGCTGGACGAGGGCATGGCCGCCTTGTACGAAGTTTCGGCCACTGGCCCCGCCGGCATCCGGGGCCTGCCCAACTGGCGCGGGCGGGTGCTCTACGAGTTTGGCGCGCACCCGGTGCTCAACCGCCCGTGGAAAGCCCTCAGCGGCTCGTTGAAGGGCGAGCCGGACCTTGCCCTGAAGCGGACCATTGCCGAGCTGATGGCCATGCCCTGGGACCAGTTCGACGGGTACGCCGAAAATTTATCGCCCACCGAAGAACACGGCCCCAAAGGGGCCCTGACGCTGCAAGAACAGGCCTACAACCACGCCCTAGCCCGGTATTTCGCCCTCTTTCTGCAGGAGAAAGGCTGCTTGCCGGCGGTGTACCAAAAGTTTCGCCAGCAGGAACCGGACCTGGAGCAAACCCTCGGCAGCAGCGAACAGCTGCTGGCCGCCGCCGTGGGCAAGCCCCTGCCCCGCATCGAAAAGGAATTCAACCAGTGGCTGGCGGCCACGGTCGAGAAACAACGCCAAGTGGGGTGGGAGTCCACAACGCCGGCCCAAGGCGCCGGCAACAGCAGCAACATGGGCAACCGCCGGCCGTAGCTCAGCTTCCTGGGCTTCCCGTCTTCACGCGCATTTTAGGTACGGTAGCAGCTGGGGCTGTAATTGGACACGGGCCGAGGGCAAAAGCGCAGTGGCAGTTCCCGTCCCAGTCTAAAACCTCATGCGCTGGATGCGCACCGCGTTGAGGATGGCCAGCAGGGCCACGCCCACGTCGGCAAACACCGCCTCCCACATGGTGGCCAGGCCGCCGGCGCCCAGGACCAGCACGACGCCCTTGACGACGAAGGCCAGCCAGATGTTTTGCCACACCACGGCGTGGGTGGCGCGGGCAATGCGGCGGGCGGTGGCCACCTTGCTGGGGTGGTCGGTTTGGATGACCACGTCGGCCGTTTCGATGGTGGCATCGGCGCCGAGGCCACCCATGGCGATGCCCACGTCGGCCAGGGCCACCACGGGCGCGTCGTTCACGCCGTCGCCCACGAAGGCCACGCGGCGGCCCGCGGCCTTGTACTGCTGCACGTAGCGGGCCTTGTCTTCGGGCAGCAGGCCGCCGTGGGCTTCGGCGATGCCCAGCTCCCGAGCCACACGCTGGGTGATGCTGTCCTTATCACCGGAAAGCATCACGATTTTGCTGATGCCGTCGGCCCGCAGCTCCCGCACGGTGCGGGCGGCGTCTTCCCTGGGGGCGTCGGCCACGGTCAGGTAGCCGGCGTACTGGCCGTCCACGGCCGCCACCACGGTGCTGTCAAGTAGCTGGTCGACTTCCGCCGGGTAGGCCACGCCGAACTTGGCGAGCAGCTTGGGGTTGCCGGCCAGCACGTCCTGGCCGTCGACCCGGCCGCGCAGGCCGTGACCGGCAATTTCCTCGACGTTTTCTACCGCAACGCCCGTGGCCGCCGCGCCCACGTGCCGCACCACGGCCTTGGCAATGGGGTGGGTCGATTTGGCTTCGAGCGCGCCCACGAGCCGGAGCAATTGCGCAACTTCCAGGCCGGGCGCGGGCTGCACCCGCTGCACGGCGAACACGCCCTGAGTGAGGGTGCCGGTTTTGTCCAGCACCACGGTGTCGATTTCGCGCAGCACGTCGAGGAAATTGGAGCCTTTGAACAAGATGCCGGCCCGCGAAGCCGCGCCGATGCCGCCGAAATAGCCCAGCGGAATGCTGATGACCAACGCGCAGGGGCAGGAAATGACGAGGAACACCAGCGCCCGGTAGAGCCAGGTGCGGAACACGTAGTCGTCGACCACGAAGTAAGGCCCCAGCACCAGCAGCACGGCCAGCGCCACCACAATGGGCGTATACACCCGGGCAAACCGGGTGATGAACTGCTGGGTCTTGGCCTTGCGGCCCACCGCGTCCTGCACCAGGGCCAGAATGCGGGCCAGCTTGGTGTCCCGGTAGCCCGCCGTCACGGCCACCTGAATCAGGCTTTCCAGGTTGACCATGCCGGCCAGCACCACGGCGCCGGCTTGCTTGGTTTGGGGGACGGATTCGCCGGTGAGGGCGGCGGTGTTGAACGAGGCCGGGCCGGTGGTGAGGGTGCCGTCGAGGGCCACTTTCTCGCCCGGCTTCACCTCGATGGTGTCGCCGACTACCACTTCCTTGGGGTCGAGCACCAGGGGCTGGCCGTGGCGAATGACGGTGACTTCGGTGGCCTGAATTTCGAGCAGGGCCCGGATGCTGCGCTTGGCCCGGTTCACGGCCGCGTCCTGAAACAGCTCGCCCACGGTGTAGAACAGCATCACGGCCACGCCCTCGGGGTACTCGCCAATGGCGAAAGCGCCGAGCGTGGCGATGCTCATCAGTAGAAACTCGTTGAACACGTTGCCCGACGGGATGCTGAGCACGGCCGCTTGCAGCACCCTCCAGCCCACCAGCCCAAACGCCAGCCCGTACCAAGCCAGGCGCGCGTAGCCCGTGAAGAAGCCGGCGAAATACTGGTCCAGGGCCAGGCCGCCCAGCAGCAGCGCGAAGCTGACGCCGGGCCAGAGGTAGGGGTTGTCGTCGGCCGGGCCGTGGCCGTGGCCGGCGTGGTCACCGTGGTCGTGCCCGGCCACATCGTGGCCCTCTGGCGAAGCGGCGGCCGAGGGCGTAAGCTGCCCGCGGCTGAGGGCGCCCACGTTTTCGGGCTGCACCTGCTTGGCGGTGTTCAGCTCCTCATCGAGGTTGGTGGATGCGGGACGGAGCATAGTAGGGCGAAGAAAACGATAAAGACCAGGCGCAAAGCGCTGCTGGTGTAGAACCTGTGCCGGTCCTGGGTAGCCAGTCATAAGTTAAGAAGTCACAAGAGGCTGATTGGGTTAGCTGCGACAAGCCTCAGCGCGGCAGAAACGCAACACGCTGCGTCTCGGGGGTTGTTCAGCAGCTAAGGAAAACCTCCGACGCGCCCCGCAAGCTTTTACCTCCGGCGCGAGCTGGGCATCGTGCCGGTCAACCACACCCGCGGACCGGGGAACGGAGACGAGAAGAACAGTCCTTACCTTTGATTTTTTCAACTGTTCGCCATGCAGTCCCGTCCCCTCGAAGCGTCCTACACCGAACTCGTGGCCGTCGTCAGTCCGGCGGCGGGCTCGCCGCCGCCGAACCCGCTGCCGGAAGTCGGGCACTTCAACGTCTTTCTCGTCGAAGACCTGATGCGCGGCTATCAGCACCGGCCGCCGATGGCCTTCGACCGGCGGGCCTTCTACAAAATCAGCCTGGTGCGCGGGCGCAGCCGGGTGGAATACGCCGACCAGGCCATCGACGTCGAGCAGCAGGCCCTGTGGTTTGCCACGTCCCGGGTGCCCTACCGCTGGCTGCCGCACGACCCGGCGCAGGTCGGCTACTTCTGCATCTTCACCGACGAATTTCTACTGCCCACTAACGGAGGAATGATGCTGAATCAGTTGCCGATTTTTCAGCCGGGCGGGTGCCCGGTGTGGGAGATTGCACCCGCCGACTACGCGGCGGTGGAAGTTATTTTTGAGAAGATGACGCGGGAAATTGCGTCTGATTTTGCCTACAAGTACGACCTGCTGCGGGCCTACCTGCTGGAACTGATTTACCTGGGGCAAAAGCTCCAGCCCACCCCGGCCCGGGCCCCGGCTCCCAGTGCGGCGGCCCGGCTGGTGGCGCTGTTTATGGACTTGCTGGAGCGGCAGTTTCCGCTCGCTACCCCGCAGCAGCAGCTGCGCCTGCGCACGGCCACCGACTACGCCAACCGGCTGGCCGTGCATGTCAACCACCTCAACCGGGTGCTCAAGGACACGACCGGCCAGACGACCACCGCGCTCATTGGCGGCCGAGTGGCGCAGGAAGCCAAGCTACTGCTCAAGCAAACGAATTGGACCGTCTCGGAAATCGCCGACGGCCTGGGCTTTGCCGACGTGGCCCATTTTTGCCATTTCTTCAAGCGGCAGACGAACCTGGTTCCCAGCGCTTTCCGCGGCCCGGCCGCTGTTTGAATTGGACAGTAAAAACTTTGCTTTAAGCAAACGCGCGGGCGGCGGGCCACCGGACCTTTGTGCGGTAACCACTCCTCACTAAAAGGAACAAACCATGCGTATTTTCGTCACTGGCGCCACGGGCTTCGTGGGCTCGGCCGTCGTTCAGGAATTACTCGGCGCGGGCCACCAGGTGCTCGGCCTCGCCCGCTCGGAGAAAGCGGCCCAAGAGCTGGTGGCCGCGGGAGCCCAGGCCCACCGGGGCGAAGTGGAAGATTTGGACAGCTTGCGCCGGGGGGCCGCCGCCGCCGATGGGGTCGCGCATCTGGGCTTCATCCACGATTTTGCGAACTTCCCGGCCGTCTGCGAAATCGACCGGCGGGCCGTGGAGGCCCTCGGCTCCGCGCTCGTGGGCTCGGACCGGCCGTTCGTCGTTACCTCCGGCACCGCGCTCATCACGCCCGGCCGCGTGGCGACCGAAAACGAGGCCTCCGCGTTGACTGTCCACGATTTTCCCCGCGTTGCGACGGAAGAAGCCGCCGGCGCGGTGGCAGACCGGGGCGTGCGCGTGGCGCTGCTGCGGCTCTCGCCGTCCGTGCACGGCGACGGCGACCACGGCTTCGTGCCGGCGCTCATCGACATTGCCCGCGCCACGGGCGTGTCGGCCTACGTCGGCGAAGGGCAAAACCGCTGGAACGCGGTGCACCGGCTCGACGCGGCCCGGCTCTTCCGGTTGGCGCTCGAGCACGGGGCCGCCGACGCGCGCTACCACGCGGTGGCCGAAGCAGCCATTCCGTTCCGCACCATCGCCGCAGCCATCGGCAAGGGTCTGGACCTGCCGGTGGTGTCCAAATCACCCGAAGAGGCCGCGGCACATTTTGGCGCATTCGCCGGCTTCACCCAGCTCGATGCCCCGGCCTCCAGCCAGCTCACGCAACAGCGGCTGGGCTGGCAGCCGACCCACAACACGCTGCTGGCTGACCTGGAACACGGGCACTATTTCGACCGCAAGTAAGCGCCGCGGCCGAGTGGCCAGGGGCCGGGGAGGGCGTCCAATGGATGGGAAACCGGGTTTTTCGGCTCCGGCCCGGACCAGCGGGTTGCGCTGGTTCCAAGGCAGCAGGATAATGGGCACGGCCGACCACGGCTTCGTGCGCTTCTGCCAGGGGTCCCGGCGCACGCAACGGGCGGAGCAGGACTTTGGGGGCGCGATGGAGCGGCATTTCTGCGAAGCAGCGCGCCCGTAAGCGCCGCTGTGGGTGGCGAAGCTTTTGCCAGTCCCAATTGCGGCTTTCAACTTAGCAACCAGGGTTGTGCCATCCTGCTACTCACTGCTTGGTTCTGACTATTTGCCTTACAATTCCCGCGTTCAGGCCCGGGGCCAGAACAGAATGATGGCAATGCCCGCGAAGCAAACCAGCCCGCCAATCACATCGAATTGGTCGGGCCGGAAGCCGTCGAAGTACGCGGCCCAGGCGATGGACATGACAATGAACACGGCCCCGTACACGGCGTAGGTTTTGCCGAACGACGTGGGCTGCCAGGTAGCCACCCAACCGTAGAGCATCAGCAGCACCAGGCCCACCAGGCCCGTCCAGGCCGGGCGACCAGCCTTGAGCCACTGCCACATCAGGTAGCCGCCCCCGATTTCACAGAGGCCGGCTAAGAAAAACACAGCCAGGGGTTTGAGTATAGTTACCATAGGTGCACGGGAGCAGTGGCATGAGGAGGGGTTCACCGAGAAAACGTCATGCGGAGCTTGCCGAAGCATCCCGCTCGCACAATTAGCACAGTTACCAAGACCGTGGGACGTGACGCGCGGCGGGGCTTCGCTACGCCAATAGAAAGGCCTGTATATATCTCAAATTGCGGACTACCGAACGGTAGCCCCAGCGGGGCGGCATACCGATAGTAAAACCAATGTATGCGGGTTTGTTAAGCCCCCGTGGGGCGACACTTGCGCCAATAAATGTCGCCCCGCTGGGGCTCAGAACCCCGTTTTTCCGGCCAGGACTACCAACATGTCGCCCCGCTGGGGCTATCGTTCGGTAGGCCGCAACGGGGGTTATACACCTAATCAAGTGTGTTACCGCCACCCGCGAGATGCTTCGGCAAACTCCGCATGACGTTCTTTTCTACTTTCTTCTAGCTCCTACTCTACTTCCGCCGTGTTTTTGAGCTTGGCCAGCAGCGAGTAGGCGCCCTCGGTCACGAAGGTGGTGGTGGCCGGCAGGTCGGCGGGCAGGGTGACTTCGGTGTGGCCGTCCTCGCTGCGGCCGGTGGGCAGGGCCACCATGCGGTAGCGGCCCGCCGCCTCGGCCACAAAGCCGTAAGCCTGGCCCTGGAAGCGCACCAGGGCCGCGTTGGGCAGGGCCGCCACGTCGGTTCGACCGGTCTCGATGGTGGCCCGCACGTAAAGGCCGGGCAGCAGGGCCGGGTCGTTTTCCCGGTCCAAGTGGCCGTGCACGCGCACGGTGCGGTCGGCGCCGATGGCCCGGGCGATGAGGTACACGCGGCCCGTGCGCTCCTGGCCGCCGCGGGCCGAGTCGCTGGGCAGGGTGAAGCGGATGAGCTGCCCTTTTTGCAGCTTGGCCACGTCTTTTTCAAACACGGTCAGCTCGACGTGCAGGTGCTCGGGGTCCACGATTTCAAACAGGGTTTCGGTGGCCGTCACGGCCTGGCCCACGGTTACGTTCACCGTTTTCACGAAGCCGGCGCGCGGGGCGCGCAGGGTGGCCGTGCTCACGATGCGCCCGCCCACGGGCAGGCCGGCCAGCCGCAGGCGGGCGGCCTGGGCCTGGGTTTGCACGCGCAGGGCGTGGTAGTCGGCCCGGGCGCGCTGGTAGTTTTTCTGGGGGGCCACTTCCTGCTCGTACAACTCGCGTTGGCGGGCCAGCTCGGCGCGGGCGTATTCGAGGCGGCTGCCCGTTTCGAGGTAGTCCTGCTGGAGCTGCACGAACTCGGGGTTGCGAATGACGGCCAGCACCTGACCCTTGCCAACCCGGGTGCCCTGGAGCAGCTCGGTGTTTTCCACGAAGCCGCCCAGCGGGGCGGTGATGGCCACCGTGCTTTCCGGGGGCACGTCCAGGGTACCGGTCACGGCCAGGCCCGTGCCCATGGGCCGGGCGCTGACGCGGCCGGTTCGGACCCCGCCGGCCTGCTGCTCGGCCGCCGAGAGCGTCACCAGCGCCGGGTCGGCTTCGCGCGCGGCTTCGCTGGCCCCCGCTGCTTGGGCGGCGGCTGGTCCGGTGGTGTCGGCTGGGCCAGGGCCGCAGCCGGCCAGCGTCGAGGTCAGCAGCAGGATTAAGGCCGTCGAACGTTTCATGCGTGTTTCAGATGAAGAGTAAAAAACCACGACGGCGGGGCCGCCCCTACTGCGCGGCCCCGCCCAGCAAATAGTCGAGCGCGATGATGATTTGATTGTGGGCCAACAGGGCATCCAGGTGGGCGGTGCGCAGCTTCAGGGCCCGGTCCAGGTTGAGCAGGTACTCGGAGTGGCCCATCTCCCCGGCCTTGAAGGCGCGGGTGCTCAGCCGCACGATGACGGCCGCCTGGGGCAGGCCGGTCGACTCATAGAACTGCACCCGCTCCACCAGCTCCCGGCGGCGGACTTGCAGCTCGTCCAATCGCGCCGCCAGCTCCGCCTGGTAGCGCTGGGCCTGAGTTTGGGCGACCTGCTCTTGCAGACGGGCGGCCTGCACGCGGGCCTTTTGCGGCCCGCGCCGCAGCGGCAGGGCCACGCCGGCCGTCACGCCCTGGAACCGGTCGCCGCCGCCGTAGTAGCGCTCCGGGCCGCCCACGCCGCCCACGGTTTGCGGGCCAATCAGGCTCTGGTTGAAGTAGCCGAGGGTGAAGCCGGGCAGGCCCTGGGCCTGCTCGGCGCGGGTGGCCGCCTGCCGCTCCCGCACCTGCTGCCGCAGCACGCGGGCCTGGGCGTTCTGGGCCAGCAGGGCGGTATCGGGGCGGGCCGGAGTGGCGGCGGGCGTCAGCAGACGCAGCACACTGTCGGCCGGGAACACGGCCGTCGGTTGCTGCAACAACGCCTGCAATTGGCGCTGAGCCACGGCGTAGTCAGCGCGGGCCTGGCGCAGCAGGGCCCGGGTTTCGCCTTGCTGCACCTGGGCGGTGGCCGGCTCCAGGCGGGCCACCTCGCCGGTCTTAAAGCGCAGGGTGGCCGCCCGCAGAAACTCGGCGTAGAGGCTGTCCTGCCCGCGCAGCACGCGCAGGCGGTGGCGGGCGTGCACGGCCTGCTCGTAGCTCAGGCGCACCTGCTGGCGCAGCTCGGCCTGCACCCGGGCCAGCTCCAGCTCGCGGCTGGTCACCTGGGCATCGGCCAGGCGGGCCTGGCTGCGGTACACGCCGGGCAAGCTCAGCGGCTGCGTGATGCTCAGCAGGTTGTCGTTGCGGTAGGAGTTGAACTGGCCGTAGGTGCCCTGAATAGTTGTGCGCCCGAGTACGTCCACGGCCCCGCGGCGCACGGCCTGCTGGGCTTCGAGCGCGCCCCGGGCGGCCGTCACGGTGCCGTTGGTTTGCAGGGCCTGGGCCACGGCCTGGGCGGCGGTCAGGGGGGCTTGCTGGGCTTGCGTTGGAATTAAAAATGAAAAATGAAAAATGAAAAAAAGTAATGTAGCCGATGCCGTTCGAGCCCTGCCGTTGCCATTCATTTTTAATTTTTCATTTTTCATTTTTAATTCTCTTCCTCCCTCCACCAGCGCGTACAGCACCGGCAGCACCAGCAGCGTGAGCAGCGTGGCCGTGAGCAGCCCGCCGATGACCACCGTGGCCAGCGGCCGCTGCACCTCCGAGCCGGCCGAGGTGCTGAGCGCCATCGGCAGGAAGCCCAGCGACGCCACCGTGGCCGTCATCAGCACCGGCCGCAGGCGGACTTCGGCCCCGCGGCGGATGCGCTCCGTCAGGTCCGTCACGCCTTCGGCTTTGAGCTGGTTGAAGTAGCCGATGAGCACGATGCCGTTGAGCACGGCCACCCCGAACAGGGCAATGAAGCCCACCCCGGCCGAGATGCTGAACGGCATGCCGCGCCCCCACAGCGCCAGCACCCCGCCGATGGCCGAGAGCGGAATGGCCGTGAAAATCAGCGCCGACTGCTTGAGCGAGCGGAAGGTAAAAAACAGGAGCACGAAAATCAGCAGCAGCGCCACGGGCACGGCCACCAGCAGGCGGTCGGTGGCCTGGCGCAGGTTTTCGAACTGCCCGCCGTAGGTGGCGTAGTAGCCGGGCGCGAACTTGAGCTGCCGGTCCACCCGAGTCCGCAGGTCCGTCACCACGCTCTCCACGTCACGGCCCCGCACGTTAAACGCCATGGTGATGCGGCGCTTGGCGTCGTCGCGCTGAATCTGGTTGGGGCCGTCGACCAGCGCCACGGTGGCCACCTGCTCCAGCGGCACCTGCGCGCCGTTGGGCGCGGCCACGAAGAGCTGCTTGATCGAGTTGACGTCCTGGCGCAGGTCGGGCCGCAGGCGCAGCACCACATCGTAGCGGCGCTCCTGCTCGAACACCTGCCCGGCGGTCTGGCCGGCAAAGGCCGTTTGCACGGTGCGGTTCACATCCGCCACGTTGAGGCCGAACTGGGCCAGGCGGTTGCGGTCCAGCGTCACCACAATCTGGGGCAGGCCGGTGGCTTCCTCGGCGTACACGTCCACTGCGCCGGGCACCCGCCGGGCCAGGGCCGCCGCCTGCCGGGCGTAGCGGCTGAGCTGGGCCAGGTCCTCGCCGTAGATTTTCAGCACTACGTCCTGCTTCACGCCGCTGCTCAGCTCGTTGAAGCGCATCTGAATGGGCTGCTGAAAGCTGAACGTCACGCCCGGAATGACGCTCACGGCGGCGGTCATCTGCTCGGCCAGCTCCTCCTGGGTCTTGGCGGAGGTCCACTTGCTCAGGTCTTTTTCCAGCACCACTATCAAATCGGCGGCTTCCACCGGCATGGGGTCGGTCGGGATTTCGGCCGAGCCGACTTTGCCCACCACTTCCTTCACCTCCGGGAATTGCTTCAGCAGGATGCGCTGGGCCTGCTGGGTTTTATCGGCGGTGTAGCCCAAGGAGCTGCCCGCCAGCGTGCGCATCTCCACGGCAAAGTCGCCTTCCGCAAGGGTTGGAATGAACTCGCCGCCCAGGGTGCGAAACAGCAGCCCCGCCCCGACAAACAGCCCCCCGGCCGCCCCCAGCACCAGCGCTTTCGCCCGCAGGGCCCGGAGCAGCAGCGGCTCGTAGCAGCGGGTGAAGAAGGACATCATTCGGTCCGAAAAATTCTCCTGGTGCTGCGTGTTGCGGCTCAGCACCAGGGCCGACATCATCGGCACGTAGGTCAAGCTCAGGATAAAGGCGCCCAGAATGGCGAAGGCCACCGTCTGGGCCATCGGCCGGAACATCTTGCCCTCGGTGCCGACCAGCGCCAGCAGCGGCAGGTACACAATCAGGATGATGATTTCGCCAAACGCGGCCGAGGAGCGGATTTTGGACGCCGCCTGGTAGGTTTCCTCGTTCATCTGCTCCGGGCTGAGCCGGGCCGGGGCCGCCCGCGGCCCGCCGTGCAGGCGGTGCACGATGGCCTCCACAATAATCACGGCCCCGTCCACGACCAGCCCGAAGTCGATGGCGCCCAAGCTGAGCAGGTTGCCCGACACGCCAAACACGCGCATCAGGCTGATGGCAAAGAGCATGGCCAGCGGAATGACCGAGGCCACCACCAGCCCCGCCCGCCAGTTGCCCAGAAACAGCACCAGCACCAAAATCACAATCAGCGCGCCCTCGGCCAGGTTTTTGGTCACGGTGCCGATGGCGCGGCCCACCAGCTCGGAGCGGTCGAGGTACACGTCCACCAGCACGCCCCGGGGCAGGGACTTGCGCACGGTTTCCATGCGCGTTTTCACGGCCTGAATCACCTCGTTGGCGTTGGCCCCTTTGAGCATGAGCACCACGCCGCCGGCCACTTCGCCGGCGCCGTTGCGCGTCATGGCCCCGTAGCGGAGGGCGGCGCCCAGGCGCACCTGGGCCACGTCGCGCACCAGCACGGGCAGGCCATTGGCCGTTTGGCGCACCACGATGTTGCCCAGGTCGGCGGGCGTGGCGGCCAGGCCCTCGGTGCGGATGAAGTACGACTGCGGGTTGACGTCGAGGTAGGCCCCGCCGGTGTTCTGGTTGTTGCGGGCCACGGCCTGGTACACCTGGTCCACGGTCACGCCCAGCGAGCGGAGCCGGGCCGGGTCGAGGGCCACTTCGTACTGCTTGAGCAGGCCGCCGAAGCTGCTCACGTCGGCCACGCCGGGCGTGCCCAGCAGCTGGCGGCGCACCAGCCAGTCCTGCATGGTGCGCAGCTCGCGGGGGCCGTGCACCTGCTCGTAGCCGGGCGCGGGGCGCAGCACGTACTGGTAAATCTCGCCCAGCCCCGTGCTCACCGGGCCCAGCGTGGGCCGCCCGGTGCCCGGCGGAATTTGCTCCTGGGCCTCCTGCAGCCGCTCGCTGATTTGCTGGCGGGCCCAGTAGATGTCCACGTCGTCTTTGAACACGATGGTGACCACCGACAGCCCGAAGCGCGAAAACGAGCGCACCTCCTCCAGGTCGGGAATGGTGGCCACGCTCTGCTCCACGGGAAAGGACACGAGCCGCTCGATGTCGCTGGCGGCCAGCGAGGGCGCCACCGTGTACACTATCACCTGGTTGGTGGTGATGTCGGGCACGGCATCAATGGGCAGGTGCTTGAGCGAGTAGCTGCCCCAGGCCACCAGGGCCAGCGTCAGCAGCCCAATGATGAGCTTGTTGTTGATGGAAAAATGAATGAGCCGGTCGAACATGGAGCCGCAGCGCGTGAAACCTAACCAAGAAAAAAGCTTTGCCGGCGGCCCCCTGCCGCTGCCGCGACCCGGACCCAAAACGCAGCAAACCGCGCTCCACGCCTCGCGGAGCCGGTCAGCTAAAGCCGGAAAATAGAGAAGGGTTAGACCCGTGGCGGCTGCCAGCAGGTGCTCGGAATGCCGGCCGAGGCCCCCGCGTCGTAGGCGGCGGCCGGCGCTTCGCCCGGCCGGAACGCGGGCGGGGCCTGGGGCACCACAACCGGAGCCACCGCCCAGGCAACGAGCGCAAACGGGCAGTCGTGGACGTGGTGGAAGGGCAGCGACTGGTGCTCCCGGTCGGTGTCGCCGTCGTGGCGGTGGTGCTGGCCGGCGTAGTGGTCGAGCAGAAAATCCAGCAGGGAGCTGTCGTGGTGCGCCTGCTCGTGGTGGTGGCGCAAGGCCAGCGACTCCCCGATTTCGTGCGCGTCCGTGTTCGGCGGCAGGCAGCCCAGCAGCAGAAAATATCCAGAAAGCAGCAAGGTCAGGAGGCGCATCGGGGCAAAGGTAAGGCAAAAGGCTGCTCACGGTCCCGCCCCAACACGGCCAGCTCTAGCCGGCCCGGGCCCGAACACGGCCGCGGAGCCGGATGGGACCAGCCCGGGGCAGGTCTCCCGTCACGGCAACACCGCCCCGGTTCAGGGGGGCCAAGCACCTATCCGCAAAATACTTTCGCCGCCAAAAGCTCGTCCGGCTCGGCTGCGCGGACGCCAGCCGAGCCGGACGTTCCACTTGTTTTTCGGCCGGGTTCTTAGCCAGCCAACACGGGACGGGGCATAGCTTGCAAGAGCCACTGAAACAGCCGCTCGGCATCAGCCAAGTGAAAAAGCTCGGTGCCGGGGTTCATGGTGGCGGCCGTGCCGCAGGCCACGCCCAGGCGCACGGCCTCGCGCACCGGCCGGCCCTGGCAGAGCGCGAACACCAGGCCCGCCACCATGCTGTCGCCGGCGCCCACGGTGCTACGCTTTTTGACCGCCGGGGCGGCGATGTGCTCCTCCACGTCGCGGGTGACGAGGCAGGCGCCGTTGGGACCCAGCGACACCACCACGATTTCGCATTTGCCCTGCGCGATGATGGCTTTTGCGGCCCCGGCGGCCGACTCGCTGTCGAGCGCGGGCACGCCGGCCAGCTTGGCCAGCTCGCCCAGGTTGGGCTTGAGCAGGTACACGCCCTCGGCCACGGCGCTGCGCAGGGCTTCTTCGGAAGTGTCCACGATTAACTTGGCCCCGGCCTGCCGGGCCCAGCGGGCCAGCTCGCCCATGAACGCGGGCGCCACGCCCTGGGGCAGGCTGCCGCTCACCACCAGCACGTCGGGAGCCGGGGCGAGGGCCACCAGGGTGGCCAGCACCCGGGCCTGCTCGGCGGCCGTGACGGTGGTGCCGGGCATGCCGAAGCGGAACTGCTGGTTGTTGGAGGCGTCGACCACGGTGAGGTTTTCGCGGGTCCAGGCGGCCGTGGGCACGGGGTGCTGGGCCAGGCCCTCGCGCGCCATCAACTGCTGAAGCACCTCACCGGGCGGGCCGCCGGCCACGAACACCGCCCGCGCCGCCAGCCCCAGCCGCTGCAGGCCCCGCGCCACGTTGATGCCCCCGCCGCCGGGCTCCACTGTGGGCGGCGCGCACGCCAGCTTCTGCTCGGGCACGAGCTGGGGCACGCTGGTGCTTTTGTCAATGGCCGGGTTCAGGGTGAGGGTGACGACGTGCTTCATGGGCGGGAGCCGGCGGAAAAACCAGGGCGGGACAGTCCCCGGAGGCGCCAACACAACATACGTAAAAGCGGCCGGGGCGACGAATTGCCCAGTGGCGCATCCGGTGGCGCAGTCGCAATATTACCCGACCAGGCCCAAACGGCCGGGGGGGGGGCCCCCCCCGCCCGGGGGGCGCCACCCCCACCCCCCCCCCGGGGGGGGCGCGCAGAAAACGCCCGGGG